>NZ_JBHVRX010000001.1:0-545926 GCF_042885515.1 Streptomyces sp. NPDC058052 | reverse complement strand
GCTGTTGAGTTCTCAAGGTGCGGACGCTTCCTTCGTTCCTGTTTCCAGGCCCTCCGGGCGCTTCCTTCGTTTCCGACTCTATCAGATCTTTCCGATCCGATTTCCTCGGTGCTTTCCGGTCCCGAATTGTTTTTCTCGGGGCCTTCCGGCGCGTTCCGACTTTATCAGATGATCTGAGTCGGATTTCCCGCCTCCCGTTCAGCCGGCCGGGCGCACTGCGGCGCCGGGGCTTCCCGTTCTGGCGGAGCCGTAAACGTACTGGAGCGGGGCGCCCCGATGCAAATCGAGGTGCCCCGCTCCGTAACCGCGCTGGTCAGGCCCTTCGGGCTCAGACCTCGACGACGACCGGAAGGATCATCGGCCGGCGGCGGTAGGTGTCGGAGACCCACTTGCCGACGGTGCGGCGGATCAGCTGCTGAAGCTGGTGGGGTTCGACGACGCCGTCCTGGGCGGACTTGTTCAGCGCCTGCTCGATCTTCGGGAGCACCGCGTCGAAGGCGGAGTCCTCGATGCCGGAGCCGCGCGCGTGGACGTGCGGGCCGCCGGTGATCTTGCCGGTGGAGGAGTCCACCACGAGGAAGACCGAGATGATGCCCTCCTCGCCGAGGATCCGGCGGTCCTTCAGGGAGGTCTCGGTGACGTCGCCGACCGAGAGGCCGTCCACGTACACGTACCCCGCCTGGACCTTGCCGGTGATGCGGGCGCGGCCGTCGACCAGGTCGACGACGACGCCGTCCTCGGCGATGACGATGTGGTCCTTCGGGATGCCCGTCATCGCGCCGAGCTCGGCGTTGGCCCGCAGGTGGCGCCACTCGCCGTGGACCGGCATGAGGTTCTTCGGCTTGCAGATGTTGTAGAAGTACAGCAGCTCGCCGGCCGAGGCGTGGCCCGAGACGTGGACCTTGGCGTTGCCCTTGTGGACGACGTTGGCGCCCCAGCGGGTCAGGCCGTTGATCACGCGGTAGACCGCGTTCTCGTTGCCCGGGATGAGGGACGAGGCCAGGATGACCGTGTCGCCGGGGACGATCCGGATCTGGTGGTCGCGGTTGGCCATGCGGGACAGGGCGGCCATCGGCTCGCCCTGGGAACCCGTACAGACCAGCACGACCTCGTCGTCCGGCAGGTCGTCCAGCGTCTTCACGTCCACGACGAGGCCGGCCGGGACCCGGAGGTAGCCCAGGTCGCGGGCGATGCCCATGTTGCGGACCATCGAGCGGCCGACGAAGGCGACCCGGCGGCCGTACTCGTGGGCGGCGTCGAGGATCTGCTGGATGCGGTGCACGTGGCTCGCGAAGCTCGCCACGATGATCCGCTTCTGGGCGTTCGCGAAGACGTTCCGCAGGACGTTGGAGATGTCCCGCTCGTGCGCCGTGAAGCCCGGGACCTCGGCGTTCGTCGAGTCCGTGAGCAGGAGGTCGATGCCCTCCTCGCTCAGACGCGCGAAGGCGTGCAGGTCGGTGAGGCGGTTGTCCAGCGGCAGCTGGTCCATCTTGAAGTCGCCCGTGTGGACGACCATGCCCGCGGGGGTGCGGATGGCGACCGCCAGGGCGTCCGGGATGGAGTGGTTGACCGCGATGAACTCGCAGTCGAAGGCGCCGAGCCGCTCGCGGTGGCCCTCGGCCACCTCCAGCGTGTACGGACGGATCCGGTGCTCCTGGAGCTTGGCCTCGATCAGGGCGAGGGTCAGCTTGGAGCCGATGAGGGGGATGTCCTGCCGCAGGCGCAGCAGGTACGGCACGCCACCGATGTGGTCCTCGTGGCCGTGGGTCAGGACGATGCCGACGACATCGTCGATGCGGTCCTGGATGGTCGTGAAGTCGGGCAGGATCAGGTCGACGCCCGGCTGCTCCTCCTCGGGGAAGAGGACGCCGCAGTCGACGATCAGCAGCTTGCCGTCGTACTCGAAGACGGTCATGTTGCGGCCGATCTCGCCCAGGCCACCGAGCGGGGTGACGCGCAGGCCGCCCTGGGGCAGCTTCGGCGGGGCGCCGAGTTCGGGATGCGGATGGCTCAAAAGTCTCTCCTCACCACACGCGCCACGTACCGGTCGGCACGTGGCGCGCATGACAATCGTGCACTTGCTGTTGTCGGTTTTCAGTTGTCGCCGTGTTCAGTTGTGAAGTCGGATGTCAGAGATCTACCCCGCCGGCGGCGAGGTCGACCTTGAGCTGGTCGGTCTCCTGGGCGGAGAGCTCGACGAGCGGGAGGCGCAGCGGACCGGCCGGGAGGCCCTGGAGGGCGAGCGCGGCCTTGGTGGTCATGACGCCCTGGGTGCGGAACATGCCGGTGTAGACCGGGAGCAGCTTCTGGTGGATCTCGGTCGCCTTCTCGAAGTCGCCCGAGAGGTGGGCGTCGAGGAGGGCGCGCAGGTCGGGGGTGACGACGTGACCCACGACGGAGACGAAACCGACGGCTCCGACGGAGAGCAGCGGCAGGTTGAGCATGTCGTCGCCGGAGTACCAGGCGAGGCCGGAGCGGGCGATGGCCCAGCTGGCCCGGCCGAGGTCGCCCTTGGCGTCCTTGTTGGCGACGATGCGGGGGTGCTCGGCGAGCCGGACGATCGTCTCGGTGTCGATCGGGACGCCGGAGCGGCCGGGGATGTCGTAGAGCATCACCCGGAGGCCGGTGGCGTCGGCGATGGCCGTGAAGTGCCGGTACAGGCCCTCCTGCGGGGGCTTGTTGTAGTACGGCGTCACGGCGAGGAGGCCGTGGGCGCCGTCGCGCTCGGCGGCGCGGGCCAGCTCGATCGAGTGGCGGGTGTCGTTGGTGCCGATGCCGGCGACGACGTGGGCGCGGTCGCCGACCGCCTCCAGTACGGCGCGTACGAGCTCCGATTTCTCCGCGTCGCTGGTGGTGGGGGACTCGCCGGTGGTGCCGTTGACGACGAGGCCGTCGTTGCCTGCGTCCACCAGGTGGGTCGCGAGTCGCCGGGCGCCGTCGAGGTCGAGTGCGCCGTCCGCCGTGAAGGGCGTGACCATGGCGGTGAGGACCCTCCCGAAGGGGGTCTGCGGAGTGGAGATCGGAGCCATGGGTAACACGCTACTCGCTGCTCAGCGCCGGGTGTCCCCTCGGGGGACGTGAGAAGAGGAGCCCGGCACTGCCTGCTCGGGGGTTCAAGCAGTGCCGGGTCCGTTTGATCAGCCTAGATGAACTTCACGAAACGTCGCAATACGGACACTTCGCGAGAGTGGGCGAACATCTGTGCCTTACGGCGCGACCCGTCCGTTCTTGTTGAAGGCGGCGTGGGTCAGCGGCATCAGCCGGGCCCAGTGCTCCTCCATCCTCTCGCCGACCATCTCGATCTCCCGCTGCGGGAAGGAGGGGACCGCGGCCAGCTCGTGCTGGGTGCGCAGACCGAGGAAGTGCATCAGCGAGCGGGCGTTGCAGGTGGCGTACATCGAGGAGTAGAGGCCGACCGGGAGGACCGAGCGGGCCACCTCGCGGGCGACGCCGGCGGCGAGCATCTCCTGGTAGGTGTCGTACGCCTGCCGGTACGAGTCCTCCATCGCGCGGCCGACCAGCTCGTGCTGGGCCTCGGTGCCCTCGACGAAGACGTACTTGCCCGGGCGGCCCACCTGGACCAGCCTGCGGGAGGCGTCGGGGACGTAGAAGACCGGCTGGAGCTCCCGGTAGCGGCCCGACTCCTCGTTGTACGACCAGCCGGCCCGGTGCCGCATGAACTCGCGGAAGACGAAGATCGGGGCGCTGATGAAGAAGGTCATCGAGTTGTGCTCGAAGGGCTGCCGTGGCGGTCCCGCATCAGGTAGTCGATCAGGCCCCTGGAGCGCTCCGGGTCCTTCCGGAGCTCTTCGAGGGACTGCTCCCCCGCCGTGGAGACCCGGGCCGCCCACAGGACGTCGGAGTCCGCCGCGGCGCTCTTGACCAGCTCGACGGTGACGTCGCTCCGGAGGTCGATCTTCGCCGGGTCGATGGCGGTGTCGGTCACCAGATGTACCTTCCAGTCCTTCGTGGGGTCCGCATCACAGTAACGGCCTCCGTCCGAAGGATGAGATTCGGCTGCTTCGGTGAAAAACGGCACCAAACCCTCGGTCCGCTCGTCTGTACCTGTGAGACGCACGACAACCACCGAGGAGAGTGACACCCATGTTCAGGCGGACAGAGGTCGTACCGTTCGCATTCGTGGCGGAGGCCGACGAGTTCCGCAGTAACGTCACTCCCCCGCCTCGGGAACGGCTCAGGCCCGGTCAGGTCGTCGGGCGCACGCTGCTCGGGCTGACCGTCGCCGCCGGCCTCGTCGGCTCCCTGGTCCTCGGGATGCCGTCGCTCGACAGCACGGACTCGCCCGCGCACCGGCAGCAGTCCGAAGCCTCCGACAACCGCTGAGGTAGCCTCACCGGGCACCGCCCCTTCGAGCGTGCTTGTGAGTGAGGAACCGCCGTGCCCCTGCCCTTCCTGACGGCCGACCGTGCCTTCGACACCACCGACGCCGTCGCGCTCCCGTTCGACGATCACGACCAGTGGCGCCGTCCGTACCGTCCGGGGCCCTACCGGGTCGGTGCGGCGGCGCTCGCGCTGCTGCTCGCCTCGTTCGTCCTGCTCGCCGCGGTGATCATCGCCGCCGCGGGTGCCGTCGGCGGCGCGCTCGTCACCTTCGGCTTCGCCGTGCTGATCATCCTGGCCGCCCTGCGCCTGCTGCGCATGGGCACCTGGGTGAGCCGGGCCGGCGTCCGCCGCGTCGGCTTCTTCGTCACCGGCACCACCCCCTGGTCGAAGGTGGCCGGGGTCCGCACCGCCCAGCAGCCGGTGCGCTGGCTGAACTTCCCGCGCACCGTCCAGGGCCAGGCGCTGCTCCTCGACCGGACGGCCGGCGAGCAGCTGGTGCTGCTCACCGACCACAACGCCGACTTCCTCTCCCGGACCGAAGCCTTCGACCGGGCCGCCGACACCGTCGAGGCGTGGCACGCCGAGTACGGCGTCAGGCGCTGACCGTCCGGCCCTCGTGGAGGGCGATGGCCCGCTGCATCGCCTTGCGGGCCCGGGGGGTGTCGCGGGCGTCGTGATAGGCGACCGCCAGCCGGAACCAGCAGCGCCAGTCCTCCGGCGTCTCCTCCGTCTCGGCCTTGCGCCGGGCGAAGACCTCGTCCGCGGAGTCGCGGTCGATCCGGCCGCCCTGGGTGCGCTTCAGCTCGTCGACGGGGAGTCCGCCCTCGGCCTCCAGCTCCGCGGCCAGCCGGTTGGCCCGGCGCGCGAAGCTGGTGTTCTTCCACAGGAACCAGGCGCCGACGCAGGGCAGCAGGAACGCCACCGCGCCCATGCCCATGGCCGCCGGCTCGCCGGTCAGGAGGAGCAGGACGCCCTCCATCGCCACCACCCCGAAGACCAGCACGAGGACGGTGGCGAGGAAGACGTACGTGATCTTGCCGCCCATGACCGTCAGCCCAGGTCCAGGAAGTGTTCCAGGCCGAACGTGAGGCCCGGGGTGCTCACCACGCGGCGGGCACCGAGCAGTACGCCCGGCATGAAGCTGGAGTGGTGCAGCGAGTCGTGGCGGACCGTGAGCGTCTCGCCCTCGCCGCCGAGCAGCACCTCCTGATGGGCCAGCAGGCCCGACAGCCGGATCGCGTGGACCCGGACGCCGTCGATGTCGGCGCCGCGCGCTCCCTCCACCCCGGTGCGGGTGTTGTCCGGCTGGGCGCCCAGGCCGGCCTCGGCGCGGGCCTTGGCGATCAGCTGGGCGGTGCGGGTGGCGGTGCCCGAGGGGGCGTCCACCTTGTGCGGGTGGTGCAGCTCGACGACCTCGACCGACTCGAAGTACGGCGCCGCGATCTGCGCGAACTTCATGGTGAGGACGGCGCCGATGGAGAAGTTCGGCGCGATGAGGACGCCGGTCTCCGGGGAGGCGGCGAGCCAGCCGTCCAGCTGCGCGAGACGGTCCTCGGTCCAGCCGGTGGTGCCGACGACGGCGTGGATGCCGTGGCCCACGCAGTACTCGAGGTTGGCCATGACCGAGTCGGGGGTGGTCAGCTCGACGACGACCTGGGCGCCCGCCTCGGCGAGGGTCTCCAGCTTGTCGCCGCGGCCCAGGGCCGCGACCAGTTCCATGTCCTCGGCGGCCTCGACGGCCTTGACCGCCTCGGAGCCGATGCGGCCCCGGGCACCGAGGACCGCCACGCGCAGCTTGCTCATCGCTCTTCTTCCTTCAGGGGTGGAGGTCAGGAGACGGCCTGGTGGAGGCGGTCCGCCTGCTTGTCCTTCAGCGGGCCTATCACCGAGAGCGAGGGCCGCTGGGTCAGCACGTCACGGGCGACCTCCCGGACCTCGTCCGGGGTGACGGCCGCGATGCGGGCCAGCATGTCGTCGACCGACATCTGGGTGCCCCAGCACAGCTCGCTCTTGCCGATGCGGTTCATGATCGCGCCGGTGTCCTCCAGGCCGAGGACGGTGGAGCCGGAGAGCTGGCCGACCGCGCGGGTGATCTCCTCGTCGGTCAGACCGTCGGAGGCGACCTTGTCGAGCTCGTCCCGGCAGATCCGCAGCACGTCGTGGATCTGGCTGGGGCGGCAGCCCGCGTACACGCCGAAGAGGCCGCAGTCGGCGAAGCCCGAGGTGTACGAGTACACGCTGTAGGCCAGGCCGCGCTTCTCCCGGACCTCCTGGAAGAGGCGGGAGGACATGCCGCCGCCGAGGGCGGTGTTCAGCACGCCGAGCGCCCAGCGGCGGTCGTCGGTACGGGCCAGGCCGGGCATGCCGAGGACGACGTGCGCCTGCTCGGTCTTGCGGCCCAGCAGCTCGACCCTGCCGGCCGTGCGGATGGTCTTCCGGCCGTCGCGCGGGGCAATCGGGGCGGCGTCCGTACGGGTGAGGGCGCCGGCCCGCTCGAAGGCGCGGCGGACCTGGCGCACCACCGTGGCGTGGTCCACGTTGCCCGCTGCGGCGACCACCAGATGGGTGGGGTCGTAGTGCTTCTTGTAGAAGCGGGCGATCTGGCCGCGGGAGAGCGCGTTGATCGTGTCGACGGTGCCGAGGACCGGGCGGCCCAGCGGGGTGTCGCCGAACATGGTCTGCGCGAACAGGTCGTGGACCACGTCACCGGGGTCGTCCTCGGTCATCGCGATCTCTTCGAGGATCACGCCGCGTTCGGCGTCCACGTCGGAGTCGAGGATGAGCGAGCCCGTGAGCATGTCGCAGACGACGTCGATCGCCAGCGGCAGGTCGGTGTCGAGGACCCGGGCGTAGTAGCAGGTGTACTCCTTCGCCGTGAAGGCGTTCATCTCGCCGCCGACCGCGTCGATCGCGGACGAGATGTCGAGGGCGGACCGTCGGCCGGTGCCCTTGAAGAGGAGGTGCTCCAGGTAGTGGGTGGCGCCGTTGAGCGCCGGCGTCTCGTCGCGGGAGCCGACGTGGGCCCAGATGCCGAAGGTCGCCGAGCGCACCGAGGGGAGGGTCTCGGTGACGATGCGGAGGCCGCCGGGGAGGGTCGTGCGGCGGACGGTGCCGATGCCGTCCTTGCCCGGGAGAAGCGTTTGGGTACGGGCGACGGCCCGCCCCTCGGAAGAGGGGCGGGCCGTCGTCGCGGAACTACGGGACGTCACGAGGAGGCGTCGTCCTTCGTCTCGTCCTCGCCCTCGATCACGGGGATCAGGGAGAGCTTGCCGCGCTGGTCGATCTCGGCGATCTCGACCTGGACCTTGGAGCCGATCGCGAGCACGTCCTCGACGTTCTCCACGCGCTTGCCGCCGGCGAGCTTGCGGATCTGCGAGATGTGCAGCAGGCCGTCCTTGCCCGGGAGCAGGGAGACGAAGGCACCGAAGGTGGTGGTCTTGACGACCGTGCCCAGGTAGCGCTCGCCGACCTCCGGCATGGTCGGGTTGGCGATGCCGTTGATCGTGGCGCGGGCGGCCTCGGCGGCCGGGCCGTCGGCGGCACCGATGTAGATCGTGCCGTCGTCCTCGATCGTGATCTCGGCGCCGGTGTCCTCCTGGATCTGGTTGATCATCTTGCCCTTGGGGCCGATGACCTCGCCGATCTTGTCCACGGGGATCTTGACGGTGATGATCCGCGGGGCGTTGGGGGACATCTCGTCCGGGGTGTCGATCGCTTCCATCATCACGTCGAGGATGTGGAGGCGGGCGTCGCGGGCCTGCTTGAGGGCCGCGGCCAGGACGGAGGCCGGGATGCCGTCCAGCTTGGTGTCGAGCTGGAGGGCGGTGACGAACTCCTTCGTACCGGCGACCTTGAAGTCCATGTCGCCGAAGGCGTCCTCCGCACCGAGGATGTCGGTGAGGGCGACGTAGTGCGTCTCGCCGTTGATCTCCTGGGAGATCAGGCCCATGGCGATGCCGGCGACGGGGGCCTTGAGGGGCACACCGGCGTTCAGCAGCGACATGGTGGAGGCGCAGACCGAGCCCATCGACGTCGAGCCGTTGGAGCCGAGGGCCTCGGACACCTGACGGATCGCGTAGGGGAACTCCTCGCGGGTCGGGAGGACCGGCACGATCGCGCGCTCGGCGAGCGCGCCGTGGCCGATCTCGCGGCGCTTCGGCGAACCGACGCGGCCGGTCTCGCCGACGGAGTACGGCGGGAAGTTGTAGTTGTGCATGTACCGCTTGCGGGTCACCGGGGAGAGGGTGTCCAGCTGCTGCTCCATGCGGAGCATGTTGAGGGTGGTGACGCCCAGGATCTGGGTCTCGCCACGCTCGAACAGGGCGGAGCCGTGCACGCGCGGGATGGCCTCGACCTCGGCGGCGAGCGTACGGATGTCCGTGACGCCGCGGCCGTCGATGCGGACCTTGTCCTTGATGACGCGCTCGCGGACCAGGGCCTTGGTCAGGGAGCGGTACGCGGCGGAGATCTCCTTCTCGCGGCCCTCGAAGGCCGGGAGGAGCTTCTCGGCGGCGATCTCCTTGACGCGGTCCAGCTCGGCCTCGCGCTCCTGCTTGCCGGCGATGGTGAGCGCCTGGGCGAGCTCGCCGCGGACGGCGTCGGAGAGAGCGGCGTACACGTCGTCCTGGTAGTCCAGGAAGATCGGGAACTCGCCCTCGGGCTTGGCGGCCTTGGCGGCGAGGTCCGACTGCGCCTTGCAGAGGACCTTGATGAACGGCTTCGCGGCCTCGAGGCCCGCGGCGACGATCTCCTCGGTCGGCGCCTCGGCGCCGCCCTTGACGAGGGCGATGGTCTTCTCGGTGGCCTCGGCCTCGACCATCATGATCGCGACGTCGCCGTCCTCCAGGACGCGGCCCGCGACGACCATGTCGAAGACGGCGTCCTCGAGCTCGGTGTGCGTCGGGAAGGCGACCCACTGGCCCTGGATCAGCGCGACGCGGACGCCGCCGATCGGGCCGGAGAAGGGCAGGCCGGCCAGCTGGGTGGACGCGGACGCGGCGTTGATCGCGACGACGTCGTACAGGTGGTCGGGGTTGAGCGCCATGATCGTGGCGACGACCTGGATCTCGTTGCGCAGGCCCTTCTTGAAGGACGGGCGCAGCGGGCGGTCGATCAGGCGGCAGGTGAGGATCGCGTCCTCGGAGGGGCGGCCCTCGCGGCGGAAGAAGGAGCCGGGGATCTTGCCGGCCGCGTACATCCGCTCCTCGACGTCCACCGTGAGGGGGAAGAAGTCGAGCTGGTCCTTGGGGCGCTTGGAGGCGGTGGTCGCCGAGAGCACCATGGTGTCGTCGTCGAGGTAGGCGACGGCGGAGCCGGCGGCCTGGCGGGCGAGACGGCCCGTCTCGAAACGGATCGTGCGGGTACCGAAGGAACCGTTGTCGATGACGGCCTCGGCGTAGTGGGTCTCGTTCTCCACTATGGGTTTCTCCTACGTTCGTCTTTGGTCCGCGCGCCCGTGTGGCGCGGGACGGGTGCGGGAGAAGCACTGATGTGGCGGGCCGGTCTTCGATCGAAGCACCCGGGATGAGGTCCGGGGGCCACTACCGAGGACCGGCGGCGTGCCGGCTGCTTCTCGCGCGGGTTGTGGCGTTCTGCGACCAGAGTAATTGCCGGTCGGTACTTCGCGCACGTACAGCAAAGGGAGCGGCCCCCTGAAAGTGGGAACCGCTCCCTCCACGGCGTCCTTACTTGGCGCCGCCGGCCGCACCGCGGCGGATGCCGAGGCGGTCGACCAGCGTACGGAAGCGCTGGATGTCCTTCTTGGCCAGGTACTGCAGCAGACGGCGGCGCTGACCGACCAGGATCAGCAGACCACGACGGGAGTGGTGGTCGTGCTTGTGGGTCTTGAGGTGCTCGGTCAGGTCCGAGATGCGGCGGGACAGCATGGCGACCTGGACCTCGGGGGAGCCGGTGTCGCCCTCCTTGGTGCCGAACTCGGCCATGATCTGCTTCTTGACGGCGGCGTCGAGAGCCACGCGGTTCTCCTCAGGTTTCGTGCCCGCGAGTGCCCCTGGTCTACATCTCAGGGGAGCTTCCATGACTCGGGAGCGGAGGTCCGATGCGCGCTGCTCCCCGAGGCGGGGCCGATGCGGGGCATCGGCGGGGTGCTGCTGGGGTTGCTTCTGGGAGCGCGTACACAAACGGCCGTCACACAGCGTACCAGGCGGCTCAGGAGGTGAGCGCCCGGATGGAGTGGTAGACGTCGAAGACCGCGAGGCAGAGCGGCAGCAGCGTGAGCAGCACGAACGTCTCGGCGATCTCCAGGAAACGGCCCCAGAAGGGGGTCACGCCCTTGCGCGGCACGATGAGGCCGATGGCCGTCAGGAGCGCGGCGACGCCGGCGATGGCGGCGGAGAGCCACACCGTACGGATGTCCAGGGCCGTGCCGTCGCCCTTCAGGGCCTCCAGGAGGAGCTCCACCGGCGGGTTCAGCGCGAGGCCGAGGCCCAGCAGGACGAGGGAGCCGAGGCCGGCCGCGAGGGCGCAGCCGACCTGCGCCGTGTAGCGGAACAGATGGGCGCGCATCAGCATGGCGACGCCGGTGGCGAGGGCCAGGAGCTGGCCCCACACGGTGTCGGAGAAGCCGAGGACGGCGGCGGAGCCGACGGCGACGAGGGCGCAGCCGCCGACGAGGCCGACGAGGAGCTCGTGGCCGCGGCGGGCCTGGGCGGCGATCCGGGCGGCGTCGACCGGCCCCTGGGGCTCGGCCTCGGAGCCGTAGCCGCCGACGGCGGTCCGGGGCGGTTCGAAGCCGATGGGCAGGCGGGCGAAGCGGGTGGAGAGGCCCGGCAGGAAGGCGAGCGCGCCGACGGCGACGGGGGCGCAGACCGCGGCGGTCTCGGCCGGGGTGAGCTCGGTCAGGATCGCGGCGAAGCCGGCCAGGACACCGACGGTGGAGGCGGCGACGAAGGCGACGAAGGGGCCGTCCCCGCCGGGCGAGACGATCGTGAGGATCACGGCGCACACGAGGACGGCGGTGCAGGCCAGCAGGAACTGGAGCTTGCCGATGCCCTGCCCGCCGGCGAGGGCGAGCAGCCCGGAGCCGGCGACGGCGGCGTTCGCCATCGCACCGGTGCCCAGGGCGACGGCGGAGCCGCGGTCGTCGTAGACGCGGGCGCGGACGGCGGCGAGCGCGAGGAGGAGGACGGCGGTGACGCCGGCCAGGATGCCGGCCAGGCCGTGCATGTCGTGGCGGGGCTCGGCCGTCCACAGGACGAAGGCGAGGAGGACCAGGAGGACCGATCCGCCGAAGAGGCCGGCGCCGCGCATCAGGGCGTCGGACCACAGGGTGCGGTCCTTGGAGACGGCGGAGGCGACCGCGTCGGAGACGTCGTCGAAGACGGCCGGGGGCAGCGACTCGGCGAAGGGGCGCAGCGAGAGCAGCTCGCCGTCGAGGATGCGCTGGGCCGCCAGGGAGCGGCTGCCGTCGAGGACGGTGCCGTCGCGGCGCACCAGGTGGTAGCCGACCGGGGCGCCGGGTGCCGGAGTCTGGCCGGAGAGGCGGAGCACCTCCGGGTAGAGATCGGCGAGGGCGACGTCCTCGGGCAGTGCGACGTCGACGCGGCCGTCGGGCGCGACGACGGTGATCCGGCAGAAGCCGGTGCCGCCGTGGAACACGGTGGTGGGAGCCGACGGGCCGGCTCCGCCGGCCGTGGCTGGGGCCGTCATACTCACCTGCTGCTTCCCCTCGTGGTGGTCCTGGTGCTCCTGGCGGCGGGTCCGGCCGCCGGTCCGCCGGACCGGCTCGCGGACCGGCTCGTGGACCGTGGCCCTCGCGCCGCGGATATTGCGCTCCGAATGACCCGATTTTTGCGATAGTTCATGGCTACGCAAATATTTCGGGCCACCCTACCGCCCACCCGTGACCCCGCACCAAAGTAGGATCCCTCCCCGCGGATGGATCCCGTCGCCACGGGGGCGTGTGGAGGAACTTTCCGTCCGGCAACGGAAATTGGTGAGCTGTGAGCCAGATCGTCGTCAAGCGTCCACCGCGGGCCCTGCCGTCCGAAGTGCCCGACGAGCAGGTGCAGTTGCAACCTCCGCCGGAGCTGCCCCGCGGGCAGCAGGAGGGTGCCCTGATGCAGCTCCTGCCGATGCTCGGCATGGGCGGTTCGGTGGTCTTCTTCTTCATGACCCCGAACCCGATCATGCGGATCATGGGCATGGTGATGATCGCGTCGACGGTGGCCATGGCCATCGCGATGCTGGTCCGCTACCGGCGGGGGACCCAGGGGCAGCTCGCCGACCTGCGGCGCGACTATCTGAAGTACCTGACACAGACGCGCCGCAGCGTGCTGCGGACGGCGCACCTCCAGCGGGACGCGCAGTTCTACCTGCACCCGTCGCCCGAGCAGCTCTGGGCGCTGGTCGCCGAGGGCAGCCGGATCTGGGAGCGGCGCATCGGCGACGGCGACTTCGCGCAGGTCCGCGTCGGTCTGGGCAGCCAGCAGCTCGCGACCCCGCTGATCGCCCCCGAGACGGCTCCCGTGGACGAGCTCGAACCGCTGACCGCGGGCGCGATGCAGCAGTTCCTCACCGCGCACGGCACCCTCGACGGCCTGCCGATGGCGGTGTCGCTGCGCGCCTTCTACCACCTCACCGTGAGCGGGGAACCGGACGCGGCCCGTTCGACGACCCGCGCCATGGTGGGGTCGCTGGCGGCGCTCCACTCCCCCGAGGACATGGTCATCGTCGTCGCCACCGGTGACGGCGCCGCCCCGGCGTGGGAGTGGGCGAAGTGGCTGCCCCACGTGCAGGCGTCGGGCCCCGGCGACGGCGCGGGCAGCCGGCGGCTGATGACGACGGACGCGCGGGAGCTGGAGGACCTGGTGGCCGGCCGGCTGGACGGCCGGCCCCGCTTCCAGGGCCCGAACCACCCGCTGCTCGACTTCCCGCACCTGGTCGTGGTGCTCGACGGGCAGTCGATCCCGCAGACCTCGGCGCTCGCCTCGCCGGAGGGCATCCAGGGCGTCACCATCATCGAGGTCGTGGAGGGCCGGGGCTCCGGTGCCCGCGGCGACCTGTCCGTGGTCGTGGAGGGCGGCGAGCTGCGGCTCGAATCGGGGCACGGGCACGTGTACGACGGCAGCCCGGACGAGCTGAGCCTGGACGCGGCGGAGGCGCTCGCCCGGCAGCTCGCGCCGCTGCGGGTCGCGGGCGGCTCGGACGACGACGAGCCGCTGCTCGCCAACCTGGACTTCACCGATCTGCTGAACCTCGGCGACGCGGCCTCCGTCGACGTGAGCCGCACCTGGCGGCCCCGCTCCCGGTCGGAGCGGCTGCGCGTCCCTATCGGCGTCGGCGAGGACGGCGTCCCCGTGATGCTGGACCTCAAGGAGGCCGCGCAGGAGGGCATGGGCCCGCACGGCCTGTGCGTCGGCGCGACCGGTTCCGGAAAGTCGGAGCTGCTGCGCACGCTGGTCCTCGGCCTGGCGGTGACGCACTCCTCGGAGACGCTGAACTTCGTCCTCGCCGACTTCAAGGGCGGCGCCACCTTCGCGGGCATGTCGCAGATGCCGCACGTGGCCGCGGTGATCACCAACCTGGCGGACGACCTGACGCTGGTGGACCGCATGGGCGACTCCATCCGCGGTGAGCTCAACCGGCGCCAGGAGATGCTGCGCGACGCGGGCAACTACGCCAACATCCACGACTACGAGAAGGCGCGCGCGGCCGGCGCCCCGCTCCAGCCGATCCCGTCGCTCGTCCTCGTCATCGACGAGTTCTCCGAGCTGCTGACGGCGATGCCGGACTTCATCGAGATGTTCGTGCAGATCGGCCGCATCGGCCGTTCGCTCGGCGTCCACCTGCTGCTGGCCTCGCAGCGCCTGGAGGAGGGCCGGCTGCGCGGTCTGGAGACGTACCTCTCCTACCGGATCGGTCTGCGGACCTTCTCGGCGGCCGAGTCCCGGGCGGCGATCGGCGTGCCCGACGCGTACTCGCTGCCGAACGTGCCGGGCTCCGGCTACCTCAAGTACGGCACCGACGAGATGGTGCGGTTCAAGGCGGCGTACGTCTCCGGCACGTACCGCACCAACCAGCACGCCGTCGTGTCCGGCGGGCCGCTGCCGGTGGACCGGCGGCCGGTGCCCTTCACCGCGGCCCCCGTCCCGGTGCGCTACCTGGAGCCGGCGGCGCAGGCGCGGGTCCCCGAGGCCCGCGCGGCCGAGGACGACGCGCTGGCCGACTCGGTGCTCGACGTGATCGTGCGCCGGCTGGAGGGACGCGGCGTCGAGGCGCACCAGGTGTGGCTGCCGCCGCTGGACAACCCGCCGCCGCTCGACTCGGTGCTGCCGGGCCTCGCGGGCGTGGAGGGCCGGGGCCTCACCCAGCCCGGTTACGAGGCGGCGGGCCGGCTCGTCGTACCCCTGGGCGTGGTCGACAAGCCGTACGAGCAGCGCCGCGACACGCTCTACCGGGACTTCTCCGGTGCCGCCGGCCACATGCAGATCATCGGTGGTCCGCAGTCCGGCAAGTCGACGCTGCTGCGGACGCTGATCTCGGCGTTCGCCCTCACCCACACCCCGCACGAGGTGCAGTTCTACGGGCTGGACTTCGGTGGTGGCGGCATGGCCTCGGTCGCCGGGCTGCCGCACGTCGGCGGGGTCGCGTCCCGGCTCGACCCCGAGCGGGTGCGGCGCACGGTCGCCGAGGTCTACGGCATCCTGGCGCGGCGCGAGGAGTACTTCCGCGGCGCGGGCATCGACTCCATCCAGACCTTCCGCCGGCTGCGGGCCCGGGGCGACATCTCGGTGACCGACCAGCCGTGGGGCGACGTCTTCCTGGTGATCGACGGCTGGGGCAACTTCCGCACCGAGTACGAGGGGCTCGAACCGGCCGTCGTGGACATCGCGGCCCGCGGTCTCGGCTACGGCATCCACGTGATCATCACGGCCTCGCGCTCCATGGAGGTCCGCGCCAACCTCAAGGACCATCTGATGAACCGGCTGGAACTGCGGCTGGGCGACACGATGGACTCCGAGCTGGACCGCAAGATCGCCGCCAACGTGCCCACCGGGGTCCCCGGCCGCGGCCTGACGCCGGAGAAGCTGCACTTCATGGCGGCCGTCCCGCGCATCGACGGGATCAGCTCCGACAGCGACCTCGCCGAGGCGACGGCCGCGATGACGCAGGAGGTCACCCGGCACTGGACGGCACCGGGCGCGCCGGAGGTCCGGCTGCTCCCGCGCGAGCTGGACGCGCACGCGCTGCCGGCCGGCTACGCGGAGCCGCAGCGCGGAGTCGCGTTCGCCATCGACGAGAACAACCTGGAGCCGGTCTTCGTCGACTTCGACCGCGACCCGTTCTTCCTGGTGTTCGGCGAGAGCGAGTCCGGCAAGTCGAACCTGCTGCGGCTGATGATCAAGCAGATCTCGGAGCGGTACGACGGCGCCTCGGCGAAGTTCTTCGTGATCGACAACCGGCGCGCGCTGCTCGACGTGACGCCGGCGACCCACCTGGCCGAGTACGTGCCCATGTCGAACAACATGGAGCACCACGTGGACGCGCTGGCCGACCTGATGCGCCGCCGCTCGCCGTCGGCGGACGTCACGGCCCAGCAGCTGCGCGACCGCAGCTGGTGGTCCGGGCCGAACCTGTTCGTGGTCGTCGACGACTACGACCTGGTCTCCACGTCGAGCGGCAACCCGCTCGCCAAGCTGACGGAGCTGCTGCCGTTCGCGCGGGACGTGGGTGTCCGCTTCATCATCGCCCGCAGCGCCGCCGGCGCCAGCCGGTCGGCGTACGAGTCCTTCATGCAGCGCATGATGGAACTCGGCGCCCAGGGCGTCCTCCTCTCCGGCGACCCGCAGGAGGGCGACGTCCTCGGCGGCGTCCGCATGCGCCCCATGCCGGCGGGCCGCGGCGTCTTCGTCTCCCGCCAGCGCGGCAACCCGCTGGTGCAGACGGGACGGATGCAGGAGCTGTAGGGATGCGGATGACAGCGTTCGTGTTCGGGGGCATGGCGGTGCTGTTCGCGGCCCTGGCGTGCGGTGGCCTGGAGAGGGCGGACGGCTTCTTCCGGCGCCCCCGCACCCCCGAGGACCGGGCCGCCCTGCGCGCACGCCACCGCGGCCCGCGCTGGGTGTTCGCGATCCTGGCGGCGGCGACCGCCTGGCAGTGCGTCGCCTCCTTCCAGGAGGCGCAAGCCTGGTCCCGGGGCGGCGGGGCCGTCTCCACCGGAGAGCTGCGGGCCGTGGCCGGGCACCTGGAGGAACAGCCGAGGCTGAGGTTCACCGTCGGCGAGGGATCCTGGGGCGAGTACATCGAGGACGAGATCCGGAGGCCCGGCGAGACGCACGCCGTGACCCTGGTCTCCGGGACCGGTGACACGGAACGGTACGAGGTGGACGGCACCTGCCTCACGGTGACGGCCCACCCCGTGCCCGGACAGGCCCCGCCGAAGTACGCCCACCTGGACGACCGCCGGTACGAGCTGGACGCCGAGGTGTCGGCCGGCGGGTGCGGGTGACGGCGCGGGGGAACCGCCGCGCCCTGCGACGAGCAGGAGGTGCCTGGTGATCTGAGTCGGAGATTAGCCGGCAGTAGGCGGCGAATATCCGACTCAGGTCACCAGGGGGTCCCGGGGGCGGGGACCTGCTGGGGGAGGCGGGCCTCGTCGGCGCAGCCCATGCTGTCGGCGAGGGTGCGGGAGAACGAGGCGAGGACGGTCATCCGGTCCCTGCTCGTGGTGCGCTCCGCCGACTCGGTGCTCAGGTCGACCATCTGAACCGCGAGGTACGGATAGCTCCGTTCGGTGTTGCCCGTCCGGCACCGGAAGAACAGCAGTGCCGAGTCTCCGTCCCTTGTTTCGGCGTGGACGCCCAAGGGGTAGTACGCGACGCTGTCGGGCTCTCCGCCGGCATCCTCCTTCCGGGGCGGGCGCTCCCTCGCCTCGATCCAGAAACTGATCGGGCGGGAGTCCTTCCCGGCGTTCGCCCGGCGGATGGCGCATCCGGTGTACTTCGGGGGACCGCTGCGGAGGCTTGCCGCCGCTCTGGAGAACGCGAAGGTGCGCCGCTCCCCGTCAGAGGTCTCCCCCGCCGCTTCGTAGAAGCCTTCCGTGCCGCCGATGCGCTCCAACGCCTTCGCCGCCGGCGCGTCGAAGGCTCCGTCGCACACGCGCGCCGCCGATGTGGCGGCCGGTGCCGGGGGTTCCTCCGGCTCCTGCGAGCAGCCGGAGAGCCCGACCGCGACGAGCGCCATGAGTGCGGGCCATCGCGGGACGGGGCCCGATGGCCGGCGCGGTCGATGCGTACCGATGCGTACCACGGGGCCTCAGTCCTCCTTCTCCGACGGCGGACGTCCGCGGTGGTCGTTCTCCCCCGCCCCCAGACCCACGTAGGTGTCCTCCAGCTCCCTCATGATGTCCTGGGAGTCCGCCTGCTCGGCGGCCAGACTCCCCTCGTCGACATACTTCTTGTAGCTGTCCGCGATGCTGCTGACGCCCGCTTCGTAGAAGTCCGCGCTGGTCTGCTGGGCCTTCTCCGCCGACTTCTCCTCGCCCTTCTCCACGCTCTTGTCGATCTCCTGGCCGAGGAAGGTGCTCAGGGCTTCGCCGGCGACCTCGGTGGCGACCGGGGCGAAGGCGATGGCGCCGGCTGTCGCGCCGGGCACGGGGATGGCCGCGATACCGCCGGTGATCACGGCGCCCACCGCGTAGGTGACCCAGTCCCCCGACCGGGCGAGGGACTTGTTCGCCTCCTCGGTCGTCCCACCCCATCGCAGCGCCTCTCCCCCGTCGGTGCCCGAACGTCGCCGGGTCCAACCTAGCGAGGGAAGAATGCGTTCGCAGGTGCTATCGCGGCCAGTTCCAGCCCATGACAAGGGCGTTGGCGCATCCGCTTCCGGTCGCTCCCGATGTGTGTGCGATCCCGAACACGCGACAGGGTGGGCGCCTCCCGTGCACGCCCACCCTGTGTTGCCGTTGTGCGCTTCTGTCTAGAAGAAGCCCGCGGCCCGCTTGTCGCCGGCCTGGTAGGCCGGGGCGGCCTGGCGGACGGCCTTGGAGATGCCCTGCAGCGCGTTGTGGATCGCGCGCGTCTCCTGGTCCCACTTGAGGTGAGCGCCGTCGGCGGCGGTCTTCGCCTCACCCTCCCAGGTGCTGGAGACCGAGCGGATCTTCGTCTGGATGGCCTCCAGGGCCTCGTCCAGGCGCTTCGCCTGCTTGTCGATCTGGTTCGCAGCGTCGTCGAGCGAGGCGTACGTGACGAGCATGAGGCCGTCGTTGTTGGCAGCCATGGTCCCTCCGGGTCTGGATGGTGTCGTTCAGGTGGAGTGGTGCGGTGGCTCCGACGCGGACGTCAGAGGCCGGCGATGCCCGAACGGGCCGCCTTCTCGGCGCCCGCGTCGCCGGAGAAGCCCGCGGTGACGTCGATGCCGCGCAGGGCGGCGTCGACCTCGTCGTCGGTGTTGCCGGACGTGGTCCGGGTGACCTGGATGGCCTCCTGGAAGTTCAGCATGAGCTTGGCGATGCGCACCATGCCCTGGTTGATCTCGGTCTGCTTGGCGTCGAACGCGCCGGCGCCGATGCCCTTCCAGCGGCCTTCGAGGCTGTCGATGACGCCCTGGAGGGCCGTCAGCTGGCCCTTCACGTCATCGAACTTGCGGGTGAGCTCGTCCTGGAAATCCTTGAGACTCTGATCGCCAACCTTCAAGACTGACATGTGTCGCTCTCCCTTTCTCGGGTTCTCATTGAGGCCACGTCCGCAGGTTCACGCGGACGCGGTTCGGTGGGTGGGGGGCCTGACACCGGGCCGGCGTCAGGCCGTACGGCGCTTGCGGGCGATCACGACGCCCACGCCCGCGAGGACGACCACGGCCGCCACGGCGCCGATGATGATCCCCGTCCGGCCGCCGCTCTCCGCGCTCTCGCTGGAGCCTGCCACAGCCGTGCCGGACGTCGCCTTGCCGTCGGGCGCTTGTGTCGAAGCTGTTGCGGACGGGGCCCCGGAGGACTCGCCGGCCGGTGCGGAGGCGGAGGCGGTCGCCGAGGGGGCCGTGGACGGCGTCGCGCCGCCGGCGGCGGCTCCGCCCGTGGGTTCGTTGGTCAGGGGGCTGATGTTCGGGTCGCCCGGCTTGCCGACGCCACGGTTGATGTGCGCGTTGGGACGGACCACGCCGTGACCGGCCTTGGTGCTGACCGTGCCCGGCTTCCAGTCGTCACCACGGCCCGCCGACTCGAACATGACGCGGAGGACCTGGCTTCCGGTCCAGTCGGGGTGCGCGGACCAGATGAGGGCGGCGGAGGCGGAGGCGAGGGCGGCGGAGAAGCTGGTGCCGTCGCTCACGCAGTACTTCGTGAGGCTCTTGTCGCAGTATCCGGGAATACGGCTGCCGGGTGCGGCGAGGTCGATGTAGTCACCGTACTGCGAGTAGTCGGCCACGACGCCGTCCTGAGTGGTCGCGGCGACGGCGACGACTTCGGGATAACTCGCCGGGTAGCGCTTCTTGTTGTCCTTGAGCGCGTCATTGCCCGAGGCCGCGAAGATCAACTTGCCCTTCTTGTGGGCGTACTGGACCGATTGCAGGATCTCTTCGCTGTAGTACTCGCTACCGAAGGACACATTGATGACCTGCGCGTCACTGTCAGCCGCGGCCTTGATCGCCTCCGACATGTCGAAGGCATTGACGGCCTGCTCGTTCTGGAGCTCGGTATTGCTGACCCGATAGGGGATCACCTTGGCACCCGGCGCGAGACCCCTGAGGCTGCCCTGCGCCCCGGAGCCGACAATGATCTCGGCGATGGTCGTCCCATGGCCGTCATAGTCGTCCGTCTCGTCACCCTTGGCTTCGGCGGCGTCCCAGCCCTTGAGTACCTTGCCCTTGAGCGAGGGGGTGTCGGGATCGACTCCGCTGTCGATGACGGCGACCGTGATCCCCGCACCGGTCGACTTCTTCCAGATGTCCTCGGCGCCCATGGCGTCCAGGTACCACTGCTGCGACCGCGCGTCGGCAGCGACTGCCGTCGGAGCGACCCCGACGAGAGCCGTCGCCAGCACCACGGTCGCCGTGGTGCCGAGCAGCGCTCGCCGGAGCCTGCCGCCCTCGATCATTCCTGCCGTCATCCTGACTTCCGAGCCTTCCGCGTGGTTAGTCGATCACCGGCGGCACGGCGCCGCGCCGACGGTTGTTCCAGGTCTCTTCGTCCTCCGTCAGGTAGTCGGGGCGCGAAGAGCCTTCCCGTTCCTGTTCCTCACGGCCCAGACGCTGGGTGCCGCGGCCGCCCATGCCCCGGGGCGTCCCCACCACTCCGTTGGAGCTGGGGGTGCCACGGCCGGCGGGACGCGGCGCCGCCTTGGCGTTGTTGGCACCGACCACGCCGGCCTGGCTGGGACGCGCCCCGGCCGCGCGGCCCGCGGCGGGGCCCTCGCTGCCGACGACGGTGCCCCTCGGGATCCGCGAGCCGGTACTCCCGCCGGTGGCACGCTGCTGGGTGCCGCCCATGATGGGGTTGGCCCGGCCGCCGGCCGTACGCCCGGTGGCGGGCTGTCCGGCACGGCCGGTCTGGGGCGCGGCACGCCCCGCCTGCGTGGACTGGGACGTGGCCGGAGGCCCGCCGGCGCGTCCCATGGGGTTGTTGGTGCGGCCCGTCGTCGGGGAGGTCGCCGGATTCCCGGACCGTCCCATCGGCGGCGAGTTCGTCGGGTTGCCCGGCCTGCCCACCGCGGGGGAGGTCGTGGGGCCGGTCGTCCGGCCCATCGCCTGGGGGCCCTTCGGTCCGCCGGTGCGGCCGACGGCCGGCTGGGTCGTCGGTCCGACCGTCCGGCCGAAGCCCGTCCGGCCGGTGGCGGTCCGCGGCCCCTGGTTCACGGGGGCCTTGGGCGCGCCGGTGCGCGGCGGGGTGCCGAGCGTCAGCGGCGGAGGCATCCCGGGCCCGGTCGGGGGCGGCGTGTTGGTGGGCGCGGTCGGGATGGTCGGGGCGTTCGGGAGCTGCGTGGGCGGCGGAGGCGTCCGGACCGTGTCGATCTGGACCTTCGTGTCGTCCGTGGGCTTCTCTCGGATCGGGTCGGATCCGTCGAGCTGGTCGCCGGTGCGGGGCATCGTCTGGGTGGTGCGGTCCTCGACGGTGCTGATGTGCCCGGAGGACTCCCTCGACAGGCCCTCACGGGACGATCCCGAGCCGGACGTTCCGGACTCCCCGGTCCCGAAGTAGTCCTTGGTCGGCATCGGAACCGCCGCCTTGTACGCCTCCGGCGGCTTCGGCAGCTCCTGCCCGAACAGCGTGCTCTGCGACACCGCGTAGAACGACGCCAGGCGGTTCATCTGGTTGATGGCCTCCTGGCGGTCCTTCTCCGCCCGGACCGCCTTCTGGTAGTCCTCGTTCTTCTCGACCTTCTCGACCTCGGTGAAGTCCGTGGGCTTCTTCTGGACGAGGCGGTTGTCGCGCGGCGGCTTGGCGTTGCGGACCGACGTCAGGCCGGTGCTGGCCACCTTCATCTGGGAGCCGACGGCGTTGGCGACCTTGCCGATGTCCCAGGCGTAGGTGACGACCTCGGAGCCGTAGCGCTGGAACTCGACGGCGGCCTCGCCCTTCCACTCGACGCCGGCGACGAAGCTGTTCAGCTCCTTGGCCGCCGCGTTGAGGGACTTCGTGGCGTTCTCCAGGGCCTCGCCGGCCTGCTCCAGGTCGGAGGGGTTGGCGCTCTCCAAGAGGTCGAGCATGTCGTTGAGACGGGCGCCCTCGAAGGACGTCGAGCCGAAGACGCTGCCCTTGGGGCCGAAGCCGAAGGGGAGGATCTCGTCCAGCTTCTCCAGGACGTTCGTCGTCGCGTAGACCGCGTTGATGTCCGCGGTGTCCTTCGCCTGCGCCTGCTCCTGCGGCGTCAGCTCCGGCTGCGGGGGCGTGCTCGGGTTCGGGTTCTTCTCGTCACTCATCGGTCGTCACCTCATGTTCTTCGCGACGGTGCCGGAGTTCTGGCTCTCCTGCGCGGGCTGCGTGGGCTTCTTGCTCCGCGCTTCCTCTTCGCGCTTGATGGCCTCGGCGCGCTCTTCGCTCAGGCGGGCGCGGATGTCGTGGAACCGCCGGCGCTGGTCCTCTTCGACGTTGCTGTAGCCGACATCCGCGGCGTGGACGCCGATCTGGAGGAGTTCGATCTGGCCGCTGAGGGACTTCGACAGGGCCACGAGCGAGCTGTGGACGCGCTCGTACTCGGTGAAGAAGCCGTCCGCCTCGGCGAAGGCCATGCCGGTGCCGAGCGAGGCGCGCGTCACGCGGTTCTGGCCCAGCTTCGAGGCTCCGCCCGCGCTCGCCTCCAGCTCCGTGATGACCCCGTCGACCTTGTCACGGAACTTCTTCAGCTCGCCGACGCCGAGCTCAAGGTTACTCGCCACAGTCGCCCCCGCCCCCGTCACCCGTTACCTCGAACACGAGCCAATCCTCCCCGTTTGCTCCTGCTGTCCTGCATTGCGATCGTGGCGACTCGCCATCCACCGATCACGCGCTTACCACTCTAGTGATTGCGACTGACAGGCCCAAGTCTCTTGTTCGTCACGAGACTTCTACAGTTCGTTTGTCATGTTCGACGCTATCAGCCGTGTGCGTCTGCAATGATCACCGGCCCGCTGTGGCAGCGCGCCTCCGCCGGTGGTCCCGCAGGGCGACCGCCGTCCCGGCGATGGCCGCGACCAGGACCCCTCCGCTGACGACGACGTAGGTCGCCAGGCGGGCGGCGCGCTGTTCGGGGGTCTCGCCGAGGTGGAGGGCGGCCGGGGTCGGGGCCTCGGCGCGGGTGACGCCCTCGTGGGCGACGGGCTTCTCGATGGGCTTGTCGTCCTCGGTCAGGGCCCGGACGGGGTCGACGACGCCCCAGCCGACGAGGCGGTCGTGGCCGGCGACGGAGCGTTCGGCGGTCTGCTGGATCTGGGCGACGATCTGTTCCTGGGTCCAATCCCCGTGCTCGCCCTTGATCAGGGCGGCGAGGCCGGCGACGTACGGGGCGGAGAAGCTGGTGCCGTTGTCGGCGCAGTGGCCGCCGCCGGGGACGGTGGAGACCATGTCGACGCCGGGCGCCGCCACGCCGACGAAGTCGCCGGACTGGGAGAACTGGGCGCGTTCGTTGTTGCGGTCCGACGCGGCGACGGCGAGGACGCCCTTGTACGAGGCCGGGTAGGTGGCCTTGACGTTGCCGCCCAGGCCGTCGTTGCCCGCCGAGGCGACGACGACGATCTCCTCGTCCAGGGCGGCCTGGACGGCCTGTTCCAGGAGCGGCGTGGGCTTCACGGCGTTCGCCGTGTCCTGGGAGATGTTGATCACGTCCGCGTTCTTGGCGATGGCGTGGCGGATCGCCGTCGCGAGCGTCGTCGCGGTGCCGTTGCCGTCGGCGTCGTTCTGCTGGATGGGGATGATCGTGGCGTCCGGGGCCAGGCCGACGAAGCCGGTGCCCTTGACGGGGCGGGCGGCGATGATGCCGGCCACCTTGGTGCCGTGGCCGACGGTGTCGGTGGTGCCGTTCTCCTTGCCGCGCTTCAGCTTGTACCCGTTGGCGTCCTTGACGTCCTTCGGGATCAGGTTGATGCCGGCCTTGGCGTCGACGGCCTTGGCGAGCTGGGGGTTCTTCATGTCGACGCCGGTGTCGATGACGGCGACGCGGACGTTCTTGCCGGTGGACTGGGCCCACACCTCGTCGAGCAGCACGCGCTGGAGCGACCAGGGCCGGCCCTCGTACATCTTGCTGGGGTAGGTGCACTGGCCCTCGTCCGCGGCCGCCGTGGAGAGGGGCAGGCCGAGGGCGCAGAGCGTCGTCGCGGCCAGGACGACCAGGGGGCGCCGGGACGGGCGCGGGGGCGTCCTCATGAGCCCTGCGGCTGGCGTGCGCCGCCGGTGGAGAGGCGGGGGCCGGTGGGCAGGAAGGTGGACCACTCGGCGGGGACGGGGAGCGGCTCGATGTTCTTGTAGCCGAGGCGGTTCTGCGCCTGCTGGGCCTCCGCCTGCCGGGCCTGCTTCTCCTCCTCCGAGCCGGAGGAGCCGATGCCGGAGTCGTCGGTGGCGGTGTCGCCGTTGGACTGCATCGCGTAGCGCAGGCCGGTGTCGGTGACGAGGAAGAGGAAGCCGCTGGAGGTGGTGGATCCCTTGAACTGGCGGAAGAGCTGGCCCGATCCGGGGGTCACGTACGCGCTGCTGGAGCCGGTCGGCAGCATGGCGGGGAAGTCCTTGCCGGCCCAGGTGCTCAGCGTGGTGGCGCCGTTGTCCTCGTCGACCGCGCGGAGCACGTTGCAGACGGTGTTGCGGCTGCCCTCGCCGGTGCCCGCCTCGTTGACGGGTACAGGGGCGGCCGTCGGCCACTTCTTGTCCCCGCCGAAGGTGTCGCCCGGCGACTGGAAGGCGCCGCCGCTGAGCTTGGTGGCCTGGCCGGCCTGGCCGAGGGAGACGAGCTGACGGCTGTTGAGGAGCAGCTTGGCGGTGAAGTCCGAGACGGGCGCGACCCGGTCCTGGAGCACCACGTACATCTGCTGCCGGGTGCCGTCGGTCGCGGAGAGCACCATGCCGACCTTGGCGAACTCGGGCGCCAGACCGCTCGCGCCGGAGGTGGCGCCGGGCTCGCCCGGGACGCGGGGGAAGGAGATGGTGTCGCCCTTGTGGAGGGTGTTCAGCCACGCCTCCGAGACGCGCTGGGCGACACGGCCCTGGCCGACGAGCTGACGCAGCAGCAGCTCGTCCTTCTCGACGGGGTACGCGGTCCCCAGGGCGTCGACGACGTAGCGGGTGCGGTCCGGGCCCTCGACGTAGAGGAGCTGGCCGCCGGTGAGCCGCTCGGGGCCGTCGGTCCTGGCCTCCTCGCGGGCGGCGAGGACGAAGGCGGCCTTCTGGATGGCCCGGCCGCCTTCGCCGGGGCGCTCGCAGACGGCCCAGCGCTTGGCGGCGCCGGCCTCCTTCTCGGCGGGGAGCCGGTCGGGGGCGTAGGGGATGCCGAGGGTGGCGCCGTGCGGGATCTTGCCGTTGTCGAGCACGGACTCCGCGACGGTGATGATCTTGTCCTTGTCGGGGTCGAGCAGGAGCTTCGCCGACGACATGTTGAGGACGGGGTGGAGCTGGACCTTGTCGCCGGTCTTGAGGACCACGTACCGGGTGGTCGACTTGTCAGCGATGATCACGTTCTGGCCGGGCTTGTCCCAGTCCTTGGGGGCGACGGGTTTGAACATGCCCCAGGCCCCGAAAACCGCGAGGATCACCACGCCGACGATGGCGCCCGGCACCACCGCGCGCAGCGGGCGCGGCGCGCCCTCCTCGGAACCCGTCGAGTTCGGCTGCACGAACTGCGCGACCAATCTCCGCTTCGCGAAGGTGTAGGCGTTCAGTTCGTCCCGTCGTGATGCCATCTGTTGTGTCGTCCCTCTCCCCGCCGGCCGACCAGGTTGCCACACTCGGCGAGTCCGTCAGCCGTCCCGCCGCCCCCTACTATGCCTGGCGGCACCCGTGTCTCACCGCTCAGGTAGGGTGATCGCCCGGTCAACGCCCAGGGGAATTCGGCTATTACGGACACGAGGGGGCAACGCGGCGATGGGTACGGCGACGCGTGCGCGCGACGGGCGGCGGACCAGCGGCCGAGCGCCTCAATCTTCCCGACGGCAACGCAGCAACGAGCGCGCGGAGACGCGTGCCGGCGCGCCGGGTCCGGGGGGCCCGCAGGCCGTTCCCGCGACGACGACGCTCCGGCCGCTGTCGCGCACCGGCCGGGTCGGTCCGGTGCAGCTCCGTCAGCTGGTGCTGGTGGAGTCGGCGCTGGCCCTGGTGGCCGTCGGCTTCGTGCTGGGCGGCCTCTGGCTGGTCCCGACGTGCGTCGCCGCCGGCGTCCTCGTGCTCCTCGCAGTGATACGGCGCCGCGGCCAGGCCGTGCAGGACTGGATGGCGACCGCGCTCGCGCTGCGGTCGCGCCGGCGGGACACCGCGCCCTCCGCGCCCGACGCGGACCCCTCCCTCGCCCCGGTGACCGAGAGCGTCCGCGGCTTCGGCGCGCAGCCGTACGTCGACCGGAACCACCGCACGGTCGGCATGCTCGGCGACGGCTCGTTCCTCACCGCGGTGCTGCGCGTCGAGGCGAGCGGTTCGGCGCTGCGGCCGGTCTTCGGTGCCCGCGCCTTCCCGCTGACCCTGCTGGGTGACGCGCTGGAGGTCGACGACATCGTGGTGGAGTCGGTGCAGCTGGTGCAGCAGGTGCGTCCGGCGCCGGCGCCGCACCTCCCCCAGCAGTCGGTGGCCCGGCTCTCGTACGCGCCCCTCCAGGAGCGGACCGGGGCGCCCGCCCTGCGGCTGACCTGGGTGGCGGTGAAGCTGGACCCCGAGCGCTGCAAGGAGGCGGTCGCGGCGCGCGGCGGCGGTCTGGAGGGCGCGCAGCGCTGCCTGGTGCGGATCGCGGACCATCTGGCGAGCCGGATCACCGGCGCCGGCTTCCAGGCGGTCGTCCTGGACCAGGAAGAAGTCAACTCGACGATCGCGACGGCGGCCTGCACGAGTCCGCACGCGGCCGCACGGGCGGGCCGGGCCGACGCCGCCCCGCAGCGGCGGACGGCCGAGACGTCCCGGGTCTGGCGGTGCGACGACCGCTGGCACACCACGTACGCGGTCGGGCGCTGGCCCGAGCTCGGGCGGGGCGCGGCGCCGCTGCCGCGGCTGGTCTCGCTGCTGACGTCGGTGCCCGCGTACGCCACGACGTTCAGTCTCACCGTCCGGCGCGGGACGCGTCAGGGCGCCATGGAGGTCGGCGGCCACGTCCGGGTCACCGGTGGCTCCGACAACGAACTGGTCCGGGTCCGCCGGACGCTGGAGCAGGCGGCGCGCACCGCGAAGGTCGGCCTGCTGCGGCTGGACCGCGAGCAGCTGCCGGGCGTGCTGGCGACGATGCCCCTCGGAGGTGCCCGATGAGGGGACGCGGTGGAGCGGTGAAGGGGCTGCGCGGTCTGATCGGCCCGCGGCACGCGGGGCACACGGTCCCGTCGGCCGAACTCGGGGCGCTCTCCCTCCCGGTGGGCGACGACGGCGTGGTCATCGGGGAGGACTCCGAGGGGCGCTCTCAGCTGGTGGGCTTCCACCGGTCGACGCCGTACGACGTCCTCCTGATCGGCGGTCTGTGGACGGCGCAGGTGCTGGCGCTGCGCGCGGCCGCCACCGGCTCCCGGGTCGTCGTGGAGACCGGCCGCCCGCACGCGTGGGTGGGGCTCGCGCAGGCGGCGGGCGCGGGCCTGGAGTGCATCACGCTCCATGACGTGGGCCGGGTGCCGCCGCTGGGCGCGACGGTCGGCAGCCCGGCCGTGGTGGTGCGGGACTGCGGCATGCGGCCGCCGCGCGGGCGGGTGGTGTCCTCGCCGTGGCAGTCGGTGCTGACCCTGCTGCCGTACTTGAGCCCGGTCGCCCCGCGGCTGATGCGCGCGGCCACGCTCGTCGGCGTCCAGCGGGTCTCGCCGCAGGAGGCCCAGCAGACCGGCCGGATCCTGGGCCTGACGCGGAACGAGGTGGACGCGCTGCCGACGCTCGGCGACGGCGTGACGCTGTGGTGCGCGGGTGCCGAGCGGCACTGGGTCATCACCAACGCCACGGACGCGGAGTCGGGCCTGCTCGGCACGGCCCGCCGGATGGACTGAGGTACGGGGGACGGAACGAGTCCCGGGAGACGGATCGACGTCCCCGGGGAGGCGCATCGACGTCCCGGGGGGCGGATCGACGTCCCGGGGGGGCGGATCGACGTCCCAGGGGGTGGATCGGATCCCGGGGGGGGCGGAACGAGTCAACGGGGCGGAGCGAGGTCTGCCGGACCGGACGGATCCCGTCCGCCGGTGCCGTGGCCCGGGGCGCGATCGGCCGAAGCCGCCCCCGCGCGGGGGCCGGTTCCCTAGTATTTCTCCTGGTGGCGCGGGGCGGGCCCAACTGCCCTGCGCCACGGGACACATGGTCCGCCGACAGGCCGTGAGCGAAAGGAACTCCCATGGGGAGCGCGCAGGAGAAGGACGAGTTGTACGCCCTCGACATCGCGGGTGTGGAGTGGATCGGCGCCCCCGGCACCAGCCCGGACGAGGAGCGCGTCGAGATCGCCCATCTGCCGGGTGGTGCCGTCGCCATGCGCTCCTCGCTGGACCACGGCACCGTGCTGCGGTACACGGAGGCGGAGTGGCGGGCGTTCGTGCTCGGCGCGCGGGACGGCGAGTTCGACCTGCGCTGAACGTGGCGGCCCCGCCCGTCCGCGGCGGGGCCAGCGTCGGACCGGCGGTCGCGCACCCCGCCGCGGGGTGCGCGACCGCCGGTTCGTCGCGTCACCCGTCCGGGCCACGCCGGGACGCGAGGGGCGAGCGGAGCGGGCGGAGCAGGCGGGACCCGCGGGACGGACGGAGCGGGCGGGACGGGCGGGGCGCGGGGCGGGCGGAAGCACACAAGACCGTGGGAATTCCTCCGTGTTGCTCCGTCTTGTACGGTTTCGCCCCGCATGCTTCCTCACGCTCCGCCGCCCCGGCGTCACCCGGGCCGCGCTCCCTGCCGGAGGGAGGGGCTCCGGGAGAGGACGGGCCTGCCGCGGTGGCGTTGCGGACGTTTAGGGTGGGTGGGGACGCGGCGGAGGATCCCTCGGAACGTTCGCCGGGTCCGAGGGGAGAGCCCGCCCGATCGGCAGTGAACGGTGGCTCCGACGCACGACGGCACAAGGGTGCTCGACCACACCAGGAGGCAAAGTGAACGGCGATCGCGACGACATCCGCGGGGGCTGGAACGTGCCCGCCGACGAGTCCGACGCGGATCCCGCCGAGATGACGGGTGAGTTCACCATCGACTACACCCCGCCGGCCTGGTACACGCAGAACGCGCCGGGCGGCCCGGGGGGCGCCGGTGTGACTCCCCCGCCTCCGACGGGTGCGCCGGTCCCGGTGCCCGGGGTGCCCCCGGCCGGCTTCCAGCAGCCCGCCTGGACGCACACCCCGCCGCCGGCGCCGGGCCAGGTCCCGGGTCAGGCCCCCGGCCAGATCGCGGGCCAGGCGCCCGGCCAGGTCCACGGTCAGGTCCACGGTCAGGTCCACGGTCAGGTCCCCGGTCAGCAGCCTCCCGCGCCCGGGCCGTACGGGGGGTACGGCCCCGAGGCCGGCACGCCCGTCGCGCCGTCGGCCTACCCGCTGCCCGCGCCCGTACCGGCGCCCGCCCCGGCCCCCGCTCCCTCCCCCGCCGCGCCCTTCGGCGGCGGCGAGGTGGAGAGCGGCGCCACCATGCGCTTCAACCCCGCCTCGCTGCGTCCGGACGCGGCCGCGCAGCCGGCCCCCGCGCCGGAGGCCGGCCCCCTGCCGGGCTCCCCCGAGGCCGCGGGCCTGGCCCGCGCCGACGTGCCGCCGGTCCTCGCCCACGACGGGGCCGGCGCGGAGCCGGTGGCCGCCGAGGCGGCCGTCGCGGACCCCCGGACGAGCGTCGACGGAACGGCCCCGGAGGCCGTCGCCCCTGAGGCGGAGGCCCCTGCCGGCGGGGACTCGTTCACGGACACCACCCCGCAGGCGTACGCGGACCCGGTCACGGACGCCGGGACGGACACCGACGCCGGCGCGGCCCTCGCCGAGGAGCACGACGAGCCGGCCGGGACCGGGGCCGGGACGGACGTCGAGGCAGGCGTCGGAACCGGTGTCGAGGCGGACGTCGAGACCAGCGTCGAGACCGGTGTCGAGTCCGCCCCCGAGTCCACCCCGGAGGCCGAGGCCGAGGTCGCGGCCGAGGTCGCGGCCGAAGCCGACGCGGAGGACGAGCCCCGGCCCGCCCCCGCCGACGCGGCCCCCCTCGGCGCCGCTCCCGCCGACGCCGTCCCCGCGCCCCTGCCCGCCGCCGCCCCGCTGCCCGCCGAGGGCGCCCCGGCGGAGGCGGGCGCCGCACCCGGCGCCCCGGGCCCCTTCCCGGGCGCGCCCGCCGCGGGCGGCGCGCTGCCGCCGCTGCCGCCGAACTTCCCGCCCGCCTCCCCCGACGCCCAGCAGGCCCCGGCCCCGCAGGCCCCGCAGCCCGCGCCGCAGTGGCCCGGGCAGCCGGTGGCCGGCGCCCCCGGAGCCGTACCGCCGCAGGGGGGATACGGGTACCCGCAGGGCCCCGGTGCTCCCGGTCTGCCTCCGCAGGCGCCCGCTCCGGCCCCGGCTCCCGGCGCGCCCGCCGGGTACGGCTACCCGCCGCCCGCCGCCGCCCAGGCCGGGTACGGCTACCCGCACCCCGGTCAGCAGCCGCAGCCTCCGGTGCCCGCGCCGGGGCCGGAGCAGGCACCGGGCGCGCCCGCCGGCTACGGCCTTCCGCCGCAGGCGCAGGGCGGGTACGGCTACCCGCAGGGTCCGGGCGCGCCCGGTGAACTGCCGCCGCAGGGCCAGGAGGGGTACGGGTACCCGCCGGGTGTCGACCCGCGGACCGGGGCGGCCTGGCCGCAGTCGGTCACGCACGACCAGCGCGAGCGGTCGGTGCCGGGCGCCCCGCTCGGCTACACCGCGGCCGTCGAGCTCTCCTCCGACCGGCTGCTGCGGAACAACAAGCAGAAGGCGAAGTCGAGCCGGAACCCGGGCGCGGCCTCGCGGTTCAAGCTGGGCGGCAAGAAGGAGGAGCAGGAGCGGCAGCGGAAGCTGGACCTGATCCGTACGCCCGTGCTCTCCTGCTACCGGATCGCGGTCATCTCCCTCAAGGGCGGTGTCGGCAAGACGACGACCACCACCGCGCTGGGCTCGACCCTGGCCACCGAGCGGCAGGACAAGATCCTGGCGATCGACGCCAACCCGGACGCCGGCACGCTCGGCCGCCGGGTGCGGCGCGAGACCGGGGCGACCATCCGCGACCTGGTGCAGGCGATCCCGTACCTCAACTCGTACATGGACATCCGCCGGTTCACCTCGCAGGCTCCGTCCGGCCTGGAGATCATCGCCAACGACGTGGACCCGGCGGTCTCGACGACCTTCAACGACGAGGACTACCGGCGGGCGATCGACGTCCTCGGCAAGCAGTACCCGGTCATCCTGACGGACTCCGGCACGGGCCTGCTGTACAGCGCCATGCGCGGGGTGCTCGACCTGGCCGACCAGCTGATCATCATCTCCACGCCGTCCGTGGACGGCGCGTCCAGCGCCTCGACGACGCTGGACTGGCTGTCGGCGCACGGGTACGCGGACCTGGTGCAGCGCTCGATCACGGTCATCTCGGGGGTCCGCGAGACCGGCAAGATGATCAAGGTCGAGGACATCGTGCAGCACTTCCGCACGCGGTGCCGCGGGGTGATCGTGGTGCCCTTCGACGAGCACCTGGCGGCCGGCGCCGAGGTGGACCTCGACATGATGCGGCCCAAGACCCGGGAGGCGTACTTCGACCTCTCGGCGATGGTCGCCGAGGACTTCGCGCGGGCGCAGCAGGCGCAGGGCCTGTGGACCGGCGACGGCCAGGGCGGGGTGCCGCCGCACATGGCGCCGCCGATGCCGGGGCAGTACGCCCCCCAGCCGATGCCGGGCCAGCCCGCGCCGGGGCAGCCGTACGGCGCTCCGCCCGCGCCGGGCCAGCCCTACGCGGAGCAGCAGCCGTACCCTGGCCAGCCCCACCCGGAGCAGCAGCCGTACCCCGGCCAGCCCCACCCGGACCAGCAGGGGTACCCCGGCCGGCCGATGCCCGGCCAGTACGCGCCCGGCCAGCCGGCGCCCGGCCAGCCGTACCCGCCGCAGGGTCAGCCGCAGCCGTACCCCCAGCCGGGGCAGCCGTATCCGGGGCAGCCCGGCCCGGCGATGCCCGGTCAGCAGGCACCCGGTCAGCCGGTGCCCGGGGAGCCGATGCCGGGTCAAGCCGGGTATCCCGGACAGCCGTACGGACAGCAGCCCTATCCGCCGGCGGCGACTTCCGGCCAGCCGGGGCAGCCGGGGCAGCCCGCGCAGCCGTACGGGCAGCCGCCCGCGCCGGGCCAGCCGTTCGGCCTGCCGCTGCCTCCGCAGGCCCCGCCGCAGGAGCCCCCGCAGGCGCCGCCAGCCCCTCAGCAGTAGGGCGTCACAGGAGTAGACCAATGAGGCTCCGTACCGGTTCACCGGTACGGAGCCTCCTTGCATTCCCGCAGCCCACACGGGGTTTGAGTCATCGTTGACGACGGCAGACCACCGCTGATACATCTTCGCTTCACTTGACGTCAGCCCAAGATCCACGACTCCACGACAGATCCCCCGACGCGAGGTCACGTCCCATGGTCATGGTCACGAAGGTTCCATCCCGTCCGCTCCCCCACCGGCCCCACGGGCCCCGCCGGCCCCACCGGACCGCCCGGCTGCTGCTCGCCGCCGGTCTCGCCACCGCCTCGCTCGCGGCCCTCCCCGCCACCACGGCCGCCGCCGAGGACGACAAGTCCGGCGGCACCACGCTCACGGTGGCCGTCTCGCAGAGCATCGACTCGCTGAGCCCGTTCCTGGCCCAGAAGCTCACCTCGACCAGCATCCACCGGCTGGCCTACGAGTACCTCACCAACTACGACGCGAAGGACGCCCGGACCGTCCCGGCCTTCGCGACCGAGTGGTCCTCCTCCGCGGACAAGCTGACGTGGACGTACAAGATCCGCGAGGACTCCACCTGGTCCGACGGGAAGCCGGCCACCGCCGAGGACGCGGCCTGGACCTTCAACACGATGATGACCGACCCGAACGCGGCCACCGCCAACGGCAGCTTCACGGCCAACTTCGCCGAGGTCACCGCGCCCGACGCGACGACGCTCGTCATCCGGCTGAAGAAGCCGCAGGCGACCATGACCGCGCTGGACGTGCCGATCGTGCCGAAGCACGTGTGGGAGAAGGTCGGCGACTTCTCGAAGTTCAACAACGACCAGCAGTTCCCGATCGTCGGCAACGGCCCGTTCGTCATCACCGACTTCAAGGTCGACCAGTACATCAAGCTCAAGCCGAACAAGACGTTCTGGCGGGGCGCGCCCCAGTTCGACGAGCTGGTCTTCAAGTACTACAAGGACGGGGACGCGGCCGTCGCCGCCCTCCAGAAGGGCGAGGTGTCCTTCGTCCCGAACCTGACGCCCGCCCAGGCGGCGGCGCTGAAGACGCAGAAGGACATCAAGGTCAACGACGCCCCCGGCCGCCGCTTCTACGCGCTGGCCACCAACCCCGGCGCCCGCGCCAAGGACGGCAAGACCTTCGGCAACGGCCACCCGGCCCTCCTCGACCCGGCCGTCCGCAAGGCGCTCTTCCTCTCCGTCGACCGCGCCACCCTGGTCGACAAGGTCTTCCAGGGGCACGCCGTCGAGGGCGAAGGGTACATCCCGCCCCGCTTCGGCTCCTACTTCTGGAAGCCGGAGGGCGCCCAGCGGCGGGCCTACGACCCGGCGGCCGCCGCGAAGGCCCTCGACGACGCCGGGTACCGGAAGAACGGCGACGGGAAGCGGCTCGGCAAGGACGGGAAGCCGCTCTCCTTCCGGATCCTCTGTCACGCCACCGACCCCAACGACAAGGCGGTCGGCAAGTACCTCCAGGAGTGGTGGGGCGGACTCGGCATCGGCCTGACCGTCGAGTGCCTGGACAGCGTCTCCGACCCCTGGGTCAAGGGCGACTACGACCTCGCCTTCGACGGCTGGTCCGTCAACCCCGACCCGGACTACGTGCTGTCCATCCACACCTGCGGCACCCTCCCGGCCACCCCGAAGGACACCGGCGCCACCGACAACTTCATCTGCGACAAGGACTTCGACTCCCTCTACGCCCAGCAGGCGGTGGAGTACGACACCGCCAAGCGGGCGGACCTGGTCAAGCGGATGCAGTCCCGGCTGTACGACACGGGGTACATGAACATCATGGCCTACCCCAACGCCCTGGAGGCGTACCGCACCGACCAGATCGCGTCCATCACCACCATGCCCGAGGCCGCCGGAAACCTGTGGGGACAGGACGGCTACTGGAGCTGGTGGTCGGCCGTGCCCGCCGCCTCCGCGTCCGGCTCCGGTGACGGCTCCGGCTCCTCCTCGACCGGGATCCTCATCGGCGTCGGAGCGGCCGCGGTCGTCGTCGCCGGCGGACTCGTCCTCCTCCGGACGCGCCGGCGCGCCACCGCCGACGACCGCGAGTAGCGATGACGACGGCAAGCACCCCCGCCGGCGTGGCGCGGGCCGAGGAGGCCCGCGCCGCGGACGGCGCACCCCGCACCGGCGTCGGCCCCGGCTATCTCCGCCACGCGGCGGGGAAGCTGGGCGGCGCGCTCGTCTCCCTCCTCGCCGTCCTGGTCACCAGCTTCTTCCTCTTCCGGATCATCCCCGGTGACCCGGTGAAGGCGATGACCCATGGCGCCCCCACCTCCGCCGAACAACTGGCGACCCTGCGCCGCCAGTTCGGCCTCGACCTGCCGTTGTGGCAGCAGTTCACCGACTACTGCGCCAAGGCGCTCACCGGCGACCTCGGCACCTCCTTCCAGTTCCGCTCCCCGGTCGGCGAGCTGATCGCGGCGAAGCTGCCCGCGACGCTGCTGCTCACCGGGGTCGCCGTGGTGCTCTACTCGGCCCTCGGGCTGTGGCTCGGCACCCGCTCGGCGTGGCGGCACGGCGGCCTCGGCGACCGGGTGAGCACCGGGGTCGCGCTGACCCTGTGGTCGGTGCCGTCGTTCTGGCTCGGCCTGCTGCTCATCATCGTCTTCTCGGTGGGCATGGGCCCGGTCCCGGGGCTCTTCCCGACCGGCGGCATGGAGTCGGGGACCGGCGAGACCGGCTTCGCGTACGCCCTCGACGTCGCCCACCACCTCGTGCTGCCCGTGGTGACGCTGGTCGCGGTCGGCTACGCCCAGACGCTGCTCGTCATGCGGTCCTCGCTCCTCGACGAGATGGGCGGCGACTATCTGACGACCGCCCGGGCGAAGGGGCTCAAGGACGACGAGGTGCGGCGGCGGCACGCGGTGCCGAACGCGCTGCTGCCGACCGTCACCATGGTCTTCATCAACCTGGGCCATGTGGCGGCCGGTTCGATCCTGGTGGAGACCGTCTTCTCCTGGCCGGGACTCGGCGGACTCTTCTACCAGGCGCTCAGCGTGCCCGACCTCCCGCTCGTCCAGGGCCTGTTCGTCGTCTTCGCCGGAGCGATGATCCTGATGAACCTCCTCGCCGACCTGCTCTATCCGCTGCTCGACCCCCGGGTGGGCCGATGACCTCTCTCGCATGGGAGCGCCGCAGGGGCTCCGCGGCGCGCTTCTGGAAGGCGTACCGGAGCCACCGGGCGGGCCTGTACGGGCTCGCCGGGCTGGCCCTGATCGCGCTGATCGCGCTCACCGCGCCGCTGACCGTCGGCGCCGACGTCCAGTCGGTGACGAACGCGCCCGGTACGGCCATGGAACCGCCGAGCGCGGAGTTCCCGCTCGGCACCGACCAGTTCGGGCGCTCGCTGCTCGGGCTGCTGATCTGGGGAGCCCGGATCTCGCTGCTCGTGGGGCTGCTCGCGGCCATCCTGTCGGTCGCGATCGGCACCCTCGTCGGGGTCCTCGCCGGCCACTACGGCGGCTGGTTGTCCACCGTCGTCATGCGGATCACCGACTGGTTCCTGGTGATGCCGGCCCTGGTCCTGGCGATCGTGCTCGCGACGGTCATGTCCCGGTCGATGTGGACGGTGGTGCTCGCCATCGGCATCACCTGCTGGCCGACGACCGCCCGGCTGGTGCGGGCGCAGACGATCGCCGTCGAGTCCCGTCCCTACATCGAGCGGGCCACCGCGCTCGGCGGCGGCCACGGGCACGTCATGGCCCGGCACGTGCTGCCGAACGTGATGCCGCTGGTCCTCGCGCAGACCACGCTCGGCATCTCCGCGGCGATCCTCACCGAGGCCACCCTCGCCTTCCTGGGGCTCGGCGACCCGACCGTGGTGTCGTGGGGCGGCATGCTCCAGGACGCCCGCGAGGCCGGCGCCGTCTCCTCCGGGCACTGGTGGTACCTGGCCCCGCCCGGGATCGCGATCGCGCTGGTCGCGCTCGCCTTCACGCTCTGCGGCCGGGCCGTCGAGTCCGTGCTCAACCCGAGGCTGGGGGTGGGGCGTTGAGCCTCCTGGAGATCAGGGATCTGAGGGTCACGTACGGCTCGGGGGACGGTGCCGTCCCCGCCGTGCGCGGGGTGGACCTCACGCTGGAGGCCGGGTCGAAGCTGGGCGTGGCCGGCGAGTCCGGCTGCGGGAAGTCGACGCTGGCGCTCGCCCTGCTGCGGCTGCTGCCCGCGAGCGCCCGGCTCGACGGGGAGATCCTCCTCGACGGGGAGGACGTCCTCGCCATGAAGTGGGGACGGCTGCGGGCGGTCCGCTGGGCGGGCGCCTCGATCGTCTTCCAGGGCGCCATGCACTCGCTGAACGCCGTGCGCCGGATCGGCGACCAGATCGCCGAACCGCTCCTGGTGCACCAGCGGGCCACCCCGGCCCAGGCCCGCAAGCGGGTCGCCGCCCTCCTCGAACAGGTCGGCCTCCCCGCCTCCCGGGCCGCCGGCTATCCGCACGAGCTCTCCGGCGGACAGCGCCAGCGCGTGATGATCGCGATGGCGCTGGCCTGCGAACCGCGGCTGATCGTCGCCGACGAGCCGACCACCGCGCTCGACGTGATGATCCAGGCGCAGATCCTGCGGCTGATCGAGCGGCTGGTCGCCGAGGAGTCCATCGGCCTGATGATGATCAGCCACGACCTGGCGGTCCTCGCCGACACCTGCGACCGGCTCGCCGTCATGTACGCGGGCCGGATCGTCGAGGAGGGCCCGGCCCGCGAGGTGTACGGGGCGGCCGCCCACCCCTACGGGCGGGCGCTGTCGTCGGCGTTCCCCCGGATCGGGGACCCGGCCTCGCGGCGGGCGCCGCGCGGCCTTCCGGGCGACCCGCCGGACCCGGCGGCGCTGCCGGCCGGCTGCGCCTTCCACCCGCGCTGCCCGGTGGCGGTGGCGGAGTGCTCCGAGGACGACCAGGTACTGCGGGCGGCGGGCGCCGGGCGGCGGGCCGCCTGCGTCCACGTGGGGAGTGAGCGCGGATGACGGAGACGCTGCTGACGGCGAGCGGGGTGCACGTCACCTTCCCGGGGCGGCGGGGCGCGCCGCCCGCCCGGGCGGTCGACGGGGTGGACCTGGAGATCGGGGCGGGCGAGATCGTGGCCCTGGTGGGCGAGTCCGGCTGCGGCAAGACGACGCTGGCCCGGACGCTCCTCGGCCTGGTGAAGCCCCGGGCCGGCACGGTCTCCTTCGCCGGGGAACCGCTCGCGTACACCTCCCGGGCGCTGAGGGCCTACCGCCGCCGCGCCCAGCTCGTCCTCCAGGACCCGAGCGGCTCCCTCAACCCCCGGCACACCGTGTACGAGGCGGTCGCCGAGGGGCTGCGGATCCACGGGGTGCACCGGGACGGGGCCGCGGAGCGCGCGGCGGTCGCCGGGGCGCTCGCCCGGGCCGGGCTGCGGCCGCCCGAGCGGTTCTTCCTGCGCTATCCGCACGAGCTGTCCGGCGGCCAGCGGCAGCGGGTGGTGATCGCGGGGGCGCTCGTCCTGGAACCGGAGCTGATCGTCGCCGACGAGCCGGTGGCCTCCCTCGACGCGTCGGTACGCGGCGAGATCCTGGCGCTGCTGCTCCGGCTGCGCGACGAACTCGGCCTCTCCGCCCTGGTGGTGACGCACGACCTGGGCCTCGCCTGGAACATCGCGGACCGGGTGGCGGTGATGTATCTGGGCCGGGTGGTGGAGACGGGCCCGGTCGAGTCGGTCCTCACGGCGCCCCGGCACCCGTACACCCGGGCCCTGCTGTCGGTGCTCCCGGAGTCGGAGACGGAGCCGGTGGTGCTGAGCGGCGAGCCGCCGGACCCGGCCCGGATCCCGGGCGGCTGCCGCTTCCACGCCCGCTGCCACGTGCTGGCCTCGGGCGAGGCGGCACCGGTCGCCGACCGGTGCCGGACGGAGGCGCTCCCGGTGCTCCGCGCGGGCGGCGGGGAGCGGGGGGTGGCCTGCCACTGGGCGGCGGCCCGCGAGGGCTGACGGCCCGGCACCGGGCGGCGCGCCGCCCGGTGCCGGGCAGCGGGGGGTGCCGGGCGGTCAGGCCCCGGCGGCGTCGTACGCGGCCGTCAGCTCCCGGCACTTGTCGACGTCGGCGGCCATCGCCACCAGCAGGTCGTCGAGGGTGTCGAACTTGAGCATGCCGCGCACGTAGGCGAGGAAGTCGACGGTGACGTGGAGGCCGTACAGGTCGAGGCCCTCGCGGTCGATCGCGTACGCCTCCACCGTCCGTTCGGTGCCGTCGAACTGCGGGTTGGTGCCGACGGAGATCGCCGCCGGCATCCGCTCGCCGGCCGCGGTCAGCCAGCCGGCGTAGACGCCGTCGGCGGGGATCGCGGTGTGCGGCAGGGTCTCCACGTTGGCCGTGGGGAAGCCCAGCTCGCGGCCGCGCTGCGCGCCGCGCACGACGATGCCCTCGACGCGGTGCGGCCGGCCGAGGATCTCGGCGGCGCCGGTCATGTCGCCCTCGGCGACCAGCCGGCGGGTGAGGGTGGAGGAGAAGGGCTGTCCGCCGCCGGCGGCGCCGCTCACGTACAGGTCGATCACCTCGACCTCGTAGTCGTAGGTGGCGCCCAGCTCGGTGAGGAAGGCGACGTTGCCCGCGGCCCGGTGGCCGAAGCGGAAGTTGGGGCCCTCGATGACCGCCCGCGCGTGCAGCTTGTCGACGAGGACCTTGACGATGAAGTCGGCCGGCGACAGCTGCGAGAACTCGGCGGTGAACGGCAGCACGAGCACCGCGTCCACGCCCAGCTCGGCCATCAGCTCGGCGCGCCGGTGGTGCGGGGCGAGCAGCGGCGGATGGCTGCCGGGGCGCACCACCTCGGAGGGGTGCGGGTCGAAGGTCACCACGACGGCGGGGACGCCCAGCTCGCGGGCGCGCTCGACGGCCCGCCCGATGATCAGCTGGTGTCCGCGGTGCACACCGTCGTAGGAGCCGATGGTGACGACGCTGCGCCCCCAGTCCTGGGGGATGTCCTCCAAGCCACGCCAGCGCTGCACTGTGACCGCTCCTCGTCCGCCTGTTCGCCCTGTGCGCCCATTACGCAGGTCTAAGACTGCCATGCCCGGGCCCGTCGGTTCGCATCGGCATGGACAGTGCCGGGTGCGCGCGGCGCGGGCACGGTCTCCGCGAGCAGCGCGGCGAAGGCCGGGTGGTCGGCGGCGAGCACGGCGAGCAGCCGGTCGCGGTGGGCCGCGCCGCCCGGGTCGCGGGCGTAGAGGGCGGTGGTACGGGCCAGCAGCGCGCGGTTGCGCGGTGGCGTACGGCGGGCGGCGCCCTCGGCGGCGGCGGTCAGCAGGGCGTCCGGCACGGTCCGTTCGCCCGGCTCGGCCGCGTAGGTCTCGTGGTCGAGGAGGACGTCGAGGAGCTCGGCCCGCAGATGGCGGGAGGCGCCGGTGCCGGGGGCGGCGAGGACGGGCGCGAGGGCGCGGCGGACGGCGGGGGGCCGTCCGTGGATCAGACCGACGACCAGCGGGAAGAGCACGGCCCGCGCGGTCGGCCCCTCCTCGAACCGCAGGTCCACGTAGCCGGCGGCGTGCCCGGCGCCGTCGGGGTGCCGGGTGACGTGCTCCCGGACGAGGACGGAGATCCGGCGGGTGAGGGCGGGGGCGTCGACGGCGGCGAGGGCCCGCAGCACGGCGCCCGCGTCCCGGCCCTCGTCCAGCCGCGCGCGGAGGGCGTCGAGGACGGGTCCGGAGTGGTCGGTCACCGCCTCGACCAGCGCGTCGGGCGGGACCCGGGGGTCGGCCAGGGCGCGCGCCAGATACGGGCCCCGGGCGTGCGGATCGCGGACGAGGATGCCGAGCGCCGCCGCGTGCAGCGGCCGGTCGCCGGGCCGGGCGAGCAGCGCGCCGGCCGCGTACCGCAGCAGTTCGCGGTCCTGGCCCCGCGGGCCGCGCGCGGCGAGGAGGCTGCCGTACGCGGCGGCGGCCAGCCGTCGTTCCGGCCGGAGGTCGTCGTGCGCCCACCGGTCGACGGCCCGGCACAGCGCGGCCGGCTCGTCGTCGACGAGCGCGCCGAGCAGCCCTTCGGCGAGCGGGTGCGCGGCGCCGGCCAGGGCCTCGCACAGGTCGTCCACGGCGAGGCCCCGGTGGGTGTGGAGCAGTTCCTGGGCGGCCGCGGCGACGGTGGTGTACGGCCGGCTGGACAGGGTGCGCCCGTCGGTGAACCACCGGCAGAGCAGCGGCTGGGCCGTCCGGGGTTCGGCGGCGAGCAGCCCCTCGACGGCGGCGAGGTGTCCGGCGTCGCCGGTGACCAGCCGGCGGAACAGGTCGAGCCGCTCGTCCTCCCCGACGGCCGTCTCGCGCCACCACCCGGGCCCGAAGCCGGCGAGTCCGCCGGCCGGCTCGGCCGCTTCGCCGATCCGGTCGGCGAGCCGCCGCAGCACGGGCAGGTACGGGCGGGGGTCGCCGACCCCCGCCAGGGCGCGGGTGAGCAGGGCGCTCCCCCACCAGACGGCCTCGCCGGGCGTGTCCGGCCCGGCGTCGGCCAGGAAGTCGACGAGCCCGGTCAGGCGGGGGGCGAGGGCGGCGGGCCCGCCCTCGCGGTGGGCGAGCAGCAGCGCGTGGACCACCGTGCCGACGCGGTGGCGGGGCACGGACGGGTGCGGGGTCCCGGGGGCCGGGCCGGCGGTCCCGTCGCCGGAGGCCGTCCGCCGGCGCCGCCCGCGCGGCCGGACCGGCTCCGGCCGCTCCTGCTCCCGCTCCCGCTCTTGTTCCCGCGCCTGCTGCTCCCCCTCCCGCTCCGTCTCCCGCTCCGGGGTTTCGTCGGCGGGCCGGGCCGGTGCGGCGGGCGGGTGGTCGTGGACGAGGCTCCGGAGGGCGGTGTCGAGATCGAGGTGGGCGGCCTGGAGCCAGTCGGCGAGCTCCTCGTGGGCGAAGCGGTAGCCGGAGCCGGCCGGGACGAGGAGGCCCTCGGTGAGGACGGCGGAGGCCCAGCCGTCGCGCCACGGGAAGAGGTCCTCGAAGGAGGCCCGGTCGAGGAGCCCGTGGCCGGGGCCGAGGCAGCGCCGGGCGGCCTCGTGGACCTGGCCGGTGACACGGGCGGCGAGCCGGCGGACGGCGGACCCGGTGGGCAGCGGGCGGCTGCCGGCCGCGATCCGGACCGCGATCCGCAGGCACATCAGGTCCAGGTGGGCGGTGAAGATCTCGGCCCTGCCGGGGCGGCCCGGCACCTCGCCGGGGAGCGCGGCCCGCACCTCGGCGAGCAGCCGCAGGGCGAGCGGATGCCGGGCGTCGGCCTCGGCGAGGTCCTCGTCGCCGAGCCCGTACCCCCGGCGTGCGGCCCGCGCCTCGGAGGCGGTGAGGTCGCCCAGCGGCAGGACGGCGGGGGCGGCGCTCCACAGGGCGGCGGCCTGCTCGGCGTACTCGGGTCGGCAGGCAAGGACGAGGCGGGCGCCGTGGGCGCGCAGCCAGCGCTCGGTGGCGCCGGTCCAGCCGGAGAGCCGGTGGCCGAGGGGCGGGGGCATCTCCTCGGGTCCGTCGAGGACGACGAGGAGCGGCCGCCCGGCGTCCCCGGCGAGCCGGGCGACCCGCTCGGCGGTGACGGCGTCGCCGGTGGCCCCGGAGGCGGCGGCGATCCGGGCGGCCTGGTGCAGGACCCGGCCGACGGCGTCGGCCACCGAGCCGTCCGCCTCCTGGAGGTCGGCGCCGCGCAGCCGTACCGTCGGCGCGGCCCCGCGCGCCCGCTCCTCGCAGACCGCGCCGAGCAGGGTGGTGCGCCCGCTCCCGGGCTCGCCGACGACGGCCAGGACGGGGAGGACCGGGGCGGCCTCCGGGCCGGGGGCGTCCTCCCCGGGCGCGCCCGGCCCGTCGGCCGCGCCGGCGAAGCGGGTGAGGACATCGAGGGCGTCCGGGCGGGCGACCGGGGCGGGCCAGGGGGACGGGTCGGGGGGCGGGAGCGCGGTGGCCGCGGTCAGCTCCAGGACGGCGGCGAGGTTCAGGTCGGGGCCGTACGCGGGGACGGTGGCCGCGTTGCGGCGCAGCAGGTCCCGGAGCGGGCCGTCCGGGCGGAGGGCGACCGCGTGTCCGGCGGCGCGCGGGTCGCCCTGGAGGGCGGTGCCGACGACGCCGAGGACGGTGCCGGTGGCGCTGTCGAGGACGGGACCGCCCGCGGCCGGCCCGCCGAGCCGCAGCGCCTCCGCGCCCTCGGTGCCGATGGCGAGTTCGAGGGCGTCGGCGAGGACGTGGAAGCGGTCGGTGGCGGTGTACGTGACGGCGGCGGGGCCGAGGACGCGGGCCTCGCGCCAGCCGTGGGCGGCGATCCTGACGTACGTGCCGGGCTCGACGGCCGCGCGGGTGGCGAGCGGCAGCGGGCGCACGCCGAGGCCGTCGCTGCGGATGAGGGCGAGTCCGTGCTCGGGGAAGGAGGTGACGGCGTCGGCCTCCGCGAGCCAGGTCCGCTCGCCGGGGGCGTGCAGCACGACACGCGTCAGCCCGTCGACGGCCTCGTGGCTGGTGACGAGGGTGCCCTCGTGGTCGGCGAGGAATCCGGTGCCGCGCGGCCGGCCCGCCAGATCGCAGATCCGTACCAGCCCCACCGGCTCCGCCAGGTCCCCGCGTCCCATGGTGTGGAGGGTAGGTCGAGGTGATCGCCGCCCGGCGCGGAGGGCCTACCGCCCCCCCCCCCGCCCCCCCGGTCCCCCCCGCGCGCTCCCCCTTGGGGTTTAACAACCGCGGAGGGGGGGGGGCCCCCCCCCCCCCCGCCCTTCCGGTTCGGCCGGTCAGCCGGTCGGCCGGAGACGTCCCGGTCGAGGGACGGCCGCCCTCTAGCCGAAGACGGCCAGGCTCTTCGCCTTGCCCCGCTGGTCCTCGACCAGGGCGAGCAGCTTCCCGCCGGGACCGAACACCGCGACCGCGCCCTTGGGGTACTCCGGCATCTCCAGCCGGACCCCGTTGAGCAGCAGCCGGGCCCGCTTCTCGTCGACGTCCCAGCGCGGGAACGCCGCCTCCGCGGCCTCGGCGACCGGCATCACGGTCAGCTCCTCCTGGAGCTGGTCGAGCGTGCGGGCGCTGTCCAGCTTGTACGGGCCCACCCGGGTGCGCCGCAGCGCGGTGAGGTGCCCGCCGACGCCGAGTCCGGCGCCGAGGTCCCGGGCCAGCGCCCGGATGTACGTACCGGAGGAGCAGACCACCGAGACGACCAGGTCGACGACGGGCGTGCCGTCCTCGGCGGTCGCCTCGCGCACGTCGTACACCCGGAAGGAGGAGACGGTCACCGGCCGGGCCGGGATCTCGAACTCCTCGCCGCCGCGCACGCGCGCGTAGGACCGCTTGCCGTCGATCTTGATCGCGGAGACCTTCGACGGGACCTGCATGATCGCGCCGGTCAGTTCCGCGACCCCGGCGTCGATCTGCTCGCGGGTGACCTTCGACGCGTCGACCGACGCCGTGATCTCGCCCTCGGCGTCGTCCGTGATCGTGGTCTGGCCCAGGCGGATGGTGCCCAGGTACTCCTTCTCGGTCAGCGCGAGGTGACCGAGGAGCTTCGTGGCCCGCTCCACGCCGAGGACGAGAACGCCCGTGGCCATGGGGTCGAGCGTGCCGGCGTGGCCGACGCGACGGGTCCTGGCGATCCCGCGCATCTTGGCCACGACGTCGTGCGAGGTGAAGCCCGACGGCTTGTCCACGATGACAAGGCCGTCGGGCGTCGGGGCTGCGTTGCTCATTCGGCGGCTTCGTCCTCGCCCGGCTTCTTGTACGGGTCGGCTTCGCCCGCGAAGGCGGCGCCCGAGGACGCCTCCCGCACCTGGGCGTCCGAGGCCCGCGCCTTGTCGAGGAGGTCCTCGATGGTCCGCGCGTTCTCCGGCAGGGCGTCGGCCACGAAGGCCAGGGTGGGGGTGAACTTGGTCCCCGCCGCCCGGCCGACGGCCGAACGGAGGATGCCCTTGGCGCTCTCCAGGCCGGCCGCGGCGCTCGCCCGGTCCTCGTCGTCGCCGTAGACCGTGTAGAAGACCGTGGCCTCCCGCAGGTCACCGGTGACGCGGGTGTCCGTGATGGTCACGTGCGTACCCAGGCGCGGGTCCTTGATGCCGCGCTGCAGCTTCTCGGCGACCACCTCCCGGATGAGGTCCGCCAGCTTCTTCGCCCGCGCGTTGTCGGCCACTGGTCCGTCTCCTTCTTTGCCTTGCTCATTCAGTCTTCATCAGTGTGGAGCCTTCGGCGCACCGAGAGCAGCTCCACCTCCGGCCGCGCGGCGACCAGCCGCTCGCAGCGGTCGAGGACGCCGTTCAGGTGCCCCAGGTCCCCCGACACCATGGCGACGCCGATCTCGGCGCGCCGGTGGAGGTTCTGGCCGCTCACCTCCGCCACGCTCACCGAGAACTTCCGCTGGAGCTCGGCGATGATCGGCTTCACGAGGGAGCGTTTCTCCTTGAGCGAATGGACGTCGCCGAGGAGCAGGTCGAAGGACAGAGTCCCCACATACATGGATGCCCGGATGTCCCGCCGGTTCGGGGTCAGTGGCCCCGCCCACCACTGGACGGGGACACCGAAACCGTACACGGAACGGCCGGGGCCGATCGACGGAATAACCTCCGCCGACCGGCCCCGGCACTTCACCGCGTGTTACGCGCGCGGCTTCTCGCGCATCTCGTACGTCGCGATGACGTCGTCGATCTTGATGTCGTTGAAGTTTCCGAGGTTGATACCACCCTCGAAGCCCTCGCGGATCTCGGTGACGTCGTCCTTGAAGCGGCGCAGACCCTCGATGTTGAGGTTCTCGGCGATGACCTTGCCGTCGCGGATGAGGCGCGCCTTGGTGTTGCGCTTGACCTCGCCGGAGCGGATGAGGACACCGGCGATGTTGCCGAGCTTGGACGAGCGGAAGACCTCGCGGATCTCCGCGGTGCCGAGCTCGACCTCCTCGTACTCCGGCTTGAGCAGACCCTTGAGGGCCGCCTCGATCTCCTCGATCGCCTGGTAGATGACCGAGTAGTACCGGACGTCCACGCCCTCGCGCTCGGCCATCTGCTGCGCACGCCCGGCGGCGCGCACGTTGAAGCCGATCACGATGGCGTCGGAGCCCATCGCCAGGTCGATGTCCGACTCGGTGACGGCACCCACGCCGCGGTGCAGGACGCGGATGTCGACCTCCTCGCCGACGTCCAGCTGGAGCAGGGAGGACTCGAGGGCCTCGACGGAACCAGAGGCGTCACCCTTGATGATCAGGTTCAGCTGCTGGATCTCGCCGGCCTTGAGCACCTTGTCCAGGTCCTCGAGCGAGACACGGCGGACGCGCTTGGCGAAGGCCGCGTTGCGCTCGCGGGCGGCACGCTTCTCGGCGATCTGGCGGGCGGTGCGGTCCTCGTCGACGACGAGGAAGTTGTCACCGGCACCCGGGACGTTGGTGAGGCCCAGGACGAGGACGGGGGTCGACGGGGTCGCCTCCTCCACGTTGTTGCCCTTGTCGTCGAGCATGGCCCGGACACGGCCGTACGCGTCGCCGGCGACGATGGTGTCGCCGATGCGCAGCGTTCCTCGCTGGACGAGGACGGTCGAGACGGCACCGCGACCACGGTCGAGGTGGGACTCGATCGCAATACCCTGCGCGTCCTGGTCCGGGTTGGCCCGGAGGTCGAGCGAGGCGTCGGCGGTGAGGACCACGGCCTCCAGCAGGGAGTCGATGTGCAGACCCTGCTTGGCGGAGATGTCGACGAACATCGTGTCGCCGCCGTACTCCTCGGCCACCAGACCGAACTCGGTCAGCTGACCGCGGACCTTGACCGGGTCGGCACCCTCGACGTCGATCTTGTTGACCGCGACGACGATCGGGACGCCGGCGGCCTTGGCGTGGTTGAGCGCCTCGATCGTCTGCGGCATGACGCCGTCGTTGGCCGCGACCACGAGGATCGCGATGTCGGTCGACTTCGCACCACGGGCACGCATGGCGGTGAACGCCTCGTGACCCGGGGTGTCGATGAAGGTGATGCGACGCTCTTCGCCGTTGACCTCGGTACCGACCTGGTAGGCACCGATGTGCTGGGTGATGCCACCGGCCTCGCCCGCGACCACGTTGGTCTTGCGGATCGCGTCGAGAAGGCGGGTCTTACCGTGGTCGACGTGACCCATGACGGTCACGACCGGCGGACGGGAGACCAGGGCCTCTTCGCCGCCCTCGTCCTCGCCGAACTCGATGTCGAAGGACTCGAGAAGCTCGCGGTCCTCCTCCTCCGGGCTGACGACCTGGACGACGTAGTTCATCTCCTCGGCCAGCATGACGAGCGTGTCGTCGGAGACGGACTGCGTGGCCGTGACCATCTCGCCGAGGTTCATCATGACCGCGACGAGCGACGCCGGGTTGGCGCCGATCTTCTCCGCGAAGTCGGTGAGGGACGCACCGCGCGACAGGCGAATGGTCTCGCCGTTGCCGCGAGGCAGCATCACGCCGCCCACGGACGGGGCCTGCATGGCCTCGTACTCCTGGCGCCTCTGACGCTTCGACTTGCGACCACGACGCGCGGGACCGCCGGGACGACCGAAGGCGCCCTGCGTGCCACCACGGCCACCCGGACCGCCGGGACGGCCACCGAAGCCGCCGGGACGACCGCCGAAGCCGCCGCCACCGCCGCCGGGACCACCCGGACGACCGCCGCCGCCACCACCGGGACCACCGGGACGGCCGGCGAAGCCGCCGCCACCGCCGCCGGGACCGGCCGGACGACCGGCGAAGCCGGGACGACCGCCACCGCCGCCGCCGGGACCGCCCGGACGACCGCCGGGGCCACCGGGGCCACGGCCGCCGGGGCCGGGACGCGGGCCGGCAGCGGGACGCTGCGGCATCATGCCCGGGTTCGGACGGTTACCGCCGGGCGCGCCGCCCGGACGGGGAGCCTGCGGACGAGGCATGCCACCGGGGGTCGGACGGGCGCCGCCCTGACCCTGCGGACGCGGGGCGCCACCGGGGCCACCCTGCGGACGCGGGGCGCCCGGAACGGCACCGGGGCCGCCGGGACGCGGGGCACCGCCACCCGGACGGGGCGCCTGCGGGCGCGCCATGCCGGTGGAGCCGCCGGAGGTGAAGGGGTTGTTGCCCGGACGCGGGCCGGCCGGACGGGCACCGCCCGGACGGGGGGCCTGCTGGCCGGGGCGCGGGGCCTGCTGGCCCGGACGCGGCGCGCCCTGGCCCGGACGGGCACCGGTCGGACGCGGGGCGCCGGGGGCGGCACCACCGGGGCGCTGGGCGGCCGGGGCCGCCGGAGGCGCGGTGAACTCCGGGTTGGTCGGAGCCGGGGCGGCGGGGGCCGGCTTGGGAGCCGGGGCCGCGGGCTTCGGACCCGGGGTCGGACGCGGGCCGGGGGCCGGCGTCGAGGGCTTCTCGGCCGCCGCGGGCTTGGGCGCCGGGGTGGGCGCTCCAGGCTTCGGGGCGGCGGGACGGGCGGCCTGCGCCGGGGACGGCGCCGGGGCACCCGGCTTGGGGGCGGGCGCCGCCTTGCGGGGCGCGCCGGGCTTGGCAGCGGTCTTGCCGGCGGAACCGCCGGGACCCTGCAAAGCATCAGTCAACTTGCGCACGACCGGCGCCTCGATCGTCGAGGACGCCGAACGGACGAATTCACCGAGTTCCTGGAGCTTGGCCATGACGACCTTGCTCTCCACACCGAACTCCTTGGCGAGTTCGTATACCCGGACCTTAGCCACTTCGCTCCTTTATAGGTCCGGTTACCGCCGGACCGTCGCTACTTCATGGGCGTACTCATCGCGTACTCATCGAGTGCTCATCGCAATCTCGACCTACTTCCGACTCGCGAGGTACCTGACCGCACGGTGTTCCGTGCCGTACTTCTTGTTCACTGCGGTGCCGCCTGCGCGGCCTGCTCGACGCGATTCCGCAGAACCGCCGTGTCGAGCGGCCCGGGGGTCTTGAAGGCCCTCGGGAACGCCCTGCGGCGGACCGCCAGGTCGAGACAGTGCAAGGCGGGGTGCACGTACGCACCCCGGCCGGGCAGCGTACCGCGATCATCGGGGACACACTCGTCCTTGATCATCACGATCCGCAGCAGATCGCTCTTGGCCGCTCGCTCCCGGCATCCCACACAGGTTCGCTCAGGGCACGCGCGGGCATGCGTCCGGCCAGACACGATTAAGTCTACCTCCCCGTACCGACCTCACCCGTTTGGGGCAAAAATCGAACAGCTGTTGGCCAAAAACGATCTCCGGCTTGCGGCCGGGCCGCTCAGCCCTCCTCGGCCACGACCTCGGTGTCCGGACGGATGTCGATCCGCCAGCCGGTGAGGCGCGCGGCCAGACGGGCGTTCTGCCCCTCCTTGCCGATGGCCAGGGAGAGCTGGTAGTCGGGGACCGTCACCCGGGCGGACCGGGCGGCGGCGTCGACGACCTCGACCTTGGAGACGCGGGCCGGCGAGAGCGCGTTCGCCACCATCTCGGCCGGGTCGTCCGACCAGTCGACGATGTCGATCTTCTCGCCGAGCAGCTCCGCCATCACGTTACGGACCCGGCTGCCCATGGGGCCGATGCAGGCGCCCTTGGCGTTCAGGCCCGAACGGGTGGAACGGACCGCGATCTTGGTGCGGTGACCGGCCTCACGGGCGATCGCCGAGATCTCGACCGAACCGTCGGCGATCTCCGGCACCTCCAGGGCGAAGAGCTTCTTCACCAGATTGGGGTGGGTGCGCGAAAGGGTGACGGACGGGCCGCGGACACCCTTGGCCACGCGGACGACGTACGTGCGCAGCCGCAGGCCGTGCGTGTAGTCCTCGCCCGGCACCTGCTCCTGCACCGGAAGAATGGCCTCCAGCTTGTCGTCCAGCTTGACGAGGACGTTCTTCGGGTCCTTGCCCTGCTGCACCACACCGGCGACGACATCGCCCTCGCGGCGGGCGTACTCGCCGAAGGTCACGTCGTTCTCGGCGTCGCGCAGCCGCTGCTGGATGACCTGGCGGGCGGTGCTCGCCGCGATGCGGCCGAAGTCCGACGGGGTGTCGTCGAACTCCTTGGGCTCCTGCCCCTCCTCCAGGTCGGCCGGGTCCTCCTCGGCCCACACCGTCACGTGCCCGGTGTGCCGGTCCAGCTCCACGCGCGCGTGACGGCGGGCGGACGGAGTGCGGTGGTAGGCGATGAGGAGGGCCGACTCGATCGCCTCGACCAGCATCTCGAAGGAGATTTCCTTCTCCTGTGCCAAGCCCTTCAGGAGCTTCACGTCGATGTCCACGGCTACGCCTCCTCTTCCTTCTTGTCCTTGCGGTTGAACTCGATCTCGACACGCGCCTTGGCGATCTCGGCGAACTCCACGCGGCGGGCGGTGGCCTTGCGGCCCTTCACGCCCGGGACCTCGGTGTCGAGCCCGTCCTCGTCCACGGCCAGGATGCGGGTGACCAGGTCCCCGCCCTCGGCGAGCTGGAGCTTGACCAGCCGGCCGGTGGCCCGTACGTAGTGGCGGTGCTCGGAGAGCGGACGGTCGGCACCCGGGGAGCTGACCTCCAGGACGTACTCGCCGTCGCCCATGGCGTCGGTCTCGTCCAGCTTCGCGGAGATCGCGCGGCTCAGCTCGGCACAGGCGTCCAGCTCGACGCCCTCGTCCGAGTCGACGACGATCCTCAGCAGTCCGCGGCGGCCGGCCCGGGACACCTCGATCTCCTCCAGATCCAGGTCCTCCGCGCGGACGAGCGGCTCAATGAGTCCGCGCAGCCTGTCGCTCTGGGTGGTGCTCATCCGGGTGACTCCTCGGCCGCGTGTGCTGTTGTGGGTACGTCGCTCGTCGCTGCTTGTCGCTGCGTGTCGGATCAAGGGTATCCGGTCCCGGAGGGTGTTGCCGTCCACGGCGGAGGCCCCCGCGGGTACGCTCGCCTGCGGTGATCTTCGACGGGCGGCCGGGAGGGGTCCGGAATGCTGAGGGAGAGAACGTGACGACGACGGGCAGACGCGCCGTGCTCGTGGCGGGGGCCTCGGCCGCCGCCGCGGCGGCCCTGACGGGCTGCACCTCCGACGACGGGGGCCCGCGCCGCCCGAGCGCCGCGGAAGAGGCCGCCGCCCGCGAGGCCGAACGGGTGGCCCGCGCCGAGGCGGCCCGCAGGCGCCGCGCGGTGACCGCCTCACGGACCCTGCTGGAACGTTACGACGCCACCCTCGCCGCCCATCCCGCGCTCCACGCGCGCGTGGCGCCCCTCCGCACGTCGGTCGCGGCCCACGCCGAGGCCCTCGGCGAGGGCGACTCCGCCGCCTCGGCCACCCCGGCCCCGCACGCCACCGCCACCGGCGCGGCCCGCCCGGCGGCCGACGCCACGGCCTCCGGCACCCCTGCCCCCGGCACGGCCGGCGGCGCGACGCCCACCGCCGGCCCCGGCACCGCCGCCCGACCGGTCCCGGCCGACCCGGAGGCCGCCCTGCGGGAACTGGCCGCCGCCGCGCGGACCGCGTCCGACGCGCACACCGCCGAGCTGCTCGCCGCCCCGCCCGAGTACGCCCGGCTGCTCGCCTCCGTGGCCGCCGCCGGCGCCGCCCACGCCTACCTCCTCACCCAAGGAGCCCGCGCATGAGCGCCCTCCAGGCCGCCCAGGCCGCCCTCGCCGCCGAACACGCGGCGGTGTACGGCTACGGGGTCGTCGGCGGCCGGGTCGCCGACGACCGCCGGGCCGAGGCGACCGCCGCCTACGAGGCGCACCGGGCCCGCCGGGACGCGCTGCGCCGCACCGTCCGCGACCTCGGGGGTGCGCCGGCCGCGGCGGCCGCCGCGTACGAGCTGCCCTTCCGGGTCGCAGACCCGGCCGGCGCGGTCCGGCTCGCGGCCGTCCTGGAGGACCGGGTGGCCGGGGTCTACTCCGACCTGGTGCGGGCCGCCGACGGCGCCCTGCGCCGGGAGGCGGCGGCCGCGCTCCGGGAGGCGGCGGTCCGCGCGGTGCGGTGGCGCGGCAGCGACGTAACCTTTCCTGGGCTCGCCGAGCGGGTGTGAGTCCGGCCCCCACCAGCCCTGATCCTCCCGCCCCAGCAGAAGGAACAACGCACGCATGGGTTTCGAAGCGCCCCGGCGACTGGTGACGGCGCTCCACGAGAGGTACGGCGAGGCCGCCGCGGCCGACTGGCTCGGGCGGCTCCCCGGCCTCGCCGAGCGGGTGCCCGAGGCGGCCGGCCTGACCGTCGAACGGGTGGTGGCCCCCGGCGGGCGCGACAGCCTGGTCCTGCTCGTCCGCGACGCCGGCGGCGAGCCCGCCGCGCTGAAGATCGCACCGCCGTACACCCGGCCGGACCGGGAGCGGGACGCGCTCGCGCACTGGAACGGCTGGGGCGCCGTCCAGCTCCTCGGCGAGGCCCCGGAGGGCTCCCTCGTCCTCGAACGGCTGCACCCGGAGGTGTCGCTCCGCTCACTGCCGGAGGCGAAGGCGCTCCTGGAGGCCGCCGGGACCGTACGGAAGCTCTGGGTGGACCCGCCGGCCGGGCACGGCTTCGACACCGTGGCCGGCCGCACCTCGCGCCAGGCGGAGGCGATGGAGCGCCACCGCGCCGACTCCGACGCCGGGGAGCTGACCGCCGCCGCGCTCGCCGTCCGCGAGGAGCTGCTCGCGGGCCCCGCGGAGGAGCTGCTGCTGCACGGCGACTTCCGGCAGGGCAAGGTCCTCGGCGGCGACCGCGCGCCCTGGCTCGCCGTCGGGCCCGACCCGGTCGTCGGCGAGCGCGCCTACGACCTCGCGCGGCTGGTCAGGGAGCGGGTCGAGGACCTGGTCGCCTCGTCCGCCGGGGCCCCGGCGGCCCGGCGGCGGGTCAACAAGCTGGCCGACTCGCTCGACGTCGACCGGGAGCGGCTGCGCGGCTGGACGCTCTTCCGGACCGTGGAGTCCGGCACCCGGGCGCTGGCCGGCGGGCGGCGGCAGGAGGCCGAGTGGCTGCTGGAGTTCGCCGGCTGGCTGTGAGCCGGCCGGCCGTGAGCCGGCCGGCCGTGAGCCGGCTGGCTGCGAGTCGGCCGGCTGCGAGTTCGCGCCCCCGCCGAGAGGGAATACCCTTTTTGTAACCCTTTCTCAGGGGGCCGTGATGATCGAAGACATCCTCTTGGCGGTCGCGGCGGCGGGTGTGGCCGCCGTGGCGTACGTCGGCGCGGCGGCGCGCGTGGTCAAGCAGTACGAGCGGGGCGTCGTCTTCCGCTTCGGCCGGCTGCGGGGCGCCGTGCGCCAGCCCGGCTTCACCATGATCCTTCCGGCCGTCGACCGGCTCCACAAGGTGAACATGCAGATCGTCACGATGCCGGTGCCCGCCCAGGAGGGCATCACCCGGGACAACGTGACGGTACGGGTCGACGCCGTCGTCTACTTCCGGGTGGTGGACGCGGCGGAGGCGCTGGTGCGGGTCGAGGACTACAAGTTCGCGGTCTCGCAGATGGCGCAGACCTCGCTGCGGTCGATCATCGGCAAGAGCGACCTCGACGATCTGCTGTCCAACCGGGAGAAGCTCAACCAGGGCCTGGAGCTGATGCTCGACTCCCCCGCGATCGGGTGGGGCGTGCAGATCGACCGGGTCGAGATCAAGGACGTGTCCCTGCCGGAGACGATGAAGCGGTCCATGGCCCGGCAGGCGGAGGCGGACCGGGAGCGGCGGGCGCGGCTCATCAACGCGGACGCGGAGCTCCAGGCGTCGAAGAAGCTGACGGAGGCGGCGCACCAGATGGCGGACGCGCCGGCGGCCCTCCAGCTCCGGCTCCTCCAGACGGTGATGGCCGTCGCGGCCGAGAAGAACTCGACCCTGGTCCTGCCGATCCCGGTCGAGCTGCTGCGCTTCCTGGAACGGGCCACGCCGGACGCCGGACACGCACCCGCGCCGGACGCCTCCCGCGCGGCGCCTCCGCCGGCCCCGCTGCCTCCCGTCGAGGACCTCACCGGCCCCTCCGTGGACCCGTCCCCCGGCCCCCGCGGCGACACCCGCTAGGCCCGGCCGGGCCGCCCGCCTCCGTCGTGGGCACGCGTTCCGCGAGGGCGGGACGTGTGCCCACGACGGCACGGCGGGTGCGGCCGCGGCGGGGTCAGGACGTCAGGGCCGCGAGGGCGTCCTCGACCGTGAGCTCCTCGCGCTCGCCGGTGCGGCGGTCCTTCAGCTCCACGACGCCCTCGGCCGCGCGGCGGCCGGCGACGAGGATCTTCGGGACGCCGATGAGCTCCGCGTCGGTGAACTTGACGCCCGGGGAGACGCCGGCGCGGTCGTCGACGAGGACCCGCAGGCCCGCCGCGGCGAGCTTGTCGGAGACCTCCAGGGCCAGCTCGGTCTGGAGCGCCTTGCCGGCGGCGACGACGTGGACGTCGGCGGGGGCGACCTCGGCCGGCCAGCACAGGCCCTTGTCGTCGGCGGTCTGCTCGGCGAGCGCGGCGACGGCGCGCGAGACGCCGATGCCGTAGGAGCCCATGGTGACGCGGACCGGCTTGCCGTTCTGGCCGAGGACGTCGAGCTTCAGCGCGTCCGCGTACTTGCGGCCGAGCTGGAAGATGTGGCCGATCTCGATCGCGCGGTCCAGCTTGAGGCCGGTGCCGCACTCGGGGCACGGGTCGCCCTCCTGGACGACGACGACGTCGACGTACTCCTCGACCTCGAAGTCACGGCCCGCGACGACGTTCTTCGCGTGCGTGCCCTCCTCGTTGGCGCCGGTGATCCAGGCGGTGCCGGGGGCGACGCGCGGGTCGGCGATGTAGCGGACCTTCTCCAGGCCCTGGGGGCCGACGTAGCCGCGGACCAGGTCGGGGCGGGCGGAGAAGTCGGTCTCGGTGACGAGCTCGACGGCGGCCGGGGCGAAGTGCGCCTCGACCTTGTCCATGTCGACCTCGCGGTCGCCGGGGACGCCGACGGCGACGATCTCGCCGTCGACCTTCACCAGGAGGTTCTTGAGGGTGGCGGAGGCCGGGACGCCGAGGTGGGCGGCGAGGGTCTCGATGGTGGGGGTGTCGGGCGTGGGGATGGTCTCCAGGGCCGCGACCGCGGAGCCGTCGACCTCCTTGACCGCCTGGTGCACGGCCTCGGTGTTGGCGGCGAAGTCGCAGTTCGGACAGTCGGCGAAGGTGTCCTCGCCGGCCTCGGCCGGGGCGAGGAACTCCTCGGACTTGGAGCCGCCCATGGCGCCGGCGGTGGCGGCGCAGATGCGGTAGTCGAGGCCGAGGCGCTCGAAGATGCGCTGGTACGCCTGGCGGTGCACGCCGTAGGACTCGGCGAGGCCCTCGTCCTCGGTGTCGAAGGAGTAGGAGTCCTTCATGAGGAACTCGCGGCCGCGCAGGATGCCGGCGCGGGGGCGGGCCTCGTCCCGGAACTTGGTCTGGATCTGGTACAGGATGACCGGCAGGTCCTTGTAGGACGAGCACTGGTCCTTCACCAGCAGGGTGAAGATCTCCTCGTGGGTGGGGCCGAGGAGGTAGTCGCCGCCCTTGCGGTCCTGGAGGCGGAAGAGCTCGGCGCCGTACTCGTCCCAGCGCCCGGTGGCCTCGTAGGGCTCGCGGGGCAGCAGGGCGGGGAGGGAGACCTCCTGGGCGCCGACGGCGTCCATCTCCTCGCGGACGATCCGCTCGACGTTGGAGAGGACCTTCTTGCCGAGGGGCAGCCAGCTCCAGATGCCGGCGGCGGTGCGGCGGACGTAGCCGGCGCGGACGAGGAGCTTGTGGGAGAGGACCTCGGCGTCCGCCGGGTCGTCGCGCAGCGTCTTCGCCATCAACTGGGACATGCGCTGGACCGGTGCGTTGGCCATGGTTCTCGTACTCCTGCCGGGACTGAAGATGATGGCCCCGAGGTTATCCGGGCGGCCCCGCCCGCGAGAAATCAGTTCCGGCGCGGGAGGGGCAGCGGGGCGCCCATGACGGCGTAGGGGCGGGCGGCGCTCGGGAAGTGGACCTGGCGGGCGAGGTCGGTGTAGCCGAGGGAGCGGTAGAGGCCGCGGGCCGGGGACTCGGTGTCGATGGCCGAGAGGATCGAGCGCTTCTCGTCGGCGGTGTCGGTGATCGTGGTGATCAGCCCGCGGCCGAGGCCGAGGCCCTGGTGGGCGGGGTGGACGTGGAGCTCGGTGATGACGAAGGAGGCGTCGAGCCAGTCGGCGGTGCCGGTGGCCCGCAGGTACGGCTCCACCACGGTGGACCACCAGTGGGTACGGTCGTTGGGCATCCCGTACACGAAGCCGACGAGCCGCCCGTCGGGGGTGGTGGCCCCGAAGGCGCGGGCGCCGGGGTTCATGAGGTGGCGCAGAACGATGTGGCGGCGTACGGCGACCTCCGCGGCGTCGAGGCCGAAGGCGACCGCCTGCACGGCGAGGGCCTCGTCCACACGGGCGGCGAGGTTGACGGGTCCGATCACGGCGGGGGCGTCGTCCATGCGGCGCACCCTACAAGCGCCCACCGGTTCAGAACAGAACGCTCATGAAGGCGCCGGTCTCACGGAAGCCGACGCGGCGGTACGCGGCGCGGGCGGGGGTGTTGTAGTCGTTGACGTACAGGCTGACGACGGGTGCGACGTCGGCGAGGGCGTACTGGAGGACGGCGGCCATGCCGGTCTCGGAGAGGCCCTTCCCCCGGTGCTCGGGGGCGACCCAGACGCCCTGGATCTGGCACGCCTGGCGGGTGGCGGCGCCGATCTCGGCCTTGAAGACGACCCTGCCGTCCTCGATGCGGGCGAAGGAGCGGCCGGCGGCGACGAGTTCGGCGACGCGGGCCTGGTAGAGCAGTCCGCCGTCGCCCGCCATCGGGGAGACGCCGACCTCCTCGGTGAACATGGCGACGCAGGCGGGCATGATCGCGTCCATCTCGTCCTTGCGGACGCGGCGGACGAGGGGGTCGGGGGCGACGGTGGCGGAGGGTTCCTCGGTGACCATGAGGGGCTGGTGGGCGCGGACGTCGCGGGCCGGGCCCCAGGCGGGTTCGAGGAGGCGCCAGAGCTCGCCGGTGGGGCCGGCGGGGCCGACGATCGAGGAGCAGCGGCGGCCGATCCGGCGGGCCCGGTCGGCGAAGGCGCGGACGGCCTCGGGGGTGGCGCAGATGGGGACCAGGTTCGCGCCGGAGTAGCAGAGCGAGGTGAGCCGGCCCTCGGTGTACCAGCCCCACATCTCGCCGCCCAGGCGCCAGGGGTCGAGTCCGGCGACGCGGACGCGGGCGGTCACGAAGGCGTTCTCGACCGGGGCGCTCTCCAGGACGGCGAGGGCGGCTCCGAGGTCGGCGGGTTCGAGGACCCGGGTGGTGGTCTGTGTCAACACGAGGGGGCCTCACCGTGCGGTTCTGCTGGTCCTGGCACTGTACCCCGCCCGTTTCGGGCCCGGCCCGGCTCCGGGGCGCTTCCGGCCGGGCTCACGGCGCCGCCCGCGCCCGTCCCGCCCGCTCCTCACGGGGCTCCGCGCGCTCGGGGCCGTCCCCCCGGCACGCCCCTCCGGCCCGTTCGCCGGGGCGGGCGCGCGGAACCCCTCCGGCCCGGGGCCGGAGGGGTTCCGTGGTGGTCGCGGCGGGTCAGCCGGCGATGGCGACGGTCGGCTCGCCGCTGGCGATGCCGTCCTTCTCCATCTGCTCGGCGATCTTGAGGGCCTCCTCGATGAGGGTCTCGACGATCTTCGACTCGGGGACGGTCTTGATGACCTCGCCCTTGACGAAGATCTGGCCCTTGCCGTTGCCGGAGGCGACGCCGAGGTCGGCCTCGCGGGCCTCGCCGGGGCCGTTGACGACGCAGCCCATGACGGCGACGCGGAGCGGGACGGTCATGCCGTCGAGGCCGGCGGTGACCTCCTCGGCGAGCTTGTAGACGTCGACCTGGGCGCGGCCGCAGGACGGGCAGGAGACGATCTCCAGGCGGCGCTGGCGGAGGTTGAGCGACTCCAGGATCTGGATGCCGACCTTGATCTCCTCGGCCGGCGGCGCGGAGAGGGAGACGCGGATGGTGTCGCCGATGCCCTGGGAGAGCAGGGCGCCGAAGGCGACGGCCGACTTGATGGTGCCCTGGAAGGCGGGGCCGGCCTCGGTGACGCCGAGGTGCAGCGGGTAGTCGCACTGGGCGGCGAGCTGGCGGTACGCCTCGACCATGACGACCGGGTCGTTGTGCTTGACCGAGATCTTGATGTCGCGGAAGCCGTGCTCCTCGAAGAGGGACGCCTCCCAGAGGGCGGACTCGACGAGCGCCTCGGGGGTCGCCTTGCCGTACTTCTTGAGCAGGCGGGCGTCGAGGGAGCCGGCGTTGACGCCGATGCGGATCGGGACGCGCGCGTCGCCGGCCGCCTTGGCGATCTCCTTGACCTTGTCGTCGAACTGCTTGATGTTGCCCGGGTTGACGCGGACGGCGGCGCAGCCGGCGTCGATCGCGGCGAAGACGTACTTGGGCTGGAAGTGGATGTCGGCGATCACGGGGATCTGCGACTTCCGGGCGATGGTGGCGAGCGCGTCGGCGTCGTCCTGGGTGGGACAGGCCACCCGGACGATCTGGCAGCCGGAGGCGGTCAGCTCGGCGATCTGCTGGAGGGTGGCGCCGATGTCGGAGGTGCGGGTCGTCGTCATCGACTGCACCGAGACGGGTGCGTCACCGCCGACGGCCACGCTGCCGACCTGGATCTGCCGGCTCTTGCGGCGTTCGGCGAGCCGGGTCGGGACGGTGGGCATACCGAGAGAAATCGCGGTCATCTGTAGTGCAACCTCTAAGGTCGTGCGTCGGCGGGCTCAGGCTTCCGAGGTTACCGCCCCGGGGGCGGGGGGCCGGACACGGCGGTGCACGGCCCCCCAGGGAGCTACGTCAGCTTCACCGGGTTGACGATGTCGGCGGCGAGGACGAGCAGCGTGAAACAGACGAAGACGCCGGCGACCACGTAGGCGGCGGGCATCAGCTTGGCCACGTCGAACGGGCCGGGGTCGGGGCGCCTGAAGATCCGGGCCGTGTGCCGGCGGACGGATTCCCACAGGGCGCCCGCGATGTGTCCGCCGTCGAGCGGCAGCAGCGGGAGCATGTTGAAGAGGAACAGCGAGACGTTGAAGTACACCAGCAGGTTCATGAACATGACCAGGATCCGCTCCGGCGGGAGGTCCAGGTTCATGAGTTCGCCGGTGATGCGGGCGGCGCCGACGACGCCGACGGGCGAGTCCTCGGCGCGCTCGCCGTCGCCGAAGGTGGCGTCCCACAGGCCGGGGATCTTGCCGGGGAGGGCGACGACCGACTGGAGGCCGTTCTCCATGAGCTCGCCCATGCGGTCGGTGGTCTCGACGAAGGTGAGCGGCGCGACCTCCGTCTTCGACGCGAAGCCGAGGTAGCCGGCCTCCTCGTAGTCGAGCGGCCGGGCGACCTGGCCGTTCTCGTCCTTCTTGAGGACCTGGTTGGCGACCAGCGTCGGGTGCAGGTCGAGGCGCTGCCCGTCCCGCTCGACGGTGACCGTGGCCGGGCCGATGGTCTTCCGGATGTGGTCGGAGAGGGTGTCCCAGTCGGAGACCGGGGCGCCGTTGAAGGCGACGATCGTGTCGCCGTCCTTCAGCCCCGCCTTGTGCGCCGGGGAGACCGGGTCGCCCGCGGCGCAGGTGTCCCGGCCCGCGCTCTGCTCGATGACGCACTTCTGGACGCCGGCGACCTTGGTGGTCTGGCCCTCGATGCCGAGGGTCATCAGGGAGCCGTAGAAGAGGCCGAGGGCGAGGACCAGGTTCATGAAGGGTCCGGCGAACATGACGATCACGCGCTTCCACGGCTTGCGCGTGTAGAAGAGCCGGCTCTCGTCGCCGGGCTGGAGCTCCTCGTACGACGCCTCGCGGGCGTCCTCGATCATGGAGCGCCAGGGCGAGGTGGAGCGGGCCTCGATCTTGCCGTCCTCGCCGGGCGGGAACATGCCGATCATGCGGATGTAGCCGCCGGCCGGGATGGCCTTGATGCCGTACTCGGTCTCGCCGCGCCTCCTCGACCAGATGGTGGGGCCGAAGCCGACCATGTACTGCGGCACGCGGATGCCGAAGAGCTTGGCCGTGGAGAGGTGGCCGAGTTCGTGCCAGGCGATGGAGACCAGGAGTCCCAGCGCGAACAGGACGACCCCGAGGATCGTCAGGAGCACTTCCGTCATGCGCGCGCCTCCGCGGTTGCCTTCGCTGCGAGCTCTCGGGCCCGGGCCCGGGCCCAGGTCTCCGCTTCCAGGACGTCCGGCACCGTCAGGGAGGTTCCCCGGGTGGGCCGACCGTGTTCGGTGACGACCGCCGTGACGGTGTCCATGATGCCGTTGAAGGGGAGCCGGCCGGCGAGGAACGCCTCCACGCACTCCTCGTTGGCGGCGTTGAAGACGGCGGGGGCGGTGCCGCCCAGCTCGCCGACGTGACGGGCGAGGTTCACCGACGGGAACGCCTCGTCGTCCAGCGGGAAGAACTCCCAGGTGGAGGCGGTGGACCAGTCGAAGGCGGGGGCCGCGTCGGGGACGCGCTCGGGCCAGCCGATGCCGATGGCGATGGGGCCGCGCATGTCCGGCGGGGTGGCCTGGGCGAGCGTCGAGCCGTCGGTGAACTCGACCATCGAGTGGACGTACGACTGCGGGTGGACGACGACCTCGATGCGGTCGAAGGAGATGTCGTAGAGGAGGTGCGCCTCGATGACCTCCAGGCCCTTGTTGACCAGGGTCGCGCTGTTGACCGTGATGACCGGGCCCATCGCCCAGGTCGGGTGGGCGAGCGCGTCCTCGCGGGTCACGTGCTCCAGCTCGGCGCGGGTGCGGCCGCGGAAGGGGCCGCCGGAGGCGGTGACGACCAGCTTGCGGACGTCGGCGCGGGTGCCGGCGGCGAGCGCCTGGAAGAGGGCCGCGTGCTCGGAGTCGACGGGGATGATCTGGCCGGGCTTCGCGAGCGCCTTCACCAGCGGGCCGCCGACGATCAGCGACTCCTTGTTGGCGAGGGCGAGGGTCCGGCCCGCCTCCAGGGCGGCGAGGGTCGGCGCGAGGCCGATGGAGCCGGTGATGCCGTTGAGGACGGTGTGGCACGGGGAGGCGGCGAGCTCGGTGGCGGCGTCGGGCCCGGCCAGGATCTCGGGGAGCGGCTCGGAGCCGTACAGCGCCTTGAGGGCCGTGCGCAGCTCCTCGACGGTCTCCTCGCGGGCGACGGCGACCTGGGCGACCCGGAGCCGGTGCGCCTGCTCGGCGAGGAGCGCGACCCGGCCGCCGGAGGCGGCCAGGGCGGTGACCCGGAAGCGGTCGGGGTTGCGCAGCACCAGGTCGATGGCCTGGGTGCCGATGGATCCCGTCGAGCCGAGGACGACGATGTCCCGGCGTCCTTCGGAGGTGTCGAAGGCGATGTGCGGGTCGGCGAGAGGAGAGGGGCGGTCGCTCATGCCCCCCATTCTTGCCCCAAACGCTGTGCGCTCTTCACGGGGTCCGGGCGAACGCGCCGAATCCGCCGAACACGCGGTGGAAGTCCGGGAAGGTCTTCTTCACGCAGCCGGGGTCGTCGAAGGTGATGCCGGGCGTCCGCAGGGCGGTGACCGCGAAGGACATGACGATCCGGTGGTCGCCGTGGGTGGCGATCTCGGCGGGTCCGGCGGGGGTGCCGGGGTGGATCTCGATCCAGTCGGGTCCGGTCTCCACGGTGATGCCGAGGCGGCGGAGGTTCTCGGCGCAGGCGTCGAGCCGGTCGCACTCCTTGACCCGGGTGTTGGCGACGTCCTCGATGCGGACCGGGCCGTCGGCGAAGGGGGCGAGCGCGGCGAGGGTCGGCATGGTGTCGGAGATGTCCCGCATGTTCACGGTGAGTCCGCGCAGGGTGCCGGTGGAGCGGACGGTGGTCGCGCCGGCCGTCACCTCGACCTCGGCGCCCATGCGGCGGAGCACGTCGACGAAGGCGAGATCGCCCTGGAGGGCGCCGGTGCCGAGGCCGGGGACGGTGACCGCGCGGCCGGGTTCGAGGGCGGCGGCGGCGAAGAAGTAGCTCGCGGTGGAGGCGTCCGGCTCGATCGGGAGGCGCGCCGCCCGGTAGCCGGTGGGGGCGACCCGGTAGGTGCGGCCCTCGCGGGTGACCTCGGCGCCGAAGGACCGCATCATCGCGAGGGTGATCTCGACGTACGGCTCCGAGACGAGGTCGGTGACCGTGATGTCGAGGCCCTCGGCGGTGAGCGGGCCGAGCATCAGCAGCGCCGTCAGGTACTGGGAGGACTGCCCGGCGTCGAGGGTGAGCGCGCCGCCCTTGACGCCGGCCGCGTGGACGGCGAGCGGGTGGTGGCCGTCCTTCTCGCCGTGGCGCAGGTCGACGCCCAGCTCGCGCAGGGCGGTGGAGAGCGGGCCGAGGGGCCGGCGGCGCATCTGGGCGGAGGCGTCGAAGCGGAAGGTGCCGTGGCCGGCGGCGGCGAGGGTGGGCAGGAAGCGGGCGGTGGTGGCGCCGTCGCGGCAGTAGACGTCGGCGTCGGCGGTTCCCGGTCCGGCGGGGCGGCCCTCGATGTGCCAGGCGCCGGGCTCCTGCCGGACGGCGTACCCGAGGGCCCTGAGCCCTTCGGCGAAGCCCTCGGTGTCGTCGGAGACGAGCGGGCGCAGGAGGGTGGTGGTGCCCTCCGCGGCCGCGGCGAGGAAGAGCGCGCGGGCGGTGACGGACTTGGAGCCGGGGATGTCGATGACGGTCACGCCGGTCATCCTGCCGGGGACGGCCGCGCCGTCGCCGCACGGTCCGCCTGCTGGACGCGGACGCGAAGAGGCGGCCCGGGCCCCCGCACAGTGGGCCCGGACCGCCTGGTCTCGTGGAGCGCGTGCCCTACAGGGCGAGGCCGGTGAGGACCATCACGCGCTCGTAGGTGTAGTCGTCCATGGCGTACGCGACGCCCTCGCGGCCGACGCCGGAGCGCTTGGCACCGCCGTACGGCATCTGGTCGGCGCGGTAGGACGGGACGTCGCCGACGATCACGCCGCCGACCTCCAGGGCGCGGTGGGCGCGGAAGGCGGTCTGCAGGTCGTGGGTGAAGACGCCGGCCTGGAGGCCGAAGTCGGAGTCGTTGACCGCGGCGAACGCCTCGGTCTCGCCGTCGACCTTGGCGATCGTGAGGACCGGGCCGAAGACCTCGGAGCGGGCCAGGGTGACGCCGGCCGGGAGGTCGGTGAGGACGGTCGGGGCGTAGGTGGCGCCCTCGCGCTTGCCGCCGGAGAGGAGCTTCGCGCCGGCCTCGACGGCCTCGTCGACCCAGGACTCGACGCGCTGGGCGGCGGCCTCGTCGACGAGCGGGCCGACGTCGGTGGCGTCGTCCGCCGGGTCGCCGGTGACCTGGGCCTCGACGGCCGCGACGATCTTCGGCACCAGGCGGTCGTAGACCGAGGCGTCGGCGATCACGCGCTGCACGGAGATGCAGGACTGGCCGCCCTGGTAGTTGGAGAAGGTCGCGATGCGGGTCGCGGCCCAGTCCAGGTCGGCCTCGGAGGACCAGTCCGGGAGGACGACCGCGGCGGCGTTGCCGCCGAGCTCCAGGGTGCAGTGCTTGTGGGGCACGGACTGCTGGATGGCGTAGCCGACCTTGTCCGAGCCGGTGAAGGAGATGACCGGGAGGCGCTCGTCCTGGACGAGGGCCGGCATCCGGTCGTTCGGCACGGTGAGGATCGACCAGGAGCCGGCCGGCAGGTCGGTCTCGGCCAGGATCTCGCCCATGATGAGGGAGGAGATCGGGGTGGCCGGGGCCGGCTTGAGGATGATCGGGGCGCCGACGGCGATGGCCGGGGCGATCTTGTGGGCGCTGAGGTTCAGCGGGAAGTTGAAGGGCGCGATGCCGAGGACGACGCCCTTGGGGACGCGGCGGGTGAGGGCGAGGCGGCCCGCGCCGCCGGCCTCGGTGTCCAGGCGCTGGGCCTCGCCGGCGTTCCAGCGGCGGGCCTCCTCGGCGGCGAAACGGAAGACGGAGACGGCACGGCCGACTTCGCCGCGGGCCCACTTGATGGGCTTGCCGTTCTCGGCGGAGATGACCTGGGCGATCTCCTCGGTGCGCTCGGCGAGCCGCTTCGACACGTGGTCGAGGGCGGCGGCACGGACGTACGCCGGGGTGGCGGCGAACTCGTCGACGACCGCGTGGGCGGCCGCGACGGCCTCCTCGACCTGGGCCTCGGTGGGCACGGCGACCTTGCCGACCAGACGTCCGTCGTACGAGTTCGTGACGTCGAAGGTGGTGTCGCCGGTGGCCTCGCGGCCGGCGACCCAGAAGGCGTGGGTGGTCGTCATTGCGCGTCCCGGCCCTTTCCGTTTCGGGGTGTGAGCGGTTGCTCTCCAGACACGTTAGGGCCGGACCCGGCGCGTGACGCTTGTCCGTGATGGAGTGGTGGGGCCTCCGGTCTGTCCGCTTCGGCCGAAGAGGGGGTGCGGTCCGGTGCCGGTCAGCGCTCCTCGTAGGCGGTGAACGGGCGGAAGCCGGGTCCCCGGGCGGGGATCAGCCGCCCCTCGTGCCCGAAGAGGTCCGTGATCTCTCCGAAGGACGCGCCGACCGAGTCGGGGAAGGTGCGCAGGTCGCGTTCGTCGCCGGTGTCGGCGTCGAGGACGAGCAGCCCGTCCTCCCCCTTCCCCGCGTACAGGTCGACCAGGGCGGTGACGCGCCCGTCGGCGACCCGCAGGGCGAGGACGTCCTCCAGCCGTTCGAGCTTCGCGCGCCACAGGCGCTGCCCGCTGCGCAGGTCGAAGGCGCTGATCGTGTCGTGGAACATCGCCTCGACGGCGTAGAGGCGCCCGTACGCGACCTGGGCGTGGGCCGGGGCGGCGGTGGAGAGGTAGTCGGTGTCGCCGCCGGAGGCGATGCGGCCCTGGGCGCGCCCGTCGGCGGAGAAGGAGAGGACCGTCGGGTAGCCGCTCAGGTCGAGGCTGTCGACGCTGACCACGGCCGGATCGGCGGAGAGGAACACCGACGCGTTGGCGACCGGCTCGACCACCCGGTCCCGGGAGAGCTCGGTGGTCCAGCGGTGGCGGCCGTCGGCCGGGTCGAAGGCGGCGAGCCGGATGTCCTTCCGCTCGCAGACGACGAGGGCGAGGACCTGGCTCCGGGCGGCGGCGACGCCGTGGGGCACGCAGCCCTTCGGCATGGCGGCCGTCCAGCGCGGCTTGCCGGTGCGCAGGTCGAGGGCGCGCAGGGCGCGGTCCGGGCGGACGTGGCCGGGCTCCTCGCCGGCCCACTCGTACCTCCAGTGCGCGAAGGCGTCGCGGACGACGGCGAGCCCGCCGCCGACGGCGACGACGTCCTTCTCGTCACGGATCTCGCCGCTGTCCGGGGTCCGGGCGGCGCGCCACAGCTCGCGGCCGTCCCTCAGGTCGAGGGCGACGACGGTCGCGCAGCCCGGGCCGTCCGCGACCGGCGCGTCGCCCGGGGTGCCGGGCCTGCCCTGGGCGACCAGGGCGATGCCGTCCTCGGCGGCGCGGCTGACGGAGCAGATCGCGGCGTTCCCGGACGGCGTGTAGCTCCAGCGCTCGGCGCCGGAGCGGGCGTCGAAGCCGGTGACGCCGCGGGAGCGGCTGCGGACGAGGGTGTCGCCGACGGCCCAGGCGCCGGCGCCGGACTCGGAGGGGTCGGAGGGGGTGGTCTCGGGCCGGGTGTTCCAGACCTCGCGCATCGAGTCGCCGGGGAGGTAGCCCTCGCCGGCGAGCACGCCGGCCGTGATGCCCCCGGCGCCGGCGAGGAGGGCGAGGAGGAGGCCGCCGACGACGGTGTACCGGACGAGCCGCGAGCCGGGCTTCGGCGTGCCGCCGGCGCTGCCGCCGCTGCCGCCGCCCCTGGACGCGTTCCCCGCCGGTCTCCCGGCCTTCGTCCCCGCCGGTCTCCCGGCCTTCGTCCCCGCCGGTCTGCCGGCCTTCGTCCCCGTCGCCATCCGGACCCCACCCCTGTCGCCGTGCTCACGACCGATCGATACGAGGGATCAGGGTAGGGCCACGGCGGACTCCCTCCGTCACCCCCTCCGCTCGGTGGAGACGATCAGGCAGACGGCCGCCACGACGATCGCGCCGCCGAGGAGGATGGGCCAGGTCAGGGCCTCGTCGAGGATCAGCGCGCCGAGCAGGACGGCGACGACCGGGTTGACGTACGCGTAGGTCGCGGCGAGCGAGACCGGGGCGGACTGGAGGAGCCAGGCGTACGCGGTGAAGGCGATCAGCGAACCGAAGACGACCAGGTAGGCGAGGGCGGCCCAGGAGCTGCCGGAGACCGCGCCCGGGTCGAAGCCGTGGTGCTCGCCGCGGATCAGGCCGACGACGATGCCGCCGAGACCGCCGGCCAGCATCTCGTACACGCTCGCGGTGAACGGGTTGGCGGGCATGGGGAGGCGGGCGGAGGAGACCGTGCCGAGCGACCAGAGCAGGGCGGCCACGACGACGGTCAGCACCCCGGCGATGCCGACCTCGCCGCTCAGTCCGGGGAGGGTGAGGACGGCCAGTCCGGCGATCCCGATCAGCACGCCGCCGTACGCGCCGAGCCCCGGGCGCTCGCCGGCGGCGGTGCGCAGCAGCACGACCCACACGGGGACGGCGGCGACGAGGAGGGCGGCGAGACCGGAGGGGATGTCGGTCTCGGCGAGATTGACGAGGCCGTTGCCGCCGAGGATCAGGAGCAGGCCGACGAGCGCGGCCGAACCGAGCCGGCGCCGGTCCACCTTGAGCGCGGCGGGACCGTGGCGCCAGGCCACAAGCGCGGCGAGGAGCAGTCCGGCGACGATGAACCGGGAGCCTGAGGCGAGGAAGGGCGGGACGGTCTCGACGACGATCCGGATCCCGAGGTAGGTGGAGCCCCAGACGACGTACACGATGGCGAGGGCGGCCCAGACGGCGCCGGTGATGCGGCGGCCGGCCGGGGCGGGCTTCCCCTGGAGGGCGCCGCGGCCGGGCACGGTACCGGCGGCGGGCGCGGTGCCGGTCGCGGAGGCGGTACCGGTCGCGGTCGCGCGGGTGGTCGCGGAGGCGGTGCCGGGGGAAGGGGCGGGAGCGGAGACGGGGGAAGAGGCGGGATCGACGGCGGGGCTTGTCATGAGCAGGAGATTAGGCATTCCACTCGCGTCCGGCCAGGAATTCTGCCCGCCTCCGGGCAGGGGCGGCCCGATCCTGCCCGCCTCCGGGCAGGGGCGGCCCGATCCTGCCCGGGCGCGGGCAGGGGCGCTACTTCTCCCCCTCGCCCGTCGTCTTGAGGGCCAGCCACAGCTCCATGCGGACGTCCGGGTCGTCGAGCGAGCGCCCGAGGATCTCCTCCACCCGCCGCATCCGGTACCGCAGGGTGTGGCGGTGGACGCCGAGGTCGGCCGCGGCGGCGTCCCACTGGCCGTGCCGGGAGAGCCAGGCGCGCAGCGAGGCGACCAGGTCGCCGCGGCCGGTCGCGTCGTGCTCGCGCAGCGCCCGGAGCATGCCGTCGGCGAAGGCCCGTACGGCGTCGTCGGCGAGGAGCGGCAGGACCGAACCGGCCGCCAGGTCCTCGTGCTCGACGAGGGCGCGGCCGCGCCGGCGGGCCACCGAGAGGGCCTGCTCGGCCTGCTTGTACGCGACGGCCGCGGTCACCGGGCCGGCGGAGGCGGAGAGCCCGACGACGACCCCGGCGTCCTCGGCCTCCCGCTCGGCGTACCCGGCACAGGCGGCGACGACCGCGCCGCCGTCGCCGGCGAGGACGACGAGCCGGTCGTCGCCCTCCGGGACGGTGAGCACCGCCTCGCCGGCGCGGGCGGCGGCGGCCTCCAGGGCCTCGGCGAGCACCGGCAGCGGGGGTTCCGCGGACGCCTGCTCGCCGCCGGCGGCCTCGGCGACCAGGAGGCGGAAGGGGGCGTCGAGGAGGCCGCCGTACACGTCGCCGGCGACGGTACGGGCGTGCTCGGGCTGCCCGGCCAGCATCATGCGCAGCACGGCGGCGCCCAGCCGGTGCTCGGCGGCCTGGAGGGAGCGGGAGCGTTCGGTGGTGAGGGTGAGCAGGGCGATCGCCGAGTGGACGGCGTACCGCTCGGCGGTGCCGAGGGGCGCGCCGGTGCCGACGGCGAGGGCGCCGCGGACCCGGCGGCCGGTCCCGAGGGACTGCAGCTCCACCCGGTCGTCGGTACCGCCGACGACGGCGCTGGCGGGGGCCGGGCGCTCGCGCAGCCGCTCGACGTCCGGGGTGAGGCGGGCGGCGCGGCGGGCGGCCCACTCCGGCGAGACGGCGACGACGGTGCCGGCGGCGTCGTAGAGCGCGGCCCAGCCGTCGACGTGCGCGGCGAGCCGGGCGACGACGGCGTCCGGCCCCTCCGCGAGCGCGGCCCGGGTGAGCTCGCGCTGCGCCTCGAAACCGGCGGTCACGGCGCGGTACTGATCGGCGGCGATGGCGGCGGACACGGCCTTGCTGATGGCGAGGAACGGGGTGCGGCGCGGCACCTCGAGCAGCGGCAGGTGCTCGGCGCGGGCGGCTTCGAGGAGGGCGTCCGGGATGGCGTCGTAGTTCACCCCGACGGCGAACCCGAGCCCCACCACCCCCGCCCCGAGCAGCCGCCGTACGTACCGCCGCATCGCCTCGGCGTCCTCGGCGTCGAGCGTCAGGGCGGTGGTGAGCAGCAGCTCCCCGCCCTCCATGTACGGCACGGGGTCGGCCAGCTCACTGACGTGCGCCCACCGGACGGGCGTGTCGAGGCGGTCCTCCCCGGCCCGGACCACGAGCCGGAGGGAGGAGTGCTGGACGAGCGAGGCGAGGGTGGGCGGCATCGGAAACCGGCGGACCTTTGAGCGGGACCGGACACGGACGGACCGCACCCGACGACGGGACACCGCCGGGGAGGGCGGCGCACCCGATTGTGCCAGGGCCGCCGGAGGGCCGCTCTCAGCTGCGCAGGTCGACCAGGAGAGGCGGCGTGTGCTCGCCCCTCACATGGGTGAGGGAGAGGACCGCGTGGCCGGGCGGCACACCGTGCGCGAGGTCGGAGGCGGACCACCGCTCCCGCTCGACCTCGCGGACGGTCACCGCGTCGGTGGTGACGGCCCGGCCGGTGACCAGCTTGCGCACGGCGTGCGCCACCCGGGTGAGGGGCTCGTCGGAGCGGACGGTCCGACTGGTGACGTCCCTGGTCTCCACCCATTCGGTGCCCCAGGTCTCCGCGAACCGCTTGCCGTCCCAGGTGGTGACCCCGGCGAGGGCGAACCGGCAGCCGACCGCTCCGAACAGCGCGGTGCGCAGGTGCTCGGGGACGTCCTCGACGGTACGGAGCCCGAGGACGACGCCGGCGTGGGCGGAGCGCAGCCGCTGGAGGCCCCGCACGGTCTCCGCCGTCAGCGTGTGCGCGGCGTCGTCGAGCACGAGGCAGGCGAAGCGGGAGCGGTCGGTCCGGCCGACGGTCCGGCCGAGGAACTGGGCGAGGACGAGCCGGGTGAGGAGCCGTGACGCCTCGGCGTGGCCTGCTTCGGGCAGGTCGATCCGGACGCGCACGGGGTGTTCCAGGGCGCGCATGGTGAACGGCGCGGTCGCCCCGGAGGTGTCGAAGAAGGCGGCGAAGGCGGGGCGGTCGAGGAGGGCGATCCGGTCGGCGAGGTGGCGGGCCGGGTCGCCGTCGGCGCCCTGCTGCCGGGAGCGGGCGTCGAGTTCCCGGACGAGGGACGCGTGTCCCGCCCGTTCGAGGGACGCGCGCAGGGTCTGGAGGAGCGCGGGGCCGCCGTCGAGGAGTTCGCGGAGCTCGGGGACCGAGGGGAAGCGGTCGTGGACGGCGTGGAAGGGGCCGAGCAGCTGGGCGAGCGTGGTGGTGGCGCGACGGGTGTCGGTGGTGTCGGTGGCCAGGACGTCGGCGAGCAGCGCGGCGGCGCGGTCCGGGTCGGAGGTGCCGCCGTAGAGGTCGAGGTCGTGCGGGGAGGCGGGGTCGCCGACGCGGATGACGACGTCGAAGGACTCGTCCGGGCCGAGCGGCGCGGCGTCGGAGCCGACCACGACGACGGCCGCCTGTCCTGCGAGCGCCTGCAGGGAGAGGGACTCGACGACGGGCCGCACGAGGCGGGCGGTCTTGCCGCTGCCCGAGGGGCCGACGACGAGCATGCCGGTGCCGAGCACGTCGGGATCGAGGGCGAGGCCGGTGGTGCGGCGCGCGTACGGGTTGCGGGCGGTGTCCGTGACGATGCCGAGGCGCACCTGCCGGAGGGCGAGGTCGTGCGTGGCCGTCCGGCCGGGCAGGGAGCGGGCTCCGGAGGGGTGAAGGAAGGCCGCGGCGCCCCGCGTGTGGATCTCACGGACGAAGGCGGCCTGCCGGTCGGGGGCCTGGCCGGTGTGCTCCCAGGCGGTCCTGATCCGGGCGTAGTCGACGTCGTTCATGGCGCCGGAGGCGGCGTCGGCGGCGAGCCGGTCCGCCGCCTCGGTGAGCCCGGCGGCCCTCAGCTCGGGCCAGACGGCGAGGTCGGGGCCGCCGGCGGCGGGCGGCGGGGCCGCGGCGGCACCCGCCGGCGAGGTGGCGCGGCGCAGGGCGAGCCAGACGAAGGGGAGGGCGGTGGCGACGGTGAGCAGCAGGGTGGCCGTGTCCTCCATCTCCTGGTTGGCGAAGACGGCGTCGGGCGTGGTCAGCTCGTACGGCAGCATCGAGAGGACGAGCGGGCGCAGCGGCAGCCAGTCGCCGCGGACGAGGGCGACGGTGAGAAGGCCGGCGAGCGCGGCGAGGGCGATCTGGGCCCGGGGGCCGTACTCCCGGACGAGCCGGTTCCAGGCGTAAGGCCAGCGGCCGAAGCGGCCGATCCCGCCGAAGACGCCGGCGAAGAGGACGAAGCGGTAGACGGCCAGGGCGACGGGGCCTCCGGTACCGGGCACGGGAGCGCCGCCGAGGGGGCGCCACCAGTCGCCGGGCGTGAACAGCCGGATCGGCACGCTCCAGTAGGGGATGTAGCCGTTGCGGAGCAGGGACCAGAGGAGGACGGCGACGAGGAAGGAGATCGTCGCACCGGCGAGCACGGTCCGCAGCGGGGTCTCGTCGGGTGCGTGCTCGGGGCGGGGTACGTGGCCGTACCGCCAGACGCCGGGCGCGGCCTCGGGGCGGGATGCCCGCAGCCAGTCGACGAGGGTGGCGCCGCTCCGGGCGGCGGGGGGCGCGGTGGCCGGCCGCGGTGGTGCGGCGGGCGGTGCGCCCGCCGGCATCGGCGGGACGCCGGAGGGCGCTCCGGCCGGACGGGGGATCTCGGCGTGCGGGCGCCCGTCGTGCGTGCTCCGCGAGCCGTGTGTGCCCTCGAACTCCATGTCCCCTGCCCCCTGGCCCTTCGACTCCGCGGCGCTGTCGTCCGGGCCCAATCTAGAGCCTCGGCCGCGGATCATGCCCCGGATCAGGGCGATGGCACGGAGTGGCCCCGGACAACGGCGCGTATGGCCGATAAGGACAAGGACACGCCGGGACCACTCCCATCCGTAGCATGCGCCGGGCGGGCGGCCGCGCCTAGCCTGCGGAGGAAACCCGCAAGAGCGTCCAGAACACCCCAGGAGCCCCGCATGAACGCTGTCCCGCAGGAGCGGCGCGTCGTCACCGCCATTCCCGGTCCGAAGTCGCAGGAGCTTCAGGCTCGCCGGCTGGACACCGTCGCCGGGGGCGTGGGCTCCACGCTGCCCGTGTTCACCAAGCGTGCGGGTGGCGGCATCATCGAGGACGTCGACGGCAACCTGCTGATCGACTTCGGTTCCGGCATCGCCGTGACCTCCGTGGGCGCCTCCGCCGAGGCCGTCGTGCGCCGCGCGTCCGCGCAGCTCCAGGACTTCACCCACACCTGTTTCATGGTGACGCCGTACGAGGGTTACGTGGAGGTCTGCGAGGCGCTGGCCGAGCTGACCCCGGGCGACCACGCCAAGAAGTCCGCGCTCTTCAACTCGGGCGCCGAGGCGGTCGAGAACGCGGTGAAGATCGCCCGTTCGTACACCAAGCGCCAGGCCGTCGTCGTCTTCGACCACGGCTACCACGGCCGGACGAACCTCACCATGGGCATGACGGCGAAGAACATGCCGTACAAGCAGGGCTTCGGTCCGTTCGCGCCCGAGGTCTACCGCGTGCCGGTCGCCTACGGCTACCGCTGGCCCACGGGTGCCGAGAACGCCGGCCCCGAGGCCGCCGCCCAGGCGATCGACAACATCACCAAGCAGATCGGTGCCGAGAACGTCGCCGCGATCGTCATCGAGCCGGTCCTCGGCGAGGGCGGCTTCATCGAGCCGGCCAAGGGCTTCCTGCCGGCGATCGTGAAGTTCGCCAACGACAACGGCATCGTCTTCGTCGCGGACGAGATCCAGGCCGGCTTCTGCCGCACCGGCCAGTGGTTCGCCTGCGAGGACGAGGGCATCGTCCCGGACCTCATCACCACCGCCAAGGGCATCGCGGGCGGTCTGCCGCTCGCCGCCGTCACCGGCCGCGCCGAGATCATGGACTCCGTCCACGGCGGCGGTCTGGGCGGCACCTACGGCGGCAACCCGGTGGCCTGCGCCGGTGCGCTCGGCGCCATCGAGACGATGAAGGAGCTGGACCTCAACGGGAAGGCCAAGCGCATCGAGGAGGTCATGAAGGGCCGCCTCACCACGATGCAGGAGAAGTTCCCGGTCATCGGCGACATCCGCGGCCGCGGCGCCATGATCGCCATCGAGCTCGTGAAGGACCAGGTGACGAAGGAGCCGGCCGCCGAGGCCGCCGCCGCGCTCGCCAAGTTCTGCCACAACGAGGGCGTGCTCGTCCTCACCTGCGGCACCTACGGCAACGTGCTGCGTTTCCTCCCGCCGCTGGTCATCGGCGAGGACCTGCTCAACGAGGGCCTGGACGTCATCGAGGCGGCGCTGGCCGCCCTCTGACGGACGCTTCGGCGCAAAGAGTGAAGACTCTGTGGGGGGCCGATGGCGGGACGCGTTTCCCGCTGTCGGTCCCCCTTCGCGTGCCGTACGGTCTTCCCCAGATGAGAGAAACACCCAGGGCGGAGCCTCCCCAGCCCCGCCCGCACCGTGCCGATGCGCACACCACCGGAGCCTCGCGCTCCGGGACTCCTCACCGATCGGATGGCCGCCCGCCCCACACCCCCCGGGGCGCGCGGCAGCCCGATCCCCTCGGCCGCCCCGGAACCACCCCCCCTGTTCCAGGGCGGCCGGCTCTCTTCTCGGCGCTCGTCGCCCTCGCCGTCGTGACCTGGCAGGTGCTCGTCCACGGCCCCTTGACCAGGCTCGACGAGCGGGTGTCCCGCGCCCTCGTGGACACGGTCCCCCGGTGGATCGGCGAACTCGCCTCCGACCTCGGCAATCTGACGGTGGCACTGCCCGTGCTCGCCGCCGCGATGGCGTACGCGGTGTGGCGGGGCCGCCGCGCCGACGCCCTCTTCGCGGGCCTCGCGATGGCCGCCGTGCCGCTGCTCGTCGTCCCCCTGAAGGAGTGGACGGCCCGCCCCGGCCCGCTGGAGCCCTGGGCCCACGGCTACTACCCCTCCGGCCATACGGCGACGGCGATGGTGGCCTATTTCGGTGCCGCCTACCTGGTGTCGCGACGGCTCGTCCCCGTCGCCGCCGTGCTGACGGCGGTGACGGGGACGGGCCTGGTCCTGCGGGGCTTCCACTGGCCGCTGGACGTGGCGGCCAGTCTCTGCCTCGGTTTCCTGATCCTGGGGGTCAGCTCCAGTTGTAGGCGTCGAAGTTCCGGCTGAACTCCCACTGGTTGAAGCGGTCCCAGTTGATCGACCAGGTCATCAGGCCGCGCAGGGACGACCAGGTGCCGTGGGTCTGGTAGGTGCCGCAGTTCTGCTTCTTGGTGAGGCAGTCGAGGGCCTTGTTCACCTCGGCCGGGCTGGTGTGGCCGTTGCCGGCCTGGGTGGAGGCGGGGAGGCCGATGGCGACCTGGTCGGGGCGCAGTCCGGGGAAGAAGCGCTCGGCGTTGCCGGCGACCGGGAAGCCGGTGAGCAGCATGTCGGTCATGGCGATGTGGAAGTCGGCGCCGCCCATGGAGTGGTACTGGTTGTCGAGGCCCATGATGGGGCCCGAGTTGTAGTCCTGGACGTGCAGCAGGGTGAGGTCGTCGCGCAGGGCGTGGATGACCGGGAGGTAGGCGCCGGCGCGCGGGTCCTGGCCGCCCCAGGGGCCGGAGCCGTAGAACTGGTAGCCGAGCTGGACGAAGAAGGTCTCCGGGGCCATGGTGAGGACGAACGTGGCGCCGTACTTGGCCTTGAGGGTCTTGATCGCCTGGATCAGGTTGACGATGACCGGGCTGGTCGGGTTCCGGAAGTCGGTGTCGCCGTTCTGGAGCGAGAGCGAGTGGCCCTCGAAGTCGATGTCGAGGCCGTCGAGGCCGTACTCGTCGATGATCTTCGAGACGGAGGTGACGAAGGCGTCGCGGGCGGCGGTGGTGGCGAGCTGGACCTGGCCGTTCTGGCCGCCGATGGAGATGAGGACCTTCTTGCCGGCGGCCTGCTTGGCCTTGATGGCGGTCTTGAAGTCGGCCTCGGACTCGACGTTCGGGCACTCGGCGACCGGGCAGAGCTTGAAGCGGATGTCGCCGGAGGTCACCGAGGTGGGTTCGCCGAAGGCGAGGTTGATGACGTCCCAGGAGTCGGGGACGTCGGCCATGCGGGTGTAGCCGGACCCGTTGGCGAAGCTGGAGTGGAGGTAGCCGACGAGGGCGCGGGCGGGCAGTCCGCCGCCGCCCCCGCCGCCTCCGGAGGTCGTGGTGGCGGTGACGGCCGTGGACTTCGCGGACTCGCCCGCGCTGTTGGCGGCGGAGACCTGGAAGGAGTACGGGGTGTTCGCGGTGAGTCCGGTGGCGGTGTACGAGGTGCCGGTGACCGTGGCGACGAGGCTGCCGCCGCGGTAGACCTTGTACGAGGTGGCTCCGGCGACCGCGGGCCAGGTGAGCGGCACCGAGGTGGAGGTCGGGCTGCCCGCGGCGAGGCCCGTGGGGGTGGCGGGGATCGCGACCGGGTCGCCGCCGGGGCCGTAGAGGGAAAGGTCGTCGGCCTGGTAGGCGGGGGTGCCGTACCAGCCGTGGGTGTAGACCGTGACCGCGGTGGTGGCGGCGCCGGTGGTGAAGGTGGTGCTCAGCTTCTGCCAGTCCGGGGCGGACTGGGTCCAGGCGTATCCGTCGGTGGTGCCGGTGCCGGTGACGCCGAGGTAGACGTAGCTGCCGCGGACCCAGCCGCTGAGCGTGTACGTCGAGCCGGGCTTCACGGTGATGGTCTGGGAGCACTTGGCGTTGTCGCTGCCGGCCGGGGTGGCCTGGAGCGCCTTCGTCCCGCTGCGCACGGGCGACGCGACGGCGGCGCCGCTGCCCGCCGTGCAGTTCCAGCCGTCCAGGCCGGCCTCGAAGCCGCCGTTGCGGGCGAGTTCGGAGTCGGCGGCCTGGGCGGCCGGTGAGAGCGCGGCGAGGCCGCCCATGGCGAGGGCGCCCGCCAGGAGCAGGGTGAGAGGTCTGGTGCGGTCCACGACTGCCTCCGGGGGTGGGGGATCGGAGTGGAGCGCGCCACAGCATGGTCCAGACCAATCGAGTGGTCAAGACCTCTGTACGGGAAGGGACTTGGAGCGGGATCCCGCCGGGACCCCGCAGAGACGGGGCGCGGCACGGGACGCGGGCACGGGGGCGGCCTCAGGAGGCGGCCCCTCCGTGCGGCTGCTCGCGGGCGAGCGCGCCCGCCGCCTCGTGCATGGCGAGTTCGAGCAGCGAGGCGTCGGTGAGGGTGCCCTGCCCGTCCGGCACCACCAGCCAGCGCACTCCCCCGGTCGCCCGCCCCGGGTGGGGGACGACGATCCAGGTGCCGGGTCCGGCGCCGCGGACCCCGGTGCCGAGCCAGCGGGCGGCCGTACCAGGCGGGACGAAGAAGCCGATCCGGGCGTCGCCGAAGTCGGCGAGGACGGGTCCGGGCCGGTCGACCAGGCGCGTGAGGACGTCGAGGGTGGGGTGGCCGAGCCCGCCCGGCAGGATCAGCACGTCCCAGCGGCGGCCGGCGGGCAGCAGGGCGATCCCGTGCGGGTTGCGCTCCCACTCCCAGCGGCAGGCGTCGGGATCCGGTGCGACCGCGGCCAGCCATTCCACCGCGGCCTTGACGCCGGAGGCCCCCGTAGCTGTCATCGTGCGTACTCCTCTCCGTGGGGACGCGCGGAGGTGCGCGTCCACACGGAGAGAGCGCGATCGTTCCCCGCTCTTACGCGGGTTTTCCTACCCATCGGTTGTGATCTGAATCACATCCGATGGGGCGGGTTCAGCTGTCGAAGCCGAGGCCCAGCTTGTCCATCGCCTTCAGCCACAGGTTCCGCCGCCCGCCGTTGGCGTCGGCGCGGGCCAGCGACCACTTGGTGATGCCGATGCCGGCCCAGGCGATCGGCTCCGGCGGGAAGGGCAGCGGCTTGGAGCGGACCATGTCCAGCTCGGTGCGCTCGGTGCGCTCCCCGGCGAGGAGGTCGAGCATCACGTCGGCGCCGAAGCGGGTGGCGCCGACGCCGAGGCCGGTGTAGCCCTGCGCGTACGCCACCCGGCCCTGGTGCGTGGTGCCGAAGAAGGCGGAGAAGCGCGAGCAGGTGTCGATCGCGCCGCCCCAGGCGTGGCTGAAGCGGAGCCCCTCCAGCTGCGGGAAGCAGGTGAAGAAGTGCTCGGCGAGCTTGAGGTACGTCTCCGGACGGTGGTCCATCTCCGCCTGCACCTTGCCGCCGAAGCGGTAGATGGCGTCGTAGCCGCCCCACAGGATGCGATGGTCGGCCGTGATGCGGAAGTAGTGGAACTGGTTGGCGGAGTCGCCGAGGCCCTGCCGGTTCCTCCAGCCGATCGAGGCGAGCTGCTCGTCGGTGAGCGGCTCGGTGACCAGCGCGTAGTCGTAGACCGGGACGGTGTACGGGCGCAGCCGCTTGACCAGCGACGGGAAGACGTTGGTGCCGAGGGCGACCCGCCGGGCGGCGACCCGGCCGTACGGGGTGCGGACGGCCATGCCGGCGCCGGCCGTCACCAGGTCGAGGCCCGGGGTGTTCTCGAAGATCCGTACGCCGAGGTCGAGACAGGCGCGCTTGAGGCCCCAGGCGAGCTTCGCCGGGTGGAGCATGGCGACGCCGTCGCGGTCCCACAGGCCGCCGCGGAAGGTCGGCGAGTTCACCTCGGCCCGGACGGCGTCCTGGTCGAGGAGGGTGAGGCCGTCGGCGAGGCCGAGCCGCTCGGCCTCCTCGTACCACTCATGGAGCTCCTCCACCTGGTACGCCTCGGTGGCGACGTCGATCTCGCCGGTGCGCTCGAACTCGCAGTCCAGCGCGTAGCGGGTGACGGCCTCCTCGATGGCGTCGAGGTTGGCCGCGCCGAGCCGTTCCAGCTTCGGCAGCTCCCCCGGCCAGCGGGAGAGGCCGTTGCCGAAGCCGTGGGTGAGGGAGGCGGCGCAGAAGCCGCCGTTGCGGCCCGAGGCGGCCCAGCCCACCTCGCGGCCTTCGATGAGCACGACGTCCTGGGAGGGGTCGCGCTCCTTGGCGAGGAGCGCGGTCCACAGTCCGCTGTAGCCGCCGCCGACGACGAGGAGATCGCACTTCTCGGTGCCGGTGAGGGCGGGCAGGGCGCCGGGCTTGCCGGGGTCTTCCAGCCAGAAGGGGACGGGCTGGGCGTCGGAGAGAGATTGTGCAGCGAGACGCATGGCGACTGGGGCCATGGTTTCCAACTCCTTCGGTGCCTGAGCGCTTCCTACGCTCAGGCTGTTGCTGTCTTCTTGCGCCGGTTCGTAATGATTTGCCCGGCCACGACGATCAGTACCGCGAGGACGAACATCGCGGTGCCGATCACGTTGATCTGAACGGGGGTGCCGCGCTGTGCCGAGCCCCAGACGAACATGGGGAAGGTCACGGTGGAGCCCGCGTTGAAGTTGGTGATGATGAAGTCGTCGAACGAGAGCGCGAAGGCGAGCAGCGCGCCGGCGGCGATGCCGGGGGCGGCGATCGGCAGCGTGACGCGCAGGAAGGTCTGCGCGGGCCCGGCGTAGAGGTCGCGCGCGGCCTCCTCCAGGCGCGGGTCCATGGACATGACCCGGGCCTTGACCGCCGTCACGACGAACGACAGGCAGAACATGATGTGGGCGATGAGGACCGTCCAGAAGCCCAGCTCGATCCCCATGTTGAGGAAGAGGGTGAGCAGCGAGGCGGCCATGACGACCTCGGGCATCGCCATCGGCAGGAAGATCAGCGAGTTGATCGCGCCGCGCGCCCGGAAGCGGTAGCGGACCAGCGCGAAGGCGATCATGGTGCCGAGGACGACGGCGCCGACCGTGGCCCAGGCGGCCAGCTGGAGCGAGAGCGTGAGCGACTCGCACATGTCGGCGACGCCGCAGGGGTCCTTCCAGGCGTCGAGGGAGAACTGCTGCCAGGAGTAGTTGAAGCGTCCGTTCGGCTTGTTGAACGAGAACACCATGACCACGACGTTCGGCAGGATCATGTACGCCAGCGTCAGCAGGCCGGCGATGACGACCAGGTTCTTGCGGATCCAGCTCATCAGACGAGGTCCTCCGTTCCCGCCTTGCGGATGTAGACGGTGACCATGAGGAGCACGATCGCCATGAGGATGAAGGACAGGGCGGCGGCCGTCGGGTAGTCGAGGACGCGGAGGAACTGCGACTGGATGACGTTGCCGATCATCTTGGTGTCGGTGGAGCCGAGCAGTTCGGCGTTGACGTAGTCGCCGCTCGCCGGGATGAAGGTGAGCAGGGTGCCGGAGACGACGCCGGGCATCGACAGCGGGAAGGTCACCTTGCGGAAGGTGGTCGCCGGGGAGGCGTAGAGGTCCTGGGCGGCCTCGTGCAGCCGGCCGTCGATCCGCTCCAGCGAGGTGTAGAGCGGCAGGATCATGAAGGGCAGGAAGTTGTACGTGAGGCCGCAGACGACCGCCATCGGGGTGGCGAGCACCCGCTCGCCCTCCGTCCAGCCGAGCCAGCTGGTCACGTCGAGGACGTGCAGCGCGTTGAGGGCGTCCACCACCAGGCTGTCGTCGGCCAGGATCGTCTTCCACGCCAGGGTCCGGATGAGGAAGCTGGTGAAGAAGGGCGCGATCACGAGGACGAGCAGCAGGTTGCGCCAGCGCCCGGCCTTGAAGGCGATGAGGTACGCGAGCGGGTAGCCGAGCAGCAGGCAGAGCAGGGTCGCGGTGCCGGCGTAGAGCAGCGAGCGCAGGAGCTGCGGCCAGTACTCGGTGAAGGCGTCGACGTACGTCTGGAAGTGCCAGGTGACCTGGAAGCCCTCTTCGAGGGAGCCGGTCTGCACCGAGGTGGACGCCTGGTAGACGAGCGGCAGGGCGAAGAAGACGAGCAGCCAGAGGATGCCGGGGAGCAGCAGCCAGTACGGGACGAGCCGCTTGCGGGTGGGAGGCTTGCGCAGAACCGGTTCTTCGACCGGTGCGGGCGCCTCCTTCGTCAGGGTGGTGCTCACGAGGCGTCCTCCACCGTCTCCACGCCCGCGTCGCCCACTGTCCCGGCAAGCAGGGACTGGGCGGCGTCGAGGCCGAAGGTGTGGGCCGGGTTCCAGTGCAGGACGACCTCGGCGCCCGGGCGGAGCCGCGCGTCGCGCTCGATGTTCTGCTCGTAGACCTGGAGCTCCGCTCCGGCCGGCGAGTTCACCACGTACTGGGTGGAGACGCCGATGAAGGAGGAGTCGACGATCCGGCCGGTGACCTTGTTGCGGCCGTCCGCGATCGAGCCGGCGTCGTCGGCGTGCGTCAGCGAGATCTTCTCGGGACGGACACCGACGAGGAGCTTGCCTCCCTGGCGGACGGCGTCGGTACAGCGGTCGCCGGGGACCCTGAGCTTGCCGCCGCCGGCCGTGACGACGACGTCGGAGCCGGTCTCGGCCACCTCGGCCGCGATGAGGTTGGAGGTGCCGAGGAAGTTGGCGACGAAGGTGGTCCGCGGGTTCTCGTACAGGTCGGCGGGGGCGCCGAGCTGCTCGACCCGGCCGCCGTTCATGACCGCGACCTGGTCGGCCATGGTCATGGCCTCCTCCTGGTCGTGGGTGACGTGCACGAAGGTGATGCCGACCTCGGTCTGGATCCGCTTGAGCTCCAGCTGCATCTGGCGGCGCAGCTTGAGGTCGAGGGCGCCGAGCGGCTCGTCGAGGAGGAGCACCTGCGGGTGGTTGATGAGGGCGCGGGCGACGGCGACGCGCTGCTGCTGGCCGCCGGAGAGCTGGTGCGGCTTGTGCCGGGCCTTGTCGCCGAGCTGGACGAGCTCCAGCATGTCGTCGACCTGCTTCTTCACCGACTTGATGCCGCGCCGGCGCAGGCCGAAGGCGATGTTCTCGGAGATGTCCATGTGCGGGAAGAGCGCGTAGGACTGGAAGACGGTGTTGACAGGCCGCTTGTAGGGCGGGAGGTCGGTGACGTCGCGGTCGCCGAGGAAGATCGTGCCGGTGGAGGGGTCCTCCAGGCCGGCGATCATGCGCAGGGTGGTGGTCTTGCCGCAGCCGGAGGCGCCGAGCAGGGCGAAGAAGGAGCCCTGGGGGACGGTGAGGTCGAGCGGGTGGACGGCCGTGAAGGAGCCGTAGGTCTTGCTGATCCCGGTGAGTCGGACGTCGCCGCCGGTGGTCTTGTCAGTCATGGGTTGCGGTCCCGGATCTTCGTGAAGGGTGGACGACGGCTCAGGCGCCGATGAGCTTGGCGAACTTCTCCTCGTACGCCGTCTCTTCCTCGCCGGTCAGCGAGCGGAAGGCGCGGGACTTCCTGGCCATGGCCTTGTCGGGGAGGATCAGCGTGTTGGCCGCGAGCTCGGGATCGATCTTGGCCAGTTCGTCCTTCACCCCGTCGACGGGGCAGACGTAGTTGATGTAGGCGGCGAGCTGGGCGGCCACCGGGAGCTCGTAGTAGTGGTCGATGAGCTTCTCGGCGTTGGCCTTGTGCCGGGCCTGGGTGGGGACGAGCAGGTTGTCCGTGGAGGTGATGTACCCGGCGTTCGGGATCGCGTACTGGATGTCCGGGTTGTCCGCCTGGAGCTGGATGATGTCACCGGCCCAGGCCAGACAGGCGGCGATGTCGCCCTTGTCCAGGTCGGAGGTGTAGTCGTTGCCCGTGAAGCGACGTATCTGCTTCTTGTCGACGCCCTTCTGGAGGCGGCCTATCGCCGCGTCGTAGTCGGCGTCGGTGAACGTCCCCGGGTCCTTGCCCATGTCGAGCAGGGTCATGCCGACGGTGTCGCGCATCTCGGTGAGGAAGCCGACCCGGCCCTTGAGCGCGGGGTCGTCGAGGAGCTGGCTGACCGAGTCGACCTTCTTCCCGCCGGTCGCCTTGGTGTTGTAGGCGATGACGGTGGAGATGCCGGTCCAGGGGTACGAGTAGGACCGGCCCGGGTCCCAGTCGGGGCGGCGGAACTGCGCGGAGAGGTTGGCGTAGGCGTTGGGCAGGTTCGCCGGGTCGAGCTTCTGCGCCCAGCCGAGGCGGATGATGCGGGCGGCGAGCCAGTCGGTGACGCAGATCAGGTCGCGGCCGGTGTCCTGGCCGGCCGCGAGCTGCGGCTTGATCTTGCCGAAGAACTCGACGTTGTCGTTGATGTCCTCGGTGTACTTGACCTTGATCCCGGTGCGTTTCGCGAACGCCTCCAGGGTCGGGCGGGACTTCTCGTCCTCGCTGACGTCCATGTACTCGGTCCAGTTGGAGAAGTTCACCGTCTTCTCCTTGGCCGAGAAGTCGCTGGACGCCGGGCCCTGGCCTTCCCGCTTGGCCGGCGGGATGCCGCAGGCGGTCAGGCCGGCCAGGCCGCCGACCGTGAGCGCGCCCACGCCACCGGCCCGCAGCAGCGAGCGGCGGCTGAGGGCACCACGGCCGCTCGTCATGCTGCGCCGGATCGCCGCCATCTGGGCGGCGGACAGGCGGTCGGGCTCGTACTGCTCCATGCGCTGTGCCCTTTCGGGATGGGTTGCGCCGCTGGTCGGGCGGCTGACTGCTATCGGTCCCCGAAGATCGTGCGGTGCCAGTCCTTGGCCGCCACCGCGGTGTTGTCGAACATCACGTGCTTGACCTGCGTGTACTCCTCGAAGGAGTAGGCCGACATGTCCTTTCCGTAGCCGGACGCCTTGTATCCGCCGTGCGGCATCTCGCTGATGATCGGGATGTGGTCGTTGACCCAGACGCAGCCGGCCTTGATCTCACGGGTGGCCCTGTTCGCCCGGAAGACGTCGCGGCTCCAGGCGGAGGCGGCGAGGCCGTACGGGGTGTCGTTGGCGAGCCGGATGCCCTCGTCGTCGCCGTCGAAGGGCAGGGCCACCAGGACCGGTCCGAAGATCTCCGACTGCACGACCTCGCTGTCCTGCGCGGCGCCGGTGATCAGGGTGGGCCGATAGTATGCGCCGTTCTTGAGCTCTCCACCAGGGGCTTCTCCGCCGGTGACGACGGTCGCGTAGCCGCGGGCCCGCTCGACGAAGCCGGCGACCCGGTCGCGCTGGACGTGCGAGACCAGCGGGCCGAGGTCGGTGGACGGGTCGAAGGGATCGCCGAGACGGACGGTCTCCATGAGCTCGGCGACCCGGGCCACGAAGGCGTCGAAGAGGGGGCGCTGCACATAGGCGCGGGTGGCGGCGGTGCAGTCCTGGCCGGTGTTGATGAGGGAGGCGGCGACGGCGCCGTGGGCGGCGGCCTCCAGGTCGGCGTCGTCGAAGACGACGAAGGGCGCCTTGCCGCCGAGCTCCAGGTGGAGCCGCTTGACGGTGGCGGTGGCGACCTCGGCGACCCGCTTGCCGACCGGGGTGGAGCCGGTGAAGGAGGTCATGGCGACGTCGGGGTGGCCGACCAGGTGCTCGCCGGCCTCGCGGCCGGCGCCGTTGACGATGTTGACGACGCCGTCGGGGATGCCCGCCTCCTTGGCCGCCTGGGCGAACATCAGGGAGGTGAGCGGGGTCAGCTCGGCCGGCTTCAGGACGATGGTGTTGCCGGCGGCGATCGCCGGGAGGATCTTCCAGGCGGCCATCTGGAGGGGGTAGTTCCAGGGGGCGATGGAGCCGACCACGCCGATCGGCTCGCGCCGGACGTAGGAGGTGTGGTCGCCGGAGTACTCGCCGGCGGACTGGCCCTGGAGGTGGCGGGCCGCGCCGGCGAAGAAGGCGGTGTTGTCGATCGTGCCGGGCACGTCGAACTCGGTGGTGAGCCGGATCGGCTTGCCGCACTGGAGCGATTCGACCCGGGCGAAGTCCTCGGCCTGCTCGACGAGGACCGCGGCGAAGCGGTGGAGCGCGTCGGAGCGCTCGCCCGGGGTGGCGCCCGCCCAGCCGGGGAAGGCGGCCTTGGCCGCGGCCACGGCCTCGTCGACGTCCGCGGTGGAGGCGAGTTCGTAGGTGTACACGCTCTCGCCGGTGGCGGGGTCGACGACGCTGTGCGTCCGGCCCGAGGTTCCGGGGCGGAGCCGTCCGCCGATGTACTGCGCGCCGTCCGCGAAGCGGTCCGTCACCTGGAAGCGGTTGCCCATGACGCTCTCCGTTGTCCCAGCTCGAATTGAGTGCCGATCCTGACAGAGGGACCGGGCTCGAACAAGTGATTCCGTTGTTGCCTTTTGGTTACTCGACGGAATCGGTCGACCAAGTGTCGAGGTCGCAGGAAAATCTTCGTACGGAGTGTCGGTCGCGGATGCCAGACTCGCGTGCATGATGACCGTCGAATCGCTGACACAGCAGGTCAGCAGGGGTGAGAAGGTGAAGTGGCTGCACTTCTGGGGCCATCGCGCGGCCCCGGACGGACGGCTCACGCAGAGCTGTCTGAGCCAGTGGTGGCCGTCACCCTTCGAGGTCGCCGGCGTCCGGTACGCGACGGCGGAGCACTGGATGATGGCGGAGAAGGCGCGCCTCTTCGGCGACGCGGAGGCCGGGCGGAAAGCGCTCGCCGCCCGTACCCCTGCCGAGGCGAAGAACGCCGGGCGGCTGGTCCGCGGCTTCGACGAGACCGTGTGGGCGCGGGAGCGCTCCGGGATCGTGGTGGCCGGCAGCGTCCACAAGTTCGCCTCGGACGAGGGGCTGCGGAGCTATCTGCTGGGGACCGGCGGCCGGGTCCTGGTGGAGGCCAGCCCGCTGGACCGGGTGTGGGGCATCGGCCTCGCCGCCGGTGACCCCGGCGCCGCCGACCCGGCCCGCTGGCGCGGGCTCAACCTGCTGGGCTTCGCCCTGATGGAGGCCCGGGAGCGGCTGCGCGCGGAGAGCGGCTCAGCGGCGGGTGCCGACGACGACGGTCGCTGAGGTCCGCTCCCCGCCGCCGCTCTCCCGTTGCTCCTCGGCCCACATCACGGCCCAGACGATGAAGGCGAGGGCCGCGGCCCCGAGGACCGTGGAGACGATGCCGAGGACGATGCCCGCGGTGGCGGCCCCGCCGTTGCTCGCCCGGCCCCGGCCGGCCCGCTTGCGGCCGAGAATGCCGAAGATCAGGGCGAGGACGCCGAGGACGATCGACGGGACCCCGTAGAACCAGAAGAGACAGGTGCCGACGATGCCGAGCACCATGCCGGCCGTGCCCATGCCGTTGGACTGGCCGGGCAGCGGCCCGTAGGGCATCGGAGGGGCCGGCGGGTAGCCGTAGCCGGGGCCGGGTCCCGCGGGCGGGTAGCCGTACGCGGCGGGTGCCGCGGCCGGGTGGCCGTACGCGGGGCCGGGTGCCGTGCCCGGGTGGCCGTACGCGGGGCCGGGTGCCGTGCCCGGGTGGCCGTACCCCGCCGGGGCCGGGTGGCCGTACCCGGGCGGGGGCGCCGGGGCGCCGTACGCGGCCGGGCCGCCGGGGGCGACGGGGGGCGGCGGAAGCTCCGCGCCGGCCGCCTCCCCGGTGGGTATCGAGGTGATCGTCGGCTGGTCGTGCACCGGGGCCCGCTTGCCCAGCTCCACCGGGGCTCCCGCGCGCTCCGGCGCGGCCCACGGATCGCTCGCGTCCCGGTCCCGCGGGCGCGGCTCGGCGTGGTCGGACATTCGGGACTCCCTCCGTGGTCCCGTCATGCTACGGCGTCCCGGCCGGCCGTCCCCGTCCGGCCTACGATGACCCGATGACCGATCTCCACCCCTTCATCGCGGGCCTGCCCAAGGCCGAGCTGCACGTCCACCACGTGGGCTCCGCCTCCCCGCGGATCGTCTCCGAACTGGCCGCCCGGCACCCGGACTCCAAGGTCCCCACGGACCCGGAGGCGCTGGCCGACTACTTCACCTTCACCGACTTCGCGCACTTCATCGACGTGTACCTGTCCGTCGTGGACCTCGTGCGCACCCCTGAGGACGTCCGGCTGCTGACCTTCGAGGTCGCCCGGGACATGGCCCGGCAGAACATCCGCTACGCCGAACTGACCATCACCCCCTACTCCTCCACCCGCCGCGGCATCGACGAGCGGGCGTTCATGGCCGCGATCGAGGACGCCCGCAAGGCGGCGGAGGCCGAGTTCGGCACCGTGCTGCGCTGGTGCTTCGACATCCCCGGCGAGGCCGGTCTGGACGCCGCAGAGGAGACCGCGCGCCTCGCCGTCACCGATGGCATCCGCCCCGAGGGCCTGGTCTCCTTCGGCCTCGGCGGCCCGGAGATCGGGGTGCCGCGCCCGCAGTTCAAGCCGTACTTCGACCGGGCCCGGGCGGCCGGGCTCCGCTCGGTGCCGCACGCCGGCGAGACCACCGGCCCGGAGACCGTCTGGGACGCCGTCCGCGAGCTGGGCGCCGAGCGCATCGGCCACGGCACCAGCTCCGTGCGGGACCCGGAGCTCCTGGCGTACCTGGCGGAGCACCGGATCGCCCTGGAGGTCTGCCCGACCTCCAACATCGCGACCCGGGCGGTGGCCACCCTCGACGAGCACCCGATCCGGGCCATGGCCGACGCCGGTGTCCTGGTGACGGTCAACAGCGACGACCCGCCGATGTTCGGCACCGACCTGAACAACGAGTACGCGGTCGCCGCCCGTCTCCTGGACCTCGACGAGCGCGGGGTGGCCGCGCTCGCGAAGAACGCGGTGGAGGCGTCCTTCCTCGACCCGGCGGGCAAGGACCGGCTGACCGCGGAGATCGACACGTACACGGAGGACTGGCTGGCGCGCTGAGCCCCGGCCAAGAATGGGCCCATGCGATCTGTCACTGTCGTAGGCCACCGCGGCGACCCGTACCGCGCCCGTGAGAACACCCTCCCCTCGATCGGCTCCGCCTTCGAGCGGGGCGCGGACGCGGTCGAGGTCGACGTCCGGCTCACGAAGGACGAGGTGCCCGTCCTCCTGCACGACGACACCCTGAAGCGGCTGTGGGGCCACGACCGGCCGCTCTCCTCGCTCACCCACGCGGAGCTGCGCGAGCTGACCCGCGGCGGGGTGCCGACGCTCCGCGACGCGCTCCTGGCGGCGGGGGCCCGCCGGCTGATGCTGGACCTGCCCGGCGGGAACGAGGCGTCGGTCCGCCGGATCGTCGGCGCCGTCCGCGAGGCCGGCGCCGGCGAGCGCGTCTACTACTGCGCGGGCGCGGTCGCGATGCTCCAGGTGCGGGCGGCCGATCCGCACGCGGAGATCGCGCTCACCTGGACCTCGCTGGCGCCGCCGCGTCCGGTGCTCCTCGACGCCGTCCGCCCGAAGTGGCTCAACTACCGCTTCGGGCTGGTCGGCGAGGCGCTCGCCGAGCGCGTGCACCGGGACGGACTGCTGGTCTCGGCCTGGACGCCGGACACCCGCAGGACCATGCGTAGGCTGATCGCGAACGGGGTCGACTCGATCACGACCAACCGGGTCGACGCCCTCGCCGCCGTCCTGCGAAAGGCTCCCTGATGAACGACCGGATCCGGACCGACATCGCCCACAACGCCCGGGTGTGGAACTACTGGCTGGGCGGCAAGGACAACTACCCGGTGGACCGCGCCGTCGGCGACCAGGTCACCTCCTTCTACCCGAGCATCGGCGAAGTCGCCCGCGCGGACCGGGCGTTCCTGGGCCGCGTGGTGACCGGGCTGGCCGGCGAGGGCGTGCGCCAGTTCCTCGACATCGGCACCGGGCTGCCCACCGCCGACAACACCCACGAGGTGGCGCAGCGGGTCGCGCCGGACGCGAAGATCGTCTACGTCGACAACGACCCGATCGTCCTCACCCACGCCCGGGCGCTGCTGACCAGCTCCCCCGAGGGGGTCACCGAGTACGTGGACGCGGACGCCCACGAGCCGGAGAAGATCGTGGCGGCGGCCGGCGAGGTGCTCGACCTGTCGCGTCCGGTGGCGGTGCTGATGCTCGGCCTCCTCAACTTCGTCCTGGACACCGGCGAGGCGCGGTCGATCGTCCGGACGCTGATGGCCGCGGTGCCGTCCGGCAGCCTGCTCGTCCTCACCCACCCGACGCTCGACCCCGAGCTGGGCGGCGAGGGCAACGAGGCGGCGATGGCGTTCTGGAACGAGAACGCCACCCCGCCCATCACCGCCCGCACCCGCGAGGAGTTCGCCTCCTTCTTCGACGGCCTGGAGCTCGTCGGCCCCGGCATCGTCTCGTGCGCGCGGTGGGGCGCCGCGGACGCTCCCGCCGTGGCGCAGTTCGGCGCGGTGGGCCGCAAGCCGTAATGCGGATACGGGGGGTGGCGCAGGCGCGGGAGTGGGGCGCGGCGCATCCGGGGGCCGTGGACGCGGGGCTCGCGCTGCTGGTGCAGGCGGCGGTGACGATGCCCTTCGTGGTGCCGCGCCCGCCGGAGCTGGAGCCGGCGACCTGGCCGGCGTACGGGCTGACGACGCTGACCGTGCTCCCGCTGGTGTGGCGGCGGCGGGCGCCGATGGCGGTGCTGCTCGCGGTGCTCGCCGCGAGCGCGCTGTACCAGCTGACGATGGACGGCCCCGGGCAGCCGCTGCCGTACCAGGGGCTGGTGTGCGTCCACACGATCGCGGCGCTCGCGCCGGCCTGGCAGCGGGCGGTGACGGCCGGGCTGCTGCTGGTCGCGGTGCCGGTGTCGGTGTGGCTCAACACCCGGTCGGCCCGCGAACTCACCTTCTCGCTCTTCGTGTTCGGGGCGGCCTACGTCTTCGGCCGGCTCACCGACGCGCGGCAGCGGGCGCATCTGGTGGAGTCGGAGCGGGCGGCCGCCCGGGAACGGGCCCGGATCGCCCGGGAGATGCACGACATCCTGTCGCACGCGGTGAGCCTGATGATCGTGCAGGCGGAGGCCGGTCCCGTCGCGGTGCGGAAGGCGCCGGAGCGGGCGGAGGCGGCCTTCGACGCGATCTCCGCGACCGGACGGGACGCGATGGACCAGCTGCGGCGCATGCTGGGCGTGCTGCGGGACGACGACACCGGGGGCGGCCGCTCGCCCCAGCCCGACCTGGGTGAACTGCCCGCGCTCCTCGACCGGGTGCGGGCCGGCGGCCTCGCGGTGCGGTACGAGCCCGCCGCCGGCCCCGCCGCGCTGCCGGCGGCGCTCGCGGCGACCGTCTACCGGATCGTCCAGGAGGCGCTCACCAACACGGTGCGGCATTCCGGCGCCCGGAGCGCGACCGTGCGGATCGAGCGGGCCGCCGGACGGCTCACCGTCCTGGTCCGCGACGACGGGCGCGGGCCGGCCACCGGAGCGGGCCGCCCGGCCGGCCACGGTCTGGCCGGGATAAAGGAGCGGGCCGCCGCGCACGGCGGTTCGGCGCGGGTCGGCCCCGGCCCGGACGGGCGGGGCTTCGAGGTGCTGGTGGCACTGCCCGTACAGGACGCGGTGGAGGCGGGAAGATGACGATCCGGGTGGTGGTCGCCGACGACCAGGAGCTGGTCCGCAGCGGTTTCGCGCTGATCCTCGACGTCCAGGACGACATCGAGGTGGTCGCGGAGGTCTCCGACGGGGCGCAGGCCGTGGAGGCGGTGCGCCGCCACCGGCCGGACGTGGCCCTGCTGGACATCCGGATGCCCCGGATGGACGGCATCGAGGCGTGCCGGACGATCAGCGCGGAGAGCGCCTGCCGGACGGTGATCCTGACGACCTTCGACTCGGACGCGTACGTGTACGAGGCGCTGCACGCGGGCGCGAGCGGCTTCCTCCTGAAGGACGTGCGCCGGGACGACCTGGTGCACGCGGTCCGGGTGGTGGCGGCGGGCGACTCGCTGCTGGCGCCCTCGGTGGCACGTCGCCTGGTGGAGCAGTACACGGCGGGCGGCCCGTCCCGGGCGGCGGCGCCGGACCCGCGCCTGGACGTGCTGACGGGCCGGGAGCGGGAGACGCTGCTGCTGCTCGCGCGGGGCCTGTCGAACGCGGAGATCGCGGCGGAGCTGGTGCTGAGCGAGCACACGGTGAAGACCCATGTGGGCAACGTGCTGGCGAAGCTGGGGCTGCGGGACCGGATCCAGGCGGTGATCTGCGCCTACGAGACGGGCCTGGTGGCGGCGGGCTCTCCCCCTCCCGGGGGAGGCCGGGGGCCCGGCGCCTCCCCCGCTCCGGCGAGGGACTGACCCGCGGGGACCGCCGGTGCGGGCGATCCGCGGACCGACGCGGGTCAGCAGGATGGAGCCATCGGAACGACGGCTCACACCACTGGAGTTGACCATGCGGAAGTCCACCCGCGCCCTGCTCGCCGCGACCCTGGTCCTGGGGGTCGCGGCCGGCCCCGGCGCCCTCTCCCCCGCCTTCGCGACGACGGCGACGGCGGCGACGGCGGTCCCGGCGGCCGGCCCGCAGGCCCCGGACCTGTCGGCGGTGATCGCGGGCCTGCCGCGCGCCGACGCGACGGCGGCGCTGGTCCGGGTCGGCGGCACCGAGGGTTCCTGGGCGGGCAGCGCGGGCGTCCACGACCTGGAGTCGGGGGCGCCGGCCGACCCGGCGGCCCGCTTCCGGGCGGGTTCGGTGACGAAGGTCTTCACGGCGGCGACGGTGCTCCAGCTCGCCGCGGAGGGCCGGATCGACCTGGACCGGACGGCCCGCTCGTACCTGCCGGAGCTGATCCCGGGCCGGTACGCGACGGTGACGGTCCGTCAGCTCCTCGACCACACGCACGGCATCCCCGCCCCGAACTTCGCCGGAGGGACGGTCGAGGAGTGGTACGCGAACCGCTTCGAGGTCCACGACCCGCGGGAGATGGTCCGCTCGGCGACCGCGAAGCCGCGCGAGTTCCGTCCCGGCACCCGTCAGCACTACCTGAACATCGGCTACACGATCGCCGGCCTGATCGTGGAGCGGGTCACCGGCGACACGTACGAGGAGCAGGTGGAGCGGCGGATCCTGCGCCCGCTCGGGCTGAGGGACACGTACCTCCCGGGCGAGGCCCCGGGGATCGCCGGGCCGTACAACCACGGCTACCAGACGATGCTGCTGGAGGACGGGACGACCGGGCTGCGGGACGTCTCGGTCTGGGGGACGACGGACGGCTGGGCGGCCGGCGACCTGATCTCGACCACGGCGGACCTGGAGCGGTTCACCCGGGCCCTGTTCGCGGGCCGGGTGGTCCGCGGTCCGCTCCTGGAGGAGATGTTCACCCTGCCGAAGGTGACGGACCTCCGCAGCGGCGACCCGGCGGCCTTCTCCGTCGGCCTGTCGATGAAGCGGCTCGGCGGGCGCGAGGTCTGGGGCAAGACCGGCGGCCGCTGGGGGTACAACGCGGCCATCGCCTCGACCCGGCACGGGGAGCGGACCCTGGTCTACTCCGTCAACTCGACCGACGCCAAGGGCCAGGACACCAACCGGACGGTCCTCGGCCTGATGGTCGGGGCCTACGGCCTGCCGGACTGATCACCAGCGGTCCCAGTGCAGGACCTGCTCGCGGGGGATCCGCCGGGCGGGACGGAAGTCGGTGCCGATCGTGTACGCGACGGGGATGAAGGCGGCCTGCATGACCTCCCCGTACGGGATGCCGAGCGCGGCGGCGAACTCCCGCTCCAGCGGCAGGTTCCCGGTCGTCCACACGGTGCCGAGGCCGCGCTCGCGGGCGGCCAGCATGAAGCTCCACGCGGCCGGCAGGATCGACCCCCAGGTCCCGGCCTGGTGGGTGACGGAGAGCCCTTCGGTCCGCCCTTCCACGCAGGGGACGACGTAGGCGGGCACCTCGTGCAGGTGCCGGTACAGGTGTCCGACGCCCGCGTACACCCGGTCCATCACCCCGGGCGCCACCTCGGCCCGGCGCACGTCCCGGGCGGGCAGCGGCTGGTGGGCCCCGGGCGCGTCCAGGCTCGCCCGCCACAGGTCGGCGAGGACGGCCCGGCGCTCCGGGTCGGTGACGATCACGAAGTGCCAGCGCTGCCGGTTGCGGCCGGTGGGCGCCTGGACGGCGAGGTCGACGCACTCCTCCAGGAGGGCGCGGGGCACCGGCCGGGTGAGGTCGAGCCGGTGCCGGACGGCCCGGGTGGTGGAGAGCAGGGTGTCGGAAGCGAGACCGAGGTTCATGTGTTGAGCCTCGTACGGGCCGGACGGCGGCGGGAAGTCCGGGCTTCCACTGGGTGAAAGACGGGGTGACGGGGTGGGCGAGAGCGTGGCGGGACGGCTCTTCTCGGTGCTGGACGCCTTCGAGGGCGAAGGCCCCGCGGCGCTGCGGCTCACCGACATCGCGGCGCGCACGGGGCTCCCCGCGCCGACGGCGCTGCGCCTGGTGCGGGAGCTGGTGGCCTGGGGCGGTCTGGAGCGGACGGCGGACGGCACGTACCGGCTGGGGCTCCGGCTGCGGGTGCTCGGCGCGGCGGCGCCCTGTCCGCGCGGGCTGCTCGACGCGGCGCTTCCGGCGCTGCGGGCGCTGGGCGCGCGGACCGGCGGTCACGCGGATCTGGCGGTGCCCGCGGCGCCGCCGGCCGGCGGGGTGCTGTGCCTGGTGAGCGGGGAGCGGCCGCCGCCGCACGCGACGGCGTACGGGCAGGTGCTGCTGGCCGCCCCGCCGGCGGAGCCGGCCCGGCACACCCGGCACACCGTCGTCGCGCCGGGGGCGCTGGCCGCCCGGCTGGCCCGGGTGCGGGCGGAGGGACTCGCGGTCTGCGCCGAGGAGTTCCGGCTGGGCGAGGTGACGGTGGCCGCCCCGGTGCGGGGTCCGGCGGGGACGGTCGCCGCGCTGGGCGTGACCGTCCCGACCGGTGTCCCCCTGGACCGGGTGGCGGCGGCGGTCCGGGCGGCGGCTACGCGGGTACGGCCTCCGGTGCCGCCGCCGTGGCCGTGACGGCCTCCAGGCGCTTGATCATGCGGCGGACGTGGAGGAGCGGCAGGATGCCGAAGACCCCGAAGGACATGTCGATGACCGACCACCAGAAGGGGATGTCCCGGATGGGCCCGCAGATCAGGGCCAGGGGGATGATGCCGGCGCAGGCGATCATGCCGAACTCGACGACCCAGATGTTGCGGACCGGGTCGCGGTAGGGCCCGTAGAAGGCGACGGCGATGACGAGGTGGGCGAAGGCCAGCCAGTCGGTGCCGTAGAGGAGGTACGGGGCGTCGGTGCCGGCGGCCCCGACCCCGCCGGCCACCTTGTGGATCCACTCGGCGAGCCCGGGGAGGGCGTCGGCGACGGGGGCGGCCCAGCCGGTCAGCGAGGAGTCGAGCCAGCGGAGTTCGGTGACGAGCGGGAAGGCGGTGGCCCCGCTCAGGACGAGACAGACGACGAAGAAGATCAGCCAGGCGCGGATGCGCGCGAGAAGGGCTCTCGGCCCGTTCGTGTCGCTCATGGGCACAGCGTACGCCTGCTCTGAACGTGTTCAAAAACGGGGGGTCCCGGTGCTCCTACAGGCCGACGATCCCGTTCCAGCGCTTGGCCATGTCCTTGCGCTCGGAGGCGGCGATGTCGCGGGCGATGGCGAGCCGGCTCCGCATCTCGCGGTCCGGGAAGATCAGCGGATCCTCGGCGAGCGCGGCCAGTTCCTCGTCGCCGGAGTCGGCGAGGACGGCCTGGGCGGCGGGGACCGGGCAGACGTAGTTGACCCAGGCGGCGAGCTCGGCGGCGACCTCGGGCTCGTAGTAGTAGTCGACCAGCCGCTCGGCGTTGGCCTTGTGGCGGGCGAGGTTGGGGATCATCAGCGACTCGGCCCACAGCTCGCCGCCCTCCTCGGGGACGACGAACTCGATGTCGGGGTTGTCGGCCTGGAGCTGGATGACGTCGCCGGAGTACGCCTGGCAGGCGAGCACGTCGCCGGCGGCGAGGTCCTTGATGTAGTCGTTGCCGGTGAAGCGGCGGATGTGCTTCGTCCGGACCAGCTCCTCGACCCGGTCGCAGACGGCGTGGAAGTCGGACTCGGTCCAGCGCGTGACGTCCACTCCGTCGCCCTGCATGAGCAGGGAGATGGACTCGTCGAGGCCGGAGAGGAGGGTGACCTTGCCGCGCAGGTCGGCGTCCCACAGTTCGCGCGTGGAGCGCAGCTCCCGGCCGAGCCTGCGGCGGTTGTAGGCGATGCCGGTGATGCCGGACTGCCAGGGCACGGAGTGGAGCCGGCCCGGGTCGAAGGCGGGGCGGCGCAGCTGCGGGTCGAGCTGGCCGGCGACGTGGGTCTGGGCGGCGCGGTCCATCTTCTGGACCCAGCCGAGGCGGACGAAGCGGGCCGCCATCCAGTCGCTGACGACGATGAGGTCGCGGTCGGTGGCCTGGCCGTTCATGAGGGCGGGGCCGACCTTGCCGAAGAACTCGTCGTTGTCGTTGATCTCCTCGGTGTAGCGGACGGAGATCCCGGTCCGCTCCCGGAAGGCGTCGAGGGTCGGCCGCTTCTGCGAATCCTCGTCGTCGGTGTCGATGTAGAGGGGCCAGTTGGCGAAGGTGACGCTGCGCTCGCGGCCGGACAGGTCGCGGCCGGCCCGCTCGTCCTCGGCGACGTAGGCGGGCTTCACGCCGCAGGCGGCGAGGAGGCCACCGGCTCCGGCGGCGCCGAGACCCCGCAGGAGGGACCGGCGCGGCATGGGGTTCCTGGCTATCGCTCTCACCCGCGAAGCATCGCCTCCGGCCGTGAGCTGCCGCAATGGACGCTCCGTCGAGCGGCACGCCACGGCCCCGACACCTTGTCGATCATCGGGTCGACGGGTGCCGGGGCCGTGGCGGGAGGGCTGCCGAGGGGGTCAGCCCAGGGAGGTCATGACGTGCTTGATGCGCGTGTAGTCCTCGAAGCCGTACGCGGAGAGGTCCTTGCCGTAGCCGGACTTCTTGAAGCCGCCGTGCGGCATCTCGGCGACCAGCGGGATGTGGGTGTTGATCCACACGCAGCCGAAGTCGAGGGACTTGGACATGCGCATGGCGCGCTGGTGGTCCTTGGTCCAGACGGAGGAGGCCAGGGCGTACTCGACGCCGTTGGCGAACTCCAGGGCCTGGGCCTCGTCCGTGAAGGACTGGACGGTGATGACCGGGCCGAAGACCTCGTTCTGGACGATCTCGTCGTCCTGCCGGAGGCCGGAGACGACGGTCGGGGCGTAGAAGTAGCCCTTGTCGCCGACGCGGTGGCCGCCGGACTCGACCTTGGCGTGGGCCGGGAGGCGGTCGATGAAGCCGGCGACCTGCTTCAGCTGGTTGGCGTTGTTGAGCGGACCGTAGAGCACGTCCTCGTCGTCCGGCTGGCCGGTCTTCGTCTCGGCGGCGGCCTTGGCGAGGGCGGCGACGAACTCGTCGTGGATGGACTCGTGGACGAGCACGCGGGTGGCGGCCGTACAGTCCTGGCCGGCGTTGAAGAAGCCCGCGACGGAGATGTCCTCGACGGCCTTCTCGATGTCGGTGTCCTCGAAGACGACGACCGGGGCCTTGCCGCCCAGCTCCAGGTGGACGCGCTTGACGTCCTTGGCCGCCGACTCGGCGACCTGCATGCCGGCCCGGACGGAGCCGGTGATGGAGGCCATCGCCGGGGTCGGGTGCTCGACCATGGCGCGGCCGGTCTCGCGGTCGCCGCAGATGACGTTGAAGACGCCCTTGGGGACGATCGCGCCGATGATCTCGGCCATCAGGACGGTGGAGGCGGGGGTGGTGTCCGAGGGCTTGAGGACGACCGTGTTGCCCGCGGCGAGGGCCGGGGCGAACTTCCACACGGCCATCATCATCGGGTAGTTCCACGGCGCGACCTGGGCGCAGACGCCGACGGGCTCGCGGCGGATGATGGAGGTCATGCCCTCCATGTACTCGCCGGCCGAGCGGCCCTCGAGCAGACGGGCGGCACCCGCGAAGAAGCGGATCTGGTCCACCATCGGCGGAACCTCCTCGCTCGCGACGAGGGCGGTCGGCTTGCCGGTGTTGAGGACCTCGGCGGCGATGAGCTCCTCGGCCCGCTCCTCGAAGGCGTCGGCGATCTTGAGGAGCACCTTCTGGCGCTCGGACGGCGTGGTGTCGCGCCAGGCGGGGAAGGCGGCCGCGGCGGCCTCCATGGCGGCGTCGACGTCGGCCTGGCCGGAGAGCGGAGAGGTCGCGTACACCTCGCCGGTGGCCGGGTTGGTCACCTCGATGGTGCGGCCGTCGGCCGCGTCGCGGAACTCTCCGTCGATGTAGTTGCGCAGCCGGCGCAGCTCGGTGGTCACTTGCCACCCCTCCTGTCACGTTCTGTTCCGCACGGCCTTGTGCGGGCGTCCCGATGGGTGAGACACCTCAGCCTACTTGCTCGGCTGACGCTTTCAACAGCCCCGGAGCCCTCCGACTTCGGATTCGGTGACATCAGGGGCTCTGAACAACGAATTACATCGCTCTGGGGTTGCGCGACGGCCCATCTCGGTGCACAGTGAGGACGTGGCCAGTCGAAGCGCAGACTCCAGAACCGGAACCGGTTCGTCCCCGACGATCGATGCCGTCTCCCTGGCGATCATCGAGCAGCTCCAGGAGGACGGCCGCCGTCCCTACGCCGCCATCGGCAAGGCCGTCGGCCTCTCCGAAGCGGCCGTGCGGCAGCGCGTCCAGAAGCTCCTCGACCAGGGCGTCATGCAGATCGTCGCCGTCACCGACCCGCTCACCGTGGGCCTCAGGCGACAGGCGATGGTCGGCATCCACGTCGAGGGTGACCTGGATCCGGTCGCGGAAGCGCTGACCGAGATGCCCGAGTGCGAGTACGTGGTCATGACCGCGGGCTCGTTCGACCTGATGGTGGAGATCGTCTGCGAGGACGACGACCACCTCCTGGAAGTGATCAACAAGCGGATCCGCACGCTCCCCGGCGTGCGCTCCACCGAGAGCTTCGTTTACCTGAAGCTCAAGAAGCAGACCTACATGTGGGGAACCCGATAACCGTGACCCAGTCCCGCAGCGACCTGTCAAAGTCCGCCTACGACCACCTGTGGATGCACTTCACCCGCATGTCGTCGTACGAGAACAGCCCCGTCCCCACCATCGTCCGCGGTGAGGGCACCTACATCTTCGACGACAAGGGCAAGCGCTACCTCGACGGTCTCGCGGGACTGTTCGTGGTCAACGCCGGTCACGGCCGCCAGGAGCTGGCCGAGGTCGCGTACAAGCAGGCCCAGGAGCTCGCCTTCTTCCCGGTGTGGTCGTACGCGCACCCCAAGGCCGTCGAGCTCGCCGAGCGCCTCGCGGACTACGCTCCGGGCGACCTCAACAAGGTCTTCTTCACCACCGGTGGCGGCGAGGCCGTCGAGACCGCGTGGAAGCTCGCCAAGCAGTACTTCAAGCTGCAGGGCAAGCACACCAAGTACAAGGTCATCTCGCGTGCGGTCGCCTACCACGGCACCCCGCAGGGCGCCCTGTCCATCACCGGCCTGCCGGCCCTGAAGGCTCCCTTCGAGCCGCTGGTCCCCGGCGCGCACAAGGTGCCGAACACCAACATCTACCGCGCCCCGATCCACGGCGACGACCCCGAGGCCTTCGGCCGCTGGGCCGCCGACCAGATCGAGCAGCAGATCCTCTTCGAGGGCCCCGACACCGTCGCGGCCGTCTTCCTGGAGCCGGTGCAGAACGCCGGCGGCTGCTTCCCGCCGCCGCCCGGCTACTTCCAGCGCGTCCGCGAGATCTGCGACCAGTACGACGTGCTGCTCGTCTCCGACGAGACGATCTGCGCCTTCGGCCGCCTCGGCACGATGTTCGCCTGTGACAAGTTCGGCTACGTGCCGGACATGATCACCTGCGCCAAGGGCATGACCTCGGGCTACTCCCCGATCGGCGCCTGCATCATCTCGGACCGCATCGCCGAGCCGTTCTACAAGGGCGACAACACCTTCCTCCACGGCTACACCTTCGGTGGCCACCCGGTGTCCTCGGCGGTCGCGATCGCCAACCTGGACATCTTCGACAAGGAGGGCCTGAACCAGCACGTCCTCGACCAGGAGGGCAACTTCTTCGACACCCTGAAGAAGCTGCACGACCTCCCGATCGTCGGCGACGTCCGCGGCAACGGCTTCTTCTACGGCATCGAGCTCGTCAAGGACAAGGTCACCAAGGAGTCCTTCACGGACGAGGAGACCGAGCGCGTCCTGTACGGCTTCCTCTCCAAGGCGCTCTTCGAGAACGGCCTGTACTGCCGGGCCGACGACCGTGGCGACCCGGTCATCCAGCTGGCCCCGCCGCTCATCGCCGACCAGGGCACCTTCGACGAGATCGAGGGCATCCTGCGCAACGTGCTGACCGAGGCGTGGACCAAGCTCTAAAGGGCTTCTCCCCCTGGCACCACGCCGCCCTCACGGCGTGACCCCCACGGCCCGGGCATGCCGCCATCCGAGTGGATGGCGGCGGCCCGGGCCGCGTGCTGTCCGTACAAACGGATCCGAATACTTACGGTGCCCAGTGACCGACAGGCCCGACCCTCGTTCCCCCGGACGGGGGAACGCAAGAATCGGATCCGACATCGAGGTGTACGCGATGGCCCCACCGGACAACGACGTGCTCTGGGCGCGTTCCCTGCACTGCTCCCTGGGCGGCACGGAGGCCCTCAGCGGCGTCTCCGTCGGCGTCCGCGAGGGCGAGATCCTCGCCGTGACCGGCCCCCGCGGCAGCGGCAAGACCACCCTCCTGCGCTGCCTCTCCGGAGAACTCCCCGCCCAGAAGGGCGAGGTCTGGTTCAACAGCTCCCCGGTCCACACCCTCACCCCGGCAGGACGCGAACGGCTCCGCCGCGAACGCTTCGGCTGGATCGGCCCCGACGCCGGCCTGGTCCCCGAACTCACCGCCTGGGAGAACACCGCCCTCCCGCTGCTGCTCCGCGGCGTCCCCCACCGGGCCGCGAAGACCACCGCCGGCGAATGGCTCGACCGCCTCGACATCGGCTCCTGCGGCCCCACCCGCCCGCACGCCCTCACCCGCTCCCAGCGCCAGCGCGTCGCCATCGCCCGCGCGCTCGCCGCCACCCCGGCCGTCCTCTTCGCCGACGAACCCATCGCCGCCCTGCACCGGGCCGACGGCGCGCAGGTGCTCCGCACCCTCACCGCCGCCGCCCGCTCGCACGGCATCACCGTGCTCCTCGCCACCCACGACGGCGAGGTCGCGGCGCTCGCCGACCGCACGGTCGCCCTGCTCGACGGACGCCGGGCCGGCAGCGTGCCGCCCGCCACGGGGGCGGAGGGCGTCGCCGCGTGCTCGCTCTCCGTCTAGTCCGCGGCTCCCACCCGCTGGTCCAGCTGCGGCGGCTCCTCGTCGCCGCGGCCGCGGCCGGCGTGGGCTTCCTGCTCCTGTGCACGCTCGGCTACGCCGTCGGCCACCCCGAGCACTCCGCCGCCTCCGTGCTGCGGCTGCTCTGGTGCGCCCTGCCGATCGCCGCCACCGTCCAGTTCGCCGTCGCCGTCGCCCGCACCGACCCCGCCACCCGGCCCCGCCCCGGCCTGGCCTCCCTCGGCCTCGGCCCGGCCCGGCTCACCGCCATCGCCGCCACCTCCACCGCCGTCGCCTGCACCCTCGGCTCCATGACCGCCCTCCTGGTCTACCTGCACCTGCGCGGCGACATCACCGGCCTCCCCTTCGACGGGGCCGCCGCCGGTTTGCTCGCCGCCGAGCAGCCGCTCCCGCTGGCCGCCGCCCTCACCCTGCTCGCGGTCGTGCCCGTCGCCGGCGCCACCGCCGCCGGACTCGCGCTGCGCCCCCGCACCCGGACCCCCTCCCCCGAGGGCGCCGCCCGGCCCCTCCCGACCGGCCTCCCGTGGGGCATCGCCCTGGTCGCCGTCGGCCTCGCCGTGGAGACGTACGCGGGCCGCGGCGGCGGCGAGGGCGTCGCCCTGCCCGGCCGCTTCGACGGCTCCCCCGGCGGCGTCCTGGCCGGCTGGATCCTCACCGCCGCCGGCCTCGCGCTGGCCGGCCCCGGCCTGACCCACCTGGCCGGCCGGCTCCTCCAGACCGCCCGGCCCGGCGCCGTACGGCTCCTCGCCGGCCGCGTCCTCATGGACGAGGCCACCCGCATCGGACGCCCCCTCGGCGTGGTCGGCGCGGTGCTCTCCGGCGCCCTCGCCGCCGCCACCGTCCACGCGGCGTCCGACGGCGGCACCGCCTTCGGACCGCTCACCGGCCTCGGCGCCGGCGTCGTCCTCGCCTGCACCACGGCGACCCTGCTCACCGCCGCCCTGGAGTCCCGCCAGTGCCGCGCCCACACCGCCGAGGCGCTGGCCCGGCTCGGCGCCCCGCCGACCGTGCTCCGCACCGCCGCCCTGCTGCGCGCCGGAGCGCTGCTCGCCGTCTTCCTGCCCCTCACCTGGCTGATCGGCGAACTCGCGGCCCTGCCGCTGACCACCTGACCCCGCGGCCCGCCACGGGGCCGCACCAGCGACGGCCGGGGCCCGACGGGGTCCCGGCCGTGGTCGTGCGGCCGTCCCGTACGGAGGGCCGGGACGCCGCCGCCCGCCTATCGTGGGCCCATGGCGACGCCCCCACCCCCGCCCCGCTCCCCGGGGTCCCCCCGCGCGAGCGACGCCGGGAGCGCGGGACGGCACGAGCGCGAGATCCACACCCTGGACGAGTTCGACGCGTCGCTCGCCCGGCCCGGCGGCCTCGCCGGACAGCGGATCCAGTCCGTCGACCTCACCGACCGCACCTTCGCCCTGCTGACCGCCTCCACCGCCACCACCGTCTTCCTCGGCTGCGCCATGGAACCGGAGGCGGCGGCCAAGGTGCGCGCCGACGGGGCGCTGGTCTTCCCGCCCGTCCCCGACCTCCCCTTCGACCCGTACCGCAACCGCCTCTACACCCCCGGCGAGCTGTACGACGGGGTCACCGGCGACGGCGGCTACGCGCGCACCCCCGACGCCCGCTCCTACGCCTGGTTCGGCGCCACTCGCGCCGACGGCGACGTCTTCTCCTCGATGCTCCGCTCGCTCCACGACGACGCCGTCGGCGACGCCCTCGACGAACACCTCGCCGGCCGGCGGACCATCGGCGTCATGGGCGGCCACGCGATGGGCCGCGGCACCGAGGCGTACGCGGGCGCCGCCCGCCTCGGCCGCGCCCTCGCCCGCACCGGCCACACCGTCGCGACCGGCGGCGGACCCGGCGCGATGGAGGCCGCCAACCTCGGCGCCTACACCGCCCCCCTCGCCGACACCGCCCTCGCCGACGCCCTCGCCCTCCTCGCGAGGACGCCCTCCTTCACCCCCTCGGTGACGGAGTGGGCCCGCGCCGCCTTCGCCGTACGGGAGCTGCTGCCGGGCGGCGGCGACTCGGTCTCCCTCCCCACCTGGTTCTACGGCCACGAACCGCCCAACGCCTTCGCCGGGCACATCGCCAAGTACTTCGCCAACGCGCTCCGCGAGGACGGACTCCTCGCCCGCTCCACCGCCGGCGTCGTCTTCCTCCCCGGCGCCGCCGGCACCGTCCAGGAGATCTTCGACGACGCCACGTCGAACTACTACGGCTCCCTCGGCACCCCCACTCCCATGGTCCTCGTCGACCGCGCCCACTGGACCGACCGCTTCCCCGCCTGGCCCCTCCTGGAACGGCTCGCGGAGGGCCGCCCGATGGCCGCCCGGATCGCCCTGGTCGACTCCGTAGACGACGCCCCGGCCGCCCTCGAACGCCTCGCGGCCGCGTAGGCGGGGACACAGCCCCACAAGCCCCACGAGCCCCACGAGCCCTACGAGCCGCCGCGACCGTCCCCGTCCAGCACCACCACGTCCTCCGGGCGGAACGCCACCGCCACCTCCGCGCCCACCTCCGGCACCTCCCGCAGCGGGAACTCCGCCTCCAGCGGCGGCCCGTCCGCCGGACGCAGCACGACCGACACGTGATGGCCCCGGAAGGTGCGGGACTCGACCCGGCAGGCCAGGCCCGCGCCGTCCGCCGCCGGCCGGACGCCCGCCGGGCGCACCAGCAGCGTCCGCTCGCCCGACGGCGCGCCCTCCGGCACCGGGACCCGGCCCCACACGGTCTCCGCGACCGTGCCCCGCACGGTCGCCGCCACCACGTTCTCGAAGCCGAGGAAGCGGGCCACGAACTCCGAACCCGGCCGCTGCCACACCTCCACCGGCGTGCCCGACCGCACGATCCGCCCGTCCCGCATCACCACCACCCGGTCCGCGAGCGCGAACGCCTCCCCCTGGTCGTGGGTGACCGCCAGGACCGTCGTCCCCAGCCGCCCGAACAACGACCGCAGCTCCACCACGAGCCGCTCCCGCAGCCCCCGGTCCAGCTGCCCCAGCGGCTCGTCCAGCATCAGCAGCCGGGGCCTCGGCGCCAGCGCCCGCGCCAGCGCCACCCGCTGCTGCTCGCCGCCCGACAGCGCGGCGACCGACCGGCCCCCGGCCCCCGGCAGACCCACCAGGTCGAGCAGCTCCGCCACCCGACCGGCCCGCTCGTCCTTCGCCACCCCGCGCATCCGGAGCCCGAAGGCCACGTTGCCGGCGACGTCCCGCTGCGGGAACAGCTGGTGGTCCTGGAACATCAGCCCCACCCCCCGCCGGTGCACCGGCACCCCCGCCTGGTCGGCCCCGCCCAGCAGCACCCGCCCCGCGTCCAGCGCCTGGAGCCCCGCGACCGCCCGCAGCAGCGTCGACTTCCCGGACCCGCTCGGCCCCAGCACGCACACGATCTCGTGCTCGCCGACCTCCAGGTCCACCGCGTCGAGGACCGCGCGCGCCCCGAACCGTACCGTCGCTCCCTCAAGGGTCAGCATCAGAACTCCCCGGTGGTCCGGTCGGTCCGCAGCCGCTCCAGCAGCAGCAGGGAGACCGCGCACACCACCATCAGAATCGTCGACAGGGCCATCGCCTGCCCGTAGTTGAGCTCGCCCGGCCGGCCGAGCAGCCGCGCCACCGCGACCGGCAGCGTCGGACTGTCGGGCCGGGCGATGAAGACGGTCGCGCCGAACTCGCCCAGCGACACCGCGAACGCGAACCCGGCCGCGATCAGCAGCGCCCGCCGCACCAGCGGCAGGTCCACCTCCCGCCAGGCCCGCCACGGCGACGCCCCCAGCACGGCCGCCGCCTCCCGCAGCCGCTCGTCCACCGCCCGCAGCACCGGCAGCATCGTCCGCACCACGAACGGCACACCGACCAGCGCCTGCGCCAGCGGCACCAGGATCCAGCTGGCCCGCAGATCGAACGGCGGCTCGTCGAGAGTGATCAGGAACCCGAAACCCACGGTGACCGCCGACACCCCGAGCGGCAGCATCAGCAGCGCGTCGAAGCCCCGCACCAGCCGCCCCGCCCGCCTGGTCAGCGCCGCCGCCGCGAGCCCGCCGATCACCACCGCGATGGCCGTGGCCGCGACCGCGTACCGCAGCGAGTTCCCCACCGCCTCCAGCGGCGGCACCAGGAACGTACCCGCCTCGTCGAGCGAGCCCAGCGCCCGGTAGTAGCGCAGCCCGTACCCCTCCGGCGTGGCGAAGGAACGCTCCACCAGCACCCCGAGCGGCAGCAGGATCAGCACCGCCACCGACACCAGCACCCCGGCCAGCAGAACCCACTGCCCGGCCCCGCGCGGCCTGCGCGCGGTCAGCTCCGGCGGGACCAGCCGCAGCGCCGTCTCCCGCCTCCGCACCGTCCGGGCGTGCACGGCGAGGATCGCCCCCACCGCCACGAACTGCACCAGCGTCAGCACCGCCGCCGTCCGCAGGTCGAGCAGCCGGGCCGTCTGCCGGTAGATCTCCGCCTCCAGCGTCGTGTACGCGTCCCCGCCGAGGATCTGCACGACGCCGAACGAGGTGAAGGTGAAGAGGAAGACCATCAGCGCCGCCGCCGACACCGCCGGCACCAGCGCCGGCAGCGTCACCGCCCGCCACGCCCGCCACCGGGACGCGCCGAGCACCCGGGCGGCCTCCTCCTGGCGCGGATCGAGCTGCGCCCACAGCCCGCCGACCGTCCGCACGACGACCGCGTAGTTGAAGAAGACGTGCGCGAGGAGGATCGCCCACACCGTCGTGTCGAGCCGCAGCCCCCACAGCTCGTCGGTGAGGCCGCCCCGCCCCACCAGGGCCAGGAACGCCGTGCCGACCAGCACCGTGGGCAGCACGAACGGCACGGTGACGACCGCCCGCAGCACGCCCTTCCCGGGAAAGTCGAAGCGGGCGAAGACGTACGCCCCCGGCAGCGCCACCAGCAGCGTGAGCCCCGTGGAGGCGGCCGCCTGCCACACGGTGAAGCCGAGCACGCCGAGGATGTCGGACCGGCCCAGGGTCGTCCCGATCACGCCCAGGTCCCAGGCGCCGCCGGGCCGCAGCCCGCGCTCGACGATCGACACGACGGGCCAGGCGAAGAAGACCGCGAAGAACGCGACGGGCAGGGCCATCAGGCCGAGCCGCGCCGCGCTCCCCCTGCGGTCACGCCTCACTTGAGGAGCGACGACCACTGCTGGATCCACGCCTCACGCTTCTCGGCGATCTTCTCCGGCGCCATCGTCCGCGGCTTCTCGACGACCACGCCGTGCCGCGTGAACAGCTCCGGCAGGACCGCGTCCTTCGCCACCGGGTTCACGAACATCTGGAGCGGCATGTCCTCCTGGAACTTCTTCGAGATCAGGAAGTCGATGAGCGCCTTGCCGCCCTCGGGGTTCTTCGCCCCGTGCAGCAGGCCCGCGAACTCGATCTGCCGGAAGCAGGTGCCGGTGGACACCCCGGTGGGCGCCTCCTTCGGCTGCGGCTCCGCGTACAGCACCTCGACCGGCGGGCTGGAGGCGTAGGAGACGACCAGCGGACGGTCGCCCTTGGCCTCCTTGCCGCCGGCCGAGCCGGAGAACTCCTGGTTGTAGGCGAGCTCCCAGCTGTCGACGGTCTTCACGCCGTTGGCCTTCAGCTTCGACCAGTAGTCCTGCCAGCCGTCGTCGCCGTACTGCGCGACCGTACCGAGGAGGAAGCCGAGGCCCGGGGAGGACCGCTCCGGGTTCTCCACCACGAGCAGGTCCTTGTACTCCGGCTTCGCCAGGTCGTCGAAGGTCTGCGGCGGCGCCAGCTTCTTGTCCGCGAAGTACTTCTTGTCGTAGTTCACGCAGATGTCGCCGGTGTCGATCGGCGTGACGCGCTTGTCGAGCCGGAAGGTCTCCGGGATCCGGTCCAGGCCCTTCGCCTCGTACGTCTCGAAGATGCCGTTGTCGAGGGCGCGGGAGAGCAGCGTGTTGTCGACGCCGAAGAAGACGTCGCCCTGCGGGGACCCCTTGGTGAGGATCTCCTTGTTGACGGCCTCGCCCGCGTCGCCGGCCTTCAGCACCTTCACGGTGAAGCCGGTCTGCTTCGTGAACTCCGCCAGCACCTCCTTGGAGGCGTTGAAGGAGTCGTGGCTCACCAGGGTCACGGACTTCGGCGCGGGCGTCCCGGTCTTGCCCGCGGCCCCGCGGATGTCCTCGGTGGAGCAGGCGGCGAGGCTCGTGACGCCGAACGCCGCGGCCAGCGCGACGGCGGCTGCCTTCTTGGTGTGCATGTGTTGTCCTCCTGGGTGGGACCAGGAAGAGACGCGGCCCTGCCCGCGTCCGGGAGACCGGACGCGGGCAGGGCGCAACAGCTCGAGTTACGACCGAACTTCCTACCCAGAATGACCTGGGCGAGGTTCAGAGGGTCTGCGGTCTACGGTTACCGCACTCTCAGCGCTGTGGCGCTCCCCTGTCGGAATATGCAGGTGTGTTCGAGCACAGGGTACAAGGTCAGCGTTCGGAGGCCGCGAGCTGTCCACAGGCACCGTCGATCTCCTGGCCCCGGGTGTCGCGGACGGTCACCGGCACGCCATGGCGGGCGATCGCGTCGACGAACGCCTTCTCGTCCTCCGGGCGGGAGGCGGTCCACTTCGAGCCCGGCGTCGGATTCAGCGGGATGAGGTTGACGTGCACCCGCTTGCCCTTCAGCAGCTTGCCCAGCAGGTCACCGCGCCACGCCTGGTCGTTGATGTCCCGGATGAGGGCGTACTCGATGGAGATCCGGCGGCCGGACTTCTCCGCGTACTCCCAGGCCGCGTCCAGCACCTCCCGCACCTTCCAGCGCGTGTTCACCGGCACCAGCGTGTCCCGCAGCTCGTCGTCGGGGGCGTGCAGCGAGACCGCGAGCCGGCACTTGAAGCCCTCGTCGGCGAAGCGGAGCATGGCCGGCACCAGACCCACCGTGGACACGGTGATGCCGCGCTGGGAAAGCCCCAGGCCGTCCGGCTCGGGGTCGGTCAGCCGGCGGATGGCTCCGACGACCCGCTTGTAGTTGGCGAGCGGCTCGCCCATGCCCATGAAGACGATGTTCGACAGCCGCGCGGGCCCGCCGGGCACCTCGCCGTCACGCAGCGCGCGCATGCCGTCGACGATCTGGTGCACGATCTCGGCGGTCGACAGGTTCCGGTCGAGACCGGCCTGACCGGTCGCGCAGAACGGACAGTTCATGCCGCAGCCGGCCTGCGAGGAGATGCACATCGTCACCCGGTCCGGGTAGCGCATGAGCACCGACTCGACGAGCGTGCCGTCGTGCAGCCGCCACAGCGTCTTGCGGGTGGTGTCGTCGTCGCACGAGATGTGCCGCACCACCGACATCAGGTCGGGCAGCAGCTCACCGGCGAGCTTCTCCCGCGCGGCGGCCGGGATGTCGGTCCACGCGGCGGGGTCGTGCGCGTACCGGGAGAAGTAGTGCGTCGACAGCTGCTTCGCGCGGAAGGGCTTCTCGCCGATCGCGGCGACGGCCTCCTTCCGCTCGGCGGGCGTCAGGTCGGCGAGGTGCCGCGGCGGCTTCTTGGCTCCGCGCGGGGCGACGAAAGTGAGTTCTCCGGGGGCCGGACGAGCCACGGCGGCGTCTCTCCTCAAACAGGCACGAGGTCGGACGTCCCGCGACGGCGGGGAGCGCGGCACGGCGGTGCCGGAGCGACCTCACTGGACCGTCCCCGCGGTGGCGAGGACGACGAAAGGGCCCGGGGCGCACGCCCCGAGCCCTTCCAGAGTACCCGCTGTCCGTCAACCCGTTCCGACGAAGAGCTCCGGCGGCCGGCCGGCCGTCCGGTGCCGCCGGAAGGCGCCGCCGCCGTGACCGCTCAGCCCGTGCCCACGAACAGCGCCAGCAGCAGCCACACCACGGGCGCCGTCGGCAGGAGCGAGTCCAGCCGGTCCATGATGCCGCCGTGACCGGGGAGCAGCGTCCCCATGTCCTTGATGCCGAGGTCCCGCTTGATCATCGACTCGCCGAGGTCGCCGAGCGTCGCGCTCGCCGCCACCGCCAGGCCGAGGATCAGACCCTGCCACCAGGAGCCGTCGTCGATGAGGAACTGCATGCACAGCGCGCCGGCCGCCATCGCGAAGGCCACCGCGCCGAACAGCCCCTCGCGGGTCTTGCCGGGGCTGATCCGCGGCGCCAGCTTGTGCTTGCCGAACCGCCAGCCGACCGCGTACGCCCCGGTGTCGCTGACCACCGTGAGCAGCAGGAAGGTCAGCACCCGCCCCGGCCCGTCGTCGGCGGTCAGCAGCATCGCCACGAACGTCGCCAGGAACGGCACGTAGAACGCGGCGAAGACGCCCGCCGTGACGTCCTTCAGATACCCCTCGGGGGGTTCCGTCATCCGCCAGACGAGCACCGCGAGCGCCGTCAGGGCCATCGCGACCCAGGCGCCCTCGGGGCCCCGCACGTACCCGGCGACGACCATGGCCGCGCCGCCGACCGCCAGCGGCACCAGGGGCGCCTTGATCCCCTTGCGCTCCTGGAGGCGGGAGGTGAGCTCCCACAGACCGACGACCACCGCGACCGCCACGACGCCGACGAACGCCGGCGGCCAGATGTACAGCGACGCGATGATCACGGCCCCGAGGCCGACGCCGACCCCTATGGCCGCGCCCAGGTCCCGGCCCGCGCTCTTCTTCTGCCGCGGCGCGGGGGCCGTGGAAGGCGGAGGAGGCGGGGCGGGGCTGGGCATGGGCTCCTGCGGGTGCTCGTGCGGCTGCTCGTCACGGAACAGGGGACCGCGCTGGTGAGCGGCCCCCCGTCCGTGTCCGTCCTGGAATCCGCCGGCGGGTACGTCGGGCACGATGGGCATGGGGCGAGTCTGCGCCGCCTGGTGCCGATCGTGGGCGGGACCCGCCGGGGCAGGCCCCTGGTGGGGTCCGCCGGGACCTGAACCGGCCGCCGGCGCCCCCCAGGATGAGTCGTTCATCAGACCTCGAGGAGCTCGGCTTCCTTGTGCTTCAGCAGCTCGTCCACCTGCGCGACGTACTTCGCGGTGGTGTCGTCGAGCTCCTTCTCCGCGCGGCGGCCCTCGTCCTCACCGACCTCGCCGTCCTTGACGAGCTTGTCGATGGTCTCCTTGGCCTTGCGGCGCACGGAGCGGATCGAGATCTTGGAGTCCTCGGCCTTGCCCTTGGCGACCTTGATGTACTCCTTGCGGCGCTCCTCGGTCAGCTCCGGGAAGACCACACGGATGATGTTGCCGTCGTTGCTCGGGTTGACGCCGAGGTCCGAGTCGCGGATGGCCTGCTCGATGTTGCGCAGCGCGCTCTTGTCGAACGGGGTCACCACGGCCATGCGCGGCTCCGGCACCGAGAACGAGGCCAGCTGGTTGATGGGGGTGATGGCACCGTAGTAGTCGGCCACGATCTTGTTGAACATCGCCGGGTGCGCACGGCCGGTGCGGATCGCGGCGAAGTCCTCCTTCGCGACCACGACGGCCTTCTCCATCTTCTCCTCGGCCTCGAGGAGGGTCTCTTCGATCACCACTTGCTCCTGCGTGTCGTCGCGTTGTGTCCTGCACGGTGTACGACCGGCAGGGCTGTCGTCCAGCCCCGTGCGGGGCGGTTCCCGGCTGGGTCGGGCCTCAGGCCCGGGTGCCCTGGTCGCTCACGAGTGTGCCGATCTTCTCACCCGTCACGGCGCGCGCGATATTGCCCTCGGCGAGCAGTTCGAAGACGAGGATCGGGAGCTTGTTGTCGCGGCACAGGGTGATGGCGGTGGCGTCGGCGACCTTGAGGTCGCGGGTGATGACCTCGCCGTACTCCAGGGCGTCGAACTTCACCGCACCGGGGTTGGTCTTCGGGTCGGAGTCGTAGACGCCGTCCACGCCGTTCTTGCCCATGAGCAGGGCCTCGGCGTCGATCTCCAGAGCACGCTGGGCGGCGGTGGTGTCCGTGGAGAAGTACGGCATGCCCATGCCGGCGCCGAAGATGACCACGCGGCCCTTCTCCAGGTGGCGCACGGCGCGCAGCGGGATGTACGGCTCGGCGACCTGGCCCATGGTGATGGCCGTCTGGACGCGCGAGTCGATGCCCTCCTTCTCCAGGAAGTCCTGGAGGGCGAGGCAGTTCATCACGGTGCCGAGCATGCCCATGTAGTCGGAGCGGGCCCGGTCCATGCCGCGCTGCTGGAGCTCCGCGCCACGGAAGAAGTTGCCGCCGCCGATCACGATCGCGATCTGGGCGCCGTCTCGGACGACGGCCGCGATCTCACGCGCGATGGCGTGCACGACGTCGGGGTCGACACCGAGACCGGTACCGCCGGAGAAGGCTTCCCCGGACAGCTTCAGCATGTAGCGGCCGAGCTTCTTGCCGCTGTTGTCGTCGTCGCCCTGTACGGCGCCCTGATTCATGGAGATCTCCTCGTGCACATACGAAGAAGGCCATTGCCCTGGGTCCTCGTGGGTTTCCCGTACGGCAATGGCCTCCTCGTCACATCTGCGGTCGTCCCGCGCGGGGCGGGACGACTGTCTCAGACCCTACCCGGGTCTGTTGTCCGTCGCGTGGGCGAAGGACTCAGATGCCGACCTTGATGCGGCTGAAGCGCTTCAGGGTGACACCGGCCTCGTCCAGGATCTGCTGGACGGACTTCTTGTTGTCCAGGGCGTACGGCTGGCCGAGCAGCGTGGCGTCCTTGAAGAAGCCGTTGACGCGACCCTCGACGATCTTGGCGATCGCGGCCTCGGGCTTGCCCTCGGCGCGGGTGGTCTCCTCGGCGATGCGACGCTCGGACTCGACGACCTCGGCCGGGACGTCCTCACGGGTGAGGTACTTCGGCGCGAAGGCGGCGATGTGCTGCGCGACACCCTTGGCGACCGCGGCGTCCTCCTTGTCGAGCTCGACGAGAACGCCGATCTGCGGCGGGAGGTCCGGCATGGTGCGGTGCATGTACGCGGCGACGTAGCCGTCGGCGTAGGCGGCGAAGCGGTCGAGGACGATCTTCTCGCCGAGGTTGGCGTTGGCCTCGTCCACGAACGCCTGCACGGTCTTGCCGGCCTCGATCTCGGAGGCGAGCAGGGCCTCGATGTCGGCCGGCTTGGTGGCGGCGACGTGAGCGGCGAGGGCGTCGGCGACGGCGAGGAACTTGTCACCCTTGGCGACGAAGTCCGTCTCGCACTTCAGCTCGACGATGACGCCGGAGGTGTTGTCGTCAGCGATGAGGGAGACCACGGCGCCGTTCTCGGCGGAGCGGCCCTCACGCTTGGCGACACCCTTCTGGCCCTTGATGCGCAGGGCCTCTACGGCCTTGTCGACATCGCCGCCGGCCTCCTCGAGGGCCTTCTTGCAGTCCATCATGCCGGCGCCGGTGAGCTCACGGAGCTTCTTGACGTCAGCGGCGGTGTAGTTCGCCATGAGTCTGTTTCTCTCTCGAAGTCAGAAAGATCTACGAAGATCTACGGCGGGACGGCGGGGGCTTCATGGGCCCCCGCCGTCACCTCCGTGGTGTTCCGGAGTGCGGAAGGGTCAGGCCTGCTCGGCCGGAGCCTCAGCCTCGGCCTCGGCCGGAGCCTCGGCCTCGACGGCCTTCTCGGTCTCGGCGGAGGTCTGGACCTCGGCGCCGGCCTCGTCGGCCTTCTTCTCGCCCTCGAGCAGGTCGCGCTCCCACTCGGCGAGCGGCTCGCCGGCGGCCTTCTCGCCCGGCTTCGAGTCACCGGTCGCGGCACCGGAACGGGCGATGAGGCCCTCGGCGACGGCGTCGGCGATCACGCGGGTGAGCAGGGTGACGGAGCGGATCGCGTCGTCGTTGCCCGGGATCTTGTAGTCGACCTCGTCGGGGTCGCAGTTGGTGTCGAGGATCGCGACGACCGGGATGTTGAGCTTGCGAGCCTCGCCGACGGCGATGTGCTCCTTCTTGGTGTCCACGATCCAGACGGCGCTGGGCACCTTCTGCATCTCACGGATACCACCGAGGGTCTTCTCCAGCTTGGCCTTCTCGCGCGAGAGGACCAGGAGCTCCTTCTTGGTGAGACCCGAGGCCGCGACGTCCTCGAAGTCGATCTGCTCGAGCTCCTTGAGGCGCTGCAGACGCTTGTAGACGGTCGAGAAGTTGGTGAGCATGCCACCGAGCCAACGCTGGTTGACGTACGGCATGCCGACACGCGTCGCCTGCTCGGCGATGGCCTCCTGGGCCTGCTTCTTCGTACCGACGAACATGACGGAGCCACCGTGGGCGACCGTCTCCTTGACGAACTCGAAGGCGCGGTCGATGTACGACAGCGACTGGAGCAGGTCGATGATGTAGATGCCGTTGCGCTCGGTGAAGATGAAGCGCTTCATCTTCGGGTTCCAGCGACGGGTCTGGTGACCGAAGTGGACGCCGCTCTCCAGCAGCTCCCGCATCGTGACGACGGCCATGGCCATCTCCTTGGGTTTCTCGGTTGTGTTCCTGACGCCCCGGCGCGCCGTGCCACGAAGGACCGAAAGGCGCTGCCACCGCGCTCAGCGAGACGAGTGGCGGGGCGTGCGAAGTCGACCCGGTGACCCGGGTCGCCATAGGAAGTGTACGGGAACCCTGGAGCGCCGGGTGACGGCACTGTCCACAGCCGCCCGCCCGTCCACAGAAAACGCCCGCCCCGGTCACCGTCGGTACGCACCGGACACCCTCGTCCCATGCACACGACGACGCTCCTCCTCGCCCTGGCCCTCTGGTGGCCCCTCGGCCCGCCCGCCCCCGAGATCCTCCGCCCCTGGCAACCCCCCGCGGGCCCCTACGCCGCCGGCCACCGGGGCATCGACCTCGCCGCCCCCGAAGGCGCCACCGTCCACGCCCCCGCCGCCGGCACCGTCACCTTCGCCGGCCCCGTCGGCGGGCGAGGCGTCCTCACCCTCACCCTCCCCGGCACCGGCGCACCCCCGCTCCGCACCACCTTCACCCCCGTCACCCCCCTCGTCCCCGCCGGCACCCGCGTCCGCGCCGGAGACCCCCTCGCCCGCGTGGCCCCCGGCGCCCACTGCCCCCGCGCCTGCCTCCACTGGGGCCTCCTCCGGGGCGACCTCTACCTCGACCCCCTGACCCTCCTGAGGAGGACACCGTCACGACTGCTGCCCTTGACGAGGTGACCCCTGCCCACGGGCGCGCGGGGGGGTGGGTGGGGGTGGGTGGGGCGGGGGGGGGAGGGGGCGGGGGGGGAAGGCCCCCTGGATCGTCCGCAGGGCTCGCGGTTCCGTCAGGTCGTGGGGCCCGTGACGCCGTGGAGGGCCATGGTGACGGCGGCTTCGGCGATGCGGTCGGGGTCCTCGGCGGCGCCGAGTTCGATGCGGCGGACGGCCGCGTCGACGACGCCCTGGAGGAGCATGGCGCCGAGGCGGGGTTCGGTCATGCCGAGGTCGGCGAGGGCTTCGACGACCATGGCGACGAGGCCGCCGTGGGCCGCGCGGATCTTCTCGCGGGCGCCGTCGTCGAGCTCGCCGGCGGAGATGGCGACGACGGCGCGGTGGCGGCGGTCGCCGACGAGGTCGAGCTGGGTGCGGACGTAGGCGGCGACCTTGGCCTCGGGGGTGTCCTCGCCGGCCATGGCGAGTTCGACCTCGGCGGCCCAGACGGGGAAGTCGACCGCGCAGAGTTCCTCGACGACGGCGGCGCGGGAGCGGAAGTACTCGTAGACCGACGAGCGCGCGAGACCGGTGCGCTCGGCGAGCGCGGGGAAGGTCAGCGCCTCCGTCCCGCCCTCGGACAGCAGGGATCGCGCGGCGTCCAGCAGGGCGCCGCGCTGCATGGTCCGGTGCTCGGCCACGGAGGCCGCTCGAATCCTGGGCACGGCTCCACTGTACGACCGGTCGGGCGGGGTCAGCGCCCGACGTCGGCAAGCTTGGCGCGAAGCTGGAGGACGGACTTGGTGTGGATCTGGCTGACGCGGCTCTCGGTGACGCCGAGGACGTGGCCGATCTCGGCGAGGGTCAGGCCCTCGTAGTAGTAGAGCGTGACGACGGTCTTCTCCCGCTCGGGGAGGGTGTTGATGGCGCGGGCGAGGAGCCGGCGCAGTTCGCGGTCCTCGGCGACCTCGACGGGGTTGTCGGCGGCCGTGTCCTCCAGGGTGTCCATGAGGGAGAGGCGGTCGCCCTCGCCTCCGACGTGGAGGAGCTCTTCGAGGGCGACGACGTTGGCCAGGGACAACTGGCTGAAGACGGCGTGCAGTTCCTCCAGCTGGATGCCGAGTTCGGCGGCGACCTCGCTCTCGCTGGGGGTGCGGCGGAGCTGAGCTTCCAGGGTGGCGTAGGCGCGCTCGACGTTGCGGGCCTTCTGGCGCACGGAGCGGGGGATCCAGTCGAGGGCACGGAGTTCGTCGATCATCGCGCCGCGGATGCGGGTGATGGCGTAGGTCTCGAACTTGATGGCGCGCTCGACGTCGAACTTCTCGATGGCGTCGATGAGGCCGAACACCCCGGAGGAGACGAAGTCCGCCTGTTCGACGTTGGACGGCAGACCGACGCTGACGCGTCCTGCGACGTACTTGACGAGCGGCGAGTAGTGCAGGATCAGCTGTTCCCGCAGCCGCTCGTCCCCGGTGGTCTTGTACGAGCGCCACAGCTCGTCGAGGGAGGTCGGCGCGGGTGGCCGCACGGTGCCCCGGGCCGCGGGGGGCACCGCAGCGCGGTCAGACCCGGAGGTGTGCTGGGGCATGCGTTGCCTTGAGCCGTTCTGCTGTCGGGTGCGTCGGTCTGGGTGTCCTGTGGGGAATCCTGGTGAGCGTAGCGTGAGTGCGGTGTCGCGGTGAGCGAACGGGAGCGGATCGCGCCGGTCCGGGGGGACACGGTCGGCCACATCTTCGAAGCGGGGCCGTGGCGCGCGTCGGCCCGACGGGTGCGGCCGAGAGAACTCGGTTCCTCATCGGCTTCACCTTTTCACCCGAATGCGCCAGGTCAAGGACCGCCTCGCCGCGCGTTCGACACCGGCTTGCCGTTGTTCGTCAACCTCCATCCGTCGCCGTCGCGCTCGGCGTGACCGAGGGCGTGGAGTTCGTACAGCCGGGCGAGGGCGTCGTCGGGTGTGGTGCCGGCGCGGCGGGCGATCTCCGTGGTGGGGGCGGGCGGGTGGGCGGGGAGGGCTTCGAGGACCTGGGCGGTGGCGGGGTGGAGGAGGTCGCGAGGCAGGACGGGGCCTCGGCGGGCGGGGGCGAGGTCGCCGATGGCGCCGACGAGTTCGACGATCTCGTCGGCGTCGGTGACGAGGGTGGCGCCGTCGCGGAGGAGTTCGTGGACGCCGGCGGAGAGGGCGCTGGTGACGGGGCCGGGGACGCCCATGGTGTGGCGGCCGAGGCGGATGGCTGCGCGGGCGGTGACGAGGGAGCCGCTGCGGTGCTGGGCTTCGACGACGACGGTGCCGCGGGTGAGGGCGGCGATGACGCGGTTGCGGAGGATGAAGCGGCTGGGGGTGGGGTGGCTGCCGGGTGGGAGTTCGCCGATGAGGAGTCCTTGGTGGGCGATGCGGTCGAGGAGTCCGCCGTGGCCTCGGGGGTAGGGGGTGTCGACGCCGCTGGCGAGGACGGCGGCGGTGGCTCCGCCGGCGGCGAGGGCGCCGCGGTGGGCGGCGCCGTCGATGCCGTAGGCGGCGCCGGAGACGACGATCCAGCCGTGGCGGCTGAGGCCGGTGGCGAGGTCGGCGGCGGTGTGGGCGCCGTAGGGGGTGCAGGCGCGGGCGCCGACGAGGGCGACGGAGCGGAGGGCCCAGGTGCGGAGGGAGGCGGGGCCTCGGGTCCAGAGGCCGACGGGGCGGGCGGCGCCGAGGTCGTCGAGCTGGGTGGGCCAGTCGGGGTCGCCGGGGACGAGGAAGCGGCCGCCGAGCCGGGTGATGTGGTCGAGGTCGGCTTCGGGTGTGGTGGTGCGGGCGCGGTGGCGCCAGCCGGCGAGGCGGCGGGTGGGGGTGCCGGGGAGCGGGGGTTCGCGGGGGTCGCGGAGGAGGGCGAGGAGGCCGGTGGCGCCGTGGGTGCGCAGGGCGTTGCCGGCGTGTTCGTCGCCGGGTTCGACGATGCGGGTGAGGGCGGCGCGGGCGAGGCGTTCGGCGTCGGGGTGGGGGCCGGGGGTGGGGGTGGGCCGGTGGGGGGTCATGGGCGGTCTCCGGTGGTGAGGGGGACGCCTCGGGTGATGCCGGTGCGGAGTTCGAGGGCGTGGGCGATGTCGTCGTGGCCGGGGCGGTCGTGTCCGGCGAGGTCGGCGATGGTCCAGGCGACGCGGAGGACGCGGTCGAGGCCGCGGGCGGTGAGGAGTCCTCGTTCGATGTCGCGTTCGGCGTGGGCGAGGGCTCCGGGGGCGGCGAGGTAGCGGGTGCGGAGTTCGTGGCCGGGGATCTCGCTGTTGAGGGTCCAGGGGGTGCCGGTGAGGCGGGCGGTGGTGCGGGCGCGGGCTTCGCGGACGCGGTCGGCGACGGTGGCGGTGGATTCGCCTCGGCCGCCGTGGCCGAGGAGGTCGGCGCGGGTGACGGGTTCGGCTCCGACGCGGAGGTCGACGCGGTCGAGGAGGGGGCCGGAGAGGCGGGCCTGGTAGCGGCGGATGACGGAGGGCGGGCATTCGCAGCCGGCGCCGTGGAGGGTGTGGCGGCCGCAGGGGCAGGGGTTGGCGGCGAGGGCGAGGAGGAAGCGGGCGGGGAGCCGGACGACGCCGGCGGTGCGGGCGATGACGACGTGTCCGGATTCGAGGGGCTGGCGGAGGGCGTCGAGGGCTTTCGTGGAGAACTCGGGGGCTTCGTCCAGGAAGAGGACGCCTCGGTGGGCGAGGGAGACGGCTCCGGGCCGGGGGATGCCGTTTCCGCCTCCGACGAGGGACTGCATGGTGGCGGAGTGGTGGGGTGCGCAGTAGGGGGCGCGGCGGACGAGGGGTTCGCCGGGCGGGAGGATGCCGGCGACGGAGTGGACGGCGGTGACTTCGAGGGATTCCTGCCGGTTCAGGGGCGGGAGGATGCCGGGGAGTCGTTCGGCGAGCATGGTCTTTCCGGCGCCGGGTGGTCCGTGGAGGAGCAGGTGGTGGCCGCCCGCGGCGGCGATCTCCAGGGCGCGGCGGGCGGTGTGCTGGCCGGCGACGTCGGCGAGGTCGGGGCCTTCGCCGGGGTCGGGGGCGAGTCCGGTGCCGATGCCGGCGCCGGGGACGAGGAGTCCGGCGAGCATGGCGTCGGGCCGGCCTTGTTCGATGGGGTCTTCGTCGGGGACGGGTTCGTCGGTGAGGACGGCGATGAGCTGGCGGAGGGTGCGGATGCCGAGGACGGAGACGCCGGGGACGAGGGATGCCTCGCCGGCGGTCTGTTCGGGGACGACGACCTGGTGGTAGCCGGCGTCGGCGGCGGCGAGGACGGCGGGGAGGATGCCGCGGACGGGGCGGACTCGGCCGTCGAGGCCGAGTTCGCCGATGAGGACGAGGTCGGCGACGGAGCGGGGGTCGATGCGTTCGGCCGCGGCGAGGACGGCCGCGGCGACGGCGAGGTCGAAGCTCGAACCGCTCTTCGGGACGGAGGCGGGGCTGAGTCCGACGGTGAGTTTCTTCTGGGGCCATTCGGCGCCGGAGTTGACGACGGCGGCACGGACGCGGTCGCGGCTCTCGCTGAGGCTCTTGTCGGGGAGGCCGACGAGGGTGAAGGCGGCGACGCCCGGTTCGAGGTCGGCCTGGACCTCGACGACGACGCCTTCGACGCCGACGAGGGCGACGGAGCAGGTGCGGGCGAATCCCATCAGGCCACCCCCTGGGCGTGGGTGAGGACGGGGGCGCCGCGTCGGGGCAGGACGATGCCGATGAGGTCGATGCGGACGCCGCCGGCGGGTGGCGGGGTGCCGGTGCGGTCGAGCCAGCAGTGGGCGAGGTGCCGGAGCCGGGCGGCTTTCTCGGCGGTGACGGCGGCCATGGGGTGCTCGAAGCGGCCGATGCGTCGGGTCTTGACCTCGCAGATGACGAGGGTGTCGCCGTGCAGGGCGACGATGTCGATCTCTCCTGTGCGGCCGCAGCGCCAGTTGCGGGCGAGGATGTGCAGGCCGGTACGGGTGAGCCGGCGGGCTGCCAGTTCTTCCCCGTACCGTCCGAGTGCTCGGGTCGCGTTCATGAGGACCACCTCCGTCACCGACTGTGACGGAAGGGTCCTGGGCGTGTGCGGGGCTGTGGACGAGTGGGCGGTCCCGGAGAACCGCGTCACTCACATGGGCGAGTGGAGCGGGGGTCAGCTGCCGGGCAGTTCGAGGTCGCTCTTGTTGAGCTCCTCGATGTTGACGTCCTTGAAGGTGAGGACGCGGACCTGCTTGACGAACCTGGCCGGTCGGTACATGTCCCAGACCCAGGCGTCGGCCATGCTGACCTCGAAGAAGACCTCGCCCTGGACCGAGTGCACCTGCATCTCGTAGTCGTTGGTGAGGTAGAAGCGCCGCTCGGTCTCGATCACGTATTTGAACAGCCCGACGACGTCGCGGTACTCCCGGTAGAGCTTCAGCTCCATCTCGGTCTCGTACTTCTCGAGGTCCTCGGCGCTCATGGCATGTTCCCCTTCAGCCGTGCGTCCCCCTATTGTGCGCCAGTCGCGGGCGCCCCTTGGACGATTTCCGGGGCGAGTACGACGGGCGTGCTCGGGGGTCCCTCGTCGAGCAGCGTGCGCAGCAGCTCGGCGAGCCTGATGGGGTACACGGTCTCATGGGCCACCGACAGTTCGGCGGAGGTCCACCATCTCAGGCCGGAGAGACTGCGGGTCTCCAGTTCGGTGAGGGCCTGGGGGCCGGGTACGGGGCCGGTGCGGCGGGTGCGGGCGAGGTAGTACCACTCGTCCTGGTCCCAGCGGCGGCCGGCGAAGGGGAAGGAGCAGCGGCGCTGCCAGAGGACGGGGCCGAGTTCGACGTCGGTGAGGCCGGTCTCCTCGGCGAGTTCGCGGAGGGCGGCCTGTTCGCGGGTCTCGTCGCCCTCCAGGCCGCCGCCGGGGGTGAACCACCAGGTGTCGGAGGGGTCGTCGGGTTCGTGGCCGTGCATGAGGAGGACGCGGTCGTCGGGGTCGAGCAGGATGATCCGGGCGACCTGCCGTACTTCGGTGGGCGTCGCGTCGTGGCCGGGGGTACGGCCGTCGGGCAGGGCGTCGCCGGCGGCGGAGCCCGTACCGCCGCCGATGGAGGAGCCCGCGCCCGTCCCCGTACCGCCGCCGTTGGAGGAGCCCGCGTCCGTCCCCGTACCGCCGCCGTTGGAGGAGCCCGCGCCCGTCCCCGTAGCGGAGTCCGTTCCGTCCGTCATGCCTTCACCTTCTCGCCCGCGGGCTTCCTCCGCGCTCCCAGCCGGTTGGCCAGCGGCCCGTAGGCGGCTCCGGCGAAGATGAGGGCGGCGCCGGTTGCGATGGCGGTCAGGAGCGGGGTGAGGGGGCCGGGGGTGGAGGTGCCGCCGGGGAGGGCGGCGAAGGAAGCGGGGCGTTCCACGCGTCCGCCGGAGAGGGGCCAGGCGACGGCGTCGACGCGGGCGACGACGGTGGAGCGGGGCACGGAGCCCTGGGCGGCGTCCTCCAGGTGGGTGCGGGAGTCGAGGGAGGAGGCGCGGTCGTCGCCGAGGAGGAAGAGGCTGTCCTCGGGGACGGTGGCGTTGAAGTCCTCGGTGGAGGCGCGGACGGTGCCGTCGGGTCCGGGCCGCAGATACGGTTCTTCGATGGGGGTGCCGTTGACGGTGAGGCGGCCGTCGTCGCCGCAGCAGGCGACGGTGTCCCCGCCGACGGCGACGACCCGCTTGACCATGGTCGCGTCTCCCCACAGCGGGTCCTTGAAGACGACGACGTCGCCGCGCCGGATCTCGTCGCCGTCGACGCGCTGGGCGAGGAGCTTGGAGCCCCCCTCGAAGGTGGGGGCCATGGAGCCGGTGGGCACGGTGTACGGCCGGTAGAGCAGTGCCGCGCCGGCGAAGCCGCCGAGGAAGAGCAGACAGCCGACGGCCACGGCCAGCCCCGACAGCACGCTGCCGAGCCGGCCGTGGCCGTCACGCTTCTTGGTGGTCCCGCTCATGTGCACCCCAGAGGTCCGTGGACGATCTGGGACGGCACCCTACCCGCGGAAAGCTACTCGGCGGTATGCCGCGCGGCCCGCTTCTTGCGCCGCCAGAGGACCAGCGGGATCGCTCCGGCGAAGCCGGCCGCCGCCGCGGCCGGGGTCGCCGCCGCGACCGGGACGGCCGCCGCGACCGGGTTGAGACCCGGCTGGTCGAAGACCTCGGGGACGGGGAGGGTCGCCCAGCGGGTGACGGGCCAGGCGACGACCACGGCGCGGCCGACGACCTGGTCGTTGGCGATGGTCCCGCCGCCGGGGAGCTCCTGGTGGAAGCGGGAGTCCAGCGAGTTCTGCCGGTTGTCGCCCATGACCCAGATGCGGTCCTGGGGGACCTTGATCGGGCCGAAGGAGTCCTGGCAGGGCATGGAGCCGGGGTACAGGTAGGCGGTCTCGTCGAGCTCCTTGCCGTTGAGGACGACCTTGCCGCCCTCCTTGCAGGAGACGGTGTCGCCGCCGACGGCGATGACCCGCTTGATGAGGTCCTTCTCCTCGGCGGACGGCATGAGGCCGATGAAGCTGAGGAACTTCTGGATCGCGTTGGGCTTGGGCGTCTCCGCGGTCTCCAGCCAGCCGCCCGGGTCGTGGAAGACGACGACCTCGCCGCGCTCGGGCTCGGAGCCGAACCAGGGCGTCAGCTTGTCGACGAGGACCCGGTCGCCCTTCTTCAGGGTGTTCATCATCGATTCCGACGGAATCGAGAACGCCTGCACCAGGAAGGTCTTGATCAGCAGCGCGAGGATCAGCGCGATGCCGATGAGGAGCGGCAGTTCCTTCCAGAAGGAACGCTGCTTCCTGGGCCTGGCGCCGTTCTCGTCGGTGTGGTCCGGCTCGCCGCCGGACGACGCACCGTCGCCGCTGGTGTTCTCTTCCGTCACGCTCTCACCTCTGGCCCCGTCGGCCCTGTCCTCGGGCCCGTCGTATCCGGAACGTGCGCCGACGGCCACTTCCCCCACATCCACTCCTCACTCGGTGCAACCGCCCGTCCCGGTTCAGGGACAGGCCCACTACTCCCATAACGAGCAGGAGTTCCGCGGGGGTCGGCGGCCATGGCATTCCGTTCACGTTCCGCGAGGACACACTATGCGACAGACCGAGCGCGGTCTCGGTGGTCGTACGCGCGTCCGGCACCGCGGCGAAGGTCTCGCGCTCCTCCAGGCCCCGCCAGTGGCCGAACGGCCAGGCGATCACCACCGCGCGGCCCACGATCTGCTCCTCGGCGATGGTGCCCCGGCCCGGTTCGTCCAGGTGGTAGCGCGAATCGGCGGAGTCGGAGCGGTGGTCGCCGAGGACGAAGACGCGCCCCGCGGGGACCTTCACCTCGAAGGGGATCGCGGACGGCTTGTCGCCGGGGTTGAGGTACGGCTCGTCCAGCGGCACGCCGTTGACGGTGATCCGGCCGTCCTTGCCGCAGCAGCGGACGGTGTCGCCGCCGACCGCGATCACGCGCTTGATGAGGTCCCGGTCGTCGGCGGAGGGCATCAGGCCGATGAAGGTCAGGGCCTGCTTGACCTGCTTGATCCCGATGGGGTCCTCGGTGGCGGGGGCGGTCTCCTGGTGGAGCCAGTCGCCGGGGTCCTTGAAGACGACGACGTCGCCGCGCTGGGGCTTCGAGCCGAACCACGGGGTGAGCTTGTCGACGAGCACGCGGTCGTCGATCCGGATCGTCTGCTCCATGGAGCCGGAGGGGATGACGAACGCCTGGACCAGGAAGGTCTTGAGGACGAGCGCGATCAGCACCGCGACGCCGACGAGGATGGGGATCTCGCGGAGCGCGGAGCGCTGCCGGCGCCGTTTGACCTTGCGGGCGAGCCGGCGGCGCTCGGCGCGGCCGGGCGGTGACCCCTGGGTGCCCGGTTCGGCGCCCGCACGGATACCGCGGCTACCCATGTCCGCTCCCCCGCGGCCCGACGGTGTGCCCGCCGTCGGGCGGGGCCGGTACGGAGTCGTACGCGTCGGTCTCGGTCACGGTGGTCCAGCGGCCGACGGGCCAGACGATCCAGTCGGCGCGGCCGACGACCTTGTCGACGGGGACCATGCCGCCGCCGGGGCTGCCGAGGTGGTCGCGGGAGTCGCTGGACTGGCTGCGGTGGTCGCCCATCACCCAGAGGGTGCCCGGGGGGACGACGATGTCGAAGGGCACGTCGGAGGGCCGGTCGCCGAGGGTGAGGTACGGCTCCTCGACACGGGTGCCGTTGACGGTGATCCGGCCGTTCCTGTCGCAGCAGACGACCCGGTCGCCGCCGACGCCGACGACGCGCTTCACGAAGTCGGTCTCGTCGGGGGCGGCGAGCCCGAGAGCGGCCGCGGCGTCGTGCAGCAGGCCGGTGACGGGATTGCCCGCCGGCTCCTCCTGGACGAAGGATCCGGTGCCGTCGAAGACCACGACGTCACCGCGGCGCGGCTCGCTGCCGAAACGGTACGCCAGTTTGTTGACCAGGATCCGGTCCCCGACCTGGAGGGTGGGCTCCATGGAGCCGCTGGGGATCAGGAAGGGCTGGGCGACGAAGTGGCTGACGAGCAGCAGGAAGACCACGCAGGCGGCGCCGGTGAGGCCCGTCCTGCGCCAGGAGGGGGCGCGCCCCGCGGAGTCGCCGGCGGCGTCGGCGCCGGGAGCCTCGTCAGCGGCGTCGCCGGGGGTGCGGTCCGGGCCCGGGGACGCGCCGGACGGTGGTGCGGGTGCGTCGTCCGGGGGCGCGGGCGCCCCGGAAACGCGCACGGAGCGCGACCCGTCGTCCGCGGCGGGATCCGGTGGGGGATCCGCCGGGGACGAGGGGTCGCGCTCCGTGTGCTGTGCTTCGGTGTCCATCGGGGGGTGAGCCTATCCGGCCCGCCTGTACGAGGAGTGTGAAGCGCCGCGCGAGCGGTGAGCCGGGGCTCAGCGGTCGCGCTTCTCCTTGATCTTCGCGGCCTTGCCGCGGAGCTCACGGAGGTAGTAGAGCTTGGCGCGACGGACGTCACCGCGGGTCACGACCTCGATCTTCTCGAAGATCGGGCTGTTCACCGGGAAGGTGCGCTCGACGCCGACGGAGAACGAGACCTTGCGGACGGTGAAGGTCTCGGAGACGCCGGAGCCCTGGCGGCGGATGACGACGCCCTTGAACTGCTGGATACGGGAGCGGTTGCCCTCGATGACGCGCACGTGGACGTTCACGGTGTCGCCGGGACGGAAGGCGGGCAGGTCGGAGCGGAGGGAAGCCGCGTTCACCTGGTCGAGCAGGGAGGCCATGGAGGTCTCTTTCCTCGCCGATGCCACAGGCCATCAGCGGTGACGTACGAATCATGGGAGTGCCGTCCGGTCGTTGGCGGGCGGCTCCCCCTGTGGCAGGGGCGCGCGCCGGACGGACGGCAGTCGCCTATTCTTCCACGCCCTCGACCCTGCGCCAAAATCGGCCGCCGGGCTCGGGGGCCCAGCCGAGGATCGAGAGGGTCTCGCGGTCCTTCTTGTCGAAGGCGGCGGGGTCGCAGCGCTCGATGAGGTCGGGCCGGTTGGCGGTGGTGCGCCGGAACGCCTCGTCGCGGCGCCAGCGGGCGATCTTGCCGTGGTGGCCGCTGAGCAGCACCTCGGGGATCTCGCGGCCGCGCCACTCGGGGGGCTTGGTGTAGACGGGGCCTTCGAGCAGGTTGGCCATGGCGCCGGGGGCGAAGGAGTCGTCGCGGTGGGACTCGGCGTTGCCGAGGACACCGGGGAGGAGGCGGGCGACGGCCTCGGTGATCACGAGGACGGCGGCCTCGCCGCCGGCGAGCACGTAGTCGCCGATGGAGACCTCGTAGACCGGCACGCGGGTGGCGTACTCGTCCATGACCCGGCGGTCGATGCCCTCGTAGCGGGCGGGCGTGAAGATCAGCCAGGGCCGCTCGGAGAGCTCGACGGCGAGTTCCTGGGTGAAGGGGCGGCCGCTGGGGGTGGGGACGACGAGGACGGGGCCGTGGGCGCCGGTCTCGTAGCCGTCGGCGAGGGTCTGGTCGAGGGCGTCGCCCCAGGGGTCGGTCTTCATGACCATGCCGGGGCCGCCGCCGTACGGGGTGTCGTCGACGGTGTTGTGCCGGTCGTACGTCCACTGCCGCAGGTCGTGGACGTGGACGTCGAGCTGTCCGCGGGCGCGGGCCTTGCCGACGAGGGAGACGTTCAGCGGTTCGAGGTACTCGGGGAAGATCGTGACGACGTCGAGCCTCATGCGTCGTCGTCCTTCTCGTCCGTCTCCTCGGCGTCGCGGGCGGAGGCGATCTCGGCGCGGTCGTCGATGAGGCCGGGCGGCGGGTCGATGACGGCCCGCTGGTTCTCCAGGTCGATCTCGGTGACGATCTGCTCGACGAACGGGATCATCAGCTCGGTGCCGTCGGGGCGCTCGACGATGAACAGGTCCTGCGAGGGCAGGTGGGAGATCTCGGTGATCGCGCCGACGAGGGTGCCGTCGGCGAGGACCACGTCGAGGTCGACGAGCTGGTGGTCGTAGTACTCGTCCTCCTCCTCGGGCAGTTCCTCGGGGTCGATCTCGGCGATGAGGAGGGTGTTGCGGAGCGCCTCGGCGGCGTTGCGGTCGCGGACGCCCTCGAAGCGGAGCAGCAGCCGGCCGCTGTGCACCTTGCCGGACTCGATGGTCAGCGGTCCGGCGGAGGCCGGGTCGGTGAGCAGGACGGCGCCGGGGCCGAGCCGCAGCTCGGGCTCGTCGGTGCGCACCTCCACGGTGACGTCGCCCTTGATCCCGTGGGCGCGGCCGATCCGCGCGACTACCAACTGCACTGGTGAACTCTCCTGTCGTACGGCAACGGGCCGGGGTGGGCGGTCTGCCCTCCCCGGCCCGTGCCGGTGTCAAACTTTCAGCGGACCTGGTCCACGTCGACGAGGTCGACGCGGATGCCACGACCGCCGATGGCGCCCACGACGGTACGCAGCGCACGCGCGGTGCGGCCGTTGCGGCCGATCACCTTGCCGAGGTCGTCGGGGTGGACCCGGACCTCGAGTACGCGGCCGCGGCGCAGGTTGCGCGAGGCGACCTGCACGTCGTCGGGGTTGTCGACGATGCCCTTCACGAGGTGCTCGAGAGCCTCCTCGAGCATGATCAGGCCTCGGTGGACTCGGTGGACTCGGCCTCGGCCTCGTCCGCCTTCGCCTTCTTGGCCTTCGGGGTGATGGCCTCGCCCTTGTCCTCAGCGCCCTCGAGGGCCTTGGCGAACTCGTCGAAGGAAGCGCGCTTCTCTTCCTTGGTCGCCGGGGCGAGCAGCGGCTTCTCCGGGGCGGGAAGGCCCTTGTGCTTCTGCCAGTCGCCGGTGAGCTTCAGGATGGCGAGGACGGGCTCGGTCGGCTGGGCGCCGACGGAGAGCCAGTACTGCGCACGCTCGGAGTCGACCTCGATACGCGACGGGTTGTACGTCGGGTGGTAGAGGCCGATCTCCTCGATCGCGCGGCCGTCACGGCGGGTGCGCGAGTCGGCGACGACGATGCGGTAGTGCGGCTGGCGAATCTTGCCGAGGCGCTTGAGCTTGATCTTGACTGCCACTGGAGTGGTGTCTCCTGGTCTTGACGTGGTGGGGCACTTGAGATGCCACGTGGGGTTGCGGTACTCGGGTGCCCGATGGACGCGTCAGCCGGAGGAGAGAGGGGTCCTGTGCGACTGTCGAGTACAGCTGACCATTGTGCCACACGCCGCCAGGTCAGCCGGCGGCGCCCACCGTCTCCGGGATCCGGAAGGGCTTGCCGCAGCCGCCGCAGACGATCGGGGCCTGGGCGAGCACCGAGGGCACCACGCGGACGTTGCGCCCGCAGTCGCAGACGGCCTTGACGCGGACGCCGCCGCCCGAGGATCCGTGCCGGGCGGCCGGTCCGCGGAAGGAGCGCTTGGTGTCGGCGGCCGTGGCGACGGTGTGGGCCTTGAGGGCCCGCTGGAGCCGCTCGATGGTGGGCCGGTAGCGCCGCTTCGCCTCGGGGTTGAGCGTGACCAGGGAGAAGCCGCTGCTGGCGTGCGGCTCCTCGGGATGGTCGAGGCCCATCTCCTCGGCGATCGCGAGGAATCTGCGGTTGTGGTAGCGGCCGGCGCGGGAGGTGTCACGGACACCCCGGGCGGCGGCGATGCCGTGGACTGCCTCGTGGAGCAGTCGCTCGAAGGAGAGTTCGGCGCCGCAGGCGGACGAGGACTCTCCGATCAGGGACTCGGGCGCGGCGAGGTCCGGCAGCTCGGGGTGGTACCGCTGAATGTCGGCCCACGCCTGCGCCAGCTCTGCGGCGAGAACAGGTGGTGTCGTGCTCACGTCGGGTACAACGAGCCGGATCCCCTCCGGGTTCCATTCCGGGGCAACTCAAATATTTTGCACGTACCCGTCAGTCGGTACCCAGGCGTCCACAGCTGGTGCACAGCGGCGCATACGCCCCGGCGCGCGGTCGTGTCACGCGCGCCGGAGCGGTGTGGGAGGGGACGTTACCGGGCCGGTGCCCGAGTTCGGGCACCGGCCCCCCTCTCCCGGGGGCGTGCGTCCGCGGGCCCGGCCCGAACTCGTCCGGAGTCGTCCGGCCCGAGCACTGGACGCCGGACGCGAAGCGCAGTTCCCTGGCTACGGGGGGCTTTCGTCCGGCACGGAATGGGGCCTGATCGATGACACCTACGCTCGTCCCGCACCACCCCGCGCGCGACTGGGCCGAGATCCAGGAGCGGATGCTCGTCCCGCTCTACGAGGCGGCCTACGAACGTCTCGGCGTGGGCCCGGGCACCCGCCTCCTCGGCCTGGACTGCGGCACCGGCCTCGCCCTGCTGATGGCGGCGGCCCGGGGCGCGTCGGCCACCGGGGCGGAACGGGACCACACGCGCGTGGAGCTGGCCAGAACCCGTCTCCCCGAGGGCGTGACGGTCGCCTCGGAGGTGCCCGCCGACGGCCCGTACGACGTGATCACCGCCTTCCACGCGGCCGACCGCACCGGCTTCGGGCCGGCCGACCTCACCCGGTCGGCCCAACCGGGCTCCGCGGTCGTGCTGGCGGGCTGGGGGCCGCCGGAACGCTGTGCGACGGAGCCGCTGCTGCGGCTCGCGGACCGGCTCGCGGACCGGCGCCCCTCCCCCCGTACCGACCTCGGCGCCCTCGCCGTCCGTGCCGGACTGCGTCCGGTCGGCTCCGGGCGGGTCTCCTGCCCCTTCGGGTACGCCGACGAGGCCAGCGCGGTCCGCGGGCTGCTCTCCACCGGCGCCTTCGACGCGGCGGCCCGGGCCACCGACCCCGCGCAGGTGGAGAAGGAGATCGAGGAGGCTCTGACCCCGTACCGGCGCCCGGACGGCACGGTGTGGATGCCGAACGTCTTCCGGTACGTGGTCGCGCGCATGCCGTAGCCCGCGCGGTACGGACGAAGGGTCCGGGGTCGGGGATCCGAGGTCCCGGACCCCGGGCTCAGGCCGACCGCTCCGGGCTCAGGCCGGCCGTTCCGGGTTGGGGCCGACGCCCGGCTCCGGGGCGTTCGGGTTGGGCCGTTCGATGCCGGCGGCCCGGTAGGCCGCCTCCTCCTCCAGGGTCTCGCCGGCGAGGAGGGCGGCGCTGAGGGCGTCCAGCTTGTCGCGGTGCTCACGGAGGAGCCGTACGGCGTCGCCGTAGCACTCGTCGACGATCCGGCGCATCTCGGCGTCGACGGTGTCGAGGGTCGCGGGGGCGGCGGAGAGCCCGTACGCCTGCTGGGCGTCGCTGGGGATGGCGGTGAGCCGGCCGACGGTCTCGCTCATGCCCCAGCGGCCGACCATGCCTCGGGCGATGTTGGTGACCTGTTCGAGGTCGCTCTCGGCGCCGGTGGTGATGACGCCGAAGACGACCTGCTCCGCCGCCATGCCGCCGAGGGCGCCGATGATCCGGCCGCGCAGGTACTCCTCGGTGTAGGCGTACTTGTCGGAATCGGGGGTGGAGAGGGTGACGCCGAGGGCGCGGCCGCGCGGCACGATGGTGATCTTGCGGACGGGGTCGGCGCCGGGCTGGAGCATGCCGAGCAGCGCGTGTCCGCTCTCGTGGTACGCGGTGCGGCGGCGTTCCTCCTCGGGCATGACGAGGGGGCGCTCGGCGCCGAGCTGGACCTTCTCCAGGGCGTCGGAGAGGTCTGACTGGGTGACGGCCTTCTGCTCGCGCTTGACGGCGAGGAGGGCGGCCTCGTTGGCGAGGTTGGCGAGTTCGGCGCCGGTCATGCCGGGGGTGGTGCGGGCGACCTGTTCCAGGTCGACGTCCTTGGAGAGCGGGATCTGCCGGGTGTGGATCTTGAGGATGGCCTCGCGGCCGCCGCGGTCGGGCGGGTTGACGTGGACGATCCGGTCGAAGCGGCCGGGGCGGGTGAGGGCGGGGTCGAGGACGTCGGCGCGGTTGGTGGCGGCGAGGACGATGACGCCCTCGGAGCCGGTGAAGCCGTCCATCTCGGTGAGGATCTGGTTGAGCGTCTGCTCGCGCTCGTCGTGGCCGCCCATGCCGGAGCCGCCCCCGCGGGCGCGGCCGATGGTGTCGATCTCGTCGATGAAGATGATCGCGGGGGCGACCTTGCGGGCCTCGGCGAAGAGTTCGCGGACGCGGGAGGCGCCGACGCCGACGATCATCTCGATGAACTCGGAGGCGGAGGCGGAGAAGAACGGCACCCCGGCCTCGCCGGCGACCGCCCGGGCGAGGAGGGTCTTGCCGGTGCCGGGAGGGCCGGCGAGGAGGACGCCGCGGGGCATCCTGGCGCCCATGTCTCGGTATGCCTGCGGGTTCCTGAGGAAGTCGACGACGTCGTTGAGCTCGCCCTCCACCTCGTCGATGCCCGCCACGTCGGCGAAGGTGGTGCGCTTGCCGCCCTCCAGCTCGACCGGCTTGGGCGGCTGCTTGCGGCCGAGCATGCCGCCGGCGCCGCCCATGCCGGCGCTCATCCGCCGGGCGATGAAGACCCAGAGGAGGACGAGGAGGAGCATCGGGGCGAGGGAGAGGAGGAGGTTGGCGAGGAAGGACCGTTCCTGCACCACGGGCTCCGCGGTGACGGTGACCTTCTGCCGGGTGAGCTGTGCCCACAGGTCGTCGTCGGCGAAGGCGGGCCGCTGGGTCTGGAACTTGGTGTAGTCGCCCTTGCCGTCGGGCACCGGCTGCTTGTCCTTCAGCTGGCCCTGGATGGCGTCGCCCTTGGAGTAGATCTTGGTGACGTTCCCGGCGGCGACCTGCTTGCTGAACTCGGTGTACGAGATCGTCGGCCCGTCGCCCCCGTTGAAGAAGGAGAGCACGAGGTTGGCGATGAGGTAGACGGCGAGCGCGGTGAGGATGAGACCGCCCCAGCCTCCCGGCATCTTCTTCTTCGGCGGCGGGGGCGGCGGCGCCCCTTCCGAGCGCCAGGGCTGGTCGGTCCGGTCGCGCGGGGGTACGGGGTTGGCCACGTCGCTCTCCTCGGGGCGGCAGTGGCCTCAGTATCGAAGATCGCGACGAAAGCGGCATTCCGGGTGGCCCGGGTGGACGAGAAGGGGCCCGGGACGGTTTCGCACCGCCTCGGGCCCCTTCTCTCGGGCGTCCTCGGAACGTCAGCCCATGAACTTCTTGAACTCGTCCGGCAGCTCGAAGTCCTGCGGCCCCTGGCCGGCGCCCGGCAGGCCGAAGGCGCCGCCCTGCTGGGCCTGCTCCCGCTTCTGCTGGGCGGCCTGCTCGTCGGCCTTCCGCTTCATCGGGTTGCCGCTCTTGCGCTTGCCCTTGGCCTGCTTGATCTGCTTCTTCTGCCGGCCGGGGCCGCCGCCCATGCCCGGGATGCCGGGCATGCCGGGCAGGCCGCCGCCCTGAGCCATGCGGGACATCATCTTGCGGGCCTCGAAGAACCGCTCGACCAGGCCCTTCACGGCGCTGACCTCGACGCCGGAACCCTTGGCGATACGGGCGCGGCGGGAGCCGTTGATCAGGGTCGGGTCCTGGCGCTCGGCCGGGGTCATCGACTTGATGATGGCGGCGGTACGGTCCACGTCCCGCTCGTCGATGTTGGCGATCTGCTCCTTCATCTGACCCATGCCGGGCAGCATGCCGAGGAGCTTCGAGATGGAGCCCATCTTGCGGACCTGCTCCATCTGGGCGAGGAAGTCGTCCAGGGTGAAGTCCTGGCCCTTCTTCGACGCGAGCTTCGAGGCCATCTTGGCGGCCTCTTCCTCGTCGAAGGTCTGCTGGGCCTTCTCGATGAGCGACATCATGTCGCCCATGCCGAGGATGCGGGACGCCATGCGGTCCGGGTGGAACGCGTCGAAGTCGTCCAGCTTCTCGCCGTTGGAGGCGAACATGATCTGCTTGCCGGTGACGTGCGCGATGGAGAGCGCGGCACCACCGCGGGCGTCGCCGTCGAGCTTGGAGAGCACGACGCCGTCGAAGCCGACGCCGTCGCGGAACGCCTCGGCGGTGTTGACCGCGTCCTGACCGATCATGGCGTCGACGACGAAGAGGATCTCGTCGGGGCTGACGGCGTCACGGATGTCCGCGGCCTGCTGCATCAGCTCCTGGTCGATGCCGAGGCGGCCGGCGGTGTCGACGACGACGACGTCGAAGACCTTGGAGCGCGCGTACTCGATCGAGTCCTTGGCGACCTGGACCGGGTCGCCGACGCCGTTGCCGGGCTGCGGGCCGTAGAAGGCGACGCCGGCGCGGTCGGCGACGACCGAGAGCTGGTTGACGGCGTTGGGGCGCTGGAGGTCGCAGGCGACGAGCAGCGGCGAGTGGCCCTGGCTCTTCAGCCAGAGGCCGAGCTTTCCGGCGAGGGTGGTCTTACCGGCACCCTGGAGACCGGCGAGCATGATCACGGTGGGCGCGGTCTTGGCGAACCGCAGCCGGCGGGTCTCGCCGCCGAGGATGGCGACCAGCTCGTCGTTGACGATCTTGATGACCTGCTGCGAGGGGTTCAGCGCCTTGGAGACCTCGGCGCCGAGGGCCCGCTCCTTGACGTTCTTGATGAACGCGCGGACGACGGGCAGGGCGACGTCGGCCTCGAGGAGGGCGATACGGATTTCCCGGGCCGCGCTGTCGATGTCCTGCTCGGAGAGGCGGCCTTTGCCCCGGAGGGACTTGAAAGTCGCGCTGAGGCGGTCGGAAAGCGTATCGAACACGGTGGTCGCGATCCTCGGGTCGGGGCGGATGGTCGCCACCCAGGGTATCCGGAGCCGGGCGGGCACTGTCCTCGCCGGTCGGATTGGCCGGCGAGGCCCCGCTCACCCCAGCGCCTCCTCCAGTGTCCGGGCGAGGTCGATCGCCTCCTCGTCGGGGAGGAGGGAGCCGTCGGGGCGGGTCACGTACAGGGTGTCGACGGCGTTGGCGCCGAGGGTGGAGACGTGGGCGCTGCGGACCCGTACCGCCGCTCCCTCCAGGGCGCGGCCGATCCGGTGGAGCAGGCCCGGGGCGTCCTGGGCGCGGACCTCCAGGACGGTGGCGAGGCGTGATTCGGCGGGGGCGACGGTGACCCGGGGCGGCGGGGCCTGGACGCCTCGGCGGCGCGGGTAGGCGGCCTCGCGCTCGGCGAGGCGGGCGGGGATGTCGAGGGAGCCGTCGAGGGCGCGCAGCAGGTCGGCGCGGAGCCGGTGGCCCTGGGGCAGGGAGCCGTACTCGGCGGCGACCCGCCAGTCGAGGACGAGGACCGAGCCGGTGCCGAGTCCGGTGGGGAGGTCCACGGCGCGCAGGTCGGCGGCGCGGACGGTGAGGCGGTGGAGGGCGAGGACGCCGGCGACGGCGGGCAGGACGCCGGGCTGGTCGGGGAGGGCGATGACGAGTTCGACGCCGATGGGTTCGGGCTCGTCGGGGTCGAGGGGCTGTTCGTCGCGGGTGTGGAGGGCGAGGACGGGTTCGCCGGTGCGCAGCGCCTCGACGGCGAGCCGTTCCTGTTCGGCGCTGGGGGCGGCGGCCTCGGGGTCGGGCAGGGGCTCGCCCGCGAGGACGCCGGTGACGCGTTTGACGAGGTCGGCGACGAGGGAGGCGCGCCAGGCGGACCAGGCGGCGGGTCCGGTGGCGAGGGCGTCGGCCTCGGTGAGGGCGTGGAGGATCTCGAGGGTGCCGACGGTGCCGACGGCGGCGGCGACGGCCTGGACGGTGGCGGGGTCGTCGAGGTCGCGGCGGGTGGCGGTGTCGACGAGGAGGAGGTGGTGGCGGACGACGGTGGCGACGGTGGCGGTGTCGGTGCGGTCGAAGCCCATGCGGGCGGCGAGGTCGCGGGCGATGGTCTCGCCGACGACGGAGTGGTCGCCGGGCCAGCCCTTGCCGATGTCGTGGAGGAGGGCGGCGACGAGGAGGAGGTCGGGGCGGCCGACGCGGCGGGCGAGGGAGGCGGCCCGGACGGCGGTCTCGACGAGGTGCCGGTCGACGGTCCAGGTGTGGACGGGGTTGCGCTGGGGGCGGTGGCGGACGCGTTCCCAGTCGGGCAGGAGGCGGGTGACGATCCCCTCGGCCTCCAGGGCCTCCCAGACGGGGACGGCGGAGGAGCCGGCGCCGAGGAGGGTGACGAGGGCCTCGCGGGCCTCGGCGGGCCAGGGGACGGGCAGGGCCTTGGCGGTGGCGGCGAGGTGGCGTACGGCGTGCGGGGAGAGCGGCAGGCCGTGCTGGGCGGCCGCGGCGGCGGCGCGCAGCGGGAGGACGGGGTCGCGGTCGATGGGGGTCCCCCCCGTTCGAGCGAGGCCGAGCGCCTGGGGGAGGGCGGAGCGGGCGAGGACGGCCTCGCCGTCCATCTCGACGACGCCGTCGGCGAGCGGGGTGCGTTCGACGGGCGTCTTCGGGCCGGTCCGGCCGCCGAGGAGGCCGCGGAGCCGGGGCCGGGCGGAGCGGGCCTTGAGGACGCGGCCGACCTCGCGCCAGGTGACGTCGGAGGCGTACGTGACGATGCCGGCGGCCTCGTAGACCTCGCGGAGCAGGGTGTCGGCGTCGAGGAGGCCGAGTTCCTGGGCGACGGCGTCCTGTTCCTGGAGGGCGAGGCGGTCGGTGGCGCGGCCGGTGGCGAGGTGGAGGGCGTCGCGGGCGTCGAGGAGGCGGCGGCGGGCGGTGTCGAGGCCGTCGCGGGGGGCGTCGGCGAGCCAGGAGGCGGCGACGGCGCGGAGGGCCTGGGCGTCGCGGAGGCCGCCACGGGCCTCCTTGAGGTCGGGTTCGAGGAGGAAGCGGAGTTCGCCGGCGCGGTCGGCGCGGTCGCGGCAGAGCTCGGCGAGCTCGGGGAGGCGGCGGACGGCCTGGTTGCGCCAGTCGGCGAGGACGGTGGAGCGCAGGGAGGCGGCGAGGGCGGTGTCGCCGGCGAGCGGCCGGGCGTCGAGGAGGCCGAGCTGGACCTTGAGGTCCTCGGCGGCGGTGGCGCGGGCCTGGGCGGGGGTGCGGACCGAGTGGTCGAGGGCGATCCCGAGGTCCCAGACGGGGTACCAGAGGCGGTCGGCGAGGGCGGCGACGGTCTCCTTGGGGGCGCTGCCGTCGTGGAGCAGGAGGAGGTCGAGGTCGCTGCGCGGGGAGAGCTCGGCGCGGCCGTAGCCGCCGACGGCGACGAGGGCGACGCCCTTGGGGGGTGCGGCGGCGGCGAAGAGGGTGGCCAGCCAGTCGTCGGTGAGGCGGGCGAGGGCGGTACGCCGGGAGGGCCCGGTCCGCTCCTTCTCCTGGAGGAGGAGCAGCCGGGCCGCCGCGTAGCCGGATCCCTGTGCTTCGGTCGCGTCCTGCGGTTCGAGGGTGGTCACCGGCGGCTCCTTCGCTCTGCGGGGCGGCGGGGGTGGGGCGGGGGTACGGCGTCAGGGGTACGGCCTCCGGGGCCGGAGGCCGTACCCCTGCGGGAGCCGTGTCCTGATGAGCCGTACCCCCTGGGGTGCTGCTCCTAGAGCGCGTCGGGCCCGCGCTCGCCCGTGCGGACGCGGACGGCGGTCTCGACCGGGACGCTCCAGACCTTTCCGTCACCGATCTTGCCGGTGCGGGCGGCCTTCACGACGACGTCGATGAGCTGTTCGGCGTCCTCGTCCTCGACGAGGACCTCGATGCGGATCTTGGGGACGAGGTCGACGGTGTACTCGGCGCCGCGGTAGACCTCGGTGTGGCCGCGCTGGCGTCCGTATCCGCTGGCCTCGGTGACGGTGAGGCCGTGGACCCCGAACGCCTGGAGGGCCTCCTTGATCTCGTCGAGCCGGTGCGGCTTCACGACCGCGGTGATGAGCTTCATGCGTCCACCTTCTTGTTCTCCGTGACGGCCGGGGCGGAGGGGGCGGTGGTGCGCCCGGAGGTGCCGCCGCCGGCTCCGCTGAAGTCGTACGCGGTCTCGGCGTGCTCGATCTGGTCGATGCCGGAGACCTCGTCGTCCTCGCTGACCCGCATGCCCATGGTCTTGTCGATGATCAGGGCCAGGACGGCGGAGGCGATCAGGGAGTAGGCGAGGACGGCGAAGACGCCGACGGCCTGCTTGCCGAGCTGCTCCAGGCCGCCGCCGTAGAAGAGGCCCTTGGCGTCGGACTGGACGCCGCCGGTGGCGAAGAAGCCGACGAGGAGGGAGCCGATGACGCCGCCGACGAGGTGGACGCCGACGACGTCGAGGGAGTCGTCGTAGCCGAACTTGTACTTGAGGCCGACGGCCATGGCGCAGACGAGGCCGGCGATGGCACCGATGGCGATGGCGCCGAGCGGGGAGCAGGAGCCGCCGGCGGGGGTGATGGCGACGAGGCCGGCGACGGCGCCGGAGGCGGCGCCGAGGGTGGTGAAGGAGCCGTGGCGGAGCTTCTCGTAGGCGAGCCAGGCGAGCATGGCGGCGCCGGTGGCGACCTGGGTGTTGACGAACATGACGGCGCCGACGCCGTCGTCGTTGCCGAGCCACGAGCCGGCGTTGAAGCCGAACCAGCCGAACCAGAGGAGGCCGGCGCCGAGCATGACGAGCGGGAGGCTGTGCGGGCGCATCGGGTCCTTCTTGAAGCCGACGCGCTTGCCGATGACGAGGATGACGCCGAGGGCCGCGGCGCCGGCGTTGATGTGGACCGCGGTGCCGCCGGCGAAGTCGATGACGCCCATCTCGAAGAGCCAGCCGCCGGCGCCCCAGACCCAGTGGGCGACGGGGAAGTAGACGACCGTGACCCAGAGGGTGATGAAGAGGGCCCAGGCGGTGAACTTGACCCGGTCGGCGAGGGCGCCGCTGATCAGGGCGGGGGTGAGGATGGCGAACATGAGCTGGAAGACGGCGAAGACGTACACCGGGATGGTGTAGCCGTCCCACAGCTCGGTGACGCCGATGCCGCTGAGGCCGAGGTAGTCGGAGGACCAGCCGACGATGCCGCCGGTGTCGGTGCCGAAGGCGACGCTGAAGCCGTAGAGCACCCAGAGGACCGTGACGATCCCGAGGCTGATGAAGCTCATCATCAGCATGTTGAGGGTGGACTTGACGCGGACCATGCCTCCGTAGAAGAAGGCGAGGGCCGGGGTCATCAGCATGACCAGGGCGGAGCAGATGAGCATGAACCCGGTGTTGGCGGCGGACAGCTCGGGGGCGTCTGCTGCCAGGGTCGTGATGGCTGGTGCCATCGGCGTCTCCTCGTCGTCGGATGCGGCCTGTGCGGGGCGGGGCCGGCGGTGAGCGGCGGCCTGAGGGGTGGCCGGTTATGGGCCAGAGATTCGCGCAGCGCGGTTTCCGACGATGCCGCTCGATGTTTCGGGGCAGTGACGAAGGACGGGGGCGTGTTACGTGACCGTGAACGCCCGGGTCACGGGGAGGTAACGGGCGTACTCTCCCGGCCGGCCTGGCGGGCGCGGAGGGGGCCGGGACGTGGACCGGCCGCGCCGGCGTCCGTGTGTCCTGTGCGGCGGGGGAGCCGAATCGGGCAGTACGGGACGTCCGGCGCGGCCGGGGTGCGAGGGCTCTCGGGAGCCTGCGGGAGGGTCAGACGGCCTCGGCGGACTCGGGCAGGAGCAGGGTGAGCCGGTCGGTGAGGTCGACGACTTCGGCGACGTCGCCGAAGTCGCGGGCGGCCGTGTCGACGGTCTTGCGGAGGCGGTTGTTGACCCGCTCGGAGCGGATGGAGCGGGCGACCCCGAGGGCCTTCTCGGCGAGGACGACGGACTGCTCGGGCTCGCGTTTGAGCAGGTGGACCGTGGCCATGCCGATGAGGTTGAGGGCGTACGACCGCTGGTGGTCGGGGTCCTTCTCGAAGAGCTCGACGGCCCGCTCCATGACGGGTTCGGCGAGGGAGGCGTAGGTCGGGGAGCGTCCGGCGACGTAGGCGAGGTCGCGGTAGGAGTGGGAGTTCTCGCCGTTGAGCTCGGCCTCGGTGAAGAAGCGGATCCAGTCGGGCTCGGGGCCGCCTTCGAGGTCGGCGTCGGAGAAGGTGTCCTCGGCCATCCGGACGGCCCGCTTGCACTTGGAGGGCTGGCCCATGTTGGCGTAGGCGCGGGCCTCCATCGCATACAGCATGGCCTGGGTGCGGGGGGTGGCGCAGTCCCGACTGCCGTACTGGGCCAGATGGATGAGTTCGAGGGCGTCGTCGGGGCGGCCGAGGTGGATCATCTGCCGGCTCATGGAGGAGAGGATGTACGAGCCGAGCGGCTTGTCGCCGGCCTCCTTGGCGGCGTGCAGGGCGAGGACGAAGTACTTCTGGGCGGTGGGCTGGAGGCCCACGTCGTAGCTCATCCACCCGGCGAGTTCGGCGAGTTCGGCGGCGACGGTGAAGAGGCGCTTGGCGGTGGGGGCCGGCTGGGGCTCCTGGAGGAGGTCGGTGACCTCGTGGAGCTGGCCGACGACGGCCTTGCGGCGCAGTCCGCCGCCGCACTGGGCGTCCCACTTGCGGAACATGGCGGTGGTGGACTCGAGGAGGTCGAGCTCGATCTCGGAGAGCCGGTGGGGTCGGCGGCCGTCGGGTGCGGGCTCGCCGGCGCCGGGCTCGCCGGCGGGGGTGGGCACCAGCCAGCGCTGCATGGGCTCGATGAGGGCGGGGCCGGCGGCGAGCTGGAGCGAGGAGCCGAGGAAGCCGCGCCGGGCGAGCATGAGGTCGCTGCGGGAGAACTCGCTGAGCAGGGAGACGGTCTGCGGTCCCGCCCAGGGGAGGTCGACGCCGGAGACGGAGGGCGTCTGGTGGGCGGTGCGCAGTCCGAGGTCCTCGACGGCGACGACGGAGCCGAAGCGCTCGGAGAACAGCTCGGAGAGGATTCTCGGGATGGGTTCGCGGGGCTGTTCGCCGTCGAGCCAGCGGCGGACCCGGGAGGTGTCGGTGGAGATGTGGTGGGCGCCCATCTGGCGTGCCCTGCGGTTGACTTGGCGGGCGAGCTCGCCCTTGGACCAGCCGCTGCGCACGAACCACGAGCCGAGCCGCTCGTTGGGGCGCTTGCCGGCATTCGTACCGTCTGTGCCGCTGCCGCCCACTGGAACGCCCCCATCCACCTGATTGCCTGTCGTGCGAACCCCTATCAGAATGCCGCGTCCGGCGGCGCTCCGCTCGGTGTTCGGACTCCTTGGGACGGGAAACCGGGTTGCCTCCGGCATACCCACCCGCGCACGCCCCTCCGGGGTTCGGGTACCGAAAGTAATCCTACGATCACCCCTGCCGTGAGGTCGTGACAAGAAACGCCACCATTCGCCACCCCTTCGAATGAACTCGCCGGGCGCTCCACACGATTCACTTGACATGCGACGAGCCGGAGTCGGCGGACGGGAGCGCGATGAGGCGCGCGCCACCGTGCGCACCACCCCCCTCACGTCCGAGCGCCACCCTGGGCGACCGATCCCGGGCGCGGCGTCACCGTGCGTGACACTGGTGTTCCGGGTCGTAACCACCGGCGCGTCCGACCCGTTGGAGGGGGCATGGGCTTCACGATCGGCGGCATTCGTGAGATGCGGTCCGGCTCACGCCGCCGCGCACGCACCACCGAGTGCACAGCGGTGGCCGAATACACCGGACTCTGGGGCTGGGACGTCCAGCCCGGCGCGCGGGCCGTCTCCGGCCAGTGCTCCTGCGGCGACCGGGCCTGCGCGGCTCCGGGCGCGCATCCTCTCTCCTTCGCCGCGCCCGTCCCGGCGGGCGCGGGGCTCGACGACGCGGCCAAGGCGTGGTCGGAGCACCCGGGGGCGTCGCTGCTGCTGCCGGTGGGCCGCGCCTTCGACGTGATCGAGGTGGCCGAGGCGGCGGGCCGGCGGGCGCTGGTCCGGATGGAGCGGATGGGGCTGCCGCTGGGGCCGGTCTGCGCGACGCCGACCGGACGGGCGCAGTTCTTCGTCGCGCCGGGCGCGGCGGCGGAGCTGCCGCGGCTGCTGTACCGGATGGGCTGGGACGACGCGGACCTGGACCTGCACTGTCCGGAGCCGGGCAGCCACATCACCGCTCCCCCGTCGAACCTGGGCGGGCTGGGTCCGGTGCGCTGGCTGCGGCCGCCGACGCTGGACACGGCGGGGGCGCCGCCGCAGCTGCGGCTGCTGCTCGGCACGCTGGCGTACATGTGCCATCGGACGCACGGCTGACCCGTGGCGTACGCGAAGGGCCCCCGCCGTGGTCGGCGGGGGCCCTTTCCTGTGCCGTCGCGGGGTCAGTCGCCGATGAGGGCGTCGACGAAGGCGGCGGGCTCGAAGGGGGCGAGGTCGTCCGGGCCCTCGCCGAGGCCGACGAGCTTGACGGGGACGCCGAGCTCGCGCTGGACGGCGACGACGATGCCGCCCTTGGCGGTGCCGTCGAGCTTGGTCAGCACGATGCCGGTGATGTCGACGACCTCGGCGAAGACGCGGGCCTGGATGAGGCCGTTCTGGCCGGTGGTGGCGTCGAGGACGAGGAGGATCTCGTCGAGCGGGCCGTGCTTCTCGACGACGCGCTTGACCTTGCCGAGCTCGTCCATGAGGCCGGTCTTGGTGTGCAGGCGGCCGGCGGTGTCGACGAGGACGACGTCGGCCTTCTCGGCGATGCCCTCCTTGACCGCGTCGTACGCGATCGAGGCCGGGTCGCCGCCCTCGGGACCGCGGACGGTGCGGGCACCGACGCGGTCGCCCCAGGTCTGGAGCTGGTCGGCGGCGGCGGCGCGGAAGGTGTCGGCGGCGCCGAGGACGACGGACCTGCCGTCGGCGACCAGGACGCGGGCGAGCTTGCCGGTGGTGGTGGTCTTGCCGGTGCCGTTGACGCCGACGACCATGACGACGCCGGGGACGTCCTCGGGGCTCTCGGTGTGGACGGTGCGGTCGTAGTCGCCGAGGAGGGCGATCAGCTCCTCGCGGAGGAGGCCGCGCAGTTCCTCGGGGGTGCGGGTGCCGAGCACCTTGACGCGCTCGCGCAGCCGCTCGACCAGCTCCTGGGTGGGGGCGACGCCGACGTCGGCGGTGAGGAGGGTCTCCTCGACCTCCTCCCAGGTGTCCTCGTCGAGGTGCTCGCGGGAGAGCAGGGTCAGCAGGCCCTTGCCCAGCGAGTTCTGGGAGCGGGCGAGGCGGGCCCGGAGGCGGACGAGGCGTCCGGCGGTGGGCTCGGGGACCTCGACCTCGGGCGCCGGGGGCGCCTCGGCGACGACCGGGTCCTCGACGGCGGCGGGGGTCTCGACCGCCTCCTCGGCGGTCGGGAGGCCGACCTCCTCGACGGTGCGGCGTGGTTCTTCCCGCGGTGTCTCAGCCTCGTCGCCGACGTGCGGCTCGGCGGGCGGAGCGGTGATGGTCGGCGTGGTGGACGGCGGCTCGGCCGGCGGCAGCTGCTTCTTCTTGCGACCGCTGATCACGAGCCCGCTGGTCACGGCGACCGCGACGACCAGAGCGATGACTACAGCAAGGATGAGTTCCATAACCGCTCCAGTATCGGCCACGACCCGGCCGGTGACGCAGTACGTACGCAGCGTGGGTCGCGGTTCCGGGCGTCCGGCGCCGTTCTCATCTGACGCTTCGTCAGCTATGGTCGCCCCTCGCCGGCAGCCCACCCGCGGAGGGGACCTCCCATGGCCTTCAGCGTCGTACGGTTCAACCTGGTCGACCCGCGCGCCACCCCCGAGTCCCTCGCGGACCGCTACCGCGCCGCCCTGGAGATGGCCGCCTACGCCGACGGGCACGGGGTGGACACGGTCCAGACCGAGGAGCACCACGGGGTGGAGAACAACTGGCTCCCCTCCCCCTTCGCCTTCGCGGGCGCGGTCTTCGGCGCCACCCGCCGGATCGCCGTCACGGTCTCCGCGATCATCGGCCCGCTGCACGACCCGCTGCGGCTCGCGGAGGACATCGCGGTCCTGGACCTGCTGAGCCGGGGCCGGCTGGTGACGGTGGCGGGGATCGGCTACCGGCCGGAGGAGTACGAGGAGCGCGGGGTGGACTGGGGGCGGCGCGGGAAGCTCCAGGACGAGCTCCTGGAGACGCTGCTCGCCGCGTGGACGGGCGAGCCCTTCGCCTACCGGGGTCATACGGTACGGGTCACCCCGCGGCCCTTCACCCGGCCCCACCCGCTGCTGCTGGTCGGGGGCTCCTCGAAGGCGGCGGCACGGCGCGCGGCCCGGCTGGGGCTCCCGTTCTTCCCGTCCGCGCACCTGCCGGAGCTGGAGGCGTACTACGCCGAGCGGTGCGCGGAGTACGGGACGGAGGGCTGGACGATGATGCCGGGCCCGGTGACGCCGCTGCTGCACGTGTCGGAGGATCCGGACCGGACCTGGGCGGAGTACGGGGAGCACTTCCTGCACGAGGCGCGGGCCTACGCCTCCTGGCAGTCGAAGGACATCCGCTCGGCGGTGCGGTCGGGGGCGTCGAGCGTGGCGGAGCTGCGCGCGGAGGGGGTCTACCGGGTGGTGACGCCCGGGGAGTGCGCGGCGCTGGGGCTGGAGAGCCTGGTGCTGCACCCGCTGTGCGGGGGGATGCCGGTGGAGGAGGGGTGGCGGAGCGTGCGCCTGTTCTGCGACGAGGTGCTGCCCCGGCTCGGGGCACAGGGCCTCGGGCCGGGGCAGCCGTCGTGAGGAGAGGGGCAGCGGGGAGTTAGCCCATCTCCTCCAACGCCTTGCCCTTGGTCTCCTTGACGTACCTGAGCACGAAGGGGATCGAGAGCACGGCGAAGAACGTGTAGATGATGTAGGTGCCGGAGAGGTTCCAGTCCGAGAGGGACGGGAAGCTGGCGGTGATGGCCCAGTTGGCGATCCACTGGGCGGAGGCGGCGACGCCGAGGGCGGCGGCGCGGATCCGGTTGGGGAACATCTCGCCGAGGAAGACCCACACCACCACGCCCCAGGAGAGGGCGAAGAAGAGCACGAAGACGTGGGCGGCGACGAGGGCCACGACGCCCTGGGTCTCGGGGAGCTTGCCGTCGACGAGGTCGGCGGAGAAGGCCCACGCCTCGAAGGCGAGGGCGATCGCCATGCCGACGGAGCCGACGAGGGCGAGCGGCCGGCGGCCGACCCGGTCGACCAGGACCATGGCGATCACGGTGCCGATGATGTTGATGATCGACGTGGTGAACGAGTAGAAGAACGAGCTCGACGGGTCGATGCCCACGGACTGCCAGAGCGTCGAGGAGTAGTAGAAGGCGACGTTGATGCCGACGAGCTGCTGGAAGACCGAGAGTCCGATGCCGACCCAGACGATGGGCAGGAGGCGGAAGCGGCTGCCGGGGGCGAGCAGGTCCTTGAAGGTGGACTTGTGCTCGCTGCGCATGGCCCGGTCGATCTCGGCGACGCGGCGGTCCAGGTCGACGCCCTTGCCCTCGACCTCGGCGAGCACCTCCTTGGCCCGGTCGGTCTTCCCGACGGAGATGAGGAAGCGGGGGGACTCGGGGATGGCGAAGGAGAGCAGCCCGTAGAGGAGGGCGGGGACGACCATCACGCCGAGCATCCACTGCCATGCCTCCAGGCCGCCGATCTCGCCGCGCTGGTCGCCGTCGGCGAGCTGGAGGATCCCGTAGTTGACGAGCTGGGAGATGGCGATGCCGATGACGATGGCGGCCTGCTGGAAGGAGCCGAGGCGGCCTCGGTAGGCGGCGGGGGCGACCTCGGCGATGTAGGCGGGGCCGATGACGGAGGCCATGCCGATGGCGAAGCCGCCGACGATCCGCCAGAAGGCGAGGTCCCAGAGGGCGAAGGGCAGCGCGGAGCCGACGGCGCTGACGGTGAAGAGGACGGCGGAGATCTGCATGCAGCGGATGCGGCCGATGCGGTCGGCGATCCGGCCGGCGGTGGCGGCGCCGATGGCGCAGCCGATCAGGGCGATGGCGATGACCTGGGCGAGGGTCGCGGAGCCGATGTCGTAGCGGTCGCGGATGGCTTCGACGGCGCCGTTGATGACGGAGCTGTCGTAGCCGAAGAGGAAGCCGCCCATCGCCGCGGAGGCGGTGATGAAGATGACGTGCCCGAGGTGGTCCGGGTGGGCCGCTCGACCTTCGGACGGCGGCGGCGTGGGCGCCTGCGCGGTGTCGGTCACATGGACTCCTCGGTGGGGGGACAGCCCTTCCAGTGGCTTCCAGTGGCGCACAGGATCGCGCCGCCCACCACGTGAAGGTAAAAGCAACGTTGCAGAGACTATGCGTTCAAGTTTTGAAGTCAATAGGCGATGTCGTATGACTTTTACCGCGCTGGCTGCCGACTCACGTTCACTGCTTGAAGAAGTGAAGCCGGTAAGGGCCGACGCCGGCTTCAGCGGAGCCGCTGGCTGATCACCTTCGAGACGCCGTCGCCCTGCATCGACACCCCGTACAGCGCGTCCGCGACCTCCATCGTCCGCTTCTGGTGGGTGATCACGATGAGCTGCGAGGACTCCTGGAGCTCCCGCATGATCCGGATCAGCCGCTGGAGGTTGGTGTCGTCGAGCGCCGCCTCGACCTCGTCCATGACGTAGAAGGGGCTCGGCCGGGCCTTGAAGATCGCGACCAGCAGGGCCACGGCGGTCAGCGAGCGCTCGCCGCCGGAGAGCAGCGAGAGCCGCTTGACCTTCTTGCCCGGCGGGCGGGCCTCCACCTCGACGCCGGTGGTGAGCATGTCGTCGGGGTCGGTGAGCACGAGCCGGCCCTCGCCGCCCGGGAAGAGGCGGGAGAAGACGCCCTCGAACTCGCGGGCGGTGTCCCGGTACGCCTCCGTGAAGACCTGCTCGACCCGCTGGTCCACCTCCTTCACGACCTGAAGCAGATCCGCGCGCGTCTTCTTCAGGTCCTCCAGCTGCTCGGAGAGGAAGCGGTGCCGGTCCTCCAGGGCCGCGAACTCCTCCAGGGCCAGCGGGTTGACCTTGCCGAGCTGCTGGAAGGCGCGCTCGGCCGATTTCAGCCGCTTCTCCTGCTCCGAACGGATGAAGGGGCGCGGCTGGTTGCGGGGGTCGGACGGGTCGTCGGGGAGCGTCTCGCCCTCGGCGGGCGGCGACGGCGGCACGGGCTGGTCGGGGCCGTACTCCGCGGTGAGGGCGCCCGCCCCGACCCCGAACTCCTCCAGGGCCTTCGCCTCCAGCTGCTCGATCCGCAGCCGCTTCTCGGCGCCCAGGACCTCACCGCGGTGGACGGAGTCGGTGAGCTTGTCGAGCTCGGTCTTGAGCTCCCGGCCGCGGGCGCGGGCGGCGCCGAGGCCCTGCTCGCGGTCGGCTCGGGCGGCGGCGGCCGCGGCGCGCTCGCCTTCGGCGCGCTCCAGCGAGACCTCGGTGTGGGCGAGGAGGGTACGGGCTCCGGCGGCGACCGCGTCCGCGACCCGGGCCTCGTGCCGGAGCCGGGTGCGGCGCTGCTCGGCACGCGCGCGTGCCTCCCGTTCGGCACGGGCGGCCCGGTCGAGGGAGTCGGCCCGGCCCGCCAGCCCCTTGACCCGCTCCTCGTGGGTGCGGACCTGGAGGCGGGCCTCCATCTCGGTCTGGCGGGCGTTGGAGCCGTCGATGGCGAGCCGGTCGCGGACGGCGGTGTCGGGCTCCTCCTCGGCCGGGGTCTCCTCGGCGACGAGCAGCCGTTCGGCGAGCTCCTCGGCCTCGGCGCGAGCGCGTTCCAGGGCCTCCTGGGCGCGGGCGACGGCGGCGGCGGTCCGCTCGGCCTCGCCGGCCGCTCCCCTGGCCTGGCCGGCGAGCCGTCCCAGGGCCTGGGCGACGGACGCCTTCTCCTTCTCGGCGCTACGCCGCAGGGCGTCGAGCTCCTCGACGCGCGCGGCGCCGGCCCGCCGGCGTCCGGCGGCCTCCTCCGTGGCGCGGGCGGACTCCTCGCACCGGACGGCCAGTCCGGCCAGTTCGGCGGCGGCCTCGTCGACCTGGGCCCGCACTTCGAGGAGGCTGGGCGCGCCAGCGGAGCCGCCCTGGGCCCAGTGGGCTCCGAGCAGGTCGCCCTCGGCGGTGACGGCGGTGAGCGCGGGGTGGGCGCGGACGAGGTCGCGGGCCTCGTCGAGGTCGCCGACGACGACGATCCCGTCGAGCAGCCGCTGGACGGAGCCGACGAGCCCGGGCGGCCCGGTGACCAGCGCGGCGGCGGCCCGCGCGCCGGCGGGCAGCGGGCGCGGGGCGGTGTCGGGCGCGGTGGCGAGGAGGAGGGTGGCGCGACCGGCGTCCTGTTTGCGGAGGAGGCGGAGCGCCTCGACGGCGGCCGTGGGACCGTCGGCGGCGAGGGCGTCGGCGGCGGCGCCGAGCGCGGCGGCGACGGGGACCTCGTACCCGGGGGTGACGGTGAGGAGTCCGGCGGCGGGGCCGAGGATCCCGGTGAGGCCGGCGGCGAGGAGGGCGCCGGTGCCGTCCTTGCGGCGCAGGCCGAGCGCGAGGGTGTCGTGGCGGGCGCGGGTGGCGGCCCGGCGGCTCTCGGCGCCGGCGGCGGCCTCGCGGGCGGCGCCGAGCGCGGCCTCGGCGTCGGCGAGGGCGCGGCGGGCCTCCTCGTACCGCTCGCCGTGCGCGGTGTCGGCGGCGTCGAGGTCGTCGACCTCGGCCTTGAGCCGTTCGTACTCCTCCTGGGCGGCGACGGCGCGGTCGGCGGCCTCGTCGCGGGCGGCGGCGAGCCGGTCGATCTCGGCCTGGGCGGAGGCGGCGCGGGAGCGGGCGGCGTTGACCTGGCCGTGGAGCCGGGCGAGGCCCTCGCGGCGGTCGGCGAGGGCGCGGGCGGCGTCCTTGAGGCGCCTTTCCTCGGCGGTGAGGGCACGTTCCAGCTCGGCGCGGTGGGCGACGGTGTCCTCCAGGGCCCGTTCGGCGGCCTCCAGGGCGGCCTCCAGTTCGGCCTCCTGTTCGCGGACGCGGGCGGCCTCGCGCTCCAGGTCCTCGGGGTCGCGGCCGCGCCGCTCCTCGGCGGGGGCGTCGGTGGCGCTCTTCACGCGCGCGTCGGCGAGGGAGATCGTGCCGCGGACGCGTTCGGCGAGCTGGGAGAGGGCGTACCAGCTCTGCTGGGCGCGTTCGAGGCGCGGGGCGAGGGCGCGGACCTCGGCCTCCAGGGCGGCCTCGTGGGCGAGGGCGGTGCGCAGCTCCTCCTCGGTGGCCTCCCTGCGGGCCAGGAGGGCGGCCTCGTCGGCAAGTTCGGCGTGGAGGGCGCGCTGGAGGCGGACGAGGTCGTCGGCGAGGAGGCGGAGCCGGGCGTCGCGGAGGTCGGCCTGGATGACGACGGCGCGGCGGGCGACGGCGGCCTGCCGGCCGAGCGGTTTGAGCTGGCGGCGCAGTTCGTCGGTGAGGTCCTGCACGCGCGCGAGGTTGGCCCGCATCGCGTCGAGCTTCCGCAGCGCCTTCTCCTTGCGCTTGCGGTGCTTGAGGACGCCGGCGGCCTCCTCGATGAAGGCGCGGCGGCCCATGGGGTCGGCGTGCAGCACGGAGTCGAGCCGGCCCTGGCCGACGATGACGTGCATCTCGCGGCCGATGCCGGAGTCGGAGAGGAGGTCCTGGATGTCGAGCAGCCGGCAGGTGTCGCCGTTGATCTGGTACTCGCTGCTGCCGCCCCGGAACATGATCCGGGTGATCGTCACCTCGGCGTAGTCGATCGGCAGGGCGCCGTCGGAGTTGTCGATGGTGAGCGAGACCTCGGCGCGGCCGAGCGGGGGCCGCCCGGTGGTGCCGGCGAAGATGACGTCCTCCATCTTTCCGCCGCGCAGGGACTTGGCGCCCTGTTCTCCCATGACCCAGGAGAGCGCGTCGACGACGTTGGACTTGCCGGAGCCGTTGGGGCCGACGACGCAGGTGATTCCGGGCTCGAACCTCAGCGTGGTGGCGGAGGCGAACGACTTGAATCCGCGGAGCGTCAGGGCCTTGAGGTGCACCCCGGGGACTCTACCCGGGGTGTCGCGTTTCGCCCGTGATCGTGCCGGGCAGATCCTCGGGTGAGGAGGGGTGTGACGCGGGGGAGACGAGAGGGTCAAGAAAAGAAGGGACGCCGAAGCGCCCCTTGCCTATTCAGCTGTTCCCACCTGAGCCCCTTCGGGGCGGGGTGTCAGGTGAGCGCAGGCTCCGCCTGGGGTACGTCGAGGTCGATGCGGTCGAGCAGCGACTCGCCCTGCTGAGCGGCGGCAGCGGCGAGCGCGTCGTTCTCGGTCTGGATCCGTACGAGCTCGGATTCCAGGTCCTGGACGCGCTGCTGAAGCCGTCGCATCTCGGCGAGGAGTCGCGGGTCGGAGCCGCCGACGTAACCGAGAAGCGCCTTTGCCATGATGAGTGGTCCTCCACACTGAGTGACCGACCGATTGCGGTGTGGGTCGTGAGGGATGGATTCGCACCCGCGGTGCTCGGCAGTACCTGAGTCGTGCCGGTGTTCTACTGCCACACAGCTAAGGTGCGCGGGGCTTCCAGAGTCTCACCAAAAAGTTTGACGGTCAACACGATCACGCCCCGATCGGTGTGGCACACGGGGAGTTCGCGGCCGCTTCGCAGGCGGCGGCGCCTCTCGACCCGTTGCCCCGGGGCGTGGCGATCATCCTTACCCGGGAAGCCTTGCACGAGTGCCGAATCTTGGCAACCACCAGGCGGTTCCCCTGTTCACCGGCGTTCACGCGCGCGAAACCGGCCCCCCTTCCGGTGCCCGGCGGGGCTTCCGGGCGGAGGGCCGGCGGGTGGTTCCGGGGGGCGGGGTCAGCGGATGGCGAAGCCGTCGTAGCCGCCGCGGGGGGTGTCCCATATCTCGGTGACACCGTCCACGCGGCCGGGCGTGTCATCGGACCGCAGCCAGTCGAGGAGGCGGTGGCAATTGTCACTCGGGCCCTCGGCCACGACCTGGACCCGGCCGTCGTCGAGGTTCAGGGCGAAGCCCTTGAGGCCACCGATCTCCAGGGCGTTTGCCCTGGTGAACCAGCGGAAGCCCACTCCCTGTACTCGCCCACGCACCCAGGCGGTCATCCGTACGTCGTCGCTCATGGCTGCACGCTAGCGGGCGGATTGCCCGAACAGCACGTCGCGGCGGCTTCCCATGGCGTACAGTCCGACGGAATGCGCCTCACCCACACGGGTGCACACCTTTCGGCCATCCGTACGCAGCGTCACGCTCCGTACCGATCCATGCCGAAAGCAAAGGCCGCAAAGATCCAGCAAACAGCCAGCTCAGGGAGGCAGGGCAGATGGGACGCCACCGTCGCTCCGGCGCCGCGCCCGCCGAGGCAGACTACGCGACCGGCACCGACCGCGGTCAGGGGGGTACGCGCCGCAAGCGCCGCCACCCCGTCCGCAACGGACTGATCGGCGCCTCGGCGGCGGTCGCCGTCGGCGCCGTCGCGGTCGCCTCCGGCCTCCTTCCCGGCGGGGAGACCCTCACCGCCGGGAGCGTGGGCAGCAGCCGGCCGACCACCGCGGAGACCCGGCAGACGCCGGAGCTCACCACGCAGGGCGGGGCGACCCGCACCCCGGCCGGCGAGCCGGCGGGTACGGGCAGGGGCACGCCGGACACGAAGAAGTCCCCCGCGTCCGCCGAGGCGGCCCCCAAGAAGGCCACGCCCACTCCCACGAAGACCGCGACCCCCTCCCCCACGCCGACGAAGACGCGCGCCGCGGCCCCCGCTCCCGCCACCACCCCGGTGAAGCCGAAGCCGAAGCCCGAGCCGAAGCCGTCGAAGGCCGCCCCCACCACGCCGGCCGCCGCCCCCGAGCCCGCCCCCACCACGCAGGCCCCGGCCGAGGAGACGACGGCGGCGCCGGCCGGCTCCACCGCCGACCGCGCGGACGCGGCCGAGGCCGAGGTGCTGCGCCTGGTGAACGTCGAGCGCGGCAAGGTCGGCTGCTCGCCGGTCCAGCCCTCGGACGGCCTCGCCCGGCTCGCCGGCGCGTTCAGCGCCGACATGGCGAACCGCGGCTTCTTCGACCACACAGACCCCGACGGCGCCACCCCCTGGTCCCGCGCGCAGGCCGCCGGCGTCACGAGCCTCGGCGCCGAGAACATCGCCCGCGGCCAGGTCGACGCGACCGCCGCGATGGTCTCCTGGATGAACAGCGACGGCCACCGCGCCAACATCCTGAACTGCGACTTCACCACCCTCGGCGTGGGCGTCCACTTCGCCGACGGCGGCCCCTGGTGGACCCAGGACTTCGGCTACTGAGCCTCCCCGGTTCGGAAAACCCCGCGTCCGCGGGCGGGCCGCTCCCCGGCGCCGATCACGGCTCCGGGGGGCGGCCCGCTTCGCGTCCGCGGCCCGCGCCGCTACACGGTCTTGAACTCGACGGTCCCGCCGCCCATCCGGAAGGTGCCGTCGGAGTAGAGCGCCGGGCGGGCCTCGTCGCACTCCTCGCCGTACCGCTCGACGTGGCGGATCCGGACTCCTTCCGGGACGGTGAAGTCGATCAGCGCGATCGCGACCCAGTAGGAGAGCTCGCAGTCGTGGAAGAGGGGCACGGTCACGGTGGAGCCGCGTCCGTCGGTGACCACCGCCTGGGCCCCGAAGGACCTGAAGGAGCCGATGCCGTTCTCCACCGCGCTGTACGCGCAGATCAGGACGTATCCCTGCTGGTCGGGGCGGTGGACGGTGACGGTCTCACGGCCGGGCACGCGCGCGTCGCCGTCGAGGGCGATGTACGGCGGGGCGGACGCGGAGCCCAGGCCGCGGTAGTAGACGGCGGTGCCGGACTCCTGCGCGCGCCCGCCGGGCGGGGTGACGAGGGCCCCCGGGACGTAGAGGGCGTACAGGTCGAGGTCCGCGCCGGCCTCCCGCCGGTCCTCGCTCCCCCCGTCCCATACGAGCGTGGCCGTCACGACGAGCCCCGGGTCGTCCTTGCGCAGGTCGATGGTGGCGTGGCCGTCCTTGGTGAGCGTGACCTTGCCCAGGGGCGCCGCGGCCAGGGGGACGGCCCCCGGTACGGGTGCGGGAGCAGGGGCCGTGGCATACGCGGGAGCCGTGGCATACGCGGGGGCCGTGGGGTACGCGGGAGCCGGTACGGACGCGGGGGCAGGCGGGGGCGCGAAGGCCGGAGCCGGTACGGAAGCCGGGGCGGGGGCGGAAACCGGCGGGGGCGCGAAGGCGGGCGCGGAAGCCGGCGGAGGCGCGAAGGCCGGAGCCGGTACGGAAGCCGGGGCCGGGACGGAAGCCGGCGGGGGCGCGAACGCCGGAGCCGTCGGGGCCTGCGCGTCCTCGCCCACCTCGATGCCGAAGTCCGTGGCCAGGCCCGCGAGACCGGTGTCCCAGCCCTGCCCGACCGCCCGCGCCCTCCATCCGCCCGCGCGCCGGTAGAGCTCCACCAGGACGGCCGCCGTCTCCCCCCGCGCGAAGGGCGGCGGCACGAACGAGAGCCGGTCGGGTCCGCACTCGACGAGCGCGTCCGGGGTGGCTCCCCCGTCGAAGCGGGGGCCGGGCAGGCTCGGGTCGACGCTCGCCACGACGGCGATGCGGTCGACGCCGGCCGGGACCGCCGCCAGGTCCGCCGTGATCGTCCGGCCCGACAGAACCACCCCGTCGTGGGCGGGGTGGTTGTAGAAGACGAGGTCGTCGTCGCCGCGCACCCGCCCGTCCGCGCCGAGCAGCACGGCGGAGACGTCGATGCCGGCCTCGGACGAGCTCAGGGTGACGCGGCAGACGGCGGTGGTCAGGGACGCGTTGCCGCCTTTGGCGAGCGTGCTGGTCATGGATGACGGACCCTCTCAGGATGTGCGTACATCGTGGAGGACGCGGCCGCTCCCCGTACGACGAACACCGATTTCCTGTTCGACCGGCCCCGGCGTTCCCGACGACGTGTCCCGACGACCCGTGCAACCTGTCCCGGCGGCCGGTCCCACCCGCCGCCACGGCCCCACCGACCGCTCACTTTTCGAAAGCGCGGTCTGGTGGTGAGTGGGTGGCCCGCGTACCGTGGGGGGTATGACCGACGATCTCGCCTTCGATGTGTTCGCGCGGGGGTGTGCCTCGCGGGTGACGCTGGAGCACGTCACGGGACGCTGGGGCAGCCTCACCCTCGGGGCCCTCCACGAGGGGTCCTTCCGCTTCAACGAGCTGCGGCGGCGGGTCGACGGCGTCAGCGAGAAGATGCTGGCGCAGACCCTGCACGCGCTGGAGCGCGACGGACTCGTGCACCGGGAGGCGCAGCCGGTCAACCCGCCCCGCGTCGACTACCGGCTCACTCCGCTCGGGCGGGACGTCGCCGAGCGGCTGGTCGGGCTGATCGCCCTGGTCGAGGGGCGGATGCCGGAGGTCGTGGCGGCCCGGGAGGCGTACGACGCCGAGCGCGCGGCCGTCACGGGCTGACGCGCGGCGGGCGCTGGCAGCGCGGGCAGAAGTAGCTGGAGCGGTTCATCCAGGCGCGGCGGCGCATCGGGGTGCCGCAGCGGCGGCAGGGCTCGTCCTCCCGCCCGTACGCGTCGAGCGACCGGTCGAAGTAGCCGGACTCGCCGTTCACGTTCACGTAGAGGCTGTCGAAGCTGGTGCCGCCGGCGGCGAGCGCCGCGTTCATCACGTCGCGGACGTGGCCGAGGAGCTCGGCCGAGCGGGGGCGGGTGAGGGTGGCGGTCGGCCGGTCGTAGTGCAGCTTCGCGCGCCACAGCGCCTCGTCGGCGTAGATGTTGCCGACGCCGCTGATCAGCGACTGGTCGAGGAGCGCCCGCTTGATCGTGGTGCGGCGCAGCCGGAGCGCGGCCTGGAAGGCGGCGTCGTCGAAGGCGGGGTCCAGCGGGTCGCGGGCGATGTGCCCGATGACGTCCGGGAGCCCGTCGGCGCTGTCGGGGGCCCAGTCGTGCAGCGAGAGCCCGCCGAAGGTGCGCTGGTCGACGAAGCGGAGTTCGGTGCCGTCGGAATCGTCGAAGCGGATCCGGATGCGCAGGTGCTTCTCGTCCGGGGAGGCTTCCGGCTGCACCAGGAGCTGTCCGCTCATCCCGAGGTGCCCGAGCACCGAGGTGCCGGTGTCGGCGAGCGGCAGCCACAGGTACTTGCCGCGGCGCAGGGCCGGCTCGAAGCGCTGCCCGGTCAGCCGGGCCGCGAAGTCGGCGCCGCCCGCCGGGTGGCGCCGTACGGCCCGGGGGTGGAGCACCTCGACGCCGGCCACGGTCCGGCCGGCGACCCAGCGCTCCAGTCCGCGCCGGACGACCTCGACCTCGGGCAGCTCGGGCACGGGACTCCTCCGGAGGGGTACGGGGTGGTGGTCCTCGCAGCCTACCGCCGGCGCGCACCCGCCCGGCTCCCCGGAATCGGTGCCCCGGCCGGGCGGCCGGCCGCCCGGACACGGCCACCGGAGACGGCCACCGGAGGCGGAGGATCCGCCCCCGGAAACGGCTCCGCCCGCCCCTGGCGGGGGCGGGCGGGAAGAACTCCGCTTGAAGGAGCGGGAGCGGTCGCGGGAGCGGTCAGGCGGTGGCCGGTGCGGCCCCGTCCTTCCGGTCCTGCTCGCCGGACTCGCCGGCGTCGGCCGCGGCCTTGGCCGCCGCCGCGCGCTCGTCCGCGGCCGCGCGGATCGCGCGCCACGCGGACTCGGCGGCCTGCTGCTCCGCCTCCTTCTTGCTGCGGCCGGTGCCGGTGCCGTACGAGACACCACCGACGCGGGCGGCAGCAGTGAAGGTCTTCTCGTGGTCGGGGCCCTCCTCGGAGACGAGGTACTCCGGCACACCGAGACCCTCGGCCGCGGTGAGTTCCTGGAGACTGGTCTTCCAGTCCAGGCCCGCACCGAGGTTGGAGGACTTCTCGATCAGCGGGTCGAAGAGCCGGTGCACCAGCTCGGACGCCGCGTCGAGGCCCTGGTCGAGATAGACCGCGCCGATCACCGCTTCGAGGGTGTCGGCGAGGATGGATGCCTTGTCCCGGCCGCCCGTGCCCTCTTCGCCCCGGCCGAGCCGGATGAAGGAGCCCAGGTCGAGGCCGCGCCCGACGTCCGCCAGCGCACGCGAGTTGACCACCGCGGCCCGGAGCTTGGCCAGCTGGCCCTCGGGCAGATCGGGGTGGGTGCGGTAGAGGGTGTCGGTGACCACCAGGCCGAGCACGGAGTCCCCGAGGAACTCCAGCCGCTCGTTGGTGGGCAGACCGCCGTTCTCGTACGCGTACGAGCGGTGGGTCAGCGCACGCACCAGAAGGGCGGACTCGAGGTGATACCCGAGCCGCCCTTCCAGAAGCGTGTGGGACGAGGCGCTGTTGATGTTGTCAGACATCGTGCCCCTCACCAGCCCGCTCAGACCGCGAGGACCTGGCGCTTGTTGTAGGTGCCGCAGCTCGGGCACGCGATGTGCTGCAGCTTCGGCTCCTGGCAACGCTCACACGAAACCAGGGTGGGGACCGCAGCCTTCCACTGCGACCGGCGGTGGCGCGTGTTGCTGCGCGACATCTTCCGCTTCGGAACAGCCACGGCTACTTCTCCTGCTTCTCGTCGACACCGGTAGCGGCGTCGCTCATGTTGTCCTTCTCGTCGGATCCCAGCGAACCGGCGAGTTCCTGCAGTGCCGCCCAACGGATGTCGGTGGCGTCGTGGTGGTGGTCCGGGTTGTCGTTCAGGTTGATTCCGCAATCGGAACACAGACCCGCACAGTCCTCCCGGCACACCGGCTGCATGGGCAGCGCGAGTACCACTGCGTCACGCAGCACGGGTTCGAGGTCGAACATGCCGTCCTCGAGGGGGGTCATGCTCTCGTCTTCATCGTCCTCGTCGTCCGTGGCCGCCTTGACGCGGCCCCGGTCGTCGGAGTCGGGGTACGAGAACATCTCCTGGAAGTCCGCGTCGAGCTCAAGCTCGACGGGCTCCAGACACCTTACGCACTCCCCCTCGGCCGATGCACGGGCGGTGCCTGTGACAAGCACCCCTTCCATGACCGACTCGAGTCGGAGCTCGATCTCCACCGGAGCGCCCTCGGGCACTCCGACGACCCCCGCGACGCCGAGATCGGCGGGCGCGTCGACCGTGCGGGAGATCCGCTGGAGGGCACCGGGACGCCGCCCCAGCTCGTGTGTGTCGAACACGAGGGGGTTGCGGTGGTCGAGGCGCGTGCTCAGGGCTCTTCCTGCTTTCGGATCGTTCGCGTCGCAAGTCTCAGGGGGCTGCCGCTTGCGGGCAGCATGGATCGCGGACATACACGCGACCGAAGGGCCAGGATACTGGACGCTTCGCCCAGGGCCCAATCCGGCCCTTTCTCCGGCTACTGCCCCTGCTCGTACCGGCGCAGCTGCTCCAGGTCGATCATGCTCGTGTCGAAGAAGCTGGTCTCGTCGAGCGCGGCCGGCTGCGGCTGGACCTGCGGCTGCTGCGGGTAGCCGTAGGCGTCCTGCTGCGGGTAGCCGTACGGATCCACCTGCTGGGGCTGCTGCTGGTACGCGTAGGGATCCTGCTGCGGGTAGCCGTACGGGTCCACCTGCTGGGGCTGCTGCTGGTAGGCGGCGTACGGGTCGGGCTCGTGCCGGTCCGGGATCTGCGCGGCGACCGGGGCGGGCGCGGGGGCGGGGGCGACCGGCTCCGGGTCGGCGAGCTCCGCGAGTCCGGCCAGGTAGTCGGCGTCGCTGGTGTGCACGGCGTGGCCGAGACCGTCCTGGGCGGCCATGTGCTCGCCGAGGGCGTCGGTGGCGATCCGGCCGTGCAGCTTCTGCCGGCCGCGGCCGACGGCCTCCAGGGTCTTGGAGAGGACCGCCTCGAAGGCGCCCAGCTTGGCGTCCACGTACTCGTCGGCGCGCGCGATCAGGGTCTGCGGGTCGGCGCTGTACTCGGGGGCGTCCTCGTCCGCGTAACCGTGCTCGTCCAGGCCCGGACCGCGGCCGAGGAGCTTCTCGCGGCCGCGGTCGACGGAGCCGATGGTCTTGTTGAGGACGACCTCGAAGTTGGCGAGCTTGGAGTCGACGTACTCGTCGGCCTCGGCGCGGATCTCCTCGGCCTCGCGGCGGGCCTCGGAGAGGATCCGGTCGGCCTCCTCCTGGGACTGCCGCGCGATCTGGGTGTCGGAGACGATCGTGCCGCGCTCGGCGTGGGCGGCCTCGATGATCCGCTCGGCCTCCTGGCGGGCGTGCTCGACCATCTGGTCGCGCCCGCCGATGAGCTCCTGGGCCTGCGCGAGGGAGTTCGGCAGCGCGCCCTGCACCTCGTCGAGGAGGGCGAGCAGATCGGCGCGGTTGACCACGCAGGAGGCCGACATGGGCATCGAGCGGGCGTTCTGTACGGTCGCGACGATCTCGTCGAGCTTCTTCTGCACGTCCACCGGGTGCTCGCCACTCTCTACAGCTGGATGGAGACGGACGGGACGACTGTAAGGGCAGTCGTGGCCCGTCCGACACCAGGTGACGGAGCGTCAGCGGCGGTGGCCGCGCGTCACTTCTGCCGGAGCCGCTCGGTGAGCCGGCCGAGGACCGCCGGGGGCACCAGGTGGGAGACGTCGCCGCCCCAGGCCGCGACCTCCTTGACCAGCGAGGACGACAGGAAGCTGTACGTGGGATTGGTGGGCACGAACAGCGTCTCGACGCCCGACAGGCCGATGTTCATCTGGGCCATCTGGAGCTCGTAGTCGAAGTCGCTGACCGCGCGCAGCCCCTTGACGATGGCGGGGATGTCGCGCTGCTTGCAGAAGTCGACGAGCAGCCCGTGGAAGGACTCCACCTCGACGTTGCCGAAGTCGGCGGTGACCTCGCGGATCAGCTCGATCCGCTCCTCGACCGCGAACAGGCCCTTCTTGGACTGGTTGATCATCACCGCGACGTGCACGACGTCGTACAGCTTGGAGGCGCGGGCGATGATGTCGAGATGTCCGTTGGTGATGGGGTCGAACGACCCCGGACAGACGGCGCGGCGCAACCTGGTTCCCTCGCTCTCCGGTCCGGTCATCGTGCGTCTTCGCACGTAGAGGCGGCGCGACCGTACCAAAACGTTCCCTCGCCGTAGCGACGGGACCGCAATGGTTCGAAGCCGTCCGGCCAGCCGAAAGCGCCGCCTCGGGTGCTGCGCTCCACGGTGACGACGGCATCCTCGCTCAGCCAGCCCCCGGAGCGCAGTGTGAGGAGGATCTCGCGCAGCTCCTCGTCCGCGACGGCGTAGGGCGGGTCGAGGAAGACCAGGTCGTACGGCTCGGCCGGGGCCGGTCCCGTGACGATCTGCTCGGCCCTGCCGGTCCGCGCCTCGGCGCCGGGCAGGCCGAGCGCGCGCACGTTCTCGCGGACGGTGCGGGCGGCGCGGGCGTCGGCCTCGACGAGCAGGGCGTGGACGGCGCCGCGGGAGAGCGCCTCCAGGCCGACGGCTCCGGAGCCGGCGTACAGGTCGGCGACCCGGGCGCCCTCGATGCCGTGGAGCGCCTCCCAGGTGGAGAAGAGGCCCTCGCGCGCCCGGTCGGAGGTGGGGCGGGTGCCGTTGCCCGGGGGCACGGCCAGGCGCCGTCCGCCGGCGGTGCCGGCGATCACGCGGGTCATCGGTGTCCTCGTCCTGCGTCGTCCAGTGCGTACGCCCCAGGATATGGCCGTGCGGGCCGGGGGCGCGGTCAGCCCTTCTCCAGGTACTCCTCCCGCTCCTCGCTCAGCAGGGCGTCCAGGGCGGTGCGCAGGCCCGGGTGGGCTTCGAGGTCCGGGTCGGCGAGGACGAGGGCGGTGGCCTCCTCGCGGGCGGCGGCGATGACCTCCTCGTCGTCGATGACGGCGAGGACCCGGAGGGAGGAGCGGACGCCGGACTGGGCCTGCCCGAGGACGTCGCCCTCGCGGCGCTGTTCGAGGTCGATGCGGGAGAGCTCGAAGCCGTCGAGGGTGGCGGCGACGGCGCCGAGGCGCTGCCGGGCGGGGCTCGCCTCGGGCATCTCGGTGACCAGGAGGCAGAGGCCGGGGGCGGAGCCCCGGCCGACGCGGCCGCGGAGCTGGTGCAGCTGGGAGACGCCGAAGCGGTCGGCGTCCATGATCACCATGGCGGTGGCGTTGGGCACGTTGACGCCGACCTCGATGACGGTGGTGGCGACCAGGACGTCGAGCTCGCCGGCGGCGAAGCGGCGCATCACCTCGTCCTTGTCGTCGGGGTGCATGCGCCCGTGCAGGACGGCGACGCGGAGCCCGGCGAGAGGGCCGGCGGCGAGCTTCTCGGCGACGTCGAGGACGGCGAGCGGGGGCCGCTTCTCGGCCTCGTCCTCGGCGGAGGGCTTGCGCTTGGCGGCCTTCTTCTCGGCGGCCTGGTCGACGTCGTCGCCGATCCGGGGGCAGACGACGTACGCCTGGTGGCCGTTCCCCACCTCCTCGCGGACGCGCTCCCAGGCGCGGGCGAGGAAGTGCGGCTTGTCGGCGGCGGGGACGACGTGGCTGGCGATCGGGGAGCGTCCGGCGGGCAGCTGGTCGAGGACGGAGGTCTCCAGGTCGCCGAAGACGGTCATGGCGACCGTCCTGGGGATCGGTGTGGCGGTCATGACCAGCAGGTGCGGCGGCTGCTTGCCCTTGCTCCGGAGCGCGTCGCGCTGTTCGACGCCGAAGCGGTGCTGCTCGTCGACGACGACCAGTCCCAGGTCGTGGAACTGGACCTTGTCCTCGATCAGCGCGTGGGTGCCGATGACGAGTCCCGCTTCGCCGGTGACCAGGTCGAGGAGGGCCTGCCGGCGGGCCGCGACTCCCATGGAGCCGGTGAGCAGCACGACCTTGGTGGCCCGCTCGGCCCCGCCGAGCATCCCGCCCTCGGCGAGCTCGCCCATCATCTCGGTGACCGACCGGTGGTGCTGCTGGGCGAGGACCTCGGTGGGGGCGAGCATGGCGGCCTGTCCCCCGGCGTCGACGACGGCGAGCATGGCCCGCAGCGCCACCATGGTCTTCCCGGAGCCGACCTCGCCCTGGAGGAGGCGGTGCATGGGGTGGTCGGTGGCGAGGTCGTCGAAGATCTCCTTGGATACCTTCCGCTGTCCTTCGGTGAGGGTGAAGGGCAGCTTGGCGTCGAAGGCGGTGAGGATGCCGTCGTCGGCGGGGCGGCGGGGGACGGCGGGGAGCTGGGTGTCGGCGTGCCGGCGGCGGGCGAGGGCCACCTGGAGGACGAACGCCTCGTCCCACTTGAGCCGGTCGCGGGCGGCGGCGACGTCCGCCTTGGTGCGGGGGCGGTGGACCAGCCGGAGGGCGTCGGGGAGTTCGGCGAGGCCGCGGCCCTCGCGGAGCGCGCCGGGGAGCGGATCGACGGCGTCGGCGGCGGCGGGCAGGACGGCGTCGACGGCCTTGGCGATCTTCCAGGACTCCAGCTTGGTGGTGGCCGGGTAGATCGGGATGAGGGCGCCGGCCCAGGCGTCCACGGCGACGTCGCCCTCGCCGCGCAGGAGTTCGTAGGCGGGGTGGGCGAGCTGGAGGCGCCGGTTGAACAGCGAGACCTTGCCGGAGAACATCGCGCGGGTGCCGGGGACCAGGTCGTGGTGCGGCTTGTGGACGCCCTTGCCGAAGAAGACCAGCTGGAGCCGGCCGAGGCCGTCGGTGATGGTCACTTCGAGCCGCTGCCCGCGGCCCTTGGCGCCGTTGAAGGTGTGGACCCGGGCGTCGGCGACCTGGGCGACGACGGTGACGTGCTCGTCGAGCGGCAGGTCGGAGAGCGTGGTGAGCTCGCCCCGCTCGGCGTACCGCCGGGGGTAGTGGTGGAGGAGGTCGCCGACCGTGTGCAGGTCGAGGGCCTCGGCCATGACCTTGGCGGTGGCGGGGCCGAGGGACTTCTTGAGGGGTTCGTCGAGCGCGGGCACGTGTTCCATTGCACACCACGACGCCGACAGTCGGGGCGCTGCCTGTGGACAACCCGCCGGGGAGGTCCCGGCTACTCGACCCCGATGAGGAGCGGCGGGGCGCCCGCGCCCGCGTGGTACGTGACGGTGTCGACGGCCAGGTAGCCGCGCCGGACGTGGGCTTCGAGGGTGTCGGCGAGGCCGGGCGGGGTGCCGTCGGCGACGACGAGGGTGACGAGTTCGCCGCCGGCCTGGAGCATCCGGTCGAGGACGGTGCGGGCGGTGTCGGTGAGGTCCTCGCCGATGACGGCGACGTCGCCCTCGATGAGGCCGAGGACGTCGCCGGCCTGGCAGACGCCGGCGGAGGTGAAGGACTGGCGTTCGGCGACGGCGAGTTCGGCGTAGCGGGTGGCGCCGGCGGCGGCGGTCATGGCGACGACGTCCTCGTCGAAGCTGCGCTCGGGTTCGTGGACGGCGAGGGCGGCGATGCCCTGGACGGCGGCCCGGGTGGGGATGAGGGCGACCCGGATGCCCTCGGCGCGGGCGCGTTCCGCGGCGGCCGCGGCGGCCGCCCGCAGGTCGGTGTCGTTGGGCAGGAGGACCACCTCGCGCGCGTGGGCGCGGCGGACGGCGGCGAGGAGCTCGTCGCCGGCGGGCGGTTCGCCGGGCCGGGCCTGGACGGTGGTGGCGCCGGCCTCGGCGCAGAGTCCGGCGAGTCCTTCGCCGGGGAGGACGGCGACGACCGCGCGGGGGGCCCGTTCCTCGCGCGCGTGGGCGGGGGTCCCGGCCGGGGCGCCGGTGGCGGGCGCGGGGACGGCGGCCGGGGCGGTGCTCGCGAAGTGGGTGATGCGGATGCGGTGCGGCCGGCCGGCCTCGATCCCGGCCTCGACGGCGGCGCCGGCGTCGTCCACGTGGACGTGGACGTTCCAGAGCCCGTCGCCGCCGACGACGACGAGGGAGTCGCCGAGCGCGTCGAGCCGGGCCCTGAGGAGGTCGACGGCGGCCTCCTCGGCCTCCAGGAGGTAGAGGACCTCGTAGCCGGGGCCGTCGCCGCCGGGCCCGCAGCCCTCCTCCGGTCCGGCGGGGCCGGGCCGGACGCCCGGGGACGGGGGCAGCGCCTCCGGGGCCCGGCCGGTCACCGTCTCCACGAGCGCGCCGAGGACGGCCACCAGGCCCTGCCCGCCGGCGTCCACGACCCCGGCGCGGCCGAGCACGGCCAGCTGGCCGGGGGTGGCCTCCAGGGCCGTCCTGGCCCCGTCGTAGGCCCTCCTGACCACGTCCGGGAGGGTCCCGCCGTCCGCGCAGCCGGCCGCGGCGGCGGCGGCGACGGTGAGGATGGTGCCCTCCTCGGGGTGGGCGACGGCCGCGCGGGCGGAGGCGGCGGCCGCGGCGAGGGCGCGGGCGAGGTGGTCGCCGTCGGCGCCCTCGGCGAGGACGGCGGCCATGCCGCGGAGGAGCTGGGACAGGATGGTCCCGGAGTTGCCGCGGGCGCCGAGGAGCGCTCCGTGGGCCATGGCCCGGACGGCGTCGGTGGTGTCGGGGGCGGACGTGCCGGCGGCGCCGGGGGCGGTGAAGACGGCCTCGACGGCCCGGTGGGCGGCGTCGGCGGTCAGGTAGAGGTTGGTGCCGGTGTCCCCGTCGGCGACCGGGTAGACGTTGATGGCGTCGATGGCGGCCCGCTCCCGTCCGAGTGCCTCGGCCGTCCGCGCGCTCCAGGCCCGTACCGTCCCCGCGTCGAGGAGGAGACGCTCGTCACTCCGGACGGTGTGGTCGAAGGGCTGCGGGGCTCGCGACAACGGGGGTCCTCCTTCGGCGGTGAAGCTCACCGCAGGGTAGACGGGGGGTTCCCGGACCGGGGGGCCGGGACGGCGCCGGCCCGGACCGTGGTAGTTTCGTTCCACGGGAGCAGCCGTTGTATGCTGCTTCGGTTGCCCGGCACTCGCCGGGACATTCCCGGCAAGCCACTTCAGACTCCTGATTCCGGTGCGCCGGATCTCACTGTAAATCTGAAGTCTTTGGAGTGACCCGTGGCTGCCAACTGCGACGTCTGCGGCAAGGGGCCGGGCTTCGGCAACAACATTTCGCACTCGCACCGCCGTACGTCTCGTCGCTGGAACCCGAACATCCAGCGTGTGCGTGCCGTGGTCGGTCGGACGCCGAAGCGGCTCAACGTCTGCACCTCGTGCATCAAGGCCGGCAAGGTCTCGCGCTAATCGCGACGTTTCCGTGTCGTAGCGCAGCCCCTGCGGTTGCCTTGAGAGGCCGGTTCACCTCGGTGGACCGGCCTTTTGCCTTGCCTGCGTGAATATGCGTGATCCGCACGAGACGAAGGGCGGGTCCGGCCGATGGCCGGGCCCGCCCCTCGTCGTGGTTCAGCGGCGCAGGGCCCAGCCGTGGTCGACGGGACCGATGCCCTGCCCCAGGGCGAAGCCGGCGGCTATGGCGCCGGTCACGTACTCCTTCGCCTCCCGTACGGCCTCCGGCACCGCGAGGCCCCGCGCCAGCCCGGCGGCGATCGCCGAGGCCAGGGTGCAGCCCGTGCCGTGGGTGTGCCGGTTGTCGTGGCGGGGGGCGCGGAGCCAGTGCTCCTCGGCGCCGTCGGTGAGCAGGTCCACGGCCTCGGTGCCGGTGGGCAGATGGCCTCCCTTCACGAGGACCCACTGCGGCCCGTACGCCAGGACGGCCTCGGCGGCGGTCCTCATGTCGCCCTCGCCGGCGACGTGGACGCCCGTGAGCTGCGTCACCTCGTCCAGGTTGGGGGTGGCGACGGTCGCGGTCGGCAGCAGCCGGCTCCGTACCGATTCCAGGGCGGAGGCGGCGAGCAGCGGGTCGCCGTGCTTGGAGACGCCGACCGGGTCCACGACCACCGGCACCCCGGGGGTGCCCGCGAGGAGCTCGGCGACGGTCTCGACGAGCGGGGCGGTGGCGAGCATGCCGGTCTTGACCGCGTGCACGCCGATGTCGTCGACGACGGCCCGGTACTGGGCGCGGACGGCTTCCCCGGGGAGCTCCCAGACGCCCCGCACGCCCTGCGAGTTCTGGGCGGTGACGGCGGTGAGCACGCTCATGCCGTGGACGCCGAGGGCGAGCATGGCCTTGAGGTCGGCCTGGACGCCGGCGCCGCCGCCGGAGTCGGATCCGGCGACGGTCAGGACGAGCGGCGGGGCGGGGCTCACTCGGTCTCCCCGAAGTGGTCCCAGCCGCCGGCGCTGTGCCAGGGGGCGCCGTCGACGGTCACCTGGGGCAGTGCGGAGGGGGCGATGACCTCGCCGATGACCTTCCAGCGGGCGGGCAGCTTCACGTCGGGCGGGAAGGTGGCCACGATGGCGTGGTCCTCTCCCCCGGTGAGCACCCACTGGAGCGGGTCGACGCCGACGGCCTGGCCGATGTCGTGCATCTGGCTGGGGATGTCGATGAGTCCGGAGCGCAGGTCGATGCGGACGTTGCTGGCCTCGGCGATGTGGCCGAGGTCGGCGATGAGGCCGTCGCTGACGTCGCACATGGCGGTGGCGCCGAGCCCGGCGGCGGCCGGACCCGCGTGGTACGGCGGTTCGGGGCGGCGGTGGGCCTCGACGAAGGCGCGGGGGGAGCGGAAGCCGCGGGAGAGGACCGCGTATCCGGCGGCGGACCAGCCGAGCCAGCCGGTGTAGGCGACGACGTCGCCGGGCTCCGCGCCGCCCCGGGTGACGGGATCGTGGTTCCGGAGGTCGCCGAGGGCGGTGATGGAGACCATGATCGTGTCGCCGCGGACGACGTCGCCGCCGACCACCGCCGCGCCCGCGACCTGACATTCGTCGCGCAGCCCGTCCATCAATTCCGTGGGCCAGGTGACGGGCAGTTCGGCCGGGACGACGAGGCCGAGGAGGAGCGCGGTGGGGACCGCGCCCATCGCGGCGATGTCGGCGAGGTTCTGCGCGGCGGCCTTGCGGCCCACGTCGTACGCCGTCGACCAGTCGCGGCGGAAATGCCGCCCTTCGAGCAGGATGTCCGTGCTGGCCACCACGCGCCGGTCCGGGGCGGAGACCACGGCGGCGTCGTCGCCGGGCCCGATCCGTACCGCCGGGGTGGAGGTGAGCCGGGACGTGAGCTCCTTGATGAGCCCGAACTCGCCCAGTTCTCCGACTGTGCCCTTCACCGCGTCTCACCTCGTGTCGTCGTGCCGGCCGGCGGTCGGCGGAGCGTCCGTTCGCGCCGCGGGTCGCGGGCCGTCACCGTGCTGGGTACCGTCAAGTTGACCGTCAACTTCTGTCCTGTGTACGCCACACTCCGAGCGCCCCGGAAGGCGCGGGTCTCCCCGTGGCTTCCGGCGACGCGGTACCGTGGCGTCTCTTTCTCCCACAAGATCCTCGTGGCCGCCCTGGAGGTTCCGTGGTACAGGCGTACATCCTGATTCAGACCGAGGTGGGCAAGGCGTCGACCGTCGCCGACACCATCGCCAAGATCCCGGGGGTGATCCAGGCAGAGGACGTGACCGGACCGTACGACGTGATCGTGCGGGCCCAGGCCGACACGGTCGACGAGCTCGGCCGCATGGTGGTCGCGAAGGTCCAGCAAGTGGACGGCATCACGCGCACCCTGACCTGCCCGGTCGTCCATCTGTAGCCCCCGTCTACCCTTGGCCGGTGACGTCTTCCCACCGGCCTCTCGGCCTGCCCGTCTCAGCCGCCGTCCTGCTGCTGGCCGTCACCGGCTGCTCCGCCGGCGCCCAGGCGTCCGCGCCGGTGCCGACGCCGCCCGCGGCGGAGGCGGCGCTCTGCCGTGCGCTGGCGCAGGAGCTCCCGGACACCGTGGCGGGGCAGGAGCGGAGCGATCCGTCCCCCGACTCCGAGCTGACCGCGGGGTGGGGCGACGGAGCGATCGTACTGCGCTGCGGGGTCCCCCGGCCCGAAAAGATGAGCGATCCACAGGCGGAGGGGATCTCCGCCGAGGGCGTGCGCTGGATGCTGGAGCAGCCGGCGGACGGCGGACCCCGTTTCACCTCGGTGTACCGGAAGACGTACGTCGAGGTGACCCTGGGCGAGCCGTACGCGCACGACATCGGGCCGCTGGTCGATCTCGCCGCCCCGGTGGAGCGGGCGGTGCCCTGTGCCCTGGAGCCCGAGTGCCGTTAGGCCGTTTCTTTCGGGTCCTGCCGGGCCCTCGCTTCCGGGTGACGGAGGCGAGGGCCACGGCGTCGGCTAGCGCAGGCCCGTGGAGCGGGTCAGCGCGGCCTGGATCAGCCGGTCGACGAGCTCGGGGTAGCTCACGCCGCTCTCCTGCCACATGCGCGGGTACATGGAGATCGGGGTGAAGCCGGGCATGGTGTTGATCTCGTTGATGACGAAGTCGCCGTCCTCGGTGAGGAAGAAGTCGGCGCGGACCAGACCCTCGCAGGAGACCGCCTCGTAGGCGGCGACGGCCAGGCGCTGGACCTCCGCGGTGGCCTCGTCGCCGATGGGGGCGGGCACCAGACCGGAGGCGGAGTCGATGTACTTGGCCTCGAAGTCGTAGAAGTCGTGGTCGGTGACCGGCGGGATCTCGGCGGGCACGCTGGCGCGCGGGCCGTCCTCGAACTCCAGGACGCCGCACTCGATCTCGCGGCCGCGCAGCAGCGCCTCCACGATGATCTTCGGGTCGTAGCGGCGGGCCTCCTCGACGGCCTCGTCCAGGCCGGAGAGGTCGTCGACCTTGGTGATGCCGACGGAGGAGCCGCCGCGGGCCGGCTTCACGAAGAGCGGCCAGCCGTGGTCGGCGGCGAACTCCACGATCTTCTTGCGGGCCTCGGCCGGGTTGCGGTCCCACTCGCGGGGCCGGATGACCTCGTACGGGCCGACGGGCAGGCCGTAGGAGACGAAGACCCGCTTCATGTACTCCTTGTCCTGGCCGACGGCGGAGGCGAGGACGCCCGCGCCGACGTAGGGGATGCCGGAGAGCTCCAGGAGGCCCTGGAGGGTGCCGTCCTCGCCGTACGGGCCGTGGAGCATCGGGAAGACGACGTCGACCTCGCCGAGCGCCTGCGGCAGGGAGCCGGGCTCGTGCAGGACGACCTCGCGGCTGGCCGGGTCGACCGGGAGGACCACGCCGCCGGTCTCCGACTCGGCGAGCTGGGCGACGTCCGGCAGGGAGCGCTCGGCGATCGCCATCCGCTCGGGGGCGTCGGCGGTCAGCGCCCAGCGCCCCTCCCGGGTGATGCCGATGGGAAGCACGTCGTACTTGGTCCGGTCGATCGCCTTGAGGACGGCGCCGGCGGTGACGACGGAGATGGCGTGCTCCGAGCTGCGTCCGCCGAAGACGACGGCCACGCGCGGCTTGCGGGGGCTCTGGGTGTTCTCGCTCATATCGCGATGAGCGTACCTTGCGGTGTCCGAACTCCTGAGCGCCCCGCTCGACGCCTCGCGCGTCCGGCTCAGCGACGCTCGGGCTTGGCGCTGCGCGACATCAGTTCCTTGAGCGCGACCGTCGGCGGCTTGCCGTCGTGGACGATCGAGACGACGGTCTCCGTGATCGGCATGTCGACGCCGTGGCGGCGGGCGAGGTCGAGCACCGACTCGCAGGACTTGACGCCCTCGGCGGTCTGCTTGGTGGCCTCGACGGCCTCCTGGAGGGTCATCCCGCGGCCCAGGTTGGTGCCGAAGGTGTTGTTCCGGGAGAGCGGCGAGGAGCAGGTGGCGACGAGGTCGCCGAGGCCCGCGAGGCCGGAGAAGGTGAGCGGGTCGGCGCCCATGGCGAGGCCGAGGCGGGTGGTCTCGGCGAGGCCGCGGGTGATGAGCGTGGCCTTCGAGTTGTCGCCGAGCCCCATGCCGTTGGCGATGCCGACGGCGAGGCCGATGACGTTCTTCACCGCGCCGCCGAGTTCGCAGCCGACGACGTCGGTGTTGGTGTACGGGCGGAAGTACGGGGTCATGCAGGCGGTCTGGAGCCGCTGGGCGACCGACTCGTCGACGCAGGCGGCGACGGCGGCGGCGGGCTGCCGGGCGGCGATCTCCCGGGCCAGGTTGGGGCCGGTGAGGACCGCGACGCGCTCCGCGGGGACGCCGGCGACCTCGGTGATGACCTCGCTCATCCGCTTGGCGGTGCCGAGTTCGATGCCCTTCATCAGGGAGACGAGCACCGTGCCGGGGCCCAGCTTCGGCGCCCAGGCGGCGAGGTTCTCGCGCAGCGTCTGGGAGGGGACGACGAGGACGGCGAAGTCGGCCCCCTCGGCGGCCTCGGCGGCGTCGGCGGTGGCCGTGATCCCCTTGGGGAGTTCGACGCCGGGCAGGTAGTCGGGGTTGGTGCGGGTGGCGTTGATGGTCCCGGCGAGCGCGGGGCGGCGGCCCCAGAGGCTCACCTCGCAGCCCGCGTCGGCCATCACCATGGCGAAGGCGGTGCCCCAGGACCCGTTGCCGAAGACGGCGGCCTTGGTCATTTGGCGCCTCCCTCGGCGGCCTTGCGGCGCTGCTCCAGGCGGGCGCGGCGCGGGTCGTACGGCTCGGCGGGGGCCTGCTCGCCGCGGACCTCCTCCAGGAGGGCGGTGATGGCGGCCATGATCGTCTCGGTGGCCTCGCGCAGCACCTCGGGGGTGGGCTCCAGGCCGTCGAAGCGGGAGAGGTCGACGGGCGGGCCGGCCTGCACGATCAGCGTCTTGCGCGGGAAGAAGCTGAACTTGTCCTTCTTGGCGTACGGCGGCATCGCGAGGTTGGCGCCCCACTGGGCCACCGGGATGACCGGCGCCTTGGTGAGCAGCGCGACGCGGGCGGCGCCGGTCTTGCCGGGCATGGGCCACATGTCGGGGTCGCGGGTGAGGGTGCCCTCGGGGTAGAAGGCGACGCACTCGCCCCGCTCGATGGCGTTCACGGCGGCGCGGAAGGCGTCCAGGGCGTTCGCGGTCTCCCGGTAGACGGGGATCTGGCCGGTGTTGCGGAGCATGGTGCCGACGAATCCGGCCTTGAAGAGGCCGGCCTTGGCCAGGAAGCGGGGCACGCGGCCGGTGTTGTACTGGTAATGCGCGTAGGAGAGCGGGTCCAGGTACGAGTTGTGGTTGACCGCCGTGATGAAGCCGCCCTCGGCCGGGATGTGTTCCGTGCCGCGCCAGTCCCGCTTGAACAGAACCACCAGGGGGGGTTTGGCGATGACCGCCGCGAGGCGGTACCAGAAGCCGATTCTGCGGCGGGGCACTCGGGGCACCTTTCTCCGGGTCTTGCTGGCAGGGGGTCAAGTGTCGCCCCATGCTCCTGCTCTGTCGAGGACACCGTACGCCCCGGGGCCGGGGCCCTACCGCCGGGGCGGGACAGAATGGGCGGCGATGAACACGGATGCGGACGACGGCTGGTCCCTGGTCGTACCCCTGAAACCCCTGGCCCTGGCGAAGAGCCGGCTCGCCCCGGCGGCCGGGGAGCGGCTGCGTCCCCGGCTGGCCCTGGCCTTCGCCGAGGACACCGTGGCGGCGGCGCTGGACTGTCCGGAGGTCCGGGACGTGGTGGTGGTCACGGACGATCCGGCGGCGGGCCGGGCGCTGGCGGCGCTGGGGGCCCGGATCGTGCCGGACGCACCGGCGGCCGGGCTCAACGCGGCGCTGGCGCACGGGGCCCGGGCGGTGCGGGAGCGGCGTCCGCACGCGCGCGTGGCGGCGCTGAACGCGGATCTGCCGGCGCTGCGCCCGGCGGAGCTGGCGCGGGTCCTGGCGGTGGCCCGGCAATTCCCGAGGGCATTTCTCGCGGATGCCGCCGAAATAGGTACGACATTCCTCTCGGCGGCTCCGGGGGTGGAATTGGAACCGGCATTCGGAGGTCCGTCGCGGCTTCGGCATTTGTCGTCGGGGGCGGTGGAAATACGGCTGGCCGGGGTGGATTCCGTGCGCCGGGACGTGGACACCGGCGAGGACCTGGCGGCGGCGGGGTCGCTGGGGCTCGGGCCGCGGACGGCGGCCCGGCGGCCGGCGCCGGCCGGATAGGCTGCGGTCCATGCAGGCGACCGCGTACACGTACGACCCCGAGACCCGCAGCGGCAGTGTGCTGCTCGACGACGGCACCCCGGTGGAGTTCGGGACGGATGCCTTCGACGCGGGCGGTCTGCGACTGCTGCGGCCGGGCCAGCGGGTGCGGATCGAGACGGAGCCGGGCACCTCGGGCGCGGGCCCGCGGATCACCCTGGTGACGCTGCAGACCTTCTGAGCCGTCCGCTCCCCCGGTCCGCGCGCACGCGCCGCGGGCCGGGCTCCCGTGCGGGGAGCCCGGCCCGGCGGACGTGCGACGGCCGTCCTACTTCTTGGCGGCGGCCTTCTTGGCCGTGGCGGTCTTGCGCGCCGTGGTCTTCTTGGCGGGCGCCTTCTTCGCCGTGACCTTCTTGGCCGGGGCCGTCTTCTTGGCGGCGGCCTTCTTGGCGGTGGCGGCCGTGGTGGCCTTCTTGGCGGCGGCGGTGGTCTTCTTGGCGGCCGCCGTCGTCTTCTTGGTGGCGGCGGTGGTGGTCTTCTTCGCCGCCGCGGTGGTGGTCTTCTTCGCCGGGGTCGCCTTCTTCGCGGCGGCGGCCGTGGTCTTCTTGGCGGGAGTGGCCTTCTTGGCGGCGGCCTTCTTGGCCGTGGTGGCCTTCTTCGCCGCGGCCTTCTTCACGGTGGCGGAGGCGCCGCCGGTCAGGCTGCCCTTGGGGGCCTTCTTGACGGAGACCTCGCCGCCCTTGGGGAGCTTCTTCGAGCCGCTGACCAGGTCCTTGAAGCCCTGGCCGGCGCGGAAACGCGGAACCGAGGTCTTCTTGACCCGCACGCGCTCGCCCGTCTGCGGGTTGCGGGCGTAGCGGGCCGGGCGGTCGACCTTCTCGAACGAGCCGAAGCCGGTGACCGAGACCCGGTCGCCGGACACCACGGCGCGCACGATGGCGTCGAGCACGTGGTCGACGGCTTCGGCGGCCTGCTGGCGACCGCCCAACTTGTCGGCAATCGCTTCTACGAGCTGCGCCTTGTTCACGTCTTCCCCTTCGGAGACTTTGCCGGAACGAAAGTGTTCAAGCGTTTTCGCACGTTAGGCATGTATATACCGCAAATCAAACACGAAACGGTCTAATCACCCTTGTGCCGCAACGCGGAAGTGCCGTTGCGGAGTTCCTGGTGTCAGTCGTCTTCAGGGAATCGGCCCTCGTCGAGGTCCTTCATCAACCGGTCCAGACGCGTGGCCGCGTCCGCGAGATCGTGCTTCGCCGCGGCCGTGACGACCAGCAGCTTCCGGGACAGCGCCATCCTTACGCCCTCCGGGACTTGCAGTGCGCGCACCCGGGAGTGCGCTTCCTTCAATCGGGCGGCGACTGCCTCGTAGAGCTCGAGTTGGCTGTCGCGTTCCATGCACCGATTGTGCCATCTAGGGCGAGTTGTCGCCCGACAGGGTCTCAACAAGCGACTGCGCCCCCCACCGGAGGGTGGGGGGCGCAGTCTTGGAAAAGCGCTGCTCAGGCCGTAATTGTACGGGGCTTGAAGGACGGCCTCGCCGTCTCGTAGGCCGCGATGTCGGCTTCGTTCTGAAGGGTGAGGCTGATGTCGTCCAGACCGTTCAGGAGCCGCCAGCGGGCGTTCTCGTCGAGCTCGAAGTCGGCGTCGATCCCGTCCGCCAGGACCTTGCGGGCCTCCAGGTCGACGGTGATCTCGGCGGTGGGGTCGGCCTCGGTCAGCTTCCAGAGGGCGTCGACCGTCTCCTGCGGCAGGACGACCGTCAGCAGACCGTTCTTCAGCGAGTTGCCGCGGAAGATGTCGGCGAAGCGGGACGAGACGACGGCCTTGAAGCCGTAGTTCTGGAGCGCCCAGACGGCGTGCTCGCGGGAGGAGCCGGTGCCGAAGTCGGGGCCGGCCACCAGGACCGTGGCGCCCTGCCGCTCGGGGCGGTTGAGGACGAACTCGGGGTCCTTGCGCCATGCCTCGAAGAGGCCGTCCTCGAAGCCGTCGCGGGTGACCTTCTTCAGCCAGTGCGCGGGGATGATCTGGTCGGTGTCGACGTTGCTGCGGTGCAGCGGGACGGCCCGGCCGGTGTGCGTGGTGAAAGCTTCCATGGTTCCTCAGACCCCCGCGGTGGTGACGGCGTCGGACAGGTCGGCCGGGGAGGCCAGGTGGCCCAGGACGGCGGTGGCGGCGGCGACCTGGGGGGAGACCAGGTGGGTGCGGCCGCCCTTGCCCTGCCGGCCCTCGAAGTTGCGGTTGGAGGTGGACGCGGAGCGCTCACCGGGGGCCAGCTGGTCGGGGTTCATGCCCAGGCACATGGAGCAGCCCGCGTGCCGCCATTCGGCGCCGGCCTTCTTGAAGACCTTGTCCAGGCCCTCCTCGACGGCCTGCAGGGCGACCCGGACGGAGCCGGGGACGACCAGCATGCGGACGCCGTCGGCGACCTTGCGGCCCTCCAGCAGGGAGGCGGCGTTGCGCAGGTCCTCGATGCGGCCGTTGGTGCAGGAGCCTACGAAGACGGTGTCGACCTTGATGTCGCGCAGCGGCTGGCCGGCGCTCAACCCCATGTACTCCAGGGCCTTTTCGGCGGCGAGGCGCTCCGAGGGGTCTTCGTACGAAGCCGGGTCGGGGACGTTCGCCGAAAGCGGCGCGCCCTGGCCGGGGTTGGTGCCCCAGGTGACGAAGGGCGCCAGCGCGGCGGCCTCGATGACGACCTCGGCGTCGAAGACCGCGTCCTCGTCCGACCTCAGCGTCTTCCAGTAGGCGACGGCGGCGTCCCAGTCCTCGCCCTCGGGGGCGTGCGGACGGCCCTTGAGGTAGGCGAAGGTGGTCTCGTCGGGGGCGATCATGCCCGCGCGGGCACCGGCCTCGATGGACATGTTGCAGATGGTCATGCGGGCCTCCATCGAGAGCTTCTCGATGGCGGAGCCCCGGTACTCCAGGACGTATCCCTGGCCGCCGCCGGTGCCGATCCTCGCGATGATCGCGAGGATGAGGTCCTTGGCGGTCACGTCGGCGGGCAGCTCGCCGTCGACGGTGATGGCCATGGTCTTCGGGCGGGCCATGGGCAGCGTCTGGGTGGCGAGGACGTGCTCGACCTGGCTGGTGCCGATGCCGAACGCCAGGCCGCCGAAGGCGCCGTGCGTGGAGGTGTGGGAGTCGCCGCAGACGACGGTCATGCCGGGCTGGGTCAGGCCCAGCTGCGGTCCCACCACGTGGACGACGCCCTGCTCGACGTCGCCGAGCGGGTGGAGCCGGACACCGAACTCGGCGCAGTTCTTGCGCAGGGTCTCCAGCTGGGCGCGGGAGACCGGGTCGGCGATCGGCTTGTCGATGTCGAGGGTGGGGGTGTTGTGGTCCTCGGTGGCGATGGTGAGGTCCAGGCGCCGCACCTGCCGGCCGTTCTGCCGGAGGCCGTCGAACGCCTGCGGGCTGGTCACCTCGTGCAGCAGGTGAAGATCGATGAAGAGGAGGTCGGGCTCGCCCTCGGCGCGCCGGACGACGTGGTCGTCCCAGACCTTCTCCGCGAGTGTCCTACCCATCGCTTTCCCTCCGGCCGGCGGCTGCGCCGGCACCACTAGAGACCGTTGTGCGGGCCGTTGTGCGGCCGCCCCACCAGAGTGACAAGTTCCTCGGGAAATTGAACTTGCGTTTCACAGAGTGAGACGCGAATATCGTTGCATGGACAACTCTAGCGGCGTAGGCGTTCTCGACAAGGCAGCCCTTGTCCTGAGCGCCCTGGAGTCCGGTCCGGCCACCCTCGCAGGACTGGTCGCGGCGACGGGACTCGCACGACCCACGGCCCACCGGCTGGCCGTGGCATTGGAACACCACCGGATGGTGGCCCGCGACATGCAGGGCCGTTTCATCCTCGGTCCGCGGCTCGCCGAGCTGGCCGCGGCGGCCGGTGAGGACCGCCTCCTGGCGACGGCCGGGCCGGTGCTGACGCACCTGCGCGACGTCACCGGGGAGAGCGCGCAGCTCTACCGCCGCCAGGGCGACATGCGGATCTGCGTGGCGGCGGCCGAGCGGCTGTCCGGTCTGCGGGACACGGTCCCGGTGGGCTCGACGCTGACCATGAAGGCCGGCTCGTCGGCGCAGATCCTGATGGCCTGGGAGGAGCCCGAGCGGCTGCACCGCGGTCTCCAGGGCGCCCGCTTCACGGCGACGGCCCTGTCGGGCGTACGGCGCCGCGGCTGGGCCCAGTCGATCGGCGAGCGGGAGCCGGGCGTCGCGTCCGTCTCCGCGCCCGTCAGGGGCCCTTCGAACCGCGTGGTGGCCGCCGTGTCGGTCTCCGGTCCGATCGAGCGCCTGACGCGCCACCCGGGCCGCATGCACGCCCAGGCGGTCATCGACGCCGCCGCCCGTCTCTCCGAGGCCCTCCGCCGCAACGGCTGACCCTTCTCTGTTCACCTGTACGTTCTCCGGCCCACCGCTCCAACGCCGCAGCGGTGGGCCGGAGTTGTGTCCGGGTGCGGGGGTGCGCGGGGAACAGCGAAGAAGCCCTCCCCCGAAGGGAAGGGCTTCTTCGTTTCGCGTACCCCCGACCGGATTCGAACCGGCGCTACCGCCTTGAGAGGGCGGCGTGCTAGGCCGCTACACAACGGGGGCTTTGGATCATGCAGACGTTGCCGCCGCAGATCCGAGCTGGTCTACCTGGACTCGAACCAAGACTAACTGAACCAGAATCAGTCGTGCTGCCAATTACACCATAGACCAATACGTGGTTAGACCAGCGTCGTACCCCCGACCGGATTCGAACCGGCGCTACCGCCTTGAGAGGGCGGCGTGCTAGGCCGCTACACAACGGGGGCCCTAGCGATCCTGCATCGGGTCCACCTGGGAGCTACCCAGGTGATCCCGCGGGAAGGATCTGTACCCCCGACCGGATTCGAACCGGCGCTACCGCCTTGAGAGGGCGGCGTGCTAGGCCGCTACACAACGGGGGCTTTGTGGATGCCATCCACGGTTTGCAGATGAGCTCTGCGAGCTGGCCTACCTGGACTCGAACCAAGACTAACTGAACCAGAATCAGTCGTGCTGCCAATTACACCATAGGCCACCGGGGCAACCTCCCCGTGAAGGGGATCTTGCTCGGCTTGCGCTTTCCGGGTTCTTGCCTTTCGGCTTGTTCCCCTCGGCGCAGGAAGAACATTACCCGAAGGTGGACGGTGCTCCAAAACGGGTATCCCCGCGGAGCAGCGGCGGGAGCTGGTGGAGGTCGGTGATGCGGCGCAGGCCGGGCTGTTCGCCGGTGCCGGCGCGGTCCAGCCAGATGCCGTGGAGCCCCGCCGCCTGGGCGCCGAGGGCGTCGATGTCGGGCCGGTCCCCCACGTACGCCACCTCGTGGGGGGCGAGGCCGAGGGCGGCGCAGGCGGCGTGGAACGCCTCGGCGGCCGGCTTGGCGCTGCCCAGCTCGGCGGCGCACAGGACGGCCTCGAAGCGGTCGCGGACGCCGAGGGCCCGGAGCTTGGGCTCCTGGGCGTGGATGCTGGAGTTCGACAGGACCGCCTGCCGGTAGTCGGGGGCGAGCAGGTCGAGGACGGGCAGGGCGTCGGGGAAGAGCTCCCAGGCGGCCTCGTAGTGGGCCACGTACCGCCCGAACCAGGCGTCGGCCTCGGGGTCGGTCATGTCCGGCCGGTCCAGGAAGTCGCGGACGCGGTGGCGGCGCTGGTCCTGCCAGCTCCCTCCGGAGCCGTCCTCGAAGCGCCGCCAGTAGAGCTCGGTGAGCTCCTTCCAGTGGCGCAGGGCGTCCTCGACGGAGCCGTGCAGTCCGGACAGGCCCTCGGCGGCGAGGTGGGCACGCATGCCCGTGCGATCGGCCCGCGCGTAGTCGAAGATCGTGTCGTCCACGTCCCAGAGGACGGCGCGGATGCTCATGGGATCGACGGTACGCCGCCGGTGGGCCCGCCGGGGGCGGTTCTACGCGGTCCGGGCGAAGCGGAAGGGGCGGAGGTCGACGACGAAGCAGGCGGCCTCGCCGTCGGCGTCGCGGCCGACCCAGGTCGGGTAGAGGCCGTCGCCCCAGCCCGAGGCGAACACGGCGATGGTGTGGCCGTTCTCACCCTCGGCGACGAAGGCGGTCGGTCCGGGGGTGTCGGCGTCCAGCCCTTCCCACACGACACCCGAATCGTCGTCGGTGCCGGGGAAGGAGTGGTGGGCGTCGGTGTCGAGGAAGCAGCCGGCCCCGGCGTCGACGCCGAATCCGAAGGAGTCGTCCCCGGGCTCCGCCTCGCCGGGGACGAGGGCGGGCTCCCAGCGGACCACCGGGGTGTCGCGGATCACCAGCCGGGCGGCGGCGTTCACGGTGTGGTCGACCGGATACGTGAAGGTGGCCTCGGCGGTCTGGACCCGGTAGCGGCCGGGCGGGACCGTGACGGCGAAGGGCTCGGGGCGTTCGTCGTCGTGGCAGAGGTGGACGATCGGGTCGCAGGCGACGAGGCGGCCGCTGGGCAGGTCCAGCTCCCCCACCTCCCGCACGCCGAAGACGACGTCCCTCCTGTCCTCGGTCGGGACGACGGCTCCCGGGGTGAACCAGTGGGCGAAGTCAGGCGGTGTCATGAACATGAGCCGACCCTAGGGGGTGGGTACGACAGCGGGGCGGACACGACGACGGGGGCGGCGGCCGGAACCTCTCCGGCCGCCGCCCCCGTGGCGTACGGCGTGCGGCTAGGCGGCGAGCTTCGCCAGGGCCGCGTCGATGCGGGCCAGGGTCTTCTCCTCGCCCAGGATCTCCAGGGACTCGAAGAGGGGGAGGCCGACGGTGCGGCCGGTGACGGCGACGCGGACCGGGGCCTGGGCCTTGCCGAGCTTGAGGCCGTGGGCCTCGCCGGCGGCCAGGACGGCGTTCTTGAGCGACTCGGGGTCGTTCCAGTCGGCGTCCACCAGCTTCTCGCGGGCGGTGGTGAGGAGGGCCGCGGGCTCGCCCTTCATCGCCTTGTCCCACGAGGGCTGGTCGAAGGCCGGCTCGGAGAGGAAGAGGAAGTCGACGTTGGCCGTGATCTCGGAGAGGACGGTCAGGCGGGTCTGGGCGTGCGGGGCGATCCGCTCCCAGGCCGTGCGGTCGAAGTCCTCGGGGGCCCAGGGGGCGTGCGGGGCCTGGAGCCAGGGCTCGCACGCCTCGGTGAACGCCTTCACGTCCAGCATGCGGATGTGGTCCGCGTTGATGGACTCGGCCTTCTTGAGGTCGAAGCGGGCCGGGTTGGCGTTGACGTCGGCGATGTCGAACTTCGCCACCATCTCGGGGATGGTGAAGATGTCCTGGTCGGCCGAGAACGACCAGCCGAGCAGCGACAGGTAGTTCAGCAGGCCCTCGGGGAGGAAGCCGCGCTCCCGGTAGAGGTTGAGGGACGCCTGGGGGTCGCGCTTGGAGAGCTTCTTGTTGCCCTCGCCCATCACGTACGGCAGGTGGCCGAAGGCGGGGATCTCCTTGGCGACGCCCAGCTCGATCAGCGCCTTGTAGAGGGCGATCTGGCGGGGGGTGGAGGAGAGCAGGTCCTCGCCGCGCAGGACGTGGGTGATCTCCATCAGGGCGTCGTCGACCGGGTTGACCAGGGTGTAGAGCGGGGCGCCGTTGGCCCGGAGGATGCCGTAGTCCGGCACGTTCTCCGGGGTGAAGGTGAGCTCGCCGCGGACCAGGTCGGTGAAGGTGATGGCCTCGTCGGGCATCCGGAAGCGGACGATCGGCGTGCGGCCCTCGGCCTCGTACGCGGCGACCTGCTCGGCCGGCAGCTCGCGGCAGTGGCCGTCGTAGCCGGACGGCCTGCCGGCGGCGCGGGCGGCCTCGCGGCGCTCGTCGAGCTCCTCGGTGGTGCAGTAGCAGCGGTACGCGTACCCGCCGGCGAGCAGCTTGTCGGCGACGTCCTTGTAGAGGTCCATCCGCTGCGACTGGCGGTACGGGGCGTGCGGGCCGCCGACCTCGGGGCCCTCGTCCCAGTCGAGGCCGAGCCACTTGAGGGAGTCGAGCAGCTGGTTGTACGACTCCTCGGAGTCGCGGGCCGCGTCGGTGTCCTCGATGCGGAAGACCATGGTGCCCTGGTTGTGCCGGGCGAAGGCCCAGTTGAAGAGGGCGGTGCGGACCAGGCCCACATGGGGGTTGCCGGTCGGGGACGGACAGAAACGGACGCGGAGGTTCGCGTTAGCCACGCTTGATCACCCTGTTGGTGAGAGTGCCGATGCCTTCGATGGTGACGGCGACCTCGTCGCCGACGGTGAGGGGGCCGACCCCGGCGGGAGTGCCGGTGAGGATGACGTCGCCGGGGAGCAGCGTCATGGCCTCGGTGATGTGGACGACCAGGTCCTCGATGGAGCGGATCATGTCGCTCGTCCGACCGAGCTGGCGTTGTTCGCCGTTGACCGTGGCCTGGATGGTGAGGTCGCTCGGGTCGAGGTCGGTCTCCACCCAGGGGCCCAGCGGGCAGCTCGTGTCGAAGCCCTTGGCGCGGGCCCACTGGGCCTCGCGCTTCTGGACGTCGCGGGCGGTCACGTCGTTGGCGCAGGTGTAGCCGAAGATCACGTCCTTGACGCGCTCCCGGGGCACCTCGCGGCACATGCGGCCGATCACCACGGCCAGTTCGGCCTCGTGGTGCAGCTCGCTGGAGAAGGAGGGGTACTCGATGGCGTCACCGGGGCCGATGACGGAGGTGGTCGGCTTGAAGAAGGCGACCGGGACCTCCGGGACCTCGTTGCCGAGCTCCTTGGCGTGCTCCGCGTAGTTGCGGCCGATGGCCACGACCTTGTTGGGGAGCACCGGCGGCAGGAGCCGTACCTTGCTCAGCGGGACCTTGACGCCGCTGAGCTCGAAGTCGGTGTACGGGATGCCCTTGATGATGTCGAGGACCAGGCCGCCGGACTCGACGGTCCCCTCGCCCTCGACCGCGCCGAAGGCGACATTGCCGTCGATGGAGAATCTGGCGATGCGCACGAGTGCTGTCGCCCCTCACTTGGTACTGGCTGGAGTCTGACGCTCCAGGCTAACGCGGCGCGGGGCGCCCGACCGGCGGATATCGCCGGTGGCGGGCGGGCGGAGGGCCGGATCAGGCTTCGGTGAGGTAGGCCGGGACGTAGGGCGCGGGGGCCTGCATGAGGACCGTGCGGCGCGGGTTGGCGGTGGTGCCGGGCAGCTCGGTCGCGTACTCGGGGGTGGCGCCGCGGCCGAGGGCGTCGGCGTCCGCGAGGTGGGCGAGCGTGGAGCGGCGCGGGTTGGCCGTGGTGGCGGGGGTGGGTGCAGTCATCGCGCTGGCAGACCTTGTCCGGGACGGGCGCCCGTGCGGGCGCGAGAATGATGTAAAGCGTCAGGCTAAATCAAGGCGTTCCGTTCGAATGCATGGCGGAGACATCCATTCCCGTGTGAGTTTGCTCACCACTGGGTGGATATTCCGGTCATTACGGACGGGCATGTCAGGTCACGGAAAGGGACATTCCGCCACTGAACCCTTCATTCCGCTCCTGATCATCGCGACTGGGACACTCGGGGACGCCGGGACATTGGAGGGGAAAAGTCCGAATCCTCCGTGATCATCTTCTACGCCGGGTGACATCGTGCGCACGGTTGGTCATCCCCTCTGCGGTACAGACCGCAGCCCTTGTTGGAGTTCCGGCACTGTGCTGGAATTCCACGCATCCGCCGCGGGTTCGACGCCGGCACGCAGGGGGCGCAACGCAGCGCCGGCCGAGTGGCGGGAAAGGGGGATCTGCGCCGGTCACCGACGACCACCCGGGGCGCACCGATGCGTCCCATCGACGCCGACACCGTCCACTCCGGTTCCACCCGGAAGGACGCCTGGTCCAGAGGTTGCGACGCTAGTGCAGGGACGTTTCAAGAGGGATGGCGCGGGCTCTGCCCAGGCCCGCAAGGGTCGCGCGGAGGCTCCGTCGGAGCAGGATCCGCGTGCCGGGACCGATCGTGGTCCCGCGGCCCCGCACTCCACCCAGCAGGCGCCCGGCGCGGGCGGCCAGGGCAGGAACCAGGGCAAGGCCGCACGGCCGAACGGCGAGTCCGGCGACGGCTCCGCACGCCGTTCCGGTCCGTCGGGCGCGCCCGGCGACCAGAAGGGCGCGGCCACGGCGGCACGCGGGGAGAAGGGCGACGCGCCCGCGACCCCCGAGAACGCCACCGGCCCCCGAATAGCGCTGCGCAACTGGCGCATCTCCACGCGCCTCGTGGCCCTGCTGACCCTCCCCGTGGTCGCGGCCACCAGCCTCGGCGGCATTCGTATCAACGAGTCCCTCCAGGACATGCAGCAGCTCGACCACATGCAGCTGCTGACCAAGCTGACCCGTGAGGCGACCGCGCTCGCGCAGGCCCTCCAGGCCGAGCGCGACCTCTCCGCCGGTCCGCTCGCCAACGGGCGCCCGACCAGCGACTACCAGGTCGCCAACCCGCGCCGCCGCACCGACCGCCAGTACGACGCCTTCCTCGACGCCACCCGGGCCATCCCGAACACCGAGGACGACGAGGCGCTGCAGAGCATCCGCTCCAACGTCGGCACCATCGCCGCCCAGGTCATCGACCTCCACAACATCCGGACGACCGCCTACAAGGGCGACGTCCAGCAGTCGGTGACGGTCGAGGCGTACAGCCGGCTCATCCGCTCGCTGCTCAGCCTCTCGCAGGACATGGCGCAGGCGACCAGCAACCCCGAGATGATCAAGCGGACCCGCGCGCTCGCCGCGTTCTCGTCCGCCAAGGAGTACGCCTCCATCCAGCAGGCGATCATCGCGGGCGCCCTGCCGGCCAGCGACAAGACCTCCGGCAAGATCCAGCCCGGCGACCGCCTCTACGGCGAGGCCGCGCTCAACAGTGAGAACAACGCCTTCAAGACGTTCACGGCGATCTACGAGGGGACCGGCGGCGACGCCACCGACCTCACCGACTCGCTCCGCTCCGGCAACCCCACGATCGTGGACGCCGAGAAGTACGCCGAGCGCGTCCTGAAGTCGGACTCCGCCATGAGCAGCGAGAAGTCGCGGCGCGGTTACCTCAACTTCACCGACGAGTACGAGACCAAGATCGCGGCCATGGGTCGCATCGAGAACCAGCTCCTCGGCGACATGGAGACGATGGCCCGTGAGCTGCGGCAGGAGTCGCAGCGCGAGGCCATCATCAACGGTGCGCTGATCCTCCTCGTCCTCGGCGTCTCGCTCATCGGCGCCTTCGTCGTGGCCCGGTCCATGATCCGCTCGCTGCGCCGGCTCCAGGACACCGCGACCAAGGTCGCCCAGGAACGCCTGCCCGAGCTGGTCAAGCAGCTCTCCGAGTCCGACCCGCAGGACGTCGACACCTCCGTCGAGTCCGTCGGTGTGCACTCCCGGGACGAGATCGGCCAGGTGGCCGCGGCCTTCGACGACGTGCACCGCGAGGCCGTCCGCCTCGCCGCCGAGCAGGCCCTCCTCCGGGGCAACGTCAACGCGATGTTCACCAACCTCTCGCGCCGTTCCCAGGGCCTCATCCAGCGTCAGCTCTCGCTCATCTCCGAGCTGGAGTCCCGCGAGGCCGACCCGGACCAGCTCTCCTCGCTCTTCAAGCTCGACCACCTCGCGACCCGTATGCGCCGGAACGGCGAGAACCTCCTCGTCCTCGCCGGCGAGGAGCCGGGCCGCCGCTGGACCCGCCCGGTCCCGCTGGTCGACGTGCTCCGTGCCGCCGCCTCCGAGGTGGAGCAGTACGAGCGCATCGAACTGGCCGCGGTCCCGGCGACCGACGTCGCCGGCCGCGTCGTCAACGACCTCGTGCACCTCCTCGCCGAGCTGCTGGAGAACGCCACCTCGTTCTCCTCCCCGCAGACCAAGGTCCGGGTCACCGGCCACGCGCTGCCCGACGGGCGCGTGCTGGTCGAGATCCACGACACCGGCATCGGCCTCTCCCCCGAGGACCTCGCGGCGATCAACGAGCGGCTCGCCTCGCCGCCCACCGTGGACGTCTCCGTCTCCCGCCGCATGGGCCTCTTCGTGGTCGGCCGCCTGTCCCTGCGACACGGCATCCGCATCCAGCTGCGCCCGTCCGACTCGGGCGGCACCACCGCGCTCGTCATGCTCCCGGTCGACGTCGCCCAGGGCGGCCGCAAGCCGGTCCCCAAGCAGGGTCCGGGCTCCCAGGGCGCGGCCCCGCAGGGCGGCAACGCCCCCGGCGGCCGTCTCCCCGGCGGCCCCGGCGCGGCCGGTGGTCCGGGTGCCGGTGGTCCCGGTGCCGGACGTCCGGGTCTCGGCGGCCCCTCGGCTCCGGCCGGCCGCCTCGGCGCCGGTCCCGGTGCCGCGCGTCCCCAGGTCGGCCCCGCGGGCGGTCCCCGCACCGCGCTGCCCGCCCGGGACGGCGCGCCGCAGGCCCCGCAGGCCCCGGCCCCGCAGCAGCCCCGGCAGCCGCAGCCGGCCGAGGCCCAGCTGGAGCAGACCGGCCAGCTGCCGCAGCTCCCCCAGCCTCCGCAGCCCGGCCCGGGTGCCGGTCTCATCGGCGGTGCCGCCAGCGCCATCCCGTCCCGCACGGACGTGTGGGGCGGCCGTCCGCAGAACCAGCAGGCGCCGCAGGCCCCGCAGCAGCAGGACCCGCTGGGCGCCCCGAACGGCTTCCCGCGCGCCGAGCTGCCCGGCGGCAACCCCCAGCCGCAGCGCCCGCAGGGTGCGAGCTGGGGCAGCGACCCGGCCCAGCAGCCGGTGCGCCGCCCGCAGCAGGACATGACGCCGCTGGACGCCCCGCGCGGCCACGAGGACCCGGAGACCTCCGGCTCCTTCGCCGCGCCCGGCGCGCCGCAGGGTCCCGGTTCGACGGGCCAGTTCCCGCGCCCCGACTTCGGCACCCCGCAGGCGCCCCAGGCTCCGCAGGCGCCGCAGTACCAGGACCCGGCGTCCACCGCGCAGTTCCCGCGGCCGGACTACGAGGCGCCCCTGGCCCCGCAGGGCCCCGGCTCCACGGGCCAGTTCCCGCGGCCGGACTTCGCCCAGCAGGCGCCCCAGGCTCCGCAGGCGCCCCAGGGTCCCGGCTCGACCGGCCAGTTCCCGCGCCCGGACTTCGGCGCCCAGCAGGTTCCGCAGGCGCCCCAGCTCCCGCAGGCGCCGCAGTACCAGGAGCGTCCGCCGTACGGCAGCCAGCCCTTCGTGCCGCAGGCGCAGCAGCAGGCCCCGCAGCCTCCGGCCCCGCGCCGGCCCACCGGCAACGAGTACGCGCCGCAGCAGCCCGCGCCGCAGGCCCCGCAGCACGTCGCCCCGCAGGCGCAGGCCCCCGAGCCGCGGCAGCCGCAGCTCGGCCGGCCGCGCCGTCCGGAGGCCCTGCCGCCGGCGCCGGGCAACGGTGACGGGCGTACCCCGCTGTACGACACGCTGGAGACCAACTGGTTCCACCAGGAGCAGGGTCAGCAGCAGGCTCCGGCCCAGCCGGCGCAGCAGCGGATGCCCGAGGTCGACCAGACCATGCAGACCCCGGTCGTGCAGCAGCCCGCTCCGGCGGGTCCGCGGCCGGCCGGCGGTCCGGCCGCCGGTGACGGCGGCCGGCCGGGCTCGGGCTCGTGGCGGCCCTCGCCCAACGACGATCTGGTGCGCCAGGCCGAGCGGGCGCGCAAGCCCTCCGCCGGCGGGGTCACCACTTCCGGTCTTCCGCGCCGTGTGCCGAAGGCCAACCTCGTACCCGGGACCGCACAGGAGCAGGCCCACACGGCCGGCCCCCAGGTCTCGCGTGCACCCGACGACGTCCGCGGCCGGCTCACCAATCTGCGCCGCGGTATCCAGCAGGGCCGACAGGCGGGCAACTCGACCACGGGTAGCTTCCACCTCGGTCCGAACCACCAGCAGGAGCGATAGTTGAGCGCGATGAGCCAGGCGGCGCAGAATCTGAACTGGTTGATCACCAACTTCGTGGACAACACCCCTGGGGTGTCCCACACGGTGGTGGTCTCCGCCGACGGCCTCCTGCTGGCCATGTCCGAAGGGTTCCCCCGTGACCGCGCCGACCAGCTGGCGGCGGTCGCCTCCGGGCTCACCTCGCTGACCGCGGGTGCCTCCCGGATCTTCGAGGGCGGTCCCGTGGCACAGACCGTGGTGGAGATGGAGCGCGGCTTCCTCTTCCTCATGTCGGTCTCGGACGGCTCCTCGCTGGCCGTGCTCGCGCACCCGGAGTGCGACATCGGCCTCGTGGGCTACGAGATGGCGCTGCTGGTCGACCGGGCCGGCAGCGTCCTCACCCCGGATCTCCGCGCGGAGCTCCAGGGCAGCCTGCTGCACTAGCGGTCCCCACCCGTCCGCGGCACCTCGTCCCCTCGCCGGTGCGGTACGTCCCCACCCGTACCGCACCCGGCACCGTTCAATCGTCCGGCCGCCCCACCCGGCCCCCCACCGGCCCCATCAGACGGCAGATGTCTTGCTGTCACGCCCGGAGGATTCATGACCCCGCCCCCCGCCTCTCACGATCCGTACGGCGGCTCGTCCCTGGACGATCCGTACGGTCATGAGGGCGACCAGCCGCTGGTCCGTCCGTATGCGATGACCGGCGGCCGGACCCGGCCGCGCTACCAGCTCGCCATCGAGGCGCTGGTCAGCACCACGGCCGACCCGGCGCACCTCGCCACGCTCCTCCCCGAGCACCAGCGCATCTGCCACCTGTGCCGTGAGGTCAAGTCGGTGGCCGAGGTGTCCGCCCTGCTGTCGATGCCGCTCGGTGTCGCCCGGATCCTCGTGGCCGACCTGGCCGAGGCGGGCATGGTGGCCATCCACCAGCCGGGCAACGGAGAAGCCGGCGGCACGCCGGACGTGACACTGCTCGAAAGGGTGCTCAGTGGACTTCGCAAGCTCTAACGGCGGCGCGGCCAGATCGACCACCAGCGCGAAGATCGTGGTGGCCGGTGGCTTCGGCGTGGGCAAGACCACGTTCGTGGGTGCCGTCTCGGAGATCAACCCGCTGCGTACCGAGGCCGTGATGACGGCGGCCTCCGCCGGGATCGACGATCTGACCCACACCGGCGGCAAGACCACCACCACGGTGGCGATGGACTTCGGCCGCATCACGCTGGACCAGGACCTGATCCTGTACCTGTTCGGCACGCCCGGCCAGGACCGCTTCTGGTTCATGTGGGACGACCTGGTCCGCGGCGCCATCGGCGCCGTCGTCCTCGTGGACACCCGCCGTCTCGCCGACTGCTTCCCCGCGGTCGACTACTTCGAGAACTCGGGCCTCCCCTTCGTCATCGCCCTCAACGGCTTCGACGGCAGCCAGCCGTACACCCCGGACGAGGTCCGCGAGGCCCTCCAGATCGGGCCGGACACCCCCATCATCACCACCGACGCCCGCCACCGCGCGGACGCCAAGAGCGCCCTCATCACCCTCGTCGAGCACGCCCTCATGGCCCGCCTCAAGTAGGCTCTCCATCACGGCAGTTGTCATATGCCCCCGTAACGGGGCGGCCGGAGTGGATCTGTGTCCTTCGACACGGCCGTCCCGGGCTTCATAACATTTCGACAGAGAATTCGGGCGCCTCGGACACCCGACGCATCCGATCGGTGTCGCTGCGCTCACATGAGCCCCGCCATTTGGCGGGGCTCGTTCTTTATGCCCGTTTTACGTGAGGCGTGGACCACTGAAAACGGCCCCGTCCCGGTGTTTGGAACGGACCCCCTTCACGTGCTGCAATTCATGAACTCCCGAGTAGTACGGCCCTGAACGAAACACCGGCACGACGTAGGTGCCGACGCGGAGAGGTTGTTGGTCGAGTGAGGCGAAGCATGGATGGCTCCGCGGAGCAGGAGGCGCGGGGCAACTTCACCCCGCCGTCGCGCGGCGCGATATCGCCCGCGGACGTGCCGGTGACGCCCGCGCCCGCACCCGCCCCCCGGGGCAGCTCCAGCAAGCTGTCCCCGCGCAACTGGCGCGTGCCCACCCGCCTGAACGCGATCCTCCTCATACCCGTGCTCGTCGGCCTCGTCATGGGCGGCTTCCAGGTCAAGGGGTCGATCGACACCTGGCAGGAGGCCCAGGACGCCGAGAAGACGGCGCTCATCGTGCGCGCCGCCTCGGAGTACTCCACCGCCCTCCTCAACGAGCGCGACCTGACGGCGGCCCCGCTGCTGGCCGGCAAGGACCGCGGCGGCGAGGAGATCACCCGGGCGTACGCGGCCACCGACGCGGCCCGCGCCAAGTTCGACGAGGCCGTCCGGAACATGCCCTCGGGGCAGGGCCTCGAACGCCGTCTCCAGGCGTTCAAGAACGAGGAACCCAAGCTCGCCGCGCTCCGCAAGGCCGCCTACACGGCCGCCCTCGACCCGGTGAACACCCAGCTCGGGTACACCGGCGTCCAGCACTACCTCATGGAGTTCTCCAACGAGCTCGGCCTGGGCACCGGCAACATCACCACCTACGGCCGGACCGTCTACGCGATCCAGCTCGCGCAGGCCGCCGGTTCGCTCCAGCGCTCCATCGGCACCCACCTGCTCGTCCGCCCCAGCGCCAAGGACGCCGTCTTCGCCCAGCAGTCGGTCGCGTTCAACTCGTACAACTACCTGGAGCAGATCGCCCTCGGCGAGTACAACTCCGGTGGCACCGCCGAGGACGTCGAGCGCCTGAAGAAGGTGATGGCCGGCAAGGCCGCCGACGGCGAGAAGCAGATGCGGGCCGCCGACGTGACCCTGCCCAAGGGCAAGGACGGTTCGGTCTACTCCGGCGCGGCCGGCCTGATCGGCACCGCCGAGGACGCGGACGCCATCAAGGCCCTCGCGGCCAAGGGCATCAACGCCGACACCTGGATGGCGATCGCCACCGCCAAGTTCGAGGGCTACAGCGAGGTCGAGAAGATCCTCGTCGACAAGGCCGTGGCCGAGGCCACCACGATCTCCTCCGACGCCAAGACGGACGCCTGGGTCACCGGCGCCAGCGTCGTCATCGCCCTGCTCGCCGCCTTCATCCTCGCCGGGATGATGGCCCGGCAGATGAGCCGCTCGATGCGCGAGCTGCGCACCGCCGCCTTCGGCATCGCCGAGCAGCGCCTGCCGATGCTGGTCGACCAGCTCTCCCGTACCGAGCCGGGCCGGGTCGACACCCGCGTCCAGCCCATCCCGATCGACTCGCAGGACGAGATCGGCGAGGTCGCCCGCGCCTTCGACCAGGTCCACCGCGAGGCCGTCCGGCTCGCCGCCGAGCAGGCGATGCTCCGGGGCAACGTCAACGCGATCTTCACCAACCTCTCGCGCCGCAACCAGTCGCTGATCGAGGGCCAGCTGACCCTCATCACCGACCTGGAGAACAACGAGGCCGACCCGGACCAGCTGGAGAACCTCTTCAAGCTGGACCACCTGGCGACCCGTATGCGCCGCAACGGCGAGAACCTCCTCGTCCTCGCCGGCGAGGAGCCGGGCCGCCGCTGGGACCAGCCGGTCCCGCTGGTCGACGTGCTCCGCGCCGCCTCCTCCGAGGTGGAGCAGTACGAGCGCATCGAGATCGCCGGCGTGCCGGAGGCCGAGATCCACGGCCAGGCCGTGACCGACCTCGTGCACCTGCTCGCCGAGCTGCTGGAGAACGCCACCACGTTCTCCTCCCCCCAGACCAAGGTCCGCGTCACCGCGACCCGTCTCCCCGACGGCCGTGTGATGGTCGAGATCCACGACAAGGGCATCGGCCTCACCGCCGAGGACTTCGCGGACATCAACCACAAGCTGGCGAACCCGCCCACCGTGGACGCGGCCGTCTCCCAGCGCATGGGCCTCTTCGTGGTCGGCCGGCTCTCCGACCGCCACGGCATCCGCGTCCAGCTCCGCCCCTCGGGCGAGCAGGCCGGCACCACCTCGCTGGTCATGCTCCCGGACGCCATCACCCACGGTGGCGGTGGCGAGCAGCCGGTCCAGAGCGACTTCACGGTCTCCCAGATCATCCCGCACCAGCAGCAGGGCGGCTTCGAGCCCGCGGTGGCCCCGATGCGGACCGCGGCCGAGCTCGGCTTCGACGACTCGCGCTACGACCAGCAGGGCGAGGGCCAGCAGCTGGACCCGGTCAACCGCTCGCTGATGCGCGAGGAGCGCCGCGCGGCCCTGGAGGCCCAGGTGCAGGGCGGCGACGAGTCCGGGCAGGGCCAGGAGTACGGCGCCGAGTACGGCCAGGAGCAGGGCTACGGCCAGGAGTACGCCCAGGGCTACGACCAGCAGGGTCAGGCCCAGGGGCAGGTCCAGGGCCAGGAGTACGGTCAGGAGCCCGTCCAGGGCTACGGCCAGGAGTACGGCCAGGGCTACGAGCAGCAGCCCCAGGACGGCTACGGCTACCCCCAGCAGCAGGGTTACGAGGGCTACGGACAGCAGCCCGAGGCGTACCCGCAGCAGGCGTATGCGGAAGCGGCGTACGGCACTCAGGACCAGACCCACGCCGGATACGACCAGGCGTTCGAAAACCCGTCCCACCAGGGCGAGTGGCCGGAGCAGAGCTCCTACCAGGGCGCTTTCGACCAGGGTTACCGGCCGGAATCGGAATCTTCGCAGGTCGCTCCCGAACAGGGCCGCGAGCGCGTAGGCTTCGACCGTCCGGCTCCGGCTCCGAGTCCCGCTCCGGACACCGGCCACGGACTGACCGACGCCGGTCTGCCGCGCCGCGGCGGTGCCGCTCCGCAGGCGCCCCAGGCGCAGCGGCCCGTGCCGCCGGCCCAGCCCGCCCAGCCGGTGGGGCAGGACGAGCAGAACCAGAACGACGGCTCCGAGGAATGGCGCTCGGCCAACGACGAGCGCTGGGAGCAGGCCAAGAAGCTCCGCGAGCCGAAGGCCGGCGGGGTCACTCCGTCCGGTCTCCCCCGGCGCGTCCCCAAGGCCAACCTGGTCGAGGGCACCGCGGAGCAGACCCCGCAGGGCGGCCCCCAGGTCTCCCGCGCACCCGAGGACGTCCGGGGCAGGTTGAGCAACCTGCGCCGGGGTGTCCAGCAGGGACGCACCGCGGGGTCGGACACGAACGGATCGGGCCTCGGCCCGGGTAGTACCTACAACCAGGAGCGTTAGTGTGAGCCCGATGAGCCAGGCGGCGCAGAATCTGAACTGGTTGATCACCAACTTCGTGGACAACACCCCCGGGGTGTCCCACACGGTGGTGGTCTCCGCCGACGGACTCCTGCTGGCCATGTCCGAGGGGTTCCCCCGGGACCGTGCCGACCAGCTGGCGGCGGTCGCCTCCGGGCTGACCTCGCTGACCGCGGGCGCGTCCCGGATCTTCGAGGGCGGCGCGGTCAACCAGACCGTGGTGGAGATGGAGCGCGGCTTCCTCTTCATCATGTCGGTCTCGGACGGTTCCTCGCTGGCCGTCCTCGCCCACCCCGAGTCCGACATCGGTCTCGTGGGCTACGAGATGGCCCTGCTGGTGGACCGCGCGGGCTCGGTCCTCACCCCGGACCTGCGGGCGGAACTCCAGGGAAGTCTTCTCAACTAACAGACACACAGTGCGTATCTGGTCACCGCACCGTTAGGGTGCGGTGACGCGGCTCCAAGGGACATGGACCGCGAGGCAGTCGGAGGAGGAGACGTGGGAACACCCCCGGGGGCGAACCCCTACAACGGTTTCGATGCGCATCAGGCGCCGATGGGCGACGCCGCGCAGAACCGGTACAACTTCCCTTCCGCACCCAGCAGACAGGGTGTCCAGCCCTACGGGCAGCCGCAGGCGCAGCCGGTGGCCCCGCGCTCGGCGGGCAGCTCCAGCGCCGGCGGCGGGCACAACCCGCTCGTGCGGCCGTACGCGATGACCGGCGGCCGGACCCGGCCGCGCTATCAGCTCGCCATCGAGGCGCTGGTCAGCACCACGGCCGATCCGTCCCGGCTGCAGGGGCAGTTGCCCGAGCACCAGCGGATCTGCCAGCTGTGCTTCGAGATCAAGTCGGTCGCGGAGATCTCGGCCCTCCTCTCCATCCCCCTCGGCGTTGCCCGGATCCTCGTCGCCGACCTGGCCGAGGCCGGACTTGTCGCCATTCACCAGCCCGGCGGCGACGAGGCCGCCGGCGGTCAGCCAGACGTGACACTGCTCGAAAGGGTGCTCAGTGGACTTCGCAAGCTCTAGCGGCGGCGCGGCCCGTTCAACCACCAGCGCGAAGATCGTGGTGGCGGGCGGCTTCGGCGTGGGCAAGACCACGTTCGTGGGTGCCGTCTCGGAGATCAACCCGCTGCGTACCGAGGCCGTCATGACGTCCGCGTCCGCGGGCATCGACGACCTCACCCACACCGGCGACAAGACGACGACGACTGTCGCCATGGACTTCGGCCGCATCACGCTGGACCAGGACCTGATCCTGTACCTGTTCGGCACGCCCGGCCAGGACCGCTTCTGGTTCATGTGGGACGACCTGGTCCGCGGCGCCATCGGCGCCGTCGTCCTCGTGGACACCCGCCGTCTCGCCGACTGCTTCCCCGCGGTCGACTACTTCGAGAACTCGGGCCTCCCCTTCGTCATCGCCCTCAACGGCTTCGACGGGAACCAGCCCTACAACCCGGAGGAGGTCCGCGAGGCCCTCCAGATCGGGCCGGACACCCCCATCATCACCACCGACGCCCGCCACCGCGCGGACGCCAAGAGCGCGCTCATCACCCTCGTCGAGCACGCCCTCATGGCCCGCCTGCGGTAAGTCCCGCCGGGCTCGTCGGCCGCACCGCCCACGCGAAAGGGCCCCCGCTCCTCGAAGGAGCGGGGGCCCTTTCCGTACGTCCGGGGCGTCAGCGCCAGCTGTGCGGGGCGCGGAAACCGTTCTCGCGCTCCAGGCGGCGCCAGCCGGCGGTGGTGCGGCCGTGGCCGGCGACGGCGGGCTCGGGCTGTGAGGCGGCGCGGGCGAGCAGGACCGCGGTGATGGCGGCCAGCTCCTCGGGGTCGGCGTGGCCCTTCTCGACGCGGAGAAGGTTGGCTGTGGCAGGCGTGGTCACTTCGGTGGGCTCCTCTTACTGAGGCGGGTTGCCGTGCTTGCGGGACGGCAGGTCGGCGTGCTTGGTGCGGAGCATGGCGAGGGACCGGATGAGCACCTGGCGGGTGTCGGCGGGGTCGATGACGTCATCGACGAGACCGCGCTCGGCCGCGTAGTACGGGTGCATCAGCTCGGCCTTGTACTCCTTGACCATGCGGGTGCGCATGGCCTCGGGGTCCTCGGCCTCCGCGATCTGCTTGCGGAAGATCACGTTGGCGGCGCCCTCGGCGCCCATGACCGCGATTTCGTTGGTGGGCCAGGCGTACGTCAGGTCGGCGCCGATGGACTGGGAGTCCATGACGATGTAAGCGCCGCCGTACGCCTTGCGCAGGATCAGCGAGATCCGGGGCACGGTCGCGTTGCAGTACGCGTACAGCAGCTTCGCGCCGTGGCGGATGATTCCACCGTGCTCCTGGTCGACGCCCGGGAGGAAGCCGGGGACGTCCAGAAGGGTGATGATCGGAATGTTGAAGGCGTCGCACATCTGCACGAAGCGCGCGGCCTTCTCGGACGCCTCGATGTCGAGGACGCCGGCGAGGGACTGCGGCTGGTTGGCGACGATGCCGACGACCTGGCCGTCGAGGCGGGCGAGGGCGCAGATGATGTTGCGCGCCCAGCGCTCGTGGATCTCCAGGTAGTCGCCCTCGTCGACGAGCTCCTCGATGACCTTGTGCATGTCGTACGGGCGGTTGCCGTCGGCGGGCACCAGGTCGAGCAGGACGTCCGAGCGGCGGTCGGCCGGGTCCTCGGAGGCGACGGTCGGCGGGTTCTCGCGGTTGTTCTGCGGGAGCATCGACAGGAGGTAGCGCACCTCGGCGATGCAGGTCTCCTCGTCGTCGTACGCGAAGTGCGCGACGCCGGAGGTCTCGGCGTGCACGTCGGCGCCGCCGAGGCCGTTCTGGGTGATCTCCTCGCCGGTGACCGCCTTGACGACGTCCGGGCCGGTGATGAACATCTGCGAGGTCTCGCGGACCATGAAGACGAAGTCCGTGAGGGCGGGGCTGTAGGCGGCGCCGCCGGCGCACGGGCCGAGCATCACGCTGATCTGCGGGATGACGCCGGACGCCTTGGTGTTGCGCTGGAAGATGCCGCCGTAGCCGGCGAGGGCGGAGACGCCCTCCTGGATGCGGGCGCCGGCGCCGTCGTTGAGGGAGACCAGCGGGGCGCCGGCCGCGATGGCCATGTCCATGATCTTGTGGATCTTGGTGGCGTGGGCCTCGCCCAGCGCGCCGCCGAAGATCCGGAAGTCGTGGGCGTAGACGAAGACCGTGCGGCCCTCGACGGTGCCCCAGCCGGTGATGACACCGTCGGTGTAGGGCTTCCTGGACTCCAGGCCGAAGCCCTGGGCGCGGTGCCGGCGGAGCTGCTCGACCTCGTTGAAGGAACCCGGGTCGAGGAGCAGCTCGATGCGCTCGCGCGCGGTCAGCTTGCCCTTCGCGTGCTGGGCCTCGGTCGCGCGCTCGCTGGGGCCGGCCAACGCCTGCTGCCGCAGGTCGTGCAGTTCGGCGACGCGGCCACGTGCGTCGGTGGGCTCGCTCGGGATCTCGTCGACAAGGGTCATGTACCGACCCTACGAACTCGACCAAGGAAACCCCGCCGTCGACTCCGTACAGTCTCGCGTGTCGATTCCTGGCGGGGCCGGACAGAACCTGGGACCCGACGGAGCGAGTCCACAGCCAGGAACCCCCTTTGCTTGTGGAGGTTCCACAAACGCATCGCGCGGGCCCCCAAGCCGCGGGGGCCCGCGCGGTCGGCGGCGGGGTGGGTCAGCAGCCGCCGCAGTTGTAGAAGGTCACGTCCCAGTGGTTGCCCTCGTCGGCGTAGACGTTGCCCGCGCCGGAGCGCCACTGCGGGGCGCCGTCCCCGCGCACGCCGATGTAGGTGAACGTGTTCTTGATGTAGTTCCCGAGGCACGTGTACTTGCTGAAGTCCAGCTTGTAGCCGTTCCAGTGCGAGTAGGTGCCGCCCGCGTGGCCGGTCTCGGTGCCGCCGGTGATGTTGAGCGCGCAGCCGCTGGCGCTCCTCAGGGTCTGGGCGCCCTGGGCGGTGGCGAGGTTGAGCTGTTCGAAGGAGGTGCAGGTGGGGTTGGTGCGGGTGGAGCAGCCTCCGGAGGACGACCAGGTGATGCCGGAGGAACGGAACATCGAGGTCGCGGTGGCGTGGCTGATCTTGGTGGCGGCGTGGGCCTCGCCGGCGGCGGTGAGGGCGCCGAAGCCGGGGGCGAAGAGGGCGCCGAGGACGAGGGCCAGGGCGGTGAGGACGGAGCGGAGCTTCACGGGGGTCTCCTCCTGCTGGTGACCGTGACGGGTGGGGACGGCTGTGCAGGTGGTGCTCGTCGCGCAGGGAGATGGTGCCGCAGTTCTACGCGCGTCCGCCAGAGGGCGTCGGCGCCCGCGTGACGCCGTTCGGATGAACCTCGGCGCTAGATGTTGAAAGTTGAACCGAATGGGGTTACAGTCGTTCTCGTTGAAGGTTCAACAACACCCCGTCTTCAACGACACCCCCCGACAAGGAGCACGTCATGGGTCTCTTCGGCCGCAAGAACACCGAGTCCGCCACCACCACCCTCCCCGTGGACCCGGCCCTGGCCGCCCTGACCGGCGACTACACCATCGACGCCGCGCACAGCAGCATCGGCTTCACCGTCCGCCACGCGATGGTCACCAACGTCCGCGGCTCCTTCGGCGAGCACGAGGGCGCCCTGACGCTGAACGGCAGCGACCCGGCCGCGTCCAGCGCCTCCATCGACGTCCGGATCGCCTCCATCGACACCGGCATCGGCGACCGCGACACCCACCTGCGCAGCGGCGACTTCTTCGACGCCGAGCAGTTCCCGCTGATGACCTTCCGCTCCACCGAGGCGGCGCAGCTCGGCGGCGACAAGTACCGCATCACCGGCGACCTGACCATCAAGGACGTCACCAAGCCGCTCTCCATCGACCTGGAGTTCAACGGCACGGCCACCGACCCGTACGGCAACGAGCGCGTCGGCTTCGAGGGCTCCGCCGAGATCCTCCGCTCCGAGTGGGGCCTCACCTGGAACGCGGCCCTGGAGACCGGCGGCGTCGTGGTCAGCGACAAGGTGAAGCTGAACTTCGACATCTCCGCGATCAAGAACGCCGCCTGACCCTCTCCCGCAGGGCCCGGACACGAGCGCGCCCGCCCTCCGCTGCACAGCGGACGGCGGGCGCTCGGCGTTCTCCGGAGCGGGTGGCGGGCGGGTCGCCGGCGGCCGGGACGGCCCGGGGCGCTCACAGGCCCGGGGCGCCTCACAGGGCGGGGGCGCTCACAGGGCGGGGGCGGGCCTCCGGCGCCGAGCCGGCGAGGAGGAGTCCGGCGGTGAGCAGGACCACGACCCCGGTGGCGGCGTGGATGCCGAGGGCCGCCGCGTAGCCGCCGCCGTGGGTGAGGACGGCCGCGGCGTCGCCGAAGGGGACGATCGCCATCAGCACCACCACGCCGAGGGTGCGGCGGCGGCCGAGCGCGAGCAGGGTGAGCGCGGACACCGTGAGCGCGCGCGCTCGGCTCCACGGCCCGGCTGCGGCCCGGCCCGCCGCGCGCCTGGAACCGCTCGCCGACGCCGTTGTCAGAGGCGGCCGTTAGCGTCGCCGGCATGGAGATCCACATCGACAGTGCCGTCCTGACCGAAGCCGTCGGACGGGCCGCGCGCGTCCTGCCCGCCCGCTCCCCCATGCCCGTCCTCGGCGGACTGCTCCTGGAGGCCGGGGAGGACGGCCGGCTGAGCGTCTTCGGGCTCGACCACGAGGCGTCGGCGCGCGTCGAGGTCGACGCGGAGACCGTGATCCCCGGCCGCGCCCTGGTGCTCGGCCGGCGGCTCCTCGACATCTGCAAGGTGCTGCCGCGCGGCCGGACCGGCCTCGCCGTGGAGGGCGCCCGGCTCTCGGTCACCTCCGGCGACGTGCGCTTCGGCCTCTCGCTGCTGCCGCTCGACGCCCATCCGGCGGCGCCGGCGCTGCCGCCGGTCCTCGGCGAGGTCGACGCGGCCGCCTTCGCGGAGGCGGTCGGCCAGGTCACGGCGGCCGCCGGGCGGGACGACGCGCTGCCGGTCCTCACCGGCATACGGCTCGCGCTGGACGGGCCGGTGATGACCCTGGCCGCCACGGACCGCTACCGGTACGCGGTCCGCGCCCTGGAGTGGTACCCGGACTCCGGCGCCGCCCCCGCCGAGCCCGCCGACGTCGTCGTGCCCGCCCGCCGTCTCGCCGAGACCGCGCGCTCCTTCCTCGCGGGCGGCCGGGTCCGGCTCGGGCTCGACGCCCACTCCATCGGCTTCGAGAGCGCCGGTCTGCGCACCACCGCCCGGCTGCTCGACGGCCGGCTCCCCCGCCACGACAAGCTGTTCGCCCTCGGCGACCACACCGTCGCGGTCACCGGCCGGACCGCGCTCGTCGAGGCGGTGAAGCGGGTCGCGGTGGTCGCCGAGGGCGACAGCCCGGTCCAGCTCGCCTTCGACGGCACGGTGCTCCGGCTCCAGGCGGGGTACGAGGACGACGTGGCCTCCCAGCGGCTGCCCGCCACGCTCACCGGCTCCGGCGCCATGACGGTCGCGTTCAACCCGGGCTATCTGCTGGACGCCCTGGACCGGTTCACCGCCGAGGAGGTACGGCTCCACCTGCTGGGCCCGGGCCAGCGCGCCCTGCTCACCGACGGCGACGACGACCGCCACCGTCACCTGCTGATGTCGGTGAAGCCGCTGGTCTGACGGGTGCGGGGGCGGGTCGGGCGGGGGCGACGAGCGCGAGAACGGGGGCGGGCGGCGGACGGGGCCGTCAGAAGCCTCCGCCGCCGTCGAAGCCGCCACCGCCGCCGAAGTCGCCGCCGCCGAAGCCCCCGCCTCCGCCGAAGTCGCCGCCCCCGAAGTCGCCGCCGAAGTCGCCGCCTCCGCCGAAGTCGCCGTCCTGGAAGTCGGGGCCTCCGTACTCGGAGGCGTACGCCGGGGTGGAGAGGGTCGAGCCCAGGAGGGTGCCCATGAGGAGGCCGGGCAGCAGACCGCCGCCGAAGTAGCCGCCCGCCCAGGGGCCGTACGCCGGGCCCGCCTCCCAGTAGGGGCGGCGGCCCGAGCCGGTCTCGACGGTTCGGGCGGCCGGCTCCTCGCCGTCGTCCAGCCGGGCCGCGTCGGCGGCGCAGACCGGGATCTCGCGGGAGGCCCCGCCGGCCGGGGTCCAGGTGCGGTCCTCGGTGGACGGGCCGTGGCGCGGGTCGAAGAAGCACGGGGGCCGGCGCTCGGGCAGCGGGCGGGAGCCGCGGCGGGCGTCGAGCACCGCCAGCGCGTAGCGGCCGTCCTCCAGGGCCTGGGTCACGCCCCGGACGTCGTGCGGTCTGGTCGCCGAGCCCATCCGGGACTTCGCCCGGTCGTAGGAGTCCAGGGCCTGTTCGTAGTCGGCGCGCATCGCCTCGTCGGCGCCGCGCTCGGCCGGGTGGAAGTCGAGCCGTTCCAGCTCCTCGCCAAAGGCGGTGATGTCCTCGTCGACGACGACCTGGAGCTTCTCCAGCGCGGCCCGCTCCTCCGCCTCCTTGCGCTTCCGCCGGCCGCGCACCACGGCGTAGGCGCCCGCGCCGCCGGCGGCGACGACCGCGCCGAGGGTGACGAGGCCGGCGACCGGCACGCCGGAGTCGGACGATCCGCCGGCCCAGGCGTCCGGCGCGGTGCCGCGCATGGCGGGGAGGGCCTGGTCGGCGAAGGCGTTCAGTTCGGTGGCGGCGTCGGCGCCGGGCCGGTCGACGGCGGTGACCATGTTCTCGACCGCGCCCGCCGACAGCACCCGGGTGTCGGCCTTCGCGTCGAAGCGGTCGCCGAGCCGCACGGCGTACACGCCGGCGATCCCGGTCTGCTCGCGCACGTTGTCGATGAGCCCCTGCGGCGGGTACTCCGCACCCTCCGGCAGCACGGCCACGAAGAGGGGCTTGTCGGCGTCCTCGATCCGCTGGGCGAGGGCGGCCGCGTCGGCCGCCGAGAGCTGGTCGGCGGCGCCGGGATCGACGTAGACCGGCCCCTCTCTCAGCGCCGCGCCCACGTCGGGGACGCCGGTGGCCCTGGCCCCCGCCGACGCGGGGGCCAGGGCCAGGAGCAGCAGGAGGATCAGCCCGGCGAGGGCCGACCACACCGATATCGCCCTGGTCCTCATGGTTCGAAATTACCCGAACGGGATCGAACTAGACATATCTGGCGAAGATCGGTCTCATTCGGCGGGGTCGACCCCGGCCCGCAGCAGACCGTAGGTGAAGGCGTCCTCGATGGCCTGCCAGGAGGCGGCGATCACGTTCTCGCCGACGCCGACGGTGGCCCACTCGGTGTTGCCGTCGCTCGTGGTGACGAGGACGCGGGTGGTGGACTCGGTGCCGTGCCGGCCTTCGAGGATGCGGACCTTGTAGTCGACCAGCTCGAACTTGGCGAGCTGCGGGTAGATCCGCTCCAGGGCCACCCGCAGGGCGCGGTCGAGGGCGTTGACCGGGCCGTTGCCCTCGGCGGTCGCGAGCATCCGCTCGCCCTTGGCCCACAGCTTGACGGTGGCCTCGTTGGCGTGGGTGCCGTCGGGACGGTTCTCGGTGATCGCCCGCCAGGACTCGGTGCGGAAGTAGCGGCGGGCCCGGCCCTCGGCCTCGGCGCGGAGCAGCAGTTCGAAGGAGGCGTCGGCGGCCTCGTAGGTGTACCCCTGGAGCTCGCGCTCCTTGACCCGCTCGACGACCCGGGCGACCAGGGCGCGGTCGCCGCCGAGGTCGACGCCGAGCTCCTTGCCCTTGAGCTCGATGGAGGCGCGGCCGGCCATGTCGGAGACGAGCATCCGCATGGTGTTGCCGACCAGCTCGGGGTCGATGTGCTGGTAGAGGTCGGGGTCGACCTTGATGGCGGAGGCGTGCAGGCCGGCCTTGTGGGCGAAGGCGGAGACGCCCACGTACGGCTGGTGGGTGGAGGGGGTGAGGTTGACGACCTCGGCGATGGCGTGCGAGATCCGGGTCATCTCGGCGAGGGCGCCGTCGGGCAGCACCTTCTTGCCGTACTTGATCTCCAGGGCGGCGACGACCGGGAAGAGGTTGGCGTTGCCGACCCGCTCGCCGTAGCCGTTGGCGGTGCACTGGACGTGGGTGGCGCCGGCGTCGACGGCGGCGAGGGTGTTGGCGACGGCGCAGCCCGTGTCGTCCTGGGCGTGGATGCCGAGCCGGGCGCCGGTGTCGGCGAGGACGGTGGCGACGACGGCCTGGACCTGGGCGGGGAGCATGCCGCCGTTGGTGTCGCAGAGGATGACGACGTCGGCGCCGGCCTCGTGCGCGGCGCTGACGACGGCCTTGGCGTAGGCGGGGTTCGCCTTGTAGCCGTCGAAGAAGTGCTCGCAGTCGACGAAGACGCGGCGGCCCTGGGCGCGCAGGTGGGCGACGGTGTCGCGGACCATCTCCAGGTTCTCGTCGAGCGTGGTGCGCAGGGCCAGTTCGACGTGCCGGTCGTGGGACTTGGCCACCAGGGTGATCACCGGGGCGCCGGAGTCGAGCAGCGCCTTGACCTGCGGGTCGTCGGCGGCGCTGCCGCCGGCCCTGCGGGTGGCGCCGAAGGCGACGAGCTGCGCGTGCTGGAAGGTGATCTCCTGGCGGGCGCGGGCGAAGAACTCGGTGTCGCGCGGGTTGGCGCCGGGCCAGCCGCCCTCGATGAAGCCGACGCCGAACTCGTCGAGGTGCCGGGCGATGGTCAGCTTGTCCGCGACGGTGAGGTTGATGCCCTCACGCTGGGCTCCGTCGCGGAGCGTCGTGTCGAAGACGTGGAAGCTGTCGTCGGCCGGGCCGGCGCCCGGACGGGGGCTCTCGCCGTTCTCGGTGGTCATGACTGTGTTGGCTCCTGTCGGATGTGGCTCCGGAAGGTATGGATCCACTTGCCCCCATTCTCACGCGCTGTCCGTCTCCGGTTCGGGTGGGGCCGGAAAACGAAAAAACCCCTCGCGGGTGCGAGAGGTCTGCGCGCGGGTCTGGGGCACGGTGGCCGCCGTCACGGGGGTGGAGTCCCGGGGTTCAGCGGTCACTGCGGACCGGCGCGCTGCTGCCGATAATCATCGTGGTAGCAAGCACGCCCGCAGTCTGCCACAGGCCCGCGCGGTTCAGGACTCGGATCTCACGATGCGGAATTCACGGCGGTGCCGGTCCTCCTGGCCGGCGGTACGGGGTCGGGCGCGGCGGCCGTTCCCCCGGAGGTGCCCACCCGGGCCAGGTCGATGTCGCGGGTCTCCCGCATCGTCAGGTAGACGATCAGCGAGACGGCCGCGCAGCCCGCCACGTACCAGGCGAAGCCGGATTCGACGCCGGCGTTCTTGAACCAGAGGGCCACGTACTCGGCGGTGCCGCCGAAGAGGGCGTTGGCGATCGCGTACGGCAGGGCCACCCCGAGGGCGCGGATGCCGGTGGGGAACAGCTCCGCCTTCACGCAGGCGTTGATCGAGGTGTAGCCGGTGACGACGAGCAGCGCGAGGAGCGAGAGGCCGAGGGCGGGCCAGAAGGAGTCGGCGCGCTTCAGCATCGTGAGGATCGGCACCGTGAGGAGGGTGGAGCCGACGGCGAAGGTGACGAGGAGGGGGCGGCGGCCGATCCGGTCGGAGAGCCGGCCGGCCAGCGGCTGGAGACAGGCGAAGACGATGAGCGCGCAGAAGGAGACCAGGGTGGCGGTCTGCTTGGGCAGGCCGGCGCTGTGGGAGAGGTACTTGGTCAGGTAGGTGGTGTACGTGTAGTAGGCCACCGTGCCGCCCATGGTGAGGGCGATGACGAGGAACGCCTCGCGGCGGTGGTCCCAGAGCGCGCCGAGGGTGCCCTGCCGGCCCGGGGCGACGCCTGCGTCGGCGGTCTCCTCGTACACCTCGGTCTCCAGCATGTTCCGGCGCAGGTAGAAGACGACGGCGGCGCCGAGGGCGCCGATGACGAAGGGGATGCGCCAGCCCCAGCTGTGCAGGGCCTCGGTGGAGAGGGTGTGCTGGAGGACGATCTGGAGGCCCAGGCCGAGGACCTGTCCGGCGGTCATGGAGACGTACTGGAAGCTGGAGGCGAAGCCGCGGTGGCCGGGGGCGGACGCCTCGGTGAGATAGGTGGCGCTGGCCGCGTACTCGCCGCCGACGGAGAGGCCCTGGAGGAGGCGGGCGACGAGGAGGACGGCGGCGCCGCCGTAGCCGGCGACGGCGTAGGTGGGGGCGACGGCGATGAGCAGCGCCGAGGCGGACATGAGGGTGACGGTGAGGGTGAGCGCGGCCTTGCGGCCCTTCCGGTCGCCGACCCGGCCGAGGAGCCAGCCGCCGACGGGGCGCATGAAGAAGCCGACGGCGAAGATGCCGGCGGTGTTCATGAGTTTGGCCGTGTCGTCGCCCTCGGGGAAGAAGGCGCCCGCGAAGTAGACGGCGAAGCTCGCGTAGACGAACCAGTCGAACCACTCGACCATGTTGCCGGCCGAGCCGACCCAGATCTTCTTCCAGTGATCTCGTCCCATGGTCCGGAACCGTGCCGGAGGGAACCCCCGCACAACAAGGGCGCAGAGGGCGACGATCGGGAGTACTTGCGTGCGTTACGTTCGCGGGATCAGGGTTTCGTCGATGAACTCCCTTACCTGAGCGAGGACTTCGTTCCGCCCTGTGCCGGGCAGGCCGACCGCGACGTGCACGCTGAATCCGTCCAGGAGTGCGCGCATCCGGGTGGCGAAGCGGTCCGGGTCCACGGGCCGGAACTCACCGCGCGAGACGCCCTCGGCGAGGATCGCGACGAGGTCCCGGTGCCAGGCCCCCTCGATGGCGGCCTGGCGGGCGCGGGCGTCCTCGGCGGCGTTCTGCGAGCGGTTCCAGACCTCCAGCCAGAGCGTCCAGTGCGGGTCGCGCGGCCCGACGGGCACGTACACGTCGACGTATCCGTCGAGGCGCTCCCGCGAGGTCCCGGGGCCGGAGAGCAGCGCCCCGCGCTCGGCCCCGAGCCGTCCCTCGCTCCACTCCAGGGTCTGGAGCAGCAGCTCGTCCTTGGTCCGGAAGTAGTACAGCAGGTGGCCGCTGCTCATCCCGACCTGCCGCCCGAGTCCGGCCATCGTGAGCCCGTCGAGCCCGCGCTCGGCGACGGTGTCCATCGCCGCCGCGAAGACGTCCTCACGGGGCGGGGCCGCCTGGTTGCGGCGGCGGGCGGGGGCCGGGTTGCTGCGCTGACTCACTCGTACGTTCTACAGGATGCGGCCGTCCGGCCCGCGCCCCGAGGCGTGCGGCACGACGGCGTACGGGATCCGCCGCTCGTGCGGCCGCGGCGAGCCGGTTCCCTACACCGCCGGCTGCTGCTGGGTGATGCAGTGGATGCCGCCGCCGCCCGCGAAGATCGTGCGGGCGTCGACCAGGACGACCTCGCGCTCCGGGAAGAGGCCGCGGAAGACGTCGGCCGCGATCTCGTCGTTCGGGTCGTCGAAGGCGCAGAGGATCACGGCGCCGTTGCACAGGTAGTGGTTGATGTACGAGTAGTCGACCCAGTCGCCCTCCTCGTCCTTCAGGACGGTGGGGGCGGGGATCTCCACGACCTCCAGGGGGCGGCCCTGCGCGTCGGTCCGGCCGCGGAGGATCTCCACGTACGTCTGCGAGCGGACGAAGTCCGGGTGGGCCGGGTCCTGCTGGCTGTGCACGACGACGGTGCCGGGCCGGGCGAAGGCCGCGACGATGTCGACGTGGCCCTGGGTGCCGTACATGCCGTAGTCGCCGGCCAGGCCGTGCGGCAGCCAGATCGCCTTGGTGGTGCCGAGCTTGGCGTGGATCTCGGCCTCGACCTGCTCGCGGGTCCACTCGGGGTTGCGGCCCGGGCCGAGCTGGACGGTGTCGGTCAGCAGGACCGTGCCCTCGCCGTCGACGTGGATCGCGCCGCCCTCGTTGACCAGCGGGCTGCTCAGGACGGGGACCTCCGCGAGCTCCGCGACGTGGCGGGCGGCCCGGGAGTCGTGCTCCCAGCGGGCCCAGTCCTGGGCGCCCCAGCCGTTGAACACCCAGTCCACGGCGGCCAGGCGGCCGTCCTCGTCCTTGACGAACGTGGGGCCGATGTCGCGCATCCACGCGTCGTCCAGCTCGCGCTCGACCAGCTCGACGTCGGGGCCGAGCAGCTCGCGGGCACCCTCGCCCTGGCCGGGGCCGTGCACGACGGTCACCGGCTCGAAGCGGCGCACGGCGCGGGCGACGGAGGCCCAGGCGGCGCGCGCGTCGGCCAGCTCGGCGTCGTCGGTGAAGGTGGGGTTGGGGCTGGGCCAGGCCATCCAGGTGCGCTCGTGCGGGGCCCACTCGGCGGGCATGCGGTAGGTCATGGCGGTGAGTCCTCGAGGAAGTAGAGGCGGTTCGGGGAGACAGGGGTCGACCAATTTGAGCGACACTCTAAATGCTGAGACGGTGACATCCAAGCATTGACGAGCAGTACAGGCACAGGTCACATTGAGCGGCACTCAAAACTGTCCCTCTTCTGCTCCTCCGGAGGTCCCATGGCGATCGAACAGCGCGGAGTCGACACCATCCCCGAGGCCGAACGCACCAGCGGCCCCCGCGACCTCGTCGCGATCCTCCTCGGCTCCAACCTCTGCCTGGGGGTGATCGTCTTCGGCTGGCTGCCCGTCTCCTTCGGCCTCGGCCTGTGGGGCTCGGTGACCTCCGTGGTCGCCGGCACGGTCGCCGGCGTCGCGGTCACCGCGCCGCTGGCCCTGGTGTCCCTGCGGACCGCCACCAACCTCTCCACCTCCTCCGGCGCCTTCTTCGGCGTCCGCGGCCGGCTCGTCGGCTCCGTGGTGGGACTGCTGCTCTCCCTGGGCTACACCGCCCTGACCCTGTGGATCGGCGGCGACGTCATGGTGGGCACCCTCGCCCGTCTGACCGGCCTCTCCGCCGGCGACGGGGCGCACGCCGTCGCCTACGCGCTGCTCGCGGCCTGCACGGTGGTGGGCGCCGTGTACGGCTACCGGCTGCTGCTCCGGCTCAGCAAGGCGCTCGCGGTCGGCATGACCGTCCTCCTCGCGGTGGGGATCGCCGCCTACGCGGGCGACTTCACCGCCGCGCCCGTCCCGGACACCCCGTACCTGCTCGGCTCCTTCTGGCCGACCTGGCTGTTCTCGGCGGTCGCCGCCGGCCTCAGCGGCCCGGTCGCCTTCATCACCCTGCTCGGCGACTACACCCGCTACGTCTCCCCCGCCCGGCACAGCGCCCGGACCGTCTGGCGGGCCACCTGTCTCGGGCTGCTCGCCGGCCTGCTGGTGCCGCAGCTCTTCGGCACGTTCACGGCGCTCGCCGCCCGCGCCGGCCTCGACTACGCGGGGCCGCTGGTCGCCGCCTCCCCCGCCTGGTACCTGGTCCCGCTGCTGCTCGCCGCCACCGCCGGCTCGATCGGCAACGCCGGCCTGATGCTCTACTCGATGGGCCTCGACCTCGACGCGATCCTGCCCCGGGCCACCCGGGCACGCGCCACCCTCGTGGTCGCCGCGGTCGCCACCGGCTTCGTCTTCCTCGGGCACTTCGCCTCGGACGCCCAGTCGGCGATGACCTCGTTCGTGCTGCTCCTGACGGCGATCGGCACCCCGTGGGCGGTGATCACCCTGATCGGGCACGCCCGCTGCCGGGGCGCGTACGACCCGGAGGCGCTCCAGGTCTACAACCGGCGCTCGCGCGGCGGGGTCTACTGGTTCTCGGCCGGCTGGCACCCGCGCGCCACGGTCTCCTGGGCGCTCGGCGCGGCGGTGGGCCTCGCCGCCGTCTCCACCCCGCTGTACGAGGGTCCGCTGCTCACCCTGACCGGCGGGATCGACTGCAGCTTCGTCCTGTCGGGACTCACCGGCGGCCTGCTGTACGCGGTCCTCACCCCCGCGCCGGAACGCGACGCGCCCGGGACGGAGGCCGTCCCGGGCGCGCTGGTCGACTGACCCGCGTCACTTGCCCAGCTGGTGGACCCAGCCGTGGGTGTCCTCGGCCTTGCCGGTCTGGATCGCCAGCAGGGCCTCGCGCAGCCTCATCGTGACCTCGCCGGGCTCGCCGCCGGACTGCTGCCACTCGCCGCGGGCCGACTTGACCGTGCCGACGGGGGTGATGACGGCGGCGGTGCCGCAGGCGAAGACCTCGGTGAGGGTGCCGTTCGCGGAGTCCTCCTGCCACTGGTCGATGGAGACGCGGCCCTCCTCCGCCTCGTAACCGAGGTCACGGGCGACCTGGAGGAGGGAGTCGCGGGTGATGCCCGCGAGCAGCGAACCGGTGAGGGTGGGGGTGACGATCTTGTTCCCGTACACGAAGTACAGGTTCATGCCGCCGAGCTCCTCGACCCACTTGTGCTCGACGGCGTCGAGGTAGGCGACCTGCACGCAGCCCTTCTCGGCGGCCTCGGCCTGGGCGAGCAGGGAGGCGGCGTAGTTGCCGCCGGTCTTGGCGTCGCCGACGCCGCCGGGGACGGCGCGGACGCGGTCCTCGGAGGCCCAGATGGAGACCGGCTTCACGCCGGCCGGGAAGTACGCGCCGGCCGGGGAGGCGATGACCACGAAGAGGTACTCGTTGGCCGGACGGACGCCCAGTCCGACCTCGGTCGCGATCATGAACGGGCGCAGGTAGAGGGACTCCTCCCCACCGTGCGGCGGGACCCACGCCTCGTCCTGGCGGACCAGGACGTCGCACGCCTCGATGAAGGTCTCGACCGGGAGCTCCGGCATGCCGAGGCGGTGCGCCGAGGACTGGAAGCGGCGGGCGTTGGCGTCGGGGCGGAAGGTGGCCACCGAGCCGTCGGGGCGGCGGTACGCCTTCAGGCCCTCGAAAATCTCCTGCGCGTAGTGGAGGACGCTGGTCGCCGGGTCGAGGGAGAGCGGGCCGTACGGCACGAGCTGGCCGTCGTGCCAGCCGCGGCCCTCGGTCCAGCGGATGGTGACCATGTGGTCGGTGAAGTGGCGGCCGAATCCCGGGTTGACCAGGATCGCCTCGCGCTCCGCGGTGGACAGCGGGCTGGAGGAGGGCTTGAGCTCGATCGAGGGCTTGGTCATGAGTGCGTGTCCTTCACCGGTTGTGTGGGTCGGACCGCGCCCACGGCGTGCCCGCATGCCGCGGCCCCACGTTCGATTATCGCCCGGGGGGACCGGTGGACGAAACGGGTGTACGCGGCGCGGGTGAGCGCGATCCGGTGATAGGGAGGGTAGGGCCTGCCCGGAGGTCCTGGGGGGCCCGGCGCCCCGTGACCGCGTACGCGGAACAGCCGCCGGGCGTCTGTACGACCCGGCGGCTGCTCCGTGGTGTCCGTGTGGCGGCGCGGGTCAGCTCGCTACGCGCGCGGCGAGCGCGTCGCCGATCTCGTCCGTCGTGCGGACGGAGTCGCCCCGCTCGGTGAGGTCGGCCTCGACGGCCGCCTCGACCCGGGCGGCCTCGGCCTCGTGGCCGAGGTGGCGCAGCAGGAGGGCGACGGAGAGGACGGTGGCCGTGGGGTCGGCCTTGCCCTGGCCCGCGATGTCCGGCGCGGAGCCGTGGACCGGCTCGAACATGGACGGGAAGTCGCGGCTCGGGTTGATGTTGCCCGAGGCGGCGACGCCGATGCCGCCGGAGACGGCCGCGGCGAGGTCGGTGATGATGTCGCCGAAGAGGTTGTCGGTGACGATGACGTCGAAGCGGGCCGGGTCGGTGACGAGGAAGATCGTCGCGGCGTCGACGTGCAGGTAGTCGGTGGTGACCTCGGGGAACTCCTGGGCGACACGGTTGAAGGTGTCGGTCCAGAGGTGGCCGGCGAAGGTCAGCACGTTGTTCTTGTGGACCAGCGTCAGCTTCTTGCGCGGACGGGCCTGGGCGCGGGCGAAGGCGTCCCGGACGACCCGCTCGACACCGAAGGCGGTGTTGACCGATACCTCGGTGGCGACCTCGTGCGGGGTGCCCTTGCGGATGGTGCCGCCGTTGCCCGTGTACGGGCCCTCGGTGCCCTCGCGGACCACGACGAAGTCGATCGCGGGCTGGCCGGCGAGCGGGGTCGATACGCCGGGGAGCAGCTTCGAGGGACGCAGGTTCACGTGGTGGTCGAAGGCGAAGCGCAGCTTCAGCAGGAAGCCGCGCTCCAGGACGCCGGACGGGACCGAGGGGTCGCCGATCGCGCCGAGCAGGATGGCGTCGTGCTTCTTGAGGGAGGCGAGGTCGGCGTCGGTGAGGGTCTCACCGGTGGCGTGGTAGCGCCGGGCGCCGAAGTCGTACTCCTCGGTCTCCAGCTTCACGTCCTGGGGAAGCACGGCCGCGAGGACCTTGAGGCCCTGGGCCACGACCTCCTGGCCGATGCCGTCGCCGGGAATGACTGCGAGATTGATGCTGTGAGACATGGCGGCACCCTACTCTTCGTCCCATCGTCTGACACGCATCGTCCACCATGTGGACGAACGGACAGGCTCCGGACGGGTCAGTGGCCGGTGGAGCCGCCGTTGTCACGGCGGTCGAGGGCGCGCTGGAGGGCGGCGGCGGCGTTCTGCCGGGCCTCGTCGCTGGGACGGGTGGCGGAGTGGCGGACGCGGGGGGCGGTCTGAGCGGCCATGAGGGATCGACTCCTTGAGATCAGTGGTGATCCGGATGTGCGGAGATCAGCTGCGATCGGGAGATCGGGTGATCGGAGGCGCCGGAAGGGGGCGGGGAGCGCCGCCGCAGGGGTTGCCTGCACAGGGCGTCGCGCTCTCGACCGCCATTCGCTGATGAAGCGAGACGTTCGGCTTCTACAAAGCTAGGGCAGGCGCCCTCATCTGTCTCCACAATTACTCGGACTTCCTACTATCTGAGACGGCACCCCGGCTCTTGCGTAGCTATCTAGTTTGCGTTCCTACCTAGCTGGTGATCCAATGCAGTCATGGCCGCAGACCGCAGATCCAGCTGGCTCAAGGGAGTCCTCGACCTCCTCGTCCTCTCCCGCCTGACCGACGGAGAGAGCTACGGATACGAGATCGGCAGGGCGCTCGCCGAGGCGGGCCTCGGCGAGATCAAGGGCGGGACGCTCTACCCCGTCCTGAACCGGCTGGAAGAGGGCGGCCTGGTGGAGGCCGAGTTCCGCGCGTCGGAACGCGGACCGGGGCGCCGCTACTACCGGCTCACCGCCTCCGGGCGCGAGCTGCTCGCCGCCGAGAGCGCCGCCTGGCGGGACTTCCACCGCTCCGTAGGAACCATGCTCGGCCCAGGGGGGACCACCGCACCATGACCACCGACGCCTACTTCACCGAGCTCACCGGCGCGCTGCGCCGGGCCGGCGTGCCGGACGCCCAGATCGCCGCCACCGTCGAGGACCTGCGCGGGCACCTGGCGGAGACCGGTGCGGCACCGGAGGAGGAGTTCGGGCCCGCCGCCGCGTTCGCGGCGGGACTCGGCGGGCTCGCCCCGGCGCCCGGGGAGCCGGACGCCGCGGCCGAGTCCTGGACCTGGACCGCCGACCTGTTCAACGACCGCCGGATGCTCGCCGTCCACGGCGAGCAGGGCTGGGAGGTGGAGGGCCTGGACCCCCTCGGCCGGTTCGTCTGCCGGCGCTCCCGGTCGGCGGCGCTGCGCTGGGAGTACCGCCGCGAGGTCGTCGGCGGCCGGCGCCGCGCGAAGGTCCTGGCGGAGCTGGAGCCGGAGGGCTGGGAGCCGTGCGGGGAGTGGCTGGTGTACGGCTACTTCAAGCGGCCCCGGGCGGCGACGGCGGGCCCGGCGGGCGCCCTGGAGACCCGGCCGGAGACCCCGCTGCGCCGGCTGTTCCTCAGCCGCCGCGGCAAGGCGGCGCTCGTGGTCTGGGCGGTGGTGGTCGGCGGCGCGACGACGGCGTGCTTCGTGGGGGCGCTCGGCACCGGCGGGCTCGCGCTCTCGATCGCCCTCGCCTCGGCGTTCTCCGCCCTGGTCACCTCCCAGCTGGAGACGGCCCGGGGCCGGGCGGAGCAGGCCGCCCGGCGCCCTTGACCCTCCCTCACACCACGTCGCCGTCCCGCCAGTCGAAGACCAGCGGGGCGGCGGCGTCGGGCAGCGCCGCGGCTCCGGCCGCGCGGACGTACACGCCGCCCTCCTCCTCCGGGAGGCGGACGGTCCCGCCGGGCCCGAGCACCTCGATCCGCCCCTCCCAGACCCGCCAGCCGCGCGCCCGGTAGAGCGCCGCGCCCTCGTCGGACGCGGAGAGCGCGCCGAAGGCGTGGGTGGCGTCGACCACCCGCTCCAGGGCGCCCGTCAGGGCGCCGCCGAGGCCCCGCCGGCGCACGTCGGCCCGGACGGCGACCCCTTCGACGTACCCGATCCGGTACGAGCGCCCGCGGTGCAGCACCCGGCGCTGGACGACGGCGCCGTGCGCGGCGATCCCCCGCCCGTCCTCGATCCAGGCGTGGATCCCGCCGAGCGTGTGGTCCCAGTCCTCCTCGGAGAAGTCCCCGTCGAAGGCGGCGTCGAGCAGGGCGCGGACGGCGTGGAGCCGTCCGGCACCGAGTTCATGGGTGGGCGCGGTCCTCACGATCATCCCCCCACCCTCCCACGCGCCCCCGGAGGGGCACATGAATACCGCCCCCGACCCCGGCCTGGGGGGACCGGGGAGGGGGGCGGTGATCAGGGGCCGCTCACGCGGCGGGAGGGCGTCAGCCCATGTGCGGGTAGCCGTACTCGGTCGGCGGGACCAGCGTCTCCTTGATGGCGCGGGTCAGCGTCCAGCGCATCAGGTTCTGCGGGGCGCCGGCCTTGTCGTTGGTGCCGGAGGCGCGGCCGCCGCCGAAGGGCTGCTGGCCGACGACGGCGCCGGTCGACTTGTCGTTGATGTAGAAGTTGCCCGCGGCGAAGCGGAGCTTCTCCATCGTGTACGCGGCGGCCGCGCGGTCGTTGGAGATGACCGCGCCGGTGAGGGCGTAGTCCGAGACCGACTCCATCTGGGTCAGCATCTCGTCGTACTTCTCGTCCTCGTACACGTACACCGCGAGGATCGGGCCGAAGTACTCGGCCTTGAAGACCTCGTTCTCCGGGTCGGTGCACACGATGACGGTCGGACGGACGAAGTAGCCCTCCGAGTCGTCGTAGGTGCCGCCGGCGACGATCGTGCAGCTCGGGTCGGAGGACGCACGGTCGATCGCCGCCTTGTTCTTCGCGAACGAGCGGTCGTCGATGACGGCACCGATGAAGTTCGACAGGTCGGTGACGTCACCCATCTTGATGCCGTCGACCTCGGCCGCGAACTCCTCCTTGAAACCGTCGTTCCAGAGGGAGGCCGGGACGTAGGCGCGCGAGGAAGCGGAACACTTCTGGCCCTGGAACTCGAAGGAGCCACGGGTCAGCGCGGTCTTCAGGATCGCGCGGTCGGCGCTGGGGTGGGCGACGACGAAGTCCTTGCCGCCGGTCTCGCCGACGATCCGCGGGTAGGAGCGGTACTTCTCGATGTTGGTGCCGACCGTCTTCCACAGGTGCTGGAAGGTCCGGGTCGAGCCGGTGAAGTGGATGCCGGCCAGGTCGCGGTGGTTCAGGGCCACCTCGGAGACGGCGATGCCGTCGCCGGTCACCAGGTTGATGACGCCCTTCGGCAGGCCGGCCTCCTCCAGGAGCTCCATGAGGAGCACGGCGGAGTGGGTCTGCGTGGGGGACGGCTTCCAGACCACCACGTTGCCCATGAGGGCGGGGGCGGTGGGCAGGTTGCCCGCGATGGCCGTGAAGTTGAACGGCGTGATCGCGTAGACGAAGCCCTCCAGCGGGCGGTGGTCCAGACGGTTCCACACACCCGGGGAGTTGGCCGGCGGCTGCTCGGCCAGGATCTGGCGGGCGTACGCCACGTTGAAGCGCCAGAAGTCGACGAGCTCGCACGGGGTGTCGATCTCGGCCTGCTGGGCGGTCTTCGACTGGCCGAGCATGGTGGACGCGGCCAGCGTCTCGCGCCACGGGCCGGCGAGCAGCTCGGCGGCGCGCAGGATGATCGCGGCACGGTCGTCGAAGGACATCGCGCGCCAGGCCGGGGCGGCGGCCAGGGCCGCGTCGATCGCGTCCTGGGCGTCGGCCTCGGTGGCACCGCGGAAGGTGCCGATGACGGCCTTGTGGTTGTGCGGCTGGACGACCTTGAACTCGTCGCCACCGCCCATGCGCTTCTCGCCGCCGATGGTCATCGGCAGCTCGCGCGGGTTGTCGGCCAGCTCCTTGAGAGCGGCCTCCAGACGAGCGCGCTCCGGGGAGCCGGGGGCGTAGCCGTGCACCGGCTCGTTGACGGGAGCGGGGACCTGGGTCACAGCGTCCATGAGTCTCGGAACTCCTTCAAAGAGGGGTAGTGGGCTCAGCCCTTGGTCAGGATGGAGCGGACGAAGAAGAGCAGGTTGGCCGGCTTCTCCGCGAGGCGGCGCATGAAGTAGCCGTACCAGTCGGTGCCGTAGGCCGTGTAGACGCGCATGCGGTGGCCCTCGGCGGCGAGGCGGTTCTGCTCCTCGGAGCGGATGCCGTACAGCATCTGGAACTCGTACTCGTCCAGCTTGCGGCCGGCGCGGCGGGCCAGCTCCTGGCCGATGGAGATGAGGCGCGGGTCGTGCGAGCCGATCATCGGGTAGCCCTCGCCGTCCATCAGGATCTTCATGATCCGGACGTACGCCTTGTCGATCTCGGGCTTGTCCTGGACGGCGACCTCGGCGGGCTCCTTGTAGGCGCCCTTCACGATGCGCACGCGGGAGCCGTTCGCGGCCAGGCGGCGGGCGTCCTCCTCGGTGCGGAAGAGGTACGCCTGGATGACGCAGCCGGTCTGCGGGAAGTCCTTCCGGAGCTCCTCGTGGATGGCGAACATCGAGTCGAGGGTGGTGTGGTCCTCGGCGTCGAGGGTGACCGTGGTGCCGATCTCGGCGGCGGCCTCGACGACCGGGCGCACGTTCGCGAGGGCCAGCTCGTGGCCGTTCTCCAGCGACTGGCCGAACATCGACAGCTTGACGGACATCTCGGCGCGCTCGCCGAGGCCCAGCTCCTTGAGGCGGCCGATCAGCTCCAGGTAGGCGTCACGGGCGGCGTACGACTGCTCGACGGTGGTGATGTCCTCGCCGACGACGTCGAGGGTGACCTCCAGGCCCCGGTCGGTCAGGTCCTGGACGATCGGGACGACGTCGTTCACGACCTCACCGGCGATGAAGCGCGCCACGACCTGCTTGGTCCCGGGCGCGGCCGACACGAGACGGCGCATCTTGTCGCTGCGCGACGCGGCGAGGATCACGGGACCCAGCACGGGGCACCTCCAAAGGGGCGAGGGTAGAACGGGGCCATTACCGGTCACAGGGGTACGAACCGGGAACAGCACGGAGAACCACCGTGAAACCTAAGGATCGCTCCGATCCTGCGCCATCTACAGCTGTCACGCATCCGTGAGCGCGCCCTCAGACATCTGTCTGAAGGACCGGGCGGCGGGTGCGAGAATGGGGCGCGTGAAGGGCGATTACCAGGAGCTGGTGGACGAGATCTCGGCGCTGCTCGGCGCCCCGGCGACCCTGGAGAACCGCGACTTCGGGCTGATCGCCTTCGGGGCCCACGACAGCGACGACGACAGCGCCATGGACCCGGTCCGCACCCGCTCGATCCTGACCCGGAAGTCCACCCCGGCCGTCCGCGCCTGGTTCGAGGGCTTCGGCATCACCCGCGCCACCGGCCCCGTCCGCATCCCGGCCGCCCCGGACGCGGGCGTCTTCCGGGACCGGATCTGCCTCCCGGTACGCCATCGGGGTGTCGTCCTCGGATACGTCTGGCTCCTGGACGCCGAGCCAGGCCCCTCGCACGCGCAGCTCACGGCCGCGATGGACGTCGCCGCCCGGATCGGCGAGCTGCTCGCCGACGAGGAACGGGCCGGCGCCGACCTCTCCCGCGAGCTGCGGGCCGTCCTCGCCGCGGAGCGCGGCTGGCAGTACGACATGGCCGTCGCCGCCCTCCGTACAGCCCTGGGCCCGGACGCGGAGGGCCTGCACGCCCTGGTCTGCGTCGCCCCCTGGACCGGCGAGGACTCCCCCTCGCCCCGTACGGTCCCCGGCGCGGCCGCCCTCTGCGCCCTCCCCTGGCACGGCCCGGCCGGTCCGTACGCCATCGCCCCGGCCCGCGCCGGCGCGTCGAAGCGCCGCGGGGAGACCGGCGGCCCTGCCGGCGACACCGGTACGGCACCCGGCGGCGCCCACGGCCCGGGCCCGGCGCCCGACGGCGGATACGCCCCCGGCCCGGGCCACCGGCGGGCGCTCGCCGTCCTGGTGCGGCTGCGCTCCGCCGACAACCTCTCCCCCGCCACCACCGCCGCCGAGCGGCTCCGCACGGCGGCCGGCCCGGCGGCCGTCGCCGGGATCGCCGCACCCCGCCGGGGGCTCGGGGACCTGGACCACTGCTGGCACGAGGCGACCGCCGCGGCACGTGCCGCGCACGCCCAGCCCCGGCTCGGCCCGCTCGCCCACTGGTCCGACCTCGGCCCGTACCGGCTGCTCACCGCCCTCCCCCAGGCCGAGCCCGATCCGGCGGTACGGACGCTGCTCGGCCCCGCGCACACGGAACTGGCCCGCACGGCCGAGGTGTTCCTCGACCACGCGGGCCAGGCGGGCCGCGCCGCGGCGGCCCTCGGCATCCACCGGCAGACCCTCTACTACCGCCTCTCCCGGGTCGAGCAGCTCACCGGACTCGACCTGGACGCCGGCGAGGACCGCCTCCTCCTGCACATGGCCCTCAAGGCGGCCCGGCTCTGACCTCCCCGCCGCGGCGGGGACCGGACGGACCGGTCACTCCCCCATGAGGACCTTGAGCCCCTCCGTGAGGTCGTCGGCGCTCGGGGCGGACTCGGGGTCCGCCATCCACTGGATCATCACGCCCGCCGCGAGGGCCTGGAGGAGCAGCCCGGCGACCCGGGCCCGCTCCGGCTCGGCCCCCGGGTCGAGGCCGAGCGCGCCCTCGGCGATGACGCGCCGCGCCTCGCCCTGGGGGGCCTTGATCGCCTCGCGCAGCTTCTCGTCGTCGTCGAGGCGGGTGACCACCTCGGTCTGGAGCCTCCACACCGGGCGGCTCTCCTCGGCGACGCCGACGAGCCGCGCCCAGAAGGCGTGGAAGCGCTCGTACGGGTCGGCCGGGAGCTCCCCGCCGGTCTCGTCCGCCACCACGACGGCCCGCTCGCCCCACTCCTCGGTCAGCGCGAGGTACGCCCGCTGGAGCAGGGCGTCCTTGGAGCCGTAGTGGTAGCCGATGGAGGCGAGGTTGGTGCCGGAGGCGGCGACGATGTCGCGTGCCGTGGTGCGCCCGTACCCCTTCTCCAGGAGGCACCGCTTGGCGCCCTCCAGCAGGTCTTCCTTGTGTCCCATGGCAGCACTGTACCCGGGTGCTGAACAACCGTCTGAGACGGTTGTCCCACACCCGGGTACGGGGAACGCGTGCCCGAACGGGTCAGATCAGGTTGACCGAACGGGCCGACGTGGCGCCGATCTCCGTGGCGATCTCCGCGATCACGGCCGCCGGGACGGTGTCGTCGACGGTGAGCACGACGAGCGCCTCGCCGCCCTCCTCCGTACGGGAGACCTGCATGCCCGCGATGTTCAGACCGGCCTCGCCGAGGATCCGGCCGACGGTGCCGACGACGCCGGGACGGTCCTCGTAGCGGAGCACGACCATGTGGTCGGCGAGCGCGAGGTCCACGTCGTAGTCGCCTACGGCGACGATCTTCTGGAGGTGCTTGGGGCCGGCCAGGGTGCCGGAGACCGACACCTCCTCGCCACTGGAGAGCGTGCCGCGCACGGTGACCATGTTGCGGTGGTCGGGCGACTCGGAGCTGGTGGTGAGGCGGACCTCGACACCGCGCTCCTGCGCGAAGAGCGGGGCGTTGACGTACGACACGGTCTCGTCGACGACGTCCTCGAACACGCCCTTGAGCGCGGAGAGTTCGAGCACCTTGACGTCGTGCTGGGTGATCTCGCCGTACACCTCGACGTCGAGGCGGGCCGCGACCTCGCCCGCGAGGGCGGTGAAGATGCGGCCGAGCTTCTCGGCGAGCGGCAGACCCGGCTTCACGTCCTCGGCGATGACGCCGCCCTGGACGTTGACCGCGTCCGGGACCAGCTCGCCGGCGAGCGCGAGGCGCACCGAGCGGGCGACGGCGATGCCGGCCTTCTCCTGGGCCTCGTCGGTGGAGGCGCCGAGGTGCGGGGTGCAGACGACCTGGTCGAGCTCGAAGAGCGGGGAGTCCGTGCAGGGCTCCTTCGCGTACACGTCGAGGCCGGCGCCGGCGACGCGGCCCTCCTTGAGGGCCGAGTACAGCGCGGCCTCGTCGACGATCCCGCCGCGGGCGGCGTTGACGATCCGGACGCTCGGCTTGACCTTGTGCAGCGCCTCGTCACCGATGAGACCGACGGTCTCGGGGGTCTTCGGCAGGTGGACGGTGATGAAGTCGGCGACCTCCAGGAGCTCGTCCAGGGCCAGCAGCTTCACCCCCATCTGGGCGGCGCGGGCCGGCTGCACGTAGGGGTCGTACGCGACGATCTTCATGCCGAAGGCGGACATGCGCTGGGCGACCAGGACGCCGATGCGGCCGAGGCCGACGACGCCGAGGGTCTTCTCGCTGAGCTCGACGCCGGTGTACTTGGAGCGCTTCCACTCGCCGTTCTTCAGCGCGGTGTTGGCCTGCGGGATGTTGCGCGCGGTGGCGACGAGCAGACCACACGCGAGCTCGGCGGCGGTGACGATGTTGGAGGTCGGGGCGTTCACGACCATCACGCCGGCCTTGGTGGCGGCGGAGACGTCCACGTTGTCCAGGCCGACACCGGCACGGGCGACGACCCGCAGCTTCTTGGCGGCGGCGATGGCCTCCGCGTCGACCTTGGTGGCCGAGCGGACGAGGATGGCGTCGACGTCGGCGATCGCGGGGAGCAGCTCGGCGCGGTCGGCGCCGTCGCAGTGCCGGATCTCGAAGTCCGGGCCCAGGGCGTCGACGGTGGCGGGCGACAGCTCTTCAGCGATGAGTACGACAGGTTTCGAGCTCACGTGAGTCCTCACAGAGGCAGTGCGGACGGCCGTCCCGACGGCCGCAGGCGGTGGAGGGGGCTTGCCGCGTGAAAGCGCACGACGCTGTGGGCCAGACGCGATGTTGTTGAGCAGTGTAGTGCCGCATCGGCGCACGTCGTACGCCTCGTTGGAAGGATCACCCGTCCGTGGTTGGACGGGGTGTCCAAGGAAACGGCACGGGGCCGGACGAAGTGTCCGGCCCCGCCCCGAGGGGCTTACGCCTCCTCGTCGTTCACCCAGCTCATGAGCTTGCGCAGCTCCTTGCCGGTGGTCTCCAGGAGGTGCTTCTCGTCCTGGGTCTTGTACTCGTTGTACTTCTTCAGACCGCCGTGGTACTCGTCCATCCAGTTCTTGGCGAAGGTGCCGTCCTGGATCTCGGTGAGGACCTTCTTCATCTCGGCCTTGGTGTCGGCGGTGATGACGCGCGGGCCGGTGATGTAGTCGCCCCACTCGGCGGTCTCGGAGACGGACCAGCGCATCTTCTCCAGGCCGCCCTCGTACATGAGGTCCACGATCAGCTTCAGCTCGTGGAGGCACTCGAAGTACGCGATCTCCGGCTGGTAGCCGGCCTCGACCAGGGTCTCGAAACCGGCCTTGACCAGGGCGGAGGCGCCACCGCAGAGGACGGCCTGCTCGCCGAAGAGGTCGGTCTCCGTCTCCTCGGTGAAGGTGGTCTTGATGACGCCGGCGCGGGTGCCGCCGATCGCCTTGGCGTAGGAGAGGGCGAGCGCGAAGGCGTTGCCGGTGGCGTCCTGCTCGACGGCGGCGATCGCGGGAACGCCGCGGCCCTCCTCGTACTGGCGGCGGACGAGGTGGCCCGGGCCCTTCGGGGCGACCAGGGCGACGTCGACGCCGGCCGGGGGCTTGATGAAGCCGAAGCGGACGTTGAAGCCGTGGGCGAAGAACAGCGCGTCGCCGTCCTTCAGGTTCGGGGCGATGGACTCCTCGTAGACCTTGGCCTGGATCGGGTCCGGGATCAGGATCATGATGAGGTCGGCCTCGGCCGCCGCCTCGGCGGGGGTGACCACGCGCAGGCCCTGCTCCTCGGCCTTGGCCTTGGACTTCGAGCCCTCGTGCAGACCGACACGGACGTCGACACCCGAGTCGCGGAGCGACAGCGCGTGGGCGTGGCCCTGGCTGCCGTAACCGATCACCGCGACCTTGCGGCCCTGGATGATCGAGAGGTCGGCGTCGGCGTCGTAGAACAGCTCGGCCACTGGGATTCTCCTTGAGGTGCTGGTGTTGCGTCCCACCGTACGGCGGGGAGCGGAAGGAAGGTTGAGGGGTCTCGTCAGGCGGACCGCCGGGTGGACCGGCGGCCGGCCCCCGTGGACGGTGCGGAGCGTCAGGCGCTGCGGTCGAGCGCCCGCAGGGACCGGTCCGTGATGGACCGGGCGCCACGCCCTATGGCGATGGTGCCCGACTGGACCAGCTCCTTGATGCCGAACTGCTCCAGCATCTTGAGCATGGCGTCCAGCTTGTCGCTCGAACCGGTGGCCTCGATGGTGACGGCCTCGGGCGAGACGTCGACGGTCTTGGCGCGGAACAGCTTGACGATCTCGACGATCTGGGAGCGGGTCTCGTTGTCCGCGCGGACCTTCACCAGGACGAGCTCGCGCTGGATCGCGGCGCTGGGCTCGAGCTCGACGATCTTCAGGACGTTGACCAGCTTGTTGAGCTGCTTGGTCACCTGCTCCAGCGGCAGGGACTCGACGTTGACCACGATGGTGATGCGGCTGATGTCGGGGTGCTCGGTGACGCCGACGGCGAGCGAGTCGATGTTGAAGCCGCGGCGGGAGAACAGGGCGGCGATCCGGGCGAGGATGCCGGGCGTGTTCTCGACGAGGACGGAGAGCGTGTGCTTGGACATGGTGTGTGGGTCTCTTCCCTGTGGCTCGTCGCTGCTCAGTCGTCTTCGCCGTCGCCGAAGTCGGGGCGGACGCCCCGGGCGGCCATGACCTCGTCGTTGGAGGTGCCGGCGGCGACCATGGGCCAGACCTGGGCGTCCTCGTGGACGATGAAGTCGACGACGACCGGCCGGTCGTTGATGGCGTTGGCCTCGGCGATGACCTTGTCGAGGTCGGCCGGGGACTCGCAGCGCAGGGCGACACAGCCCATGGCCTCGGACAGCTTCACGAAGTCCGGGACGCGGGTGCCCTTGGCCTCCGGGTTGACGTCGTCCGGGCCGGAGTGCAGGACCGTGTTGGAGTAGCGCTGGTTGTAGAAGAGGGTCTGCCACTGGCGGACCATCCCGAGGGCGCCGTTGTTGATGATGGCGACCTTGATCGGGATGTTGTTCAGGGCGCAGGTGGTGAGCTCCTGATTGGTCATCTGGAAGCAGCCGTCGCCGTCGATCGCCCAGACCGTGCGCTCGGGCATGCCGGCCTTGGCGCCCATGGCGGCCGGGACGGCGTAGCCCATGGTCCCGGCACCGCCGGAGTTCAGCCAGGTGGCGGGCTTCTCGTAGTCGATGAAGTGGGCGGCCCACATCTGGTGCTGGCCGACGCCGGCCGCGAAGATCGTGCCCTCGGGGGCGAGCCGGCCGATGCGCTGGATGACCTGCTGCGGCGAGAGGCTGCCGTCCTCCGGCAGGTCGTAGCCGAGCGGGTAGGTCTCGCGCCAGCGGTTCAGGTCGGACCACCAGGCGGAGTAGTCGCCCTGGTTGCCCTCGCTGTGCTCGGCCTGGACGGCCTGGACCAGGTCGGCGATGACCTCGCGGGCGTCGCCGACGATCGGGACGTCGGCGGCGCGGTTCTTGCCGATCTCGGCCGGGTCGATGTCCGCGTGGACGATCTTGGCGTACGGGGCGAAGCTGTCGAGCTTGCCGGTGACGCGGTCGTCGAAGCGGGCGCCGAGGGCGACGATCAGATCGGCCTTCTGGAGCGCGGTGACGGCGGTGACGGCGCCGTGCATGCCGGGCATGCCGACGTGCAGCGGGTGGCTGTCGGGGAAGGCGCCCAGGGCCATCAGGGTGGTGGTGACGGGGGCACCGGTCAGCTCCGCCAGGACCTTCAGCTCGGCCGTGGCGCCCGACTTGATGACACCGCCGCCGACGTAGAGGACCGGGCGCTTGGCGGCGGTGATGAGCTTCGCGGCCTCGCGGATCTGCTTCGCGTGCGGCTTGGTCACCGGGCGGTAGCCGGGCAGGTCGGTCTGCGGCGGCCAGGAGAAGGTGGTCTTCGCCTGGAGGGCGTCCTTGGCGATGTCGACCAGGACCGGGCCGGGGCGGCCGGTGGAGGCGATGTGGAATGCCTCGGCGATGGTCCGCGGGATGTCCTCGGCCTTGGTCACCAGGAAGTTGTGCTTGGTGATCGGCATGGTGATGCCGCAGATGTCCGCCTCCTGGAAGGCGTCCGTGCCGATCGCCTTCGAGGCGACCTGGCCGGTGATCGCGACCATCGGGACGGAGTCCATGTGGGCGTCGGCGATCGGGGTGACCAGGTTGGTCGCGCCGGGGCCGGAGGTCGCCATGCAGACGCCGACCTTGCCGGTGGCCTGGGCGTAGCCGGTGGCCGCGTGGCCCGCGCCCTGCTCGTGGCGGACGAGGACGTGACGGACCTTCTTGGAGTCCATCATCGGGTCGTACGCCGGGAGGATCGCGCCGCCCGGGATGCCGAAGACGGTGTCCGCGCCCACCTCTTCGAGAGAACGGATGAGGGACTGCGCACCCGTGACGTGCTCGACGGTGGTGGCGGGCGTCGCGCCGCTGCGGGGCCGCGGCTGCGGATGGTGCCCGGTGGCCTGCTCGGTCATCAGCATCTCTTCTCGAAGCAGAGGGTTTTTGCGAGGTGTTTTACGGGGTTTTGCGTCGACTTCGGGGAGAACCAGTGCAACAAAAAACCCCTCGTGCCGGAAGGCAAGCGAGGGGAGCGCGTCGGGTGGTTCTCAGCGGGCCTTCGGGGGCCCGGCCTCAGCCGACGCGCTGTCCAAGTACGAGAATTCGGGTGCGCATGGCACTGACCCTCCCTCTCGGGCCGCGCCACTGTCAAGTGGGTGGGACGCGCGTCTCATCATGTGAGCGGATCGGGGGACGGTTTCCGCCGCGTCTCCCGGCCCGTCCCGGCCGGTACGGAGACGGCTCCGGGCAGCGGATAGTCGCCCCGGACGAGGGCCCGGCGGAGCCGGTACTCGTCGAGCGGGCCCGAGAACGCCATGCCCTGCGCCTGCCGGCAGCCCATGGCCCGCAGCGCGAGCACCTGCTCGGGGACGTCGACGCCCTCGGCGACGGTCTGCATGCCCAGCTCGCCGGCGATGCGGAGCACTCCGCTGGTGATCTTGCGGAGCCGGGCGGATTCGACCACGCCTTCGACGAGACCTCTGTCCAGTTTCAGTATGTCGACCGGGAGGCGCCTGAGGGCGTGGACGGCCACGTGTCCGCTGCCGAATCCGTCGAGGGCGATCCGCACGCCGAGCCGGCGCAGCGCGACCAGACGCTGCTCCAGCTCGTCGAGGGGGGTCCTGTGATCGGTGTCGGCCAGCTCGATGACGAGCGAGCCCGACGGCAGGCCGTGCCGGGCCAGCAGCGCCTCGACGGAGCCGAGCGGGACCGAGCGGTCGAGGAGGCGGCCGGCGGCGAGCCGGATGGTCACCGGTGTGCGGTGGCCGCTGCCGGCCCGCTCGGCGGCCTGCTCGACGGCCTCCTCCAGGAGCCAGCGGCCCAGCTCGGCGGTGCGCTCGCCGTCGTCGGTGACCCGCAGGTACTCCGCGGGGGTGAAGAGGATGCCCTGGGCGGAGCGCCAGCGGGCCTGCGCGCTGACGCCCGCGATCCGGCCGGTGGCCAGGTCCACGACGGGCTGGTGGAGGAGGGCGAACTCGCCGTCGTGGAGCGCGCTGCGCAGCCGGGCGGCGAGTTCGGTGCGCCGGACGACCTCGGCCTGCATCTGGGGCACGTACAGCTCCACCCGGTCCTTCCCGCCGGCCTTGGCCCGGTACATCGCCAGGTCGGCGTTGCGCAGCAGGTCGCCGGCGCCGATGCCGGGCTCGGCGAACGCGACGCCGATGGAGGCGGCGACGCGGACCTCGTTGCCCCCGTCGACCCGGTAGGGGCGGGAGAGGGTCTGCCGGAGCCGGTCGGCGATCTCCTGGACCTGGGTCTCACGGGCGGCCCGGTCGCGCAGGCCGTCGCCGAGGATGAGGGCGGCGAACTCGTCGCCGCCGAGCCGGGCGGCGGTGTCCCCGGACCGTACGGCCTCCTGGAGACGGCGGGCGGCCTGGACGAGGAGGTCGTCCCCGGCCTGGTGGCCGAGCCGGTCGTTGACCGCCTTGAAGCCGTCGAGGTCGATGAAGAGGACGGCGGTGCCGGGGTCGGAGGAGCGGCGGCCGCCGAGGGCCTGCCCGACGCGGCGGGTGAAGAGGGCGCGGTTGGGCAGATCGGTGAGCGGGTCGTGCTCGGCGTTGTGCTGCAACTGGGCCTGGAGCCGGACCCGTTCGGTCACGTCGCGGCTGTTGAAGATCAGGCCGCCCTGGTGCCGGTTGACGGTGGACTCGACGTTGAGCCAGTCGCCGCCGCCGGAGCGGAAGCGGCACTCGATCCGGGTGGTGGGCTCCTCGGCGGGCGAGGCGGCGAGGAAGCGGCGCACCTCGTGGACGACGGCCCCGAGGTCCTCGGGGTGGATGAGCGCGGCCAGCTCGGAGCCGATCAGCTCCTCGGCGTCCCGCCCGTACACCCCGCTGGCGGCGGGGCTGACGTACCGCAGGACGCCGCTGGGCGCGGCGATCATGATGACGTCGCTGGAGCCCTGCACGAGCGACCTGAAGTGGTTCTCCTTCTGGGCCAGTTCGTGGGTGAGGGCGATGTTGTCGATGAGCATGATGCCCTGGCGGACGACGAGGGCGAGGACGACGGCGCAGCCGGTGAGGACGACGACGCGGTCGATCCGGCGGCCCTCGACCACGTTGTACAGGATGCCGAGGGTGCAGACGGCGGCGGCGAGGTACGGGGTGAGGGCGGCGAGCGAGCCGGCGATGGGCCGGCTGGGCAGCCCCGGGCCCCGGACGGCCTCGGTCTCCGGCGGCCGGCGGACACCCCAGGGGGCGTAGGCGAGCAGCAGGGAGCCGGCGAACCAGCCGGCGTCCAGCAGCTGGCCCGAGACGTAGTTGGCGCGCAGCAGCGGCGAGGTGAAGAGGGCGTCGCAGAGCACGGTGAGGGCGAGGGCGGCGATGGCGGTGTTGACCGCCGAGCGGTTGGCCTGGGAGCGCCGGAAGTGGAGCGCGAGGACCATGCTGACGAGCACGATGTCGAGGAGCGGGTACGCGAGCGACAGCGCGGCCTGGGCCACCGACTCGCCCTGGAAGTGGGCGGTGTGGGCGAGGGCGAGGCTCCAGGAGAGGGTCAGCAGGGACCCGGCGATGAGCCAGGCGTCGAGCCCCAGGCAGACCCAGCCGGCCCGGGTGACGGGCTTCTTGGCGAGGACGAGGAGGCCGACGATGGCGGGCGGGGCGAAGAGTAAGAAGAACAGGTCGGCGACGGAGGACTCCGGGACCTCCTGGCCGAGCACGACCTCGTACCAGCCCCAGACGGCGTTCCCCGCGCCGGCCATGAAGGACGAGAAGGCGAAGAGGAGCCAGGCCGGACGGGTGCCGCCGTGCTCGGTCCCGGCGTAGAGGAAGCAGGAGACGGCGGCGGTGAAGGCGGCGGCGCTGAGTCCGAAGTCGCCCATGAACAGCGCGAGCCGGGGCGAGCCCCAGCCGAGGGCGGCGCCGGTGGTGTAGCCGGCGCAGACGAGGCCGAGGGCGATCTGCGCGAGGAGCGAACCGGCCCAGGAGGGCGGCCGCTCCGGCCCGGGTGCCGCCCGCTCGGGTGCGGGGAGGCCGGGGGCGGCGGGGGCGGGCCCGCGGCGCGCGACCGCGGTCGCGCCGGAGCCGGTCACCGGGTCCTCCCGCCCCTCGTCGTGCCCGAAGCCGCCGCCCTCACCGTCCGCCCCGCCGAAGGCGTGCGGGTTCGGGAGGTCGTGCGGGGCGCCGGAGCCGCGGGGGCCGCCGGCCGCGCCGTCGCGCGGGGCCGGGAGCCCGGCGCGCACGGGGGCCGGGCCGCGCGCTCCGGAGGCGCGGGGGTGCGGCTCCGGACCGGCCGCGCGGGACCGGGCCGGGCCGGGTGCGGCCGGGTCCGGTGCGGTGCGCTCGCGGGGCGGGACGGCGTCGGCCGTCCGCGGCGCCTCCGGTACGCGGTCGGGGCCGGGGTCCGGGACGCGGGGCAGGCCCGTGGCGTCGGTGTGCGGCGGCGCGCCGTCCAGGCGTTCCGCGCGGTGGGGCGCGGCCTGGTCCGGCACCGAACGCGCGAGATCGGCAGCGAGGCGCGGGAGGTCGGCCGGCGGCGTCGCCGCACGGGACGGTCGGTCGTCCGGCCGTGCTTCACCCGTCGCCCCCCTCGGATTCTGATGGCCCGTCACTTCGCTCCCCAGCGTCAGCCCGTACACGACGCAGTCCCCCGATCCGGGACGATACACCAGGACCGTCACTCAGGGACAGGGTCGCAGTACTCTCCGTGACTGCCAGGGGGCTTGCGGGCGGCGCGCAAGGGGGCGCGCACCGCCGGTCGGCCTCAGGTGGTGCGGAGCACGTTCGCGGGCTCCTCCCCCGCCGCGAACCGTCCGACCTGCGCCGCGATCAGCCGCTTCGCCCTGGGCATGAACGCCGAGGTGGAACCGCCGACATGAGGGGTGACGAGAACACCGGGAGCGTGCCACAGCGGATGCCCGGCCGGCAGCGGTTCCGGGTCGGTCACGTCCAGGGCCGCGGTGATCCGCCCGCTCTCCACCTCCTTGAGCAGGGCGTTCGTGTCGACCACCGGTCCGCGGGCGACGTTGACGAGCAGCGCCCCGTCCTTCATCCGGGCGAGGAAGCCCGCGTCGGCCAGGTGCCGGGTCTCCGGCGTGAGCGGGGTGGAGAGCACCACCACGTCGGCCTCGGGCAGCAGGGCCGGCAGGTCGGCCAGAGCGTGCACGGGACCGCGGGCCGTGGTGCGCGCGGAGCGTGCGACGCGCGCCACCCGCGCGCACTCGAAGGGCGCGAGCCGGTCCTCGATCGCCGAGCCGATCGAGCCGTACCCGACGATCAGGACGGACTTGTCGGCGAGCGCCGGGTAGAAGCCGTCCCGCCACTCCTCGGCGTCCTGGCCCCGGACGAAGCGGGGGATGCCGCGCAGGGAGGCGAGGATCAGGGCGAGGGTGAGTTCGGCGGTGCTGGCCTCGTGCACGCCCCGGGCGTTGCAGACCGAGACGCCGGGGCGGAGCGCGCCGAGTCCGGGGACGACGTGGTCGATGCCGGCCGAGAGGGTCTGGACGACGCGCAGCGAGGTCATCGCGGCGAGCGGCCTGACCGCGATCTCGGAGCCCTTCATGTAGGGGACGACGTAGAAGGCGCAGTCGGCCGGATCGGCCGGGAAATCGGCTCCGCCGTCCCAGAAACGGTAGTTCAGCCCCGACGCGCCCGGGTCGGGCAGCCCGTCGATCTCGTCGGCGGGGATCGGAAGCCACACGTCAGCGGTGGTGGGTGCGAGTGTCATGACCGGGAGGCTATGCGAAGAATCCCGCACGCCATTGGTTACTTTGGGGGGCGGCACAGGGAGGGGTAGCGGCACGTGGAGCGCAGGACTATCGGGGCGACGGCGCTCGACGTGGGGTCTGTCGGCCTCGGCTGCATGCCGATGAACTGGGCCTACAGCCGGTCGGAGCAGCGGGGCGACCGCTCGCTGCGGGCCGTGCACGCGGCGCTGGACGCCGGGGTGAGCCTGCTGGACACCGCCGACATGTACGGGCCGTTCACCAACGAACTGCTGCTGGGGCGGGTGCTGAAGGAGCGCCGGGCGGACGTCTTCGTGTCGACGAAGTGCGGACTGCTGGTCGGCGACGGGCACGTGGTCGCCAACGGACGGCCGGAGTACGTGCGCCGGGCCTGCGACGCCTCCCTGCGGCGCCTCCAGACGGACGTCCTCGACCTGTACCTCCTGCACCGCGCCGATCCGGAGGTGCCGGTGGAGGAGACCTGGGGCGCGATGGCGGGGCTGGTGGCCGCGGGAAAGGTGCGGGCGCTCGGGCTGAGCGCGGTCGGGGTGCGGCGGACCCGGCGTTCGCGGACCGGCGATCTGTACGAGGGAACGATCCGTCAGCTGGCCCGGGTCCAGCAGGTGTTCCCGGTGGCGGCGGTCCAGGCCGAGCTGTCGGTGTGGGCGCCGGAGGCCCTGGCGCGGCTGCTGCCGTGGTGTGCGGCGCGCGGGGTCGGGATGCTGGCGGCGATGCCGCTGGGCAGCGGCTTCCTGACCGGGACGCTGACGCCGGGCGGCGGCTTCGAGCCGGACGACCCGCGGGCCCGGCACCCGCGGTTCACGGCCGAGATGATGGCGGCGAACCAGCCTGTGGTGGCCGGGCTGCGGCGGGTGGCGGCGCGGCACGGCGACGGGGTGACCGCGGCGCAGGTGGCGCTGGCGTGGGTCCTCGCCCAGGGGCGGCACGTGGTGCCGGTGCCGGGGACGAAGCGGGAGCGGTGGGCGGTGGAGAACGCCGGGGCGGCGGAGCTGAGGCTCACCGCCGGCGACCTGGCGGAGCTCGCGGCGCTGCCGGCGGCCCGGGACTCCTGGGAGCAGCGGGACTGAGACCGCTCCGGCCCGCGGATCCGGCGAAGATCCGAGAAAGCCGGCCGGAGGCGGGAACGCGATCGGGGCGAGCGGTGTATCAAAGGTGGAAGGGATGCCGCTCGACCTCTCGTACCGTCGAAGGGACCGGATCATGAGCCGTCCTGCTGTGCTGAAGGGCCTGGGGGCCGTCGTCGCGATGGTGTTGGCGGCGGGCTGCTCGTCGGGCGGTGACACCGGCGCTCGGAGCACCTCGCCGCCGGGTTCGCCCCCGGGTTCGTCCGCCTCTGCCTCCGCCTCTGCCTCTGGCTCCGCCTCCGCGTCCGCGCCTCCGGCCGGCGAGGGGCGGGTGACGGTGGCGGGGACGCTCACCGAGGGCCTGCGGTCGCCCTGGGGGCTCGCCGCGCTGCCGGACGGTGACCTGCTGGTCTCCTCGCGGGACGAGCGGACGGTCACCCGGGTGGACGGGCGGAGCGGGGAGAAGACCTCGCTGGGCGTGGTGCCGGGCGTGGTGCCGGGCGGCGAGGGCGGGCTGATGGGCCTCGCGGTGCGCGACGGGTGGGTGTACGCGTATCTCACCGCCGAGTCGGACAACCGGATCGTGCGGATGCGGTACGGCGGCGCGGACGGCGACCGACTGGGGACGCCGGAGCCGGTGCTCACGGGCATCCCCAAGGGCACGATCCACAACGGCGGGCGGATCGCCTTCGGACCGGACGGGATGCTGTACGCGGGGACGGGCGAGACGGGAGAGACGGGGCTCGCGCAGGACCGGGAGTCGCTGGGCGGGAAGATCCTGCGGATGACCCCGGAGGGGAAGCCCGCTCCGGGGAATCCCTTCGCGGGCTCGGTGGTCTATTCGTACGGACACCGGAACGTGCAGGGGATCGCGTGGGACGCCGAAGGGCGGCTGTGGGCCGCCGAGTTCGGCCAGAACACCTGGGACGAGCTGAACCTGGTCGAGCCGGGGAGGAACTACGGCTGGCCCGAGGTCGAGGGGCGGGCGGGCGAGGCCGGGTTCGTGGACCCGGTGGCGCAGTGGCCGACCTCGGAGGCGTCGCCGAGCGGTATCGCCTTCGCCCGGGGCGCGGTGTGGATGGCGGGGCTGCGGGGCGAGCGGCTGTGGCGGATCCCGCTGTCGGGCGCGGAGCGGTCCGGGGAGCCGGAGGCGTTCCTGGCCGGGGAGTACGGCCGGCTGCGGACGGTCCTCGCGGACGGTGCCGGACGGCTGTGGCTGGTGACGAGCGAGACTGACACCCGGGGCACGCCCGGACCCGGGGACGACCGGATCCTGAGGCTCGACGTGAGATGACGCCCCGGCCCCCGGCTCCGGCCCGGTGCGGGTCGGACCGGGGTGGGGCCGGGACGGGGTGGGACGGGGTGGGGCTCGGGTCAGCGGGGGGTGTCGAGGAGGTGGAGGCGGTGGGCCATGGCGGCGGCCTCGCCGCGGCCGGAGACGCCGAGCTTGGCGAGGATGTTGGAGACATGGACGCTGGCGGTCTTCGGTGAGATGAACAGCTCCTCGGCGATCTGCCGGTTGGTGCGGCCCGCGGCGACCAGGCCCAGGACGTCCTGTTCGCGGGGGGTCAGGCCGAAGGCGTCGGCCTCGGGCTCCGGCTCCGGCTCCGGCGCACCGGCGGCGGGGTCGGCGGCGAGGGGGATCCGGGCGCGGGCGGCGAGCAGTTCGACGTCCTCGCGGAGCGGGCGGGCGCCGAGGGCGACGGCGGTGGCGTGGGCCTGCCGGAGCAGCGCGGTGGCCTCCTCGCGCCGGCCGCCCTCGGTGAGGAGGGCGTCGGCGAGCCGGTGGCGGGCGCGGGCCAGCGGATAGGGCTGGTCGAGCGGGGTCCACGCCTCGACGGTCTCGGTCCAGCGGGCGGAGGTCTCCCGGCCCTCGGCCCGGGCCAGCTCCTCGGCGACCTGGGCGGCGTGGGCGGCCCAGACGGGGGCGGGGGCGGCGAGGGCGCGGACGCAGCGGCGGACGGCGGCCAGTGCCTCGGCGCGGCCCTCCTCGGCGGCGGGCAGGCCCCGGCTGTCGGCCTCGGCGGTGACGGCGGCGAGGACGAGGGGCCAGCCGTAGCGGTGGGTGCCGGGCGGGAAGCCGGCCGCGGCGGCGGTGGCGAGCCGGGCGCGGACGTCGGCGAGGCGGCCCTCGGCGGCGGCCGCGGCGACGTCGATGCCGGCCAGCGGGAGCAGGTACTGCGGGATCGGGTCGCGGGTTCCGTAGACCGCGCGGGCCTCGTCGAGGTGGTGGGCGGCGGTGGCGGTCTCCCCGCGGGCGACGGCGATCTGGGCGAGCCGGAGGTGGGCGGAGCCGCGGGGCTTGGTGCTGGTGGCGGCGGAGAGGAGGCGTTCGGCCTCGGCGCGGGCCTCGTCCCAGCGGCCGAGGGAGTGGAGGGACTCGGCCTTGTTGCCGCGGATCCAGCCGGCGGACTCGACCAGGCCGCGGGTGCGGGCCAGTTCGAGACCGGCGTCGGCGAGTTCGACGGCCTCGGCGGAGCGGCCGAGGGACTCCAGGGCGGAGATGATGTTGATGTGGGCGCGGGCCGCTTCGTGGAACTGGCCGAGGGCGGTGGTCCGTTCGCGGACCGCGTGCATCTCGGCGAGGCCGGCCTCGCGGTCGCCGGCGGCGACCATGATGGTGCCGAGGGTGAGGCGCGCGTTGAGCTCGGTCCCCTCGGCCTTGACCAGGCGGGCGTACTCGACGGCGCGTTCGGCGGCGGCGAGGGACTGGGGGCCGGGGTCGCGGAGCATGCCCCAGCCGGCGGCGCCGGCGAGGACGGTGGCGTGGACGGCGGACGGCGGCAACCCCTTGACCAGCTCCTGGGCGCGGGAGATCTCGGCCCAGCCGTCGCCGCGGCCGAGGTTGGACTGGAGCCGGGCCTGCTCGGTCCAGAACCAGGCGGCGCGCAGGGGGTCGTGCTCGTCGTCGCCGTCGAGGAGGCGGAGCGCCATCTTGCCGATCTTGAGGGCGCGTTCGCGTTCGCCGCAGAGGCGGGCGGCGACGGCGGCCTCGGCGAGCAGGTCGAGCCGGCGCAGCGGGGTGGTCGCGGGGTCGCAGCCGCAGGGCGGGTAGGACTCGGCGTAGTCCAGCGGGCGCAGCCCGGAGCGGATCTCCGCGGGAGCCTCGTCCCAGAGCTCCATGGCCCGTTCGAGGAGGCGGAGCTGTTCGGCGTAGGCGTGGCGCTTGCGGGTGGCGACGGAGGCGTCGAGGACGGCGGGGAGCGCCTTGGCGGGGGCGTGGGCGTGGTACCAGTACGTCGCCAGGCGGGTGGCCCGCTCGTCGGGGCGGACGAGGCCGGGGTCGGCCTCCAGGGCCTCGGCGTAGCGCCGGTTGAGGCGGGAGCGCTCGCCGGGCAGCAGGTCGTCGCTGACGGCCTCGCGGACGAGGGAGTGGCGGAAGCGGTAGCCGTCGCCGTCGGGGACGGCGAGGAGGATGTTGGCGCCGACGGCGGCGCGCAGGGCCTCGATGAGGTCGTCCTCGGCGAGGCGGGAGACGGCGGCGAGGAGCCCGTGCTCGACGGTGGAGCCGCCCTCGGCGACGATCCGGGCGACCCGCTGGGCGTCCTCGGGGAGGGTCTCGACGCGGACCAGGAGGAGGTCGCGGAGGGAGTCGCTGAGCGGGGTGGCGCCGTCGCCGCAGGTGTGGGAGGCGACGAGTTCCTCGACGAAGAAGGCGTTGCCGTCGGAGCGGTCGAAGATCTCGTCGACGAGTCCGGGGGACGGCTCGGCGGCCAGGATGCCGGTGAGCTGGCGGTGCACCTCGGTGCGGGTGAAGCGGGAGAGCTCGATGCGGCGGATGGTGCGCATCCGGTCGAGCTCGGCGAGGAGGGGGCGCAGCGGGTGGCGGCGGTGGATGTCGTCGGCGCGGTAGGTGGCGACGACCACGATCCGGCCGCGGCGCAGGGTGCGCAGCAGATAGGTGAGGAGGTGGCGGGTGGAGGTGTCGGCCCAGTGGAGGTCCTCGAGGACGAGGACGAGGGTGCGGTCGGTGGCGAGCCGTTCCAGCAGGCGGACGGTGAGCTCGAAGAGGCGGGCGGTGCCGTCCTCGTCCCCGGCGTCGGTGCCGCCGGGGTCGCCGAGCTCGGGCAGGAGGCGGGCGAGTTCTCCCTCGTGGCCGTCGGCGGCGGCCGTGAGCTCCTCGGGGAGGCGGCGGCGCAGGGTGCGCAGGGCGGTGGAGAAGGGGGCGAAGGGCAGTCCGTCGGCGCCGAGCTCCACGCAGCCGCCGAGGGCGACGACGGCGCCCGCGGCGCAGGCCGCGTCGCGGAACTCCTCGACGAGCCGGGTCTTGCCGACGCCGGCCTCGCCGGCGACGAGCAGGGCCTGGGGCTCTCCCGCGGTCGCGCGGGAGAGCGCCTCGGTGAGGGCGGTGAGTTCGCCGGCGCGGCCGACGAAGACGGGGCTGACGGACCTGGTCTCCACGGCGCCGAGCATCGCACAGGCGCCCCGCGGGTCACCCATACGGGGTCACGCGACCTGGGCGTAGTGGTCCTTGCCGGCGCTCACCCGCCCCTCGGGTTCGTGGCGTCCGGCCCGGCGGGCGGCCTTGGCGACGCGGGCGGCCTCGCGGCCGAGCCGCTGGGCGGCGGCCTCGCGGACCAGCTCGGCGTGGGCGGTGCGGTGGAGTTCGTACGCGAACATGGGGTGCTCCCTCGGCTGGGGTGTCGGCATCGCTCCTTGCGATGCCTCTACCTTCCTCGCCCAGCCGGTGCCGGGGCATCGGGCGAGTGCCGCATGTTCGGGGTACGGGGGGCCTTAGGGCGGGGCCCGGGGTGCCTTAGGGCGCCCCGGGCCTCCCCGGTACGGCGGTGAGGGGGTGCCTAGGCACCCCGGGCGGCGCGCCAGTCGGGGGCGAGGACGGACCAGATCTCGGTGTCGGTGCGGGTGCCGCGGTGGGTGTGGTGCTCGCGGAGGACGCCGTCCCTGGTCATGCCGAGCCGGCGGGCGACGGCGATGCTGGGCCCGTTCTTCGAGGAGACGAACCATTCGAGGCGGTGGATGCCGCGCTGGTCGACGGCCCAGTCGATGATGGTCCGGCAGGCGCGGGTGATCAGTCCGCGGCCCGCGGCGGCGGGTTCCAGCCAGCAGCCGACCTCGGCGTTGCCGGCGGCCACGTCCATGGTGCGGAACATGACGCCGCCGACGAGGGTCCCGCCGCTCCAGATGCCGTAGAGGCGTCCGGCGTCGTTCGCGGTCTTGTCCGCGTAGCCGCGGAGGAAGGCCCGGGCGGAGTCGGTGTCGTGGACGACGTCGGCGAGGCCGATGTGCGTGCCGATGAACTCCCGGCCGCGGTCCATGTGGGCGAGGAACTCCTCCGCCTGCCAGGGCTCCAGGGGCCTCAGCTCGGAGCCGTCGTCACCCAGCGATATCGCGAACATCCTCGTTCTCCTTCATGGCCGGTGCCGTCGCACGCTGTCCCGGGATCTTCGCACGGGCGTCCGCCGCGTCCCGGCATTCCGGCGGCTCGATGCTGATCCTCGGCAGGATCCGGTCGAGGCTCCGGGGCAGCCACCAGTTCGCGCCGCCGAGCATGTGCATGAGGGCGGGGACGAGGAGGGTGCGCAGGACGAAGGCGTCGAGGGCGACGGCGGCGGCGAGGGCGATGCCGAACATCGCGATGACCCGGTCGCCGGAGAGCACGAAGGCGAGGAAGACCGAGATCATGATGACCGCGGCGGAGTTGATCACCCGGCTTGTCTCGGCGAGGCCGACCCGGACCGCCCGCCGGTTGTCGCCGGTCTCCAGCCACTCCTCGTACATCCGGCTGACCAGGAAGACCTGGTAGTCCATGGAGAGGCCGAAGAGGACCGAGACCATGATCACGGGGAGGAAGGGCTCGATCGGACCGGCGCTGCCGAGGCCGAGGAGTTCCGCGCCCCAGCCCCACTGGAAGATCGCCACGACGATCCCGAAGGCGGCGGCGACGGCCGCGATGTTCATGGCGGCGGCCTTGAGCGGGATGCCGATGGACCGGAAGGCGAGCAGCAGGAGCAGGCAGCCGAGGGCGACGACGACCCCGACGAAGAGCGGCAGCTTGCCGACGATGATCTCCGCGAAGTCGTCGTACGAGGCGGTGATGCCGCCGACGTGGACGTCGAGGGAGGTGCCGGTCTCCGCGGTCGGGATCACGTCCTGGCGGAGCCGGTCGACCAGCTCGCTGGTGGCCTTGGACTGCGGGGAGGAGTCGGGGACGACGGTGAGGAAGGCGGTGTCGCCGGAGCCGTTGTAGGTGACCGGGGAGACGGAGGCGACGCCCTGGGTGGCAGCGAGCGCGTCCGGCAGCTGGTCGAGGGCGATCCGGTCGTCGGCGCCGTCGAGGCCGGCGACGAGGGTCAGGGGGCCGTTGACGCCGGGCCCGAAACCGTCGGCGAGGAGGTCGTACGCCTGCCGGGTGGTGGCGGAGGCCGGGTTGTTGCCCTGGTCGGAGGTGCCGAGGTGGAGCGAGAGCGTGGGCAGCGCGAGGACCGCCATGACGACCGCGGCGACGGCCCCGAGGAGCTTGGGGTGGCGCTCGACGAAGGCGGACCAGCGGGCGGCGAAGCCGGTGGGCAGCTCGGGCTGCGGCCCGTGCTCGGCGAGCGTCCGGCGCTCGCGCCGGGAGAGGGCGCGCATGCCGATGAGGGAGAGCAGCGCGGGCAGCAGGGTGACCGAGGCGGCGACGGTGAGGACGACGGTGAGGGAGGCCGCGAGGGCGACCCCGTTGAGGAAGCTCAGCCGGAGGATGAGCATGCCGAGGAGGGCGATGCAGACCGTGGCGCCGGCGAAGACGACGGCCCTGCCGGTGGTGGCGACGGCCGTCTCGGCGGCCTCGGCGACGCTCAGGCCGCGTTTCAGGCCCTTGCGGTGCCGGGTGACGATGAAGAGCGCGTAGTCGATGCCGACGCCGAGGCCGATGAGCATGCCGAGCATGGGGGCGAAGTCGGCGACCGTCATCACGTGCCCGAGGAGCACGATCCCGGAATAGGCGATGCCGACGCTGACCAGGGCGGTCGCGATGGGCAGCAGGGAGGCGGCGAGCGAGCCGAAGGCGAGGAAGAGGACGACGGCGGCGACGGCCACGCCGACGGCCTCGGCGATGTGCCCGCCGGGCGCCTCGGTGAGGGCGACGGCGGTGCCGCCGAGCTCCACCTGGAGCCCGTCGGTCCCGGCTGCCTTCGCGGTGTCGACGAGGGCCTGCGCCTGGGCGACGGGGATGTCGTCGGCCTGCTCGCGGAAGGTCACGGTGGCGTAGGCGGTGCGCCCGTCCTCGCTCACCTGGCCGTGCGCGGCGCCGTCCCCGTACGGGGAGGCGACGGCGGCGACGCCGGGGAGGTCGGCGACCTTCTCCAGCATCGGCCCGACGCGTTCCTGGACGGCGTCGGCGCGGACGCTGCCGCGCTCGGTGTGCCAGACGATCGTGTCGGTGTCGCCGCCGAGGCCCTGGAAGCCGCGGTCGAGGAGGGCCGTGGCCCGTCCCGACTCGGTGCCGGGCACCTCGTAGTCGTTGGAGTACGCGCTGCCGGCGAGGACGGCGGCGCCGCCGACCCCGACGAGGGCGAGGACCCACAGGAGGACGGCGACGAGGCGGTGCCGGATGAACCACCGTGCGATGGCTGCCAAAGGACGTGCTCCCTGCCTGGATCGGTGCTCGCCGCCCACTGTCGCAGCCAAAGGTGATCGTTTGTCCCTTTCGTGTCGATCCTCACAGATCACGGCGGGGTCCCCGGGGAGCCCTACGGGGGCGGGCGCAGCGCGCGGGCGAAGGCGGGGGCGGGGCGCGTACGCGCTCGCGAACGGGCGGGGAGTCCCGCGTGCCGGGCGGCTCTCGCTCCTCGGTTGACCCCACCTCCTCCCGAACGGCAAGCTGACTTCCTGTCATTCACTGTGCCTTGGGGGAAAGTTGAGCAAGTCGGCACACCACATCGGGCCTGACTCCGCACCGGACCGCTACCGGCTGCTGCGTTCCATCGGACGCGGCGGCGAGGCGGTGCTCTATCTCGCCGAGATCGAGCTCGCGGGAGGCACCGAACCCGTCGTCGTCAAGGTCCTCGACTCCAAGACGACGATCACGCCCGAGATCTTCGAACGGGTCAGCCGCAAGTGGAACGAGCAGGCCGAGCTGCTGCGGTTCGTCAGCCGCCCCGGGGTCGTGGGCGTACGCGAGCACTTCCAGGGCTCGCCGATCCACGCGCCCGGCGAGTCCGGCACCCTCACCGGCCGGGCGCTCGTCCTGGTCATGAACCACGTCGACGGCCTCGACCTGCGCGACTGGCGCGCGGAGCGGACCCTGACCACCCCCGCCGAGCGGCGCGAGGTCATGCGGACGCTGGAACAGCTCGCGGACGTCCTCGACTGGCTGCACTCCGGCAAGGCCACGCCGTCCGGCCGGACCGTCGTCCACGGCGACCTCTCGCCGGGCAACGTGATGGTCGACGAGCACGGCCAGGCCACCCTCGTCGACTTCGGCCTCAGCAAGCTGACCGCCGACCACCAGACCGCCGAGGTCTGGTTCACGCCCGGGTACGCGGCGCCGGAGATCTTCGAGGGCAAGCGGACCCCGGCCACCGACCGGTACGCCTTCGGCGCCATCGCCTACTTCCTGCTGAGCGGCCAGTCCCCGCCGGCCACGCCCGAGCAGCTCTCGGCCGCCTTCGCCGGCGTGCCGCAGATCGCCGGGCTGCCGGCGGACCAGCGCAGGAAGGTGCTGGCCATCGCGGCGGCCGACGCGGACAAGCGCCCGCTGTCGCTGTCGTCGTGGGTCAAGGAGGTCCGGCACGGGGTGGTCTCCACGACGACCACCTCCCGTCCGGCGACCCCGCAGGACGCGGTCCCGCCCCGCCCGTCCGACGCCCCGGCCGTGCCCCCGCTCCCGGCGGTGGCGCCCCCGCCGTCCGAGCCGCCGGCCGCGGCGCCCCAGGACGCCGTACCGGCGCCGCCGGCGCAGCCCCCGGTCCCCGCGCAGGCGCCCGCCGCCGCGGAACCGCCCGCCCCGGTGCCGGCCCCGGCGCCCGCCCCGACTCCGGCCCCGGCCCCGACTCCCGCCCCGGATCCTGCCCCGGCCCCCCTTCCGGCCGTACAGGCCGCCGCCGACACGCCCCCGGCGGGCTTCGGCGCGCCCGCGCCGGCCCCGACCGTCCCCGGCCCTACCGGCCCCACCGGCTACGACGCCGGGCAGGGCGCGTACGGGCAGCCGACCGCCGGGATGCCGTCGTACGGCGGCCCGGGCTACGGCGGCCAGGGCGGCTTCGGGCCGCCGACGGCCGGGATGCCCACCGTCGGCGCCCACGGCGGGCCGACCGGCCCCCACCAGCCGTCGCAGCCCGAGCGGCGCAAGAGCCGCAAGGGTCTCGTGATCGGCGCCGTCACCGGCGTCCTCCTGGTCGCGGTCCTCGCGGTGGCCGGCATCCGGCTGCTCGCCGACCGTGACGCGAAGGACGGCAAGAACGACCGGGCCGCTTCGACCGGCACCACCGCCGCGGCGACCAGCGAGACCCCTTCCGAGGAGCCGACCACCGAGGAGCCCACGCAGGAGCCGACCACGGAGGCGCCGACGGAGGAGCCCACCACCGAGCCGTCCCCGAGCAGCAGCACGGCGGTCGCCCCCGGCTCCGTCCCGGACGCGACCGAGGCCGACCTCACCACCCTGGCCTCCGTCAGCGACCCCGACGACTTCGAGATCGGCAGCGCCAAGATCAACACCAAGGAGTACGGCTCCGCCCTGATCGGCGACTGCTACAACGGCGCCTACGTCGAGTACGACCTCAACCGGGAGTGGAAGACCTTCGAGTTCACGGCCGGCATCGACGACGGTTCCAGCATCGAGACCGCCCGGATCGTGGTCTCGATCGACGACAAGCCCGCGATCTTCAACGAGACCGTGGACCTCGGCAAGCCGATCACCAAGAGCCTGGAGATCGAAGGGGCCCTGCGGCTCCGCCTCAAGGTCGAGGCGACCTGCACCGACTCCGGCAACGGCATCATCGCCGCCCCCATGCTGAAGCGGTAGCCCGCCGTACGACGACGAGCGGCCCCGCACCGGAACTCCGGTGCGGGGCCGCTCTCGTACGCGACCGGGGTCAGCCCTCGCTGACGCCCAGCTTCTCCAGGATGAGGTCCTTGACCTTCGCCGCGTCGGCCTGGCCACGGGTGGCCTTCATGACCGCGCCGACGAGCGCGCCGACCGCCGCGACCTTGCCGCCGCGGATCTTGTCCGCGATGGCCGCGTTGCCCGCGATGGCCTCGTCGACGGCCGTGCCGAGCGCGCCGTCGTCGGAGACGACCTTCAGACCGCGCTTCTCGACGACCTCGTCCGGGGTGCCCTCGCCGGCGAGGACGCCCTCGATGACCTGGCGGGCGAGCTTGTCGTTGAGGTCGCCGCCGGTGACCAGGGCCGAGACCCGGGCCACGTCCGCCGGGGTGATGGGCAGCTCCTCCAGGGAGACGCCCTTCTCGTTGGCGTTCCGGGCCAGCTCGCCCATCCACCACTTGCGGGCGGAGGCCGCGTCGGCGCCCGCCTCGACGGTGGCGACGATCGGGTCGACCGCGCCCGCGTTGAGGATGGACTGCATCTCCTGCTCGGAGACGCCCCACTCCTCGCGCAGCCGGTTGCGGCGCACGCGCGGCAGCTCGGGCAGACCCTTGCGCAGCTCCTCGACCCACGCGCGGGACGGGGCGATCGGGACCAGGTCCGGCTCCGGGAAGTAGCGGTAGTCCTCGGCGTTGTCCTTGATGCGGCCCGAGGTGGTGGAGCCGTCGTCCTCGTGGAAGTGACGGGTCTCCTGCACGATCGTGCCGCCGGACTCCAGGACCGCCGCGTGGCGCTGGATCTCGAAGCGCGCCGCCCGCTCCACGGAGCGGAGCGAGTTCACGTTCTTCGTCTCCGAGCGGGTGCCGAAGGTCTGGGTGCCGTTCGGGCGCAGCGACAGGTTGACGTCGCAGCGCATCTGGCCCTTGTCCATGCGCGCCTCGGAGACGCCCAGGGCGCGGATCAGCTCGCGCAGCTCGGCGACGTACGCCTTGGCGACCTCGGGTGCCCGCTCGCCCGCGCCCTCGATCGGCTTGGTGACGATCTCGATGAGCGGGATGCCGGCCCGGTTGTAGTCGAGCAGCGAGTGCGAGGCGCCGTGGATGCGGCCGGTCGCGCCACCGATGTGGGTGGACTTGCCGGTGTCCTCCTCCATGTGGGCGCGCTCGATCTCCACGCGGAAGACCTCGCCGTCCTCCAGCTGGACGTCCAGGTAGCCGTTGAAGGCGATCGGCTCGTCGTACTGGGAGGTCTGGAAGTTCTTCGGCATGTCCGGATAGAAGTAGTTCTTCCGGGCGAAGCGGCACCACTCGGCGATCTCGCAGTGCAGCGCGAGGCCGATCTTGATGGCGGACTCGACGCCGATCTCGTTCACGACCGGCAGTGCGCCGGGCAGACCGAGACAGGTCGGGCAGGTCTGCGCGTTGGGCTCGGCGCCCAGCTCGGTCGAGCAGCCGCAGAACATCTTGGTCTTCGTGCCGAGCTCGACATGGACCTCCAGGCCCATGACGGGGTCGTACGAGGCCAGTGCCGCCTCGTACGAGAGCAGTTCAGTGACAGTCACGGTGGAACTTTCCCTCTCAGCCCAGCAGGACGTCGTCGTCGCCGAGGCGCTTCAGCTCGCGGTAAAGGATCGCGAGGCCGGTGACGATGGCGGCGGCGGACACGACGGCATCGACCAGCTTCAGCGTGTCGTGCTCGGTGCGGGCCTTCTTGATCTGCTTCGTCACGGTCACCGCGCCGAACGCGGTGGTGGCCATGGACAGGTACGTGCCGGTCTTGGACTTCTTGAAGCCCTTGGCCTTCTGCAGTGCACTGGTACTCACAGCGACGGAGCCTCCTCGATCAGCGGGTGACCCCACTTTTCCACGAAGGCGGCCTCGACGGCGGCACCGACCTTGTAGAGCCGGTCGTCCTGCATGGCGGGGGCGATGATCTGCAGCCCGACCGGGAGACCGTCCTCCGGCGCCAGGCCGCAGGGCAGCGACATGGCGGCGTTTCCGGCCAGGTTGGTCGGGATGGTGCACAGGTCCGCGAGGTACATCGCCATCGGGTCGTCGGCGCGCTCGCCGATCGGGAAGGCGGTGGTCGGCGTCGTCGGGGAGACGATCACGTCGACCTGTTCGAAGGCGCTCTCGAACTCGCGGGTGATGAGGGTGCGGACCTTCTGGGCCGAGCCGAACCACGCGTCGTAGTAGCCGGAGCTGAGCGCGTAGGTGCCGAGGATGATGCGGCGCTTCACCTCGGGGCCGAAGCCGGCCTCGCGGGTCAGGGCGGTGACGTCCTCGGCGGACCGGGTGCCGTCGTCGCCGGCGCGCAGGCCGTAGCGCAGGCCGTCGAAGCGGGCCAGGTTGGACGAGCACTCGGACGGCGCGATCAGGTAGTACGCCGAGAGGGCCAGGTCGAAGGACGGGCAGTCCAGCTCGACGATCTCGGCGCCCAGCTCCTTCAGCAGCTCGACGGACTCGTCGAAGCGCTGCATGACGCCGGCCTGGTAGCCCTCGCCGCGGAACTGCTTGACGACGCCGACGCGCATCCCGGCCACCGAGCCGTTGCGCGCGGCCTCGACCACGGGCGGGACCGGCAGGTCGGCGGAGGTGGAGTCGAGCGGGTCGTGGCCGGCGATCGCCTCGTGCAGCAGGGCCGCGTCCAGGACCGTGCGGGCACAGGGGCCGCCCTGGTCGAGGGAGGAGGAGAAGGCCACCATGCCGTAGCGGGAGACCGCGCCGTAGGTCGGCTTGACGCCGACGGTGCCGGTGACGGCGGCGGGCTGGCGGATCGAGCCGCCGGTGTCCGTGCCGATGGCGAGCGGGGCCTGGAACGCGGCGAGCGCGGCCGAGGAGCCGCCGCCGGAGCCGCCGGGGATCCGGGTGAGGTCCCAGGGGTTGCCGGTGGGGCCGTAGGCGCTGTTCTCGGTGGAGGAGCCCATGGCGAACTCGTCCATGTTGGTCTTGCCGAGGATGACCACGTCGGCGGCCTTGAGGCGCTTGACCAGGGTCGCGTCGTACGGCGGGATCCAGCCCTCGAGCATCTTCGAGCCGACCGTGGTGGGCACGCCCCGGGTCGTGAAGATGTCCTTGAGGGCCAGCGGGACGCCGGCCAGCGGGCCGAGCTTCTCGCCGCGGGCGCGCTTCTCGTCGACGGCGCGGGCCTGCGCGAGGGCGCCCTCGCGGTCGACGTGGAGGAAGGCGTGCACCTTCTCGTCGACGGCGTCGATGCGGGCCAGGTGGGCCTCGGTGACCTCGACCGCGGTGAGCTCGCCGGAAGCGATCTTCGCGGCGATCTCGGCGGCGGTGAGCTTGATGATGTCCGTCATGGTCAGTCCTCCCCCAGGATCTGCGGCACCTTGAAACGCTGCTGTTCCTGGGCGGGGGCGCCCGAGAGCGCCTGCGCGGGGGTGAGCGAAGGGCGGACCTCGTCCGCGCGCATGACGTTCGTCAGCGGCAGCGGGTGGGAGGTCGGCGGTACGTCCTGCTCGGCGACCTCGGAGACGCGGGCGACCGCGCCGATGATGTCGTCGAGCTGACCGGCGAAGTGGTCGAGTTCCTCGTCGGCGAGTTCCAGACGCGCCAGCCGAGCGAGGTGTGCGACCTCCTCGCGCGTGATGCCAGGCATGCAGCGATCCTCTGGGGTGAGTCTGATGGTGTGGGGCCAATCCTATGGGGACGGCGCCCGTGCCCGTGAAACGGTCACCCCGGAGAAGCCCCTGAGCGGACCCGGAAGGGTCCGCTCAGGGGGTCCGCCGGGCGTCGGCGGGGGTCACTGCACGACGTGTCCGGGGGCCGGGTCGAGCTCGGCGGCGGGCGCCGCGGCCGTCTCGGCGGCCCGGCGCCAGCCGTGCTCGCCGCGGGCGCGGAGCCAGGCGGTGGTCTCGGCGGGCGGCATGGCGGCGGAGACCAGCCAGCCCTGGACGGCGTCGCAGCCCAGGTCGCGCAGCCGCTCCCAGGTCTCGTCGTCCTCGACGCCCTCGGCGACGACGAGGAGGCCGAGGGAGTGGGCGAGGTCGACGGTGCAGCGGACGATCTCGGCGTCCTCGGTGTCGACGGCGAGCCGGGCGACGAAGGAGCGGTCGATCTTGAGTTCGCTGACGGGGAGCCGCCGGAGGTGGACGAGGGAGGAGTAGCCGGTGCCGAAGTCGTCCAGGGACATCTTGACGCCGTGGCCGGTGAGGCCGTTCAGCGTGTCGGCGGCGCGCTGCGGGTCCTCCAGGAGGACGTGTTCCGTTATCTCCAGCTGGAGCGAGCCGGCCGGGACGCCGTGCCGGGCGAGGCGGGCGGCGACGGCACCGGCGAAGCCGGGGGTGTGGACGTCGCGCGGCGAGACGTTGACGGCGACCGGCACCTCCAGGCCCTGGGCGCGCCAGCGGGCGACCTGGGCGAGGGCGGTCTCCAGGACGTACTCGGTGAGGTGCGGCATCAGGCCGGAGGACTCGGCGATGGCGATGAACTCGTCCGGGGGAACCTTTCCGCGCTCGGGGTGGACCCAGCGGACGAGGGCCTCCAGACCGGCGACCTGGCCGTCGAAGCGGACCTTCGGCTGGTAGTGGAGCTCGACCTCTCCGGCGTCGAGGGCGCGGCGCAGATCGCCCAGGAGACCGAGGCGGTCGGGGGTGTTGGAGTCCCGCTTGGACTCGTACACCTCGACCCCGGTGCGGTCGCGCTTGGCCTGGTACATGGCGACGTCGGCGCGGCGCAGCAGGCCCTCGGCGTCGCCGGCGTGGTCGGGGTAGACGGCGACGCCGGCACTGGCCTCCAGGACGAGGGTGAGCCCGTCGAGGTCGAGCGGGGAGGAGAGGGCGGCGACGAGGTGGCGGGCGACCCGCTGGGCGCTGGTGGTGGAGTCGGCGACGGGCAGCAGGACGGCGAACTCGTCGCCGCCGAGGCGGGCGGCCTCGGCGCCGCGGGGCAGGGCGAGGCGGAGCCGTTCGGCGATCTGGAGGAGGAGCCGGTCGCCGGCGAGGTGGCCGAGGGTGTCGTTGACCGACCGGAAGCGGTCGAGGTCGATGAGGACGAGGGCGGCGCGGGCCTGCTCGCCCTCGGCGTCCTCCAGGGCGGTCCAGGTCCGTTCCAGCAGCCACTGGCGGTTGGGGAGGCCGGTGAGCGGGTCGCGGAGCTGCTCCTCGGCGCGGGCGCGGGCGATCCAGAGGGTGGAGTCGAGGGCGATGAGCGGGATCGCGAAGAGCGGCAGGAGGAGCGGGAAGGCGGCGGCGACGACGCAGATCAGCGGGGCGATGCCGAGCAGGGCGACGGCGACCAGCCCCTGCCGGAGCAGGGCGGTGCGGGCGACGGTGGGCAGGCCGCGGCCGGGCGGGGCGAGGGTGTACCAGAGCAGCAGCCGGGTCGCGAGGAGGTAGGCCCCGGCGGCGAGGACGATCTCCGGGACGTCGGCGATCCCCCAGTCGAGCGGGTGCCAGGGCCGGTCGACGCTGGGGACGTCGCCGAAGACGGCGAGGACGAGCGCGGCGGCGGCGACGCCGAGGATGTCGGCGGCGCCGTGCAGCAGGCCCTGCCGCCAGCGGTGCCGGCGGGCGGCGCTGACGAGGACGACGACGGTGAGCGAGACGAGTCCGGCGGGGATCCAGCCGTAGAGGAGGAGGACGGCGAGGGTGAGGGCGGCGCCGGAGCCGGTACCGCCCCACCAGCGCTCGCGCCCGAGGGCGACGAGGTGGCCGACGATGAGGCCCGTGAGGAGGGCGAGGGACCAGCCCGCGACCCCGCCGGGGAAGAGCGGGTGGCCGGTCGTCAGGGCCCGCTGGAGCCCGGTGACGAGCACGGCGGCGGCGGTGCCCACCACGGCGGCGGGCAGGCCGGTGAAGCCCGCGGGGAGCACCCGGCCGCGCGGCCGTGGCACCGGGGCGGCACTCTCGGTCGGTTCCATTCCCGTCCCTCTCACAGGCGGCGGTGCCGTCGCTGTCCGATGGACCGCGGCGAGGCGGCCCGGGTGGCGTCCGGCCGCCGCTGGTACGCCCCGCCGGCTTCGGGGGCGGGGCGCAGGGCGCGGGGCCGTTCGTCCTGGCGCACGGCCGCGCAGAACCCTCGCGGCGGTGCGGGACGAGACGCACGGTCACCACACTAGGCCGCCGAGGGCACCGAGGGGCAGCGCTCTCCCTCTCTTGCCCGAATGCGACCTGGCCACCCGTAACGATCTGGTATGCGCCGAACGGGTGAGCTTCCGGGGGCGGAGAGGGGGTGACCCGGGGTTACTCCTCGACCGGCTGTGCGGCCTCGCGGGCGGCCTCGGGACCCTGTTCGAGCAGGATCTTGAAGCCCTCCTCGTCCAGAACCGGAACCTTCAGCTGCATGGCCTTGTCGTACTTGGAACCCGGGTTCTCGCCCACGACGACGAAGCTCGTCTTCTTCGAAACGGAACCGGTGACCTTGGCTCCGCGGCTCTGGAGCGACTCTTTTGCGCCATCCCGGGTGAACTGCTCCAGGGTGCCGGTCACGACGACCGTGAGGCCCTCCAGCGGGCGGGGGCCCTCGTCCTCCCCGGCGCCCTCGTCCTCCAGGGTGATGCCGGCGGCGCGCCACTTCCGCACGATCTCGCGGTGCCACTCCTCGGAGAACCACTGCTTCACCGCGGTGGCGATGATGCCGCCGACGCCGTCGACGGCGGCCAGCTCCTCCTCGGTGGCCTGCTCGATCCGCTCCAGGGAGCGGAACTCGCGGGCCAGCGCCTCGGCGGCGACGGGGCCGACGTGGCGGATGGAGAGGCCGTTGATGAACCGGGCGAGCGGGCGGGTCTTGGCGGCCTCGATGTTCGCCAGCATGGCGAGCGCGTTCTTCTTCGGCTCGCCCTTCTGGTTGGCGAAGACGGTGACGATCTTCTCCTCGCCGGTCTTCGGGTCCCGCTTGGGCAGCCCGCTGTCGGCGTCGAGGACGTACGCCTTGATCGGGAGCAGCTGCTCGATGGTGAGGTCGAAGAGGTCGCCCTCGTCGGCGAGCGGCGGCTCGGCGGGCTCCAGGGGCCGGGTGAGGGCGGCGGCGGCCACGGCGCCGAAGTTCTCGATGTCCAGGCACTGGCGGCCGGCGAGGAAGAAGAGCCGCTCGCGCAGCTGGGCCGGGCAGGTCCGGGCGTTCGGGCAGCGGAGGTCGATGTCGCCCTCCTTCATCGGCTTCAGCGCCGTGCCGCACTCGGGGCACTCGGCCGGCATCACGAACTCGCGCTCGGTGCCGTCCCGCAGGTCGACGACCGGACCGAGGATCTCGGGGATGACGTCGCCGGCCTTGCGGAGCACCACGGTGTCGCCGATGAGGACGCCCTTGGCCTTCACCACCTCCTGGTTGTGGAGGGTGGCGAACTCGACCTCGGAGCCGGCCACGGTGACCGGCTCCACCTGCGCGTACGGGGTGACGCGGCCGGTGCGGCCGACGCCGACCTTGATGTCGACCAGCTTGGTGTTGACCTCCTCCGGCGCGTACTTCCACGCGATGGCCCAGCGCGGGGCGCGCGCGGTGGAGCCGAGCCGGCCCTGGAGGGGGATCTCGTCGAGCTTGACGACGACGCCGTCGATCTCGTGGGCCACGGAGTGGCGGTTCTCGCCGTAGTACGCGATGAACTCGCGCACCTCGGGGAGGGAGGAGACCACCCTGTTGTGCGTGGAGGTGGGCAGGCCCCACTCCCGCAGGAGCCCGTACGCCTCCGAGAGGCGGGCGATCTCGAAGCCCTCGCGGGCGCCGATGCCGTGGACCACCATGTGGAGCGGGCGGGTGGCGGTGACCTTCGGGTCCTTCTGGCGCAGCGAGCCTGCGGCCGCGTTGCGCGGGTTGGCGAAGGGCTTGTCGCCGGCGTCCACCAGGCGCGCGTTCAGTGCCTCGAACGCCTCCATGGGGAAGTAGACCTCGCCCCGGATCTCGACGAGCTCCGGGATCCGGTCGCCCTGGAGGCGCTCGGGGATGTCGGCGATCGTCCGCACGTTGGGCGTGATGTCCTCGCCGGCGCGGCCGTCGCCGCGGGTGGCGGCGCGGGTGAGCCGGCCGTGCTCGTAGGTGAGGTTGACGGCGAGGCCGTCGACCTTGAGCTCGCACAGGAAGTGGAAGTCGGGGGTGCCGACGTCCCGGGCGACGCGCTCGGCCCAGGTGGACAGCTCCTCGTCGTCGAAGGCGTTGTCCAGCGAGAGCATGCGCTCGCGGTGCTCGACGGAGGCGAAGTCCGTCTCGTACTGCCCGGCCACCTTCTGGGTCGGCGAGTCGGGCGTGCGCAGCTCCGGGTGCTCCTCCTCCAGCGCCTCCAGGGCGCGCAGGAGCCGGTCGAACTCCGCGTCGCTGACGACCGGCTGGTCCTTCACGTAGTACCGGAAGCGGTGCTCCTCGACCTGCTCGGCCAGCTCGGCGTGCTTCTCCCGTGCCTCGGCGGGCACGACCGCCTCTCCGCCGGGCAGGGCCCCCTGTTCGACTGCCACCTTCGTCCGTCCTCCCGTGCCTTCAGAACCCGGTCACTCTGGGTTGTCCGCGAGCGATCTCGCCGCCCGGGCGCAGTGGGCGAGCGCCGCCCGGGCGTACGCGGGCGAGGCGCCCGCGAGCCCGCAGGTGGGGGTGACGACCACGGACTCGGCGAGAGTCCCCGGATTCAGCCCCAGCCTGCGCCACAGCGTCCTGACACCCATGACGCTACCGCCCGGGTCGGACAATGCCGTGTCGGTGGAGGGCACCACACCGGCGAAGAGCTTCGTGCCGGCCTCCACGGCCTCGCCGAGGGGCTCCTCGTCACGTTCGGTGAGCAGGCCGAAGTCGAACGAGACGCCCGCGGCGCCGGCCCTGCGGAGCAGCGCGAAGGGGACGCCTGGGGCGCAGGAGTGGACGGTGACGGGCCCGTCGTGGGCGGCGATCACGTCCCGCAGGGCGGCCTCCACGACCTGCCGGTCGACGGCCCGGTGGGTGCGGTAGCCGCTGGCGGTGCGGATCTGCCCGAGGAGGACGGAGGTGAGGGAGGGCTCGTCGAGCTGGAGCACGATCCGGGCGCCGGGGACGCGCTTGGCGACGTCGGCGAGGTGCTCGCGCAGGCCGTCGGCGAGGGAGGCGGCGAGGTCGCGGCAGGCTCCGGGGTCGCCCAGGGCGGCCTCCCCGCCGCGGAGTTCCAGGGCGGCGGCGAGGGTCCACGGGCCGACGGCCTGGACCTTGAGCGGCCCCTCGTAACCCTGGGTGAACTCCTCCAGGGCGTCGAGGTCCTCGCCGAGCCAGGAGCGGGCGCGGCGGGTGTCGCGGCCGGGCCGGTCGCTGATCCGCCAGCCGCTGGGCTCCACGTGCGCGTACAGGTCGACGAGCAGCCCGAGGGTGCGGCCGATCATGTCGGCGCCGGGGCCGCGGGCGGGGAGTTCGGCGAGGAAGGGGAAGTCCTCGAAGGAGCCGGTGACGGTCTTGGCGGCCTCGCGGGCGTCGCCGCCGGGCAGCGAGCCGACGCCGGTCGCGGGACCCCACTGGGGAACGTCGTTCATGGTCATCGCCCCGGACGGACCGTCAGGTCGTTGACCTCGGCGTCGCGCGGCAGGTCGAGGGCCATCACGATCGTGGTCGCGACGGACTCGGGGTCGATCCACCGCGCGGGGTCGTACTCCTTGCCCTCCTGCTGGTGCACCTTGGCCTGCATGGGGCTGGCGGTGCGGCCCGGGTAGACGGAGGTGACCCGGACGCCGTGGGCGTGCTCCTCGTGGCGCAGGGAGTCGGCGAGGGCCTTCAGGCCGTGCTTGGAGGCGGCGTACGCGCTCCACTCGGCGTGCGCGTTCAGCCCGGCGCCGGAGTTCACGAAGACGACGTGGCCCTGGGAGACGCGGAGCTGGGGCAGGAAGTGCCGGGTCAGTTCGGCGGGCGCGACCAGGTTCACGTTCAGCTGGTGGTGCCATGCCTTGGGGGTGAGCTCGCCCACCGTGCCGAGGTCGACGACGCCGGCGATGTGCAGCAGCGAGTCGACCCGGTCGGGCAGGCTCTGGTGCGAGAACGCCCAGGAGAGCCGGTCCGGATCGGCGAGGTCCCCCACGAGCGTGCGCGCGCCGGGGAACTCGGCCGCCAGCTCCTTGGCGCGCCCCGCGTCGCGCGCGTGCAGCACGAGTTCGTCCCCGCGCGCGTGCAGCCGCCGGGCGACGGCGGCGCCGATGCCGGAACCGGCCCCGGTGATCACATGAGTAGCCATGGGCACCATGGTCCCATCAGCGGGCGGCGATCTCGCTCTCCAGGTACGCGAGGGCCGTGCGCCCGTCCTCGGCGAAGAAGGCGAGTTCGGTGAGGGGGCGGGGGAGGAAGCCTTCGTCCTCCATGCGCTGGAACTGGGTCTTGAGGCCGTCGTAGAAGCCGGCGGTGTTGAGGACGACGACGGGCTTGGTGTGCTGGGCGTGCTTCTTGAGCTCCAGGATCTCGGTGGCCTCGTCGAGGGTGCCGGTGCCGCCGACCATGACGACGATCGCGTCGGACTTGGCGAGGAGGAGCGCCTTCCGTTCGGCGAGGTCCTTGGTGATGGTCATCTCGTCGGCGTCCGGGCGGGCCTTGGCGGCGAGGAAGTCGACGGAGACGCCGACGAGGCGGCCGCCGGCCTCCTGGACGCCGTCGGCGACGACCTTCATCAGGCCGGTGTCGGAGCCGCCCCAGACGAGGGTGTGGCCGGCCTTGCCGAGGAGGCCGGCGAACTCGCGGGCGGGGACGGTGTAGCGCTCGTCGAGGTCGGCGGCGGAGAGGAAGACGCAGATGTTCATGGCGCCCACGGTAGGGCACGGGTTCTTTCGTACCGTCCTGACCTGCGGGTTCCAAGATTCTTCGGGGAATTCCGGGGCGCGGCGATGAGTTCCGGCGGGGGCGCCGGTCTGCCCTGCCATGGACGAGGTGAGGACGGTCGTGTCCCGGGACGGGACGACGATCGCGTACGGGCGGTACGGGGCGGGGGCCGGGGATCGGCCCGCGGTGGTGCTGGTGAGCGGGGCGCTGGGGACGGGGGCCGGACAGGCGCCGCTGGCCCGGCTGCTGGCGCGGGACTTCCCGGTGTTCGTCTACGACCGCCGGGGGCACGGCCGGAGCGGCGGGAGCGGGCCGTACGCGGTGGAGCGGGAGTACGAGGACCTGGCGGCGGTGCTGGCGGCGGCGGGCCCGGGCGCGGCGGTGCACGGCAGCGGGACGGGCGGGGCGCTGGCGCTCGCGGCCGCGGCGGCGGGGGTGCCGGTGGCGGCGGTGTCGGTGTTCGAGCCGCCCTGTCCGGGGCTGTGCCCGGAGGTCCACGCGCGCGTGCTGGTGGTCGACGGGGGCGCGAGTCCGGCGCCGGTCCGGCGGGCCGCCCGGGCGCTGTCCGCGTTCCTGCCGCGGGCCCGGCACCGGACGCTCACGGGGCAGACCCACGAGGTGGCGCCCCATGTGCTGGCGCCGGTGCTCGCGGAGTTCGTGGCGGAGGTCGCGGAGGAGGCGGAGCCGGCGTGAGCCGCGCGGCTCCGCCGGGCCCGGGTCAGGCGGGGGCGGGGGCCGTGCGCCGTACCGTCGCCGCGATCGTCGCGGAGCCGACCACGCGGGTGCCGTCGTAGAGGACGATCGCCTGGCCGGGGGCGACGCCGCGGACGGGCTCGGCGAAGGCGACCTTCAGCTCGCCGTCCTCCAGGGCCGCGGTCACCTCGGTCTCGCCGCCGTGGGCGCGGAGCTGGGCGGTGTAGCGGCCGGGACCGGCGGGGGCGGTGCCGCACCAGCGGGGCTTGATCGCGGTGAGGGCGGTGACGTCGAGGGCCTCGGCGGGGCCGACGGTGACGGTGTTGTTGACGGGCGAGATGTCGAGGACGTAGCGGGGCTTGCCGTCGGCGGCCGGGTGGCCGATGCGCAGGCCCTTGCGCTGGCCGATGGTGAAGCCGAAGGCGCCCTCGTGGGTGCCGAGCTTGGCGCCGGACTCGTCGACGATGTCGCCCTCGGCCTTGCCCAGGCGGGACGCGAGGAAGCCCTGGGTGTCGCCGTCGGCGATGAAGCAGATGTCGTGGCTGTCGGGCTTCTTGGCGACGGCGAGGCCGCGCCGCTCGGCCTCGGCCCGGATCTCGTCCTTGGTGGTGAGGGTGTCGCCGAGCGGGAAGAGGGCGTGGGCGAGCTGCTGCTCGTCGAGGACGCCGAGCACGTACGACTGGTCCTTGGCCATGTCGGAGGCGCGGTGCAGCTCGCGGGTGCCGTCCTCGTTCAGCACCACGGTGGCGTAGTGGCCGGTGCAGACGGCGTCGAAGCCGAGGGCGAGCGCCTTGTCGAGCAGGGCGGCGAACTTGATCTTCTCGTTGCAGCGCAGGCACGGGTTGGGCGTGCGGCCCGCCTCGTACTCCGCGACGAAGTCGTCGACGACGTCGGCGCGGAAGCGCTCGGCGAGGTCCCACACGTAGAAGGGGATGCCGATGACGTCGGCGGCCCGGCGCGCGTCGCGGGAGTCCTCGATGGTGCAGCAGCCGCGGGCTCCGGTGCGGAAGGACTGCGGGTTCGCGGAGAGCGCGAGATGCACGCCGGTGACGTCGTGCCCGGCTTCGACGGCTCGGGCGGCGGCGACGGCGGAGTCCACTCCGCCGGACATGGCGGCGAGGACACGAAGGGGGCGCGGAGTCTCAGTCATAGCCCTACCAGGGTAAGGGTCGGCGGGAACCGTGCGGCCGGGACCGGCGTTCTGGGGTGCATGGGGAGCGAGAACGGGAAGAAGCGGGGGGTCGGCCGGCGCGCGGTGCTGGTCGGCGGCGGCGTGGCCGTGCTGGGTACGGCCGCGCTGGCGCGCGAGGAGCTGGCGCGGGCCTGGTGGCGGCTGCCGTGGATGGAGAAGCCGCGGGTGGACGGGGAGCTGGACTACCGGGCGGCCGCGTGGACGGCGGCGCACCAGGCGAACTCCCGGCGGGCGGACCGGCCGGACGACTACCGGATCGACCGGGTGGTGATCCACGTGGTGCAGGGCAGCTACGCCACCGCCCTGAAGGTCTTCAGGAACCCGCTGCACGAGGCCGCCACGCACTACGTGGTCGGCAAGGACGGACGGGTGGCGCAGATGGTGCGGGAGCTCGACGTGGCCTATCACGCCGGGAACCGGGACATGAACGAGCGGAGCGTCGGCATCGAGCACGAGGGCTTCGTGGACCGGCCGAAGGACTTCACGAAGGCCATGTACGAGGCGTCGGCCCGGCTGACCGCGGACATCTGCGCCCGGCACGGCATACCGGTCGACCGGGAGCACATCATCGAGCACGCGGAGGTCGAGGGCACCGACCACACCGACCCCGGCCCGCACTGGGACTGGGACCGGTACATGGAGCTGGTCCGCCGGGAGCGGGCGAAGCTCCCGGCGTGAGACCGGCGGGGTTCAGCTGAGGCCGGCGGTCCTGGCCCGCTCCACGGCGGGGCCGATGGCGTCGGCGACGGCCCGCACGTCCTCGTCGGTGGAGGTGTGGCCGAGGGAGAAGCGGAGGGTGCCGCGGGCCAGGTCGGGGTCGGCGCCGGTGGCGAGGAGGACGTGGCTGGGCTGGGCGATGCCGGCGGTGCAGGCGGAGCCGGTGGAGCAGGCGATGCCGGCGGCGTCCAGGAGGAGGAGCAGGGAGTCGCCCTCGCAGCCGGGGAAGGTGAAGTGGGCGTTGGCGGGGAGCCGGTCGACCGGGTCGCCGCCGAGGAGCGCGTCCGGGACGGCCGTACGGACGGCGGTGACGAGGGAGTCGCGCAGGGCGCCGATGTCACGGGCGAAGCCCTCCTGGCCGTCGGCGGCGATGCGGGCGGCGGTGGCGAAGGCGGCGACGGCGGGGACGTCGAGGGTGCCGGAGCGGACGTGGCGCTCCTGGCCGCCGCCGTGTAGCACGGGGACGGGGGTGTGCTCGCGGCCCAGCAGCAGGGCGCCGATGCCGTAGGGGCCGCCGATCTTGTGGCCGGAGAGGGTGAGGGCGGCGAGCCCGGAGGCGCCGAAGTCGACCGGGAGCTGGCCGACGGCCTGGACGGCGTCGGCGTGCAGCGGGACCCCGAACTCGGCGGCGACGTCGGCGAGCGCGCGGACCGGCATCACGGTGCCGATCTCGTTGTTGGCCCACATGACGGTGGCGAGGGCGACGGATTCCGGGTCGCGGGCGATCGCCTCGCGCAGCGCCTCGGGGTGGACCCGGCCGTGGGCGTCGACCGGCAGGTACTCGACCCGGGCGCCCTCGTGGGTCGCGAGCCAGTCGACGGCGTCGAGGACGGCGTGGTGCTCGACGGGGCTGGCGAGGACGCGGGTGCGGCGCGGGTCGGCGTCGCGGCGGGACCAGTAGAGGCCCTTGACCGCGAGGTTGTCGGCCTCGGTGCCGCCGGAGGTGAACACCACCTCGCTGGGCCGGGCGCCGAGCGCGGCGGCGAGGGTCTCGCGGCCCTCCTCGACGGTCCGCCGGGCGCGCCGCCCGGCGGCGTGCAGGGACGAGGCGTTGCCCGTGACGGCGAGGTGGGCGGTCATCGCCTCGATCGCCTCGGGCAGCATGGGCGTGGTCGCGGCGTGGTCGAGGTAAGCCATGGTGGGTCGATTCTACGAGCCCGGCCGCGGCCTTCCTCTACGAGCCCGGCCCGGTCCCCGACGACCGTTCGGTCCGGAGTGCGGACGGGGCCCTCCCCCGCGGCCGCGGCCCGTCCGGCCGCGGCCGGACGGGGCGCGTCCGCCGGGGTTCAGCGCGGGGCGCGGGCCAGCTGGCGGGACTGGGCCACGAGGCGGCCGGCGCTGTCCCAGACCTCGGCGTCCTCCTCCAGGAAGCCGCCCGCGAGGTTGCGGGTGGTGATGGAGATCCGCAGCGGGCCGGGGGCGGGACGGCAGCGGACGTGCGTGGTGAGCTCCACGGTCGGGGTCCAGCCCTTGAGGCCCAGCTCGAAGGAGGTCGGCGGGAGGGCGTCGACGGCGAGGAGCAGGGAGAGCGCGTCGGGCTCGCGGCCGTCGGCGAGGCCGAACCAGGCGCGCATCTCGCCCTTGCCGGAGGGGGCGCCGATCGCCCAGCCGACGCAGGCGGGGTCGAGGCGGAGGTCCAGCCGGTCGGTGATGGCGGAGGAGCCGGGGATCGGCGGGGCCGGGCCGTCGGAGGCGCTGAAGCACTGGTCGATCGGGGCGAAGGCGGGCGGGACCGCGCTGGTGCGGACGTCGTCCGTGAGGGCGTCGAGGTCGCCGTAGGAGGCGAGGACGCGGATCCGCTCGACCTCGGTGCCGTCCTCCGCGAACTGGTACAAGGAGGCGGTGCCGGTGGAGAGGGTCCGGCCGGTGCGGACGGTCTCGGTCCGGATGACCGCGGGGCCCGGCACCGACGGCGTGAGGTAGTGCGCCGAGATGGTGAACGGGTCGGGGTGCGGCAGGTGGTCGCCGAGGGCCCGACCGAGCAGGGCGAGGAGGTAGCCGCCGTTGACGGCGTGGATGATCGTCCAGCCGGCCGAGAGCTCGGCGTCGTAGACCCCGGGCTCGCGGAGGGTGACGGCGGTGTCCCGGTCGAACTCGCTGCGCGCCTCCGTCTGCGGGGCGGGGCTCGTCTCGGTGCTCGTGCTCATACGGCCGACGGTACCGCAGGAAACTACTGAGCGGTAGCTTTTTCCGGCTCCTCGCGGGCCGACGAGCGCCGGTTCCAGGCGCGCGGCGCCCGCCAGTGGTAGCGCATCGCGAGCAGCCGCAGGAGGAAGGCGGTGAGCACCGCCGCGCCGCTGGTGTAGGCGTTCAGGACGTCGAAGCGGATGCACAGCACGACCATCGCCGCGCCGACGATCGCCGGCACGGCGTACAGGTCGCGGTCCCAGCGCAGCAGCGAGGGCACCTCGTTGGCGAGGACGTCGCGCAGCACGCCGCCGCCGACGGCGGTGGCGAGGCCGAGCGCCGCCGAGGAGGTGAGGCCGAGCCCGTAGTCGTACGCCTTCGTCGTCCCGGTCACGCAGAAGAGGCCGAGGCCGGCCGCGTCGAAGACGTTCACGGCGGTCTGGGTGCGTTCCACCTCGGGGTGGAGGAAGAAGACCAGGACGGTGGCGACCAGCGGCATGAGGAAGTAGCCGAGGTCGGTGAAGGCGGCCGGGGGCACGGCCCCGATGATCAGGTCGCGGAGGAGACCTCCGCCGAGCGCGGTGACCTCGGCGAGCACGGCCATGCCGAAGACGTCGAAGTTCTTCCGGACGCCGAGGAGGGCGCCGGAGATGGCGAAGACGAAGATGCCGACGAGGTCGAGCGTGTGTTGGACCGACGGGCTGAACAGATCGTGGAGCACCGGCCAATTGTGCCGTGCGTTCGGAAAGGGCCCGGCCGCCACACGGCGGCCGGGCCCTTTCCGGGACCGTCTACTGCTTGCCCTCGACACCCTTCGGAGCGGCGTCGCCCTCGGGGGCGGCGTCCTTCGGGGCCTCGTCCTTGAGAGCCTTGCCCTTCGGGGCCTCGTCCTCGGGAGCGGCGTCCTCGGCCGCCGGTGCGTCCGCCTGGGCCGGGATCACGACGGCGTCGGCCTCGCCCGCCGGGCGGATCGTGCCGTCCTGGATCTCCCGGGTGAAGTGGCAGGCCACCTTGTGGCCGCCGCCCGCGTCCGTGAGCTCCGGGCGCTCCTCGGCGCACTTCGGCTGGGCCCACGGGCAGCGGGTGTGGAAGCGGCAGCCCGCCGGCGGGTTCGCCGGGGAGGGCAGGTCGCCGTGGAGGAGGATCCGCTCGCGCCGCTCCTCGACCTCCGGGTCGGGCACCGGCACGGCCGACATGAGCGCCCGCGTGTACGGGTGCAGCGGCTCCTCGTACAGCGTGTCGCTCGGCGCCTCCTCCACCAGGGAGCCCAGGTACATCACGCCGATGACGTCCGAGATGTGCCGGACGACGGCGAGGTCGTGGGCGATGACCAGGTAGGTCAGGCCCATCGACTCCTGGAGCTCCTCCAGGAGGTTGATGACCTGGGCCTGGATGGAGACGTCGAGCGCGGAGACCGGCTCGTCGCAGATGATGAGGTCGGGCTCCAGGACCAGCGCGCGGGCGATGCCGATGCGCTGGCGCTGGCCGCCGGAGAACTCGTGCGGGTAGCGGGAGAGGGAGTTGGCGGGCAGGCCCACCTTGGCGAGGATCTCCCGGATCCGCTCCCGCCGCTCCTCCTGGTTCGCTCCGATCCCGTGGGCGGCCATGCCCTCGCTGAGGATCGACTCGATGTTCTGGCGCGGGTTGAGGCTGCCCAGCGGGTCCTGGAAGACCATCTGGAGCCGGCGGCGGAAGGAGCGGAGCTCCTTCTCCGGCAGCTTGGCGACGTCGGTGCCGTCGAGGACGACGGAGCCGTCGGTGACGTCCACGAGCCGCAGCACGGCCCGTCCGAGCGTCGTCTTGCCGCAGCCCGACTCGCCGACCAGGCCGTACGTCTGGCCCGCCTCGACCTTGAGCGAGATGCCGTCCACGGCGTAGACGTGGCCGACCGTGCGGTTGAAGAGGATGCCCTTCTTGACGGGGAAGTGGACCTTCACGCCGTCGAGTTCGAGCAGGCTCATGCCGGTACCTCCGTCGTGGCGAGGACCGGGTTCGCGCAGCGGGCGCGGTGGCCGGCCGCGCGCGGTTCGGTCAGTTCGGGCGTGCCGGTGAGGCACTCCATCTCGTACCGGTCGCAGCGGGGGGCGAAGGCGCAGCCGTCGGCCCAGGCGATCTGGTCGTTGATGGACCCGCGGATCGGGTGGAGCGGTTCGCCGCGCGGGGCGTCGAGCCGGGGGATGGAGCCGAGCAGGCCGTGGGTGTACGGGTGCGTCGGGTGGGCGAACAGCTCGCGCCGGGCGGCCGATTCGACGACCTTGCCCGCGTAGAGGACGTTCACCTGGTCGCAGAGGCCGGCGACGACACCCAGGTCGTGGGTGATCATCAGCAGCGCGGTGCCCTCCTGGTCGACCAGTTCCTTGAGGAGTTCGAGGATCTGGGCCTGGATGGTGACGTCGAGCGCGGTGGTCGGCTCGTCGGCGATGAGCAGGCGGGGGGCGCAGGCCACCGCCATGGCGATGAGCGCGCGCTGCCGCATGCCGCCGGAGAGCTGGTGCGGGTACTCCTTGAGCCGCCGGTCCGGGTCGGGGATGCCGACCCGGTCGAGGAGGTGGGCGGCCTCCTTGCGGGCGGCCTCGCCCTTCAGCCCGCGGTGGCGCTGGAGGATCTCGGTGACCTGGACGCCGATGGGGACGACCGGGTTCAGCGAGGACAGCGGGTCCTGGAAGATCATCGCCATCTCGCGTCCGCGCAGGTCGCGCATCTTCGAGGGGGCGAGCGAGAGCAGGTCCGTGCCGTCGAGGTCGGCGCGGCCGCCGAGGGTGACGCCCTTGGCGGGCAGCAGCCCCATGAGGGCGAGCGAGGTCACGGACTTGCCGCAGCCCGACTCGCCGACGAGGCCGACGACCTGGCCCTGGTCGACGCTGAAGGAGACGCCGTTGACCGCCCGGACGTCCTTGCGGCCGCGGCCGCCGAAGGTGACGGTGAGTTCGTCCACGGTGAGCAGTGGCATGGTCAGCCTCGCAGCTTCGGGTCGAGGGCTTCGCGCATGGCCTCGCCGAGCAGGGTGAAGCCGAGGGCGGTGATGATGATGCCGACCGCCGGATACATGGACATCATCGGCTCGTTGTCGAAGAAGCGCTGGGCCTGGGAGAGCATGACGCCCCACTCCGGCACCGCGGGGTCGGGGTTGCCGAGTCCGAGGTAGGAGAGGGCGGCGGCCTCGATGATGGCGGTGGCGAGGCTGAGCGTCGCCTGGACGATCACCGGGCTCAGCGAGTTCGGCAGGATCTGGGTGACGACGATCCGCCGCTTGCGGATGCCGAGCGAGCGGGCGGCGAGCACGTAGTCGCTGCCGCCCTGGGCGAGCATCGAGCCGCGGAGCAGCCGGGCGAAGACCGGGATCTGCACGACGCCGACGGCGATCATCACGGTGGTGAGCGACTGGCCCATCACGGCGGCGACGGAGACGGCGAGGAGCAGCGAGGGCAGCGCCAGCAGGATGTCGGTGACGCGCATGATCACGTCGTCGAGCCGCCGGCCGGCGCGGCCGCCGAGGGTGGCCGCGGCGCCGGAGACGATGCCGACGACGGCGCCGATCAGCAGGCCGATGAGCATGGAGACGACACCGACGAGCAGCGTCTGGCGGGCGCCCACGAGCATCCGGGAGAACATGTCCCGGCCGAGGTGGTCGAGGCCGAACCAGTTCTCGGCGCGCGCGCCGACGAACTCGCCGCGGTTGGAGAAGACCTCGCCGCGCCAGGTCTGGTCGGTGGGCCCGTGGGGGGCGATCCACGGACCGATGACCGCGAGCAGGACGAACCCGGCGATGATCGCGCCGCCGATGATCGCCATCTTGCTGCTGCGCAGCCGGCGCAGCGCCTCGCGCCAGAGGCTGGCGCCGCTGGCGGTCTCGGTCTTCGCCGTGAGCTGGGCGAGCCGGTCGATCTTCGAAGTGGTGGTGATCAGACTCATCAGTGCACCCGCACCCTCGGGTCGATGACGCTGTAGGCGAGGTCGACGAGCATGTTGATCAGCACGTAGATCATGGCGATGAACATGATGAAGCCGACGAGCACCGGATAGTCGCGGGCGTCGATCGCGGTCCGGATGAAGGAGCCGATGCCGCCGAAGGAGAAGACGGACTCGGTGAGCACCGCGCCGGAGAGCAGGCTGCCGGTGAGCAGGCCGACGGCGGTGACGACGGGGAGCAGCGCGTTGCGCAGGACGTGGCGGCCGCGGACGACCCGGCGCTCCAGGCCCTTGGACTCGGCGGTGCGGATGTAGTCCTCGCCGAGGACCTCCAGGACGCTGGCGCGGGTCATGCGGACGATGACCGCGAGCGGGATGGTGGCCAGGGCGATGCCGGGCAGCACCAGGTGCATCAGGGCGTCCCAGGCGGCGTCGAACTCGCCGGTGAGCACGCCGTCGAGGACGGCGAAGCCGGTGACGCTGGTGGCGTCGATGCCGGTGGACTGGCGGCCGAAGGTGCCGAAGATCTCGCCGAAGGCGCCCTTGAGCAGCTGGGCCAGGAAGAAGACCGGGATGCAGATGCCGACCAGGGAGCCGGAGACGGAGGCCACGTCGATCCAGCCGCCGCGCTTGCGGGCGGCGAGGTAGCCGAGCGGGATGCCCACGACGGTGGCGATGAGCATGGCCGCGAGGCTGAGTTCGACCGTGGCCGGGAAGCGCAGCACGAACTCGTCCCAGACGGGCTGTCCGGTCTGCACCGAGGTGCCCAGGTCGAGGTCGAGGAGCCGCTTGAGGAAGCGTCCGTACTGGACGTAGATCGGCTGGTCGAGGCCCAGCGCGCGGTTGATGCGCGCCACATCGGCTTCGGTCGCCCGCTCGCCCAGGATCGCTGAGGCGGGTCCGCCGGGCAGTCGGTTCAGCCAGATGAAGAGCAGAACCGACAGGCCGAGCAGGGTGGGTATGAGCTGGAGAAGTCGTCGTACGACGAGTCGCAACACCCCGCGTGCCCCTTTCTTGCGTGTGGAGGGTGGATGCGCGGACGCCCGGTCACGGGAGGAACGCGTGACCGGGCGGACCGCTTACGGGTGTGTTACTTGAAGGAGACCTCGGCGAAGTTCTCCTGCGTCAGCGGGGAGACCTTCGGCGGGACCACGTTCTTGCCGAACGCGATGGCCGGCGGGGAGGACGTCAGCGGGAGACCCGGCAGGTAGTCCATGATCGCCTCGTTGGCGGCCTTGTAGAGGTCGGTGCGCTTGGTCGGGTCGCCCTGGAGCGAGCCGGCCTTCACCGCGTTGAAGACCTTGTCGTCCTTGAAGCCCCACTGCTTGTCGTACCCGGCGAACCAGGTGCCGATGAAGTTGTAGCCGTCGTTGAAGTCGCCGGTCCAGCCGAGCATGTGCAGCGCGCAGCCGCCCTTCTCGACGGCGTCGACGTAGTCCGGGTTCCACTTCTTCGGCTTCGGGGTGACCTTGATGCCGGCCTTCTCCAGGTCGGCCTTGACCAGCTCGAAGATGTCCTGCGGGGCAGGCATGTACGGGCGGGTGACCTCGGTCGGGTAGCAGAAGTCGACGGAGAGGTTGCTCGCGCCGGCGCCGGCGAGGAGCGACTTGGCCTTGGCGGTGTCGAAGGCGTACTTTTTCACGTTCTCCGAGTAGCCGGCGACCGTGTCGGGCATGAACTGGGTCGCGACCTTGCCGCCCTCGGGCAGCTGGGTCTTGACGATGTTCTCGCGGTCGACGGCGTGCGCGATGGCCTGGCGGACCTCGGGCTTCTTCAGCGCCGGGTTGGCCTCCTGCGTCATACCGAGGTAGAGCAGGTTGAAGACGTCACGGGTCGGGACCTGGAAGCCCGCGCCCTCGAGGGTCTTGATGTCGGCGGGCGCGACCAGGTCGTAGCCGTCGATGTCACCGGCCTGGAGCGCCTGGCGGCGGCCGTCCTCGGTGTCGATCGTGCGGAAGACCAGGTTCTTCACCTTGGCCTTGTCGCCCCAGTAGTCGTCGAAGCGCTCGAGGGCGACTTCCTTGTTGCCCTTGTTCCACTTCGTGATCTTGTACGGGCCGGTGCCGGCGACCGTGCCGGCCTCCTGGCTGTACTTGGGGTACGTGATGGCGTCGCCGGCCTCGGTGACCTGCTGCTTCGCGTACTCCTGGATCGCCTTCGGCGAGTGGATCGCGAGGGCGTTCAGGGAGAAGCCGCCGGGCAGGTTGGCGGAGGGCTCGAAGACCTCGATGACGGCCGTGGCGTCGTCCTTGGCCGTGCAGGACTTGTAGTTCGCCTTGGGCGTCTCCTTGTCCTCGTTGGCCTTGAAGCCGCCCATGATGGTCTGCCAGTAGTACGAGACCGCGCTCGACTGGTAGGTGCCCTTCCAGTTGAACCAGTAGTCGTAGTTGGCGCAGACCGCCTTCGCGTCGAGGGTCTCGCCGTCGTGGAACTTCACGCCCTTGCGGATGTTGAAGGTCCAGACGGTGCCCTCGGGGTTGCTCGACCACTTCTCGGCGAGCCCGCCCACCAGCTTGCTTCCGCCGGGCTCGTGCTCCAGGAGCGCCTCGAACGCCTGGCGGGTGACCCGGAAGGTCTCGCCGTCGCTCGCGAGGGCCGGGTCGAGGGAGGCCGGGTCGCCCGGGGCACCGAACACGAAGGTGTCCTTGGCTCCGGACTTGTTCTCGTCCTTGTCCCGGTCGCTCGCGCAGCCCGTGGCGATGAGGCCGACCGTGAGGGCCGCCGTCAGAGCCCGGGTCGACCGGGAATTGAGTATGCGCATGGGTCCACCCCTGGGTCGCCATGTGTGGTCTTGACCGGCCGAACGCTACTGGCGAGTGACGCGGCAGAGAACAGTCCGCATAGCGGTGATACCAACCTGAGACCCGGACACTCACCAAAACGGTCCGATGCCGGACATCGGCGGCGGGAGCGGTCTCAACTGGACGCAAAACCCCGCCCTGGCAAGCCATTTCGGCCAGGGCGGGGAAAAGTCGCGGGTGCGGCGTCAGCGGTGCTGCGCGGGCGGGTAGCCGTATCCCGGACGGTGGGATCCCGCATGCTGGGACGGAGCGCCGTGGGCGTCGCGGTCGTAGAAGGGCCGGGCGTGGGCCTTCAGCCAGAGCGCGACCGGGTCGTACGCGTCGGAGAGCGCGACCGTCGAGACGGGCAGCCCCTCGGGCACCGAGCCGATCGACTGGCGCATCATCGCCCGCACCTCGTCGACGGCCGCCGCCGAACCGTCGTACAGGTCCAGGCCGATGACCAGGTACGGAGTCCCCAGCGCGGGCTGCACCCAGCCGCGGCGCAGCGAGCGGACGGCCGGCGTCCGGTGCGCGTTCTGGGTGAGCTGGGCATAGAACTGCGGCATCTCCAGGGCGGGTTCGGAGACCCGCAGCGGTCCGGCGGGCATCCGGTCCAGGCCGGTGGCGATCCGGCGCAGATCGGCCCACGGGATGCCGACGCCGCCGCCGGGGGCGTGCGGATTGAGCCAGACGCCCCAGCGCTCGGGGTAGAGGGCGCGGGCGATCTCGCGGCCGGTGACACGCTCGTGGGCGCGGTGCCAGCCGGAGGCGGCCAGTTCGCCGGCGGAGGTGACGCAGGGCGCGTAGCCGTACCCGTCGACCTCCATGTTGCCGTACTGGGCCTCCGGCGAGCCCGCGGAGCCCTGCCAGAGCAGCATGTACAACTCGCCGTCGGCCAGGGCGTGCAGCAGTCCCTCGTACGCGTCGTAGCGTCCGGGCGCCACCTGGCGCAGCATGTGCTCGACCTGTCCGGTCGCGCCTGACGCGCTCACCCTGGGTTCCGCCCCTCTGTCTCGTACGGCTCGGTTCGGTGGTTCGGTCTCGGTCGGTCCAGCTTAGACAGCGCCGGGGGTCATCCGGCGGCGCGCTGGTAGAAGGGACGCACCCGTTCCAGCATCCAGTCGCCGACGGGGTCGGCCGCCATGTCCAGCAGGATGAGGTTGACCGGCCAGGCGACCTCGACGCGGCCGAGGGCCCGGCCGAGGGCGTCCAGCGGCGCGTTGCGGTCGACGCCGTCCCAGCCGGTGAGCTGGACGCCGATGAAGAGCGCCGGTTCGGTGCCCTCGACGCTGGCGAGGGTGCGGCGGGCGGAGGCGACGACGCCGGTGGCGTCGAACTCGGCGGAGGCGGCGGTGAGGAAGTCGACCGGGTCGTCCTGCCAGTCGGGCTCGAAGAGCCGGACGCGGCCGCCGGACGCGGGCCCGTCGAGGGCGGTGCGGCCGGTCCGGCAGAGCTCGGCGACGGCGGGCGGGGGCAGCGGGACGCCGACGGTGCCGCCGGGGTTCACCGCGATGCCGAGCTGCGGGGGCAGGCCGCGGGCGAAGTCACGGGCGGGGGCGACGGTGAAGGACATGTGGTCGCCGACGCAGGCGAGGAACTGCTCCTGCGAGCTGAAGACGGGGACGTAGGCGGCGCCGCCGATCTCCATCGTGGCGAGGTCCAGGTCGGGGCTGTCGGGGCCGCCGCCGTTGGGCAGCGGGACCCAGACCGGGCTGCGGCCGAGCACCTCGATGAGCCGGCCTCCGGCCGCGGGCTCGCCGAGCGCGGCGGCCAGCGCCTCCTCCAGCTCGTTGCCCGGCCACGTCACGTCCACGGTGGTTCCGTCCCCTTCTCGCACGGCCCTGGTCCCGGCCGTCCCGCAGCACCCTAACGCCGCCCCGCCCCGCCTGTGACCAGAACCGGCACCCGGGGGGCGGCGCCGGCCTCAGGAGGTCTCGCGGAAGCCGATGCGGCGCAGCGCGGTGGCGGCGTCCCGGTCGAGGAGGGTGGCGGAGGCGCAGCCTCGGGGCAGCCGGCCCGACTCGACGGCGCCGACGAGCCGGCCGACGGCCCGGCGGTGCCGGGCGAAGGCGTACGCGGACACCCCGCGGCCCCGCTCGCGCTGGCCGTCCCGGGCGGTGTCCGGGTCGACGTCGAGGAGGACCAGGTGGAGGGCGCGGCCGCGGCGGACGGCGGAGCGGGCGAGCCAGCCGCGGACCCAGGACTGGGTACCGCAGTCGTGGACCACGACGCCGGCGCCGGAGCGCAGGGCCCGGTACAGCCCGGCGTAGTGCGCGATCCGGACGAGCGGGCGGTAGAGCGCGTACGGCAGGAGGCGGGGCATCCGGGCCTCCCAGCGCTCCCGGGCGTCCTGCGAGTCGATGCCACGGCCCTCGGCGGCCCGCCGCAGCAGGGTCGACTTGCCGCTGCCGGGCAGGCCGGAGACGACCACGACGTCGCCGGCGGCGAAGGTGAGGGCGCGCGGGCCCCGCCCGCCGCGGTCGCGCAGGTCCCGCACGACGCGCCCGCGCGCGCGGGTCCGGGCGCGCGGCCGCTGGGCCGGTATGGCGGCGTCGGTCGCGAAGACGCCGGTGTGCTGGATCCTCATCGCTGCTCCCCCTGTCGGGTCCCCGGGGGACGTACCGGGAACCTCACGGAGACCCTTGCCCACGAAGTGTAAAGAAACGGTAATCCGAGACAAGCGATTTGCGGCGCCGACACCGCGTGCGATGATGTGCGCGCCAGGCGCGCGCAGCGCCGTACAACCGCATACCGGCCGCTCGAATCCGCGCGGGAGAGTTCCGGACCGGCCTCGGCCGTCCGGGCGCCGAAGGAGCAAGACCCTCCCTTGAATCTCTCAGGCCCCGTACCGCGTGGATGAGGCAGATCTGAAAAGCGGGACACCTGTCGTGTCCCCACCCAAGGTGCAAGCCGGGGATGCCCCCGGTGAACCTCTCAGGTTCCATGACAGATGGGGAGGAACGTCCTTGCCTGTCATGTTTTCCGCCTTCGGGAACCGGGAGCCACGTCCATCATGAGCACCACCCCCCGCCTGACCGCCCTCGATGCCCTGCATCGTTCGCTGGGCGCGACCATGACCGACTTCGCCGGCTGGGACATGCCGCTGCGGTACGGCAGCGAGCGCGACGAGCACAACGCCGTCCGCACCAGGGCCGGCCTCTTCGACCTCTCCCACATGGGCGAGATCACCGTCACCGGCCCGCAGGCGGTCGACCTGCTCGACTTCGCCCTCGTCGGCAACATCTCCACGGTGGGCAACGGCCGCGCCCGGTACACGATGATCTGCCAGGAGGACGGCGGCATCCTCGACGACCTGATCGTCTACCGCCTCGGCGAGACCGAGTACATGGTCGTCGCCAACGCCTCCAACGCGCAGGTCGTCCTGGACGCCCTGGTGACCCGCTCCGGCGGCTTCGACGCCGAGGTCCGCGACGACCGCGACGCGTACGCGCTGATCGCCGTGCAGGGCCCCGAGTCCCCCGGCATCCTCAAGCAGCTCACCGACGCCGACCTGGACGGCCTGAAGTACTACGCGGGCCTGCCCGGCACGGTCGCCGGCGTCCCGGCGCTCATCGCCCGGACCGGCTACACCGGCGAGGACGGCTTCGAGCTCTTCCTGAAGCCGGAGCACGCCGAGGGCGTGTGGACGGCGCTGACCGAGGCGGGCGCGGGCGTCGGCCTGATCCCGTGCGGCCTGTCCTGCCGCGACACGCTGCGCCTGGAGGCGGGCATGCCGCTGTACGGGCACGAGCTGACCACCTCCCTCACCCCCTTCGACGCCGGTCTCGGCCGGGTCGTGAAGTTCGAGAAGCCGGGCGACTTCGTCGGCCGCAAGGCGCTGGAGGCCGCCGCCGAGCGCGCCGAGACCGCCCCGCCGCGCAAGCTGGTCGGCCTGATCGCCGAGGGCCGCCGCGTCCCGCGCGCCGGCATGGCCGTCGTCGCCGGCGGCGAGGTCGTCGGCGAGATCACCTCCGGCGCCCCCTCCCCGACGCTCGGCGAGCCGATCGCGATGGCGTACGTCGACGCGGCGCACGCGGTCCCCGGCGCCGAGGGTGTAGGGGTGGACATCCGCGGCACCCACGAGCCGTACCGGGTCGTGGCGCTGCCGTTCTACAAGCGCCAGAAGTAGGCGCCCGTCCGTCCGGGCCCGCTCCGGACGTGACGCATTCGTCTCAGGACACGTCTCACCCCGCAAGACCCACGTACATCCGCACTCCCCCGATCCAGGAGAATCAGGCCATGAGCAACCCCCAGCAGCTTCGCTACAGCAAGGAGCACGAGTGGCTGTCGGCCGTCGAGGACGGCGTCGCCACGGTCGGCATCACGGAGCACGCGGCCAACGCCCTCGGTGACGTCGTCTACGTGCAGCTCCCCGAGGTCGGCGCGACCGTGACCGCGGGCGAGTCCTGTGGCGAGCTGGAGTCGACCAAGTCCGTCAGCGACCTCTACGCCCCGGTGACGGGCGAGATCGTCGAGGCCAACCAGGACGTCGTCGACGACCCCTCGCTGGTGAACTCCGCCCCCTTCGAGGGCGGCTGGCTGTTCAAGGTGCGCATCACGGGCGAGCCGGACGACCTGCTCACCGCCGACGAGTACACCGCCTTCACCGCAGGCTGACCGAGACCCCCTAGGGATCGCTTCATGTCGCTTCTGAACACTCCCCTCCACGAGCTGGACCCGGACGTCGCCGCCGCCGTCGACGCCGAGCTCCGCCGCCAGCAGTCCACCCTCGAGATGATCGCGTCGGAGAACTTCGCTCCGGTCGCCGTCATGGAGGCCCAGGGCTCCGTCCTCACCAACAAGTACGCCGAGGGCTACCCGGGCCGCCGCTACTACGGCGGCTGCGAGCACGTCGACGTGGCCGAGCAGATCGCGATCGACCGGATCAAGGACCTGTTCGGCGCCGAGTACGCCAACGTGCAGCCGCACTCCGGCGCCTCCGCCAACCAGGCCGCGCTCTTCGCGATCGCCCAGCCGGGCGACACGATCCTCGGTCTCGACCTGGCGCACGGCGGCCACCTCACCCACGGCATGCGCCTGAACTTCTCGGGCAAGCAGTTCAACGTGGTCGCGTACCACGTGGACGAGGCCGGCCTGGTGGACATGGCCGAGGTCGAGCGCCTGGCCAAGGAGCACCGCCCGAAGGTGATCATCGCCGGCTGGTCGGCGTACCCGCGCCAGCTGGACTTCGCGGAGTTCCGCCGGATCGCCGACGAGGTCGAGGCGTACCTGTGGGTCGACATGGCCCACTTCGCGGGTCTGGTCGCGGCCGGTCTGCACCCGAACCCGGTCGAGTACGCGGACGTGGTGACCTCCACCACGCACAAGACGCTCGGCGGCCCGCGCGGCGGCATCATCCTGGCGAAGAAGGCGTTCGCCAAGAAGCTGAACTCCTCGGTCTTCCCCGGTTTCCAGGGCGGCCCGCTGGAGCACGTGATCGCGGCCAAGGCCGTCTCCTTCAAGGTCGCGGCCTCGGAGGAGTTCAAGGAGCGCCAGCAGCGCACCCTGGACGGCGCCCGCATCCTGGCCGAGCGCCTGGTCCGGGACGACGTCACCGAGCACGGCGTCTCGGTCCTCTCCGGCGGCACGGACGTGCACCTGGTCCTGGTGGACCTGCGGAACTCCGAGCTCGACGGCCAGCAGGCCGAGGACCGTCTCCACGAGGTCGGCATCACGGTCAACCGGAACGCCGTTCCGAACGACCCGCGCCCGCCGATGGTCACCTCCGGTCTGCGCATCGGCACGCCGGCCCTCGCCACCCGCGGCTTCACGGCCGAGGACTTCACCGAGGTCGCCGACGTCATCGCCGAGACGCTGAAGCCGGGCTTCGACGCGGACAAGGCCGAGGCGCTGAAGGCCCGCGTGACCGCGCTGGCCGACAAGCACCCGCTGTACCCCGGCCTGAAGTAATTTCGTACGCTTTCGTTCCTGGGTCCGTCCCAGCGAGAGTTCCGGGGCACCGCGCACACTGGACAGTGAGCGCGGTGCCCCGCCCCATGTCTTCCACGCTTTTCTGCTCCACCCCGGCAGACAACGGCGTCTAGCCCCACAAGGAGTCCTCCCGTGGCCATCTCGGTCTTCGATCTGTTCTCGATCGGCATCGGTCCGTCGAGCTCCCACACGGTGGGCCCCATGCGGGCGGCCCGGATGTTCGCCCGCCGGCTGAAGAACGAGGGGCTGCTCGCCTCCACGGCGACGGTCCGGGCGGAGCTGTACGGCTCGCTCGGCGCGACCGGCCACGGCCACGGCACCCCGAAGGCGGTCCTCCTCGGCCTGGAGGGGAACTCGCCCCGCACGGTCGACGTGGAGAACGCCGACGAGGAGTTCGAGCGGATCAAGGCGAGCGGGCGGATCAACCTGCTCGGCGCCCACGAGATCCCGTTCGACTTCGACGCGGACCTGGTCCTGCACCGGCGCAAGGCGCTCCCGTACCACGCCAACGGCATGACGGTCTTCGCGTACGACGCCGAGGGCGCGCTCGTCCTGGAGAAGACGTACTACTCCGTGGGCGGCGGTTTCGTCGTGGACGAGGACGCGGTGGCCGGCGAGAGCCCGATCATCCCGGACGACACCGTCCTGAAGTACCCCTTCCGCACCGGTGACGAGCTGCTGCGCCTCGCCAAGGAGACCGGCCTGTCGATCTCCTCGCTGATGCTGGAGAACGAGAAGGCGTGGCGCACCGAGGACGAGATCCGCGCCGGCCTGCTGGAGATCTGGCGGGTCATGCAGGCGTGCGTCTCGCGCGGCATGGCCCGCGAGGGCATCCTGCCGGGCGGCCTGAAGGTCCGCCGCCGCGCCTCGACCCTGGCCCGCAAGCTGCGCTCCGAGGGCGACCCGGCGATGCACGCGATGGAGTGGATCACCCTCTACGCGATGGCGGTGAACGAGGAGAACGCGGCCGGCGGCCGGGTGGTCACCGCCCCGACGAACGGCGCGGCCGGCATCATCCCCGCCGTCCTGCACTACTACATGAACTTCGTGCCGGGCGCGGACGAGGACGGCATCGTGCGCTTCCTGCTCGCGGCGGGCGCGGTCGGCATGCTCTTCAAGGAGAACGCCTCGATCTCCGGCGCCGAGGTCGGCTGCCAGGGCGAGGTCGGCTCGGCCTGCTCGATGGCGGCGGGCGCCCTCGCCGAGGTCCTGGGCGGCTCCCCCGAGCAGGTGGAGAACGCGGCCGAGATCGGCATGGAGCACAACCTGGGCCTGACCTGCGACCCGGTCGGCGGCCTGGTCCAGATCCCGTGCATCGAGCGGAACGGCATGGCGGCGGTCAAGGCCGTCACGGCGGCGAAGATGTCCATGCGCGGCGACGGCAGCCACCTGGTCTCCCTCGACAAGGTCATCAAGACCATGAAGGAGACCGGCGCCGACATGAGCGTCAAGTACAAGGAGACCGCGCGCGGCGGCCTCGCGGTGAACATCATCGAGTGCTGAGCACGCCCGCGCGTACGTGACGAACGGCCGGTCCCGCCCCCACGGGACCGGCCGTTTCCCGTTCGGGTCAGTAGCGGACCCAGAGGACGATGACGTCCGGGCGGGTGGAGGTGAAGGGCTCGCAGAGGAAGATCTTGCCCCAGATCCACTCGCCGGCCCGGCCGGCGGCCTGGCACTCGGCGTACGAGGAGTGGTGGCTGCGGGCGTAGAAGCCGGGGCCGGCGGCCTCGGCGGTGCCGGCCGTGCCGAGGGCGAGGGCTCCGGCGGTGGCCGCGGTGGCGAGGGCGGCTGCGACGCGACGGTACATGGCATGTCCTCCTGAAATGAACGATGCGATGCGGTGCGGGATGGTGCCGTACGGTTCGTGCCGGCTGCGCAGCCGGGACGAAACGTATCGGCGGACCCTCGCCCGGGCAATAGGTCTAGGCCAATCATCGGACGGATGTCCGGATTCCCCGGTCGCGGCCGGTTTCCGTCGCTAGGGTCCGATCATGACCATGACCACTGATGCCGCGTGTCTCGCCCTCACCCGCACCCTGCGCCGCCGGGGGATCGTCGTGCTCTCCGTCTTCGGGGCGGTGTGGGCGCTCGCGGGCGGATCGGGGCTGCCCGCGCCGGGGCTCCTCGTCGCCGGGGTGCTCGCGGCGCTGCTGACGGCCGGGACGCTGGCCGCCGGCTTCCGGGGGACGGCCCGCGAGGTGACCCGCCCGGTGCGGCTGCCGGAGCGGTGGAACCGCGGGGTCGGCGTGGTGAACGCGGGCGAGGCGGCCGCGATCGTCGGTGTCGTCGCGGTCTCGAACGCGACCGGACACCAGGAGTGGATCCCGGTCGGCATCTGCTTCGCCGTCGGTCTCCACTTCTTCCCGCTGGCCCGCCTCTACGACCAGCGTCAGTACGGGTGGCTCGCGGTGGCCCTGACGGCCCTCGGAGCGATCGGGGGCGGCCTGGCGGCCGGCGGGCTCACGGCGGAGGCCGTACGGGCCTGCGTGGGCCTTCCCGCGGCCCTGGCGCTGTGGGGCACCGCCCTGCTGGTGGCGCGGGACTGAGCGCCGGAGGCTCCACCCGGGCCCGGGACCGGCGGCGGCTCAGGGTGAACGCCGCCCGGTCCCGGCCCCGGAGCGGGTCAGGCCCGGGTCACGCCTTGCTGAGGTGGGACCAGAACTCGTCCCACGACAGGCGGCCGTCGCCGTTGTCGTCGCGCTGCTTGATGAGGGCCTCGGCCACCGTCTCGGTGACGTTGAAGTCACCCAGCTGGGCCATGACGCTCTTGTACTCCGCGGCGGTGATGAAGCCGTCCCCGTCCACGTCGTACCGGTTGAATGCCGTGCGTGCCGACTCGATGTCCGCCACTGCTTCCGCCCCTTCTCGGTGCTGTTCTGACGGGGGTCAGATTAGCTGGCCGAGCGGTGCCCGATGATGGCGGTATGAGCAGTGACGTGACACGGATCCTGGAGGCGGCGGCGCGCGGGGAGTTCCCCGCCATGGACGGCGGGACGACGGTGGTGCCGCAGCCGGACCGGCGGGACGCCGGGGTCCTGGCCTTCACGGCGCACTCGGTGGTCTTCGCGGACGTCGATCCCCAGTGGGTGCGGGCGGAGCTGGCCGCGACGGGGAGCGACCCGCTCGCGGCGAGCATGAACCCCGGCTTCCTGGTGCGGCTGATGACCGAGACGGGCCGGCGGATGAACACGGTCGACCTGCTGACGGTCGCCGACGCCCTGCCGGGCCCGCCGCCGGTGGAGCTGCGGGAGATCGAGGACCCGGAGCACCCGCGGGTGGCGCGGGCGCTGAAGTACCGGGACGAGGTAAGGGTGTGGGCGGCGGAAGGCGGGGTGCTGATCCTGGGGCGCGGAGTGGCCGGGCGCATGGAGGCGGCGATCGAGGTGGACGAGGAGGTGCGCCACCGCGGTCTGGGCCGGGCGCTGGCGACGGCTGCCCGCCATCTGACGCCGGACGGCGTGGTGTGGGCGCAGCAGTCGCCGGGGAACGCGCGGAGCGTGCGGACCTTCCAGGCGGCGGGTTACCGGCCGGTGGCCTCGGAGGCGCTGCTGACCGCCCTCTGAGGCCGCGCAGTGCTGTCCACTATGTGGATGATCGAGGGAAACAATCGATGAACCGCATAGCCATTCACAGTTTGCAAGGCGGGTGCTGCACGTCACCAACGATTCACAGTTAAAACGTGCAGGTATGTCCGTATTGATAACGATGTGGGCGCTTGGCGGTGTGGCCCGCCGTCTGTCATAGTCGAGGCAACGACTCCCATTGACCCGGGCCAGGTCGTCCAAGCGGCCGTGGATACACCCCCCCGTCCACGGCGCATCACACGGAAGCCCCCAGCAGCCCCACCACGGCGCACGGGGGCTTCCGTGCGTTCAGCGGTCGGTGACCCGCATCTCGAACCAGGTCGTCTTGCCGCGCGGCCCGAGGTCCACGCCCCACCGGTCGGAGAGCTTGTCGACGAGGAAGAGGCCCCGGCCGCTGACGTCGAGCTCGCCCACCGGCATCAGACAGGGCAGTCCGCGCGAGGGGTCGCGCACCTCGATCCGGATCCGGCCGGGACGCCGCTGGGCGCGCAGCGCGAAGACCCGCGCGCCGGTGTGCCGGACCGCGTTGCCGACCAGCTCGGAGACGAGCAGGACCGCGTGCTCGGCGAGGGTCGGGCCGAGCGCCCACTGGCGGAGCACCACGTACTGGGTCATCCGGCGGGCGATCCGGGCCGACTCCGGCTGCGACGGCAGACGGACGTCGGCCTCCGCCGGATTGCCGTACCGGTCCATCGCCGCGAGGGCCTCTTCGTCCTCCGGGGTCGGTGCCCACCGTGCGGCGGGCACACTGCCCTGCCGTGGTTGTTCCCTGCTCTCCAGGCCCGCCATGCCCCCCATCATGGCCGCCGGAGACGGCCCGCGGGGGCCGTTCCGGTGGAATGGCCCCCGCGGGACGACGCGCCGCCGTGACGGTCCGTCGGACGACGGCCCGCCCGGCGGGCGATCAGGCGAACGTGGCCTTGCCCGGGCCCTCCTCGACGAAGCTGCGCATGCCGGTCTCCCGGTCCGCGGTCGCGAACAGCGCCGAGAACCAGGTGCGTTCGAGGGCGAGACCGGTGTCGATGTCGGCCTCCAGACCCTGGTCGATCGCCTCCTTGGCAGCGCGCAGCGCCACCGCCGGGCCCTGGGCCAGCTTCGCGGCCCAGGCGTGCGCCTGCTCGTACACCTCGGCCGCCGGGACGACCCGGTCGACCAGGCCGAGCGCGAGCGCCTCGTCGGCGCGCACCATCCGGCCGGTGAAGATGAGGTCCTTGGCGCGCGAGGGGCCGACCAGACGGGAGAGCCGCTGGGTGCCGCCGGCGCCGGGGATCAGGCCGAGCAGGATCTCGGGCTGGCCCAGCTTCGCGTTCTCGCCGGCGATCCGGTAGTCGGCGCAGAGGGCGAGCTCGCAGCCGCCGCCGAGGGCGTAGCCGGTGATCGCGGCGACGACCGGCTTGGGGATGCGGGCGACGGCGGTGAAGGAGTCCTGGAGCGCGCGCGACCGCTCGACCATGGCCACGTGGTCCATGGCCTGCATCTCCTTGATGTCCGCGCCGGCCGCGAAGACCTTCTCGCCGCCGTAGAGGACGACGGCCCGCACGTCGTCGCGGTCGGTGGCCTCCTGGGCCAGCTCGCGCAGCCGGTCCTGGGTGGCGATGTCCAGGGCGTTCATCGGCGGGCGGTCGAGGCGGATCGTGCCGACGCCGTCGGCGACTTCGAGGTTCACAGTCATGGGACAGAGGTTAGTGCGCGTTAACGAGGACGGGCCCGGTGCCGTTGCTCACAGCACCGGGCCCGTCCAGGGCGGAGGGGACCTAGGCGATCCACTCCGACCAGGACATGTTCCAGCCGTTCAGGCCGTTCTCCGGCTTGATCTGCTTGTCCTTCGAGTTCTTCACGACGACGACGTCGCCGATGATCGAGCGGTCGAAGAACCAGGCGGCCGGGGTGGAGCTGTCGCCCGCGCCGCGGGCGTCCGAGAGGCCGACGCAGCCGTGGCTGACGTTCTGGGAGCCGAAGGTGGACTTCGGGGCCCAGTAGTTGCCGTGCACGAAGGTGCCGGAGGTCGACAGGCGCATGGCGTGCGGCACGTCCTTGATGTCGTACTCGCCGCCGAAGCCCACGGTGGCCCCGTTCATGCGGGTCACCTTGTACTTCTCGCTGATGACCATCTGGCCGTTGTACGTGGTCGTGGAGGGCGCGCCCGCGGTGATCGGCAGGGTCTTGATGATCTGCCCGTCGCGCTCGACCTTCATGGTCTTGGCGCTCGCGTCGACCGTGGAGACCTGACGGCGGCCGATGGTGAAGGAGTACGTCTTCTTCTGCTTGCCGTAGACGCCCGGGCGGCCCTCGACGCCGTCCAGGTTGAGCTCCACCGTGACCTTCGTCCCGGCCTTCCAGTACTCCTCGGGACGGAAGTCGAGGCGGTCGTTGCCGAACCAGTGGCCCTCGATCTCGACGGCCGGCTCGGCCGTCACCTTGATGGCCTTCTCCACGGCCTCGGGGTCGGTGATGCCCCGGGTGAAGTTGATGGAGACCGGCATGCCGACGCCGACGGTCGTGTCGGCCTCCGGCGTGTAGTGGCCGATGAAGGTGTTCTTCGGGACCAGGGTCGTGAAGGTGATGTCCTTCGCCGACTCGCGGCCCTCGGCGTCCTTGGCGATCGCGTGGACCTTGTACTGGGTGCCGCCCGACAGGTGCGCCAGCGGCTCCCAGCTCGCGCCGTCCGCCGAGATCTTCCCCTCGACCGCGCCGCCCTTGGAGTCGGCGACCGTCACGGTCGTCAGCTTGCCCTGGTCGGCGGTGACCTTGAGGGCCCCGCTGGTGGCGACCGAGTCGGCGCCGTCCTTCGGCAGGATGGTCACGACCGCCTGGGAGGCGGCGTTGTCGGGGGCGCTGGTCCCCTGCCCCGTCCCCTTCGCGCCGGTCCCGCCGCCGGTGCCGGCCGGGTCCTCGCCGCCGCAGGCGGTCAGGACAAGCAGCAGCGCCCCCGTCGCCAGGGCCCCGAGGCGTACGCTCCGCCGCCGCGCCGACGTCCCCGATATCGGCTGCCCGTTCACTATGGTCTTCTCCCCTCGCACGACCCGGTGACTGACCGGGCCCCACCCCCTGTGCGCACGTCCCGCGCACGGCGCTAGATAATCACACCGGAAGACACGAAAGTTCCACGTGAATGTCACCGTTCAGTCCCAGTTGGGACGGGCCTGACGTGCAAGGGGGCGGAGGAGCGACCGGCCGCGGGCCGGGCCGGGGTCAGCGGAGCGCGGAACCCGCCGTCCAGCTCTCCCAGTCCAGGTTCCAGCCGCCGAGACCGTTGTCCGGGGCGACCTTCCGGTCCTGGGAGTTGACCACCTCGACGACGTCGCCGATCAGGCTCCGGTCGTAGAACCAGCCCGCCGGGGTGTCGGAGCCGCCGCCCTTCACGTCCCGCAGCCCCACGCAGCCGTGGCTGACGTTGGCCGAGCCGAAGGTGGACGCGTCGGCCCAGTAGTTGCCGTGGATGAAGGTGCCCGACTCGGTGAGCCGCATGGCGTGCGGCACGTCCTTGATGTCGTACTCCCCGCCGAAGCCGACCGTGGCGCCGTTCATCCGGGTCACGTCGTACAGCTCCGTCACCACCATCTTCCCGTTGTACGTGGTGGTCTTCGGCGCCCCGGCCGTGATCGGCAGGGTGGCGAGGACCCGCCCGTCCCGCCGCACCTCCATGGTGTGGGCGGCGGCGTCGACCAGGGAGACCTGCGAGCGGCCGACCGTGAAGCCGACCTTCTTGCGCTGGATGCCGTAGACGCCGGGGGCGCCCTCGACGTCCCGGAGCCCCAGCTCGACCGTCACCTCCGTGCCGGCCGGCCAGTACGCGGCGGGGCGGAAGTCGAGCCGCTCCTTGCCGAACCAGTGGCCGACGACCTCCACCGGCGGATCGGAGGTGATCCGGATGGCCCGCTCCACCTCGGCCCGGTTCTCGATCGGGCGGCTGAAGCCGAAGGAGACGATCATCCCGGCGCCCACAGTGGAACGGTTCTCCGGCGTGAAGTAGCCGATGAACCGGCTCTCCGGCACCACCGTGGTGAAGGTGGTGTGCCGGGCCGAGCGGCGCCCGTGCGCGTCGAGCGCCACCGCGTCCACGCTGTACTTCGCGGCGAGCGCGAGCCGGGTGCCGCCGGCGGGCCGCCAGCGCAGCCCGTCGGCGGAGAGCGCACCCCGGACGGCCGAACGGCGCCCGTCCGCCACCTGGGTCACGTTCACCCGTTCGAGCCGCCCGCTGTCCACCCGCACCTCCAGCGGACCGTCCGCGGGCACCGCCCTGCTGCCGTCCTCCGGACTGACCCGGATCACGTCGCCGGGAGCCCGCGCCTTGCCCGGAAGCCCCAGGCCGACCCCTCCTTCCCCGTCCGATCCGGTGCAGCCGGCGAGACCCACGAGGAGCCCCGCGACCGCGAGGAGATGTCCGGCCCGTTCCCATACACGTGTCACGCGTGGCCCAACGACGACCCCCCTCCAGGGGAAACGTGCGCGCGGGCCATGTTGCGGGGACGGCGGTGCGGGCAGAACAGGGAGGACGACCGGGAGTACACGAGGGTGCGGGAGGACGCGCGGGGCCGGGGCCGGGACGCCCCGCTCCCGGCACGCGGGCCCGCCGGAGCCGCGGGAGGCCAGGGCGGTGTCGAGCACAGCCGAACAGCAGGCGGTTCCGGAGCATGCCCCGGAACGGACCGCGCCCCCGGTGTGGCCGGGGGCACCCACTCCCCTCGGGGCCCGCTGCCGGGTCGGGCCGGACGGGACCCGGGGCACCAACTTCGCCCTCTGGGCGGGCGGCGCCGAGGCGGTGGAACTCTGCCTCTTCGCGCCGGACGGCACCGAGACCCGGCTGCCGCTGACCGAACTCACCCACGAGATCTGGCACGGCTTCGTGCCCGGCGTCGGCCCGGGGCAGCGGTACGGCTACCGGGTGCACGGCCGCTGGGACCCGTGGACGGGCGCCCGCTGGAACCCGGCGAAGCTCCTCCTCGACCCGTACGCCCGGGCCGTGGACGGCGAGTTCACGCTGCCGCCCGAGGTGTACGGGCACGTGCGGGACTGGCCGCAGCAGCACGTCGCCGACACCGTCCGCGACGAGCGGGACTCCGCGCCGCACGTCCCCAAGGGAGTCGTCGTCCTGGACGACGACGACTGGTCCGACGACCGCAGGCCCAAGACGCCCTGGCAGGACTCCGTCATCTACGAGGTGCACGTCAAGGGCTTCACCGCCCGGCACCCCGGCATCCCCGAGCACCTGCGCGGCACCTACGCGGGGCTCGCCCACCCGGCCGCGGTCGACCACCTCGTCCGGCTCGGGGTGACGGCGGTCGAACTGCTCCCGGTCCACCAGTTCGCCCACGAGGACCACCTGCTGCGCCGCGGCCTCACCAACTACTGGGGCTACAACTCGATCGGCTACTTCGCCCCGCACGCCGGCTACTCCTCCTCCGGCACCGCCGGACAGCAGGTCGGCGAGTTCAAGCGGATGGTCAGGGCCCTGCACGCCGCCGGCATCGAGGTCATCCTCGACGTCGTCTACAACCACACCGCCGAGGCGGGCGAACTCGGCCCGACGCTCTCCCTGAAGGGCATCGACAACCGCGGCTACTACCGGCTCCAGTCCGACGCCCGCCGGTACGCCGACTACACCGGCTGCGGCAACACCCTCCACGTCGTGCAGCCCCAGGTGCTCCGGCTCATCACCGACTCGCTGCGGTACTGGGTCACGGAGATGGGCGTCGACGGCTTCCGCTTCGACCTCGCGGCCGCGCTGGCCCGGTCCATGCACGACGTCGACATGCTCTCCCCGTTCCTCGCCGTCATCGCCCAGGACCCGGTGCTGCGCCGGGTGAAGCTCATCGCCGAACCGTGGGACGTCGGCAACGGCGGCTACCAGGTCGGCGCCTTCCCGCCCCTGTGGACCGAGTGGAACGACCGCTACCGGGACGCCGTACGGGACTTCTGGCGCGGTGCCCTGCCCGACGTCCGCGACCTCGGCTACCGGCTCTCCGGCTCCAGCGACCTCTACGCCTGGGGCGGCCGGCGGCCCTACGCCTCCGTCAACTTCGTCACCGCCCACGACGGCTTCACCCTGCGCGACCTCGTCACCTACGAGCGCAAGCACAACGAGGCCAACGGCGAGGGCAACCGGGACGGCACCCACGACAACCGCTCCTGGAACTGCGGCGCCGAGGGCGAGACCGACGACCCGGAGATCGGCGCGCTCCGGCTCCGCCAGCTCCGCAACCTGCTCACCACGCTGCTGCTCTCCACCGGCGTGCCGATGCTCGTCGCCGGCGACGAGATGGGCCGCACCCAGGGCGGCAACAACAACGCGTACTGCCAGGACAACGAGACCGGCTGGCTCGACTGGTCGCTGCCCGACGACCCCGGCCGCGCCCAGCTCCTCGCCCTGACCAGACGGCTGCTGGCCCTGCGCCACCACCACCCGGTGCTGCGCCGCCGCGCCTTCTTCTCCGGCCGGCCGCAGGGCGCGGACGGGCTGCGGGACCTCGCCTGGTTCGGACCCGACGGCACCGAGATGACCGAGCGCGACTGGTACGCGCCCTCCGCCACGCTCGCCCTCTACCTGTCGGGCCGCGACATACCGGGCCGGGACGAGCGCGGCGAACAGGTCCTCGACGACAGCTTCCTCGCCGTGCTGCACGCGGGCCCGGCCCCGCTGGACTTCCGGCTCCCCGGGGCGCCGTGGGCCCGGACGTACGAGCGGGTCCTGGACACCGCCCTCGACGACCAGACCGCGCCCCCGGGCACGCTCCACCCGGGCGGGGCGGTGCTGGAGGTGGGGGCGCGGTCGGTGGTGCTGCTGCGGGTGGCGGAATGAGACCGCCGCCCGCGCGGGGTCAGCGGAGGGTGACGTAGCAGGTGAAGTCACCGGAGACGGAGGCGTCGGGGCCGGTGTACGCGTAGCTGGAGGTCTCCTCACCGGCGACCATGTACGTGCCGGCCGGGCGGGCTCCCTCCGTCCACGCGGCCGGCACGGTGTCGAAGTCCTCGCCGCACCGCTCGGCCGCGAGCGCGCGCCCGCGACCCACCGGGTCCTCGCCCCGCACGGTCTCCTCGACCTTGTGACGGCCGAAGACCCGGACGTCGGCGCCCTTCCCGCAGGGCACCGGGCGGACCCGGTCGACGGTGCCGAGACCCGTGTCGGTCGAGCCGCAGGCACCGGGCTTCAGACCGCCCAGGGCCGCCGTGGCCCGCTCGGCGTCCTCGACCCGCTCCCCCGCCGGGATGCCGGGAACGGTCTGCTCGCCGTACCCGGTCAGCGTGTACGCGGCGCGCAGCGAGGTGACGCCGGGAAGGTACCCCTTCGCGCGCAGCTCGCGCAGGAGCGGCCCGTAGTCGGCCTCGGCGCTCAGCAGCCGGCCGTCCGCGTCGAGTACCACCGTCATGGGGACGTCGTCCGCCGTCCCCTTGACGAGGGCGAACCCGAGGTCGGCCGGCAGGATCACGTCGGCGGCCCGGGAGTGGACGTCGAGCCGGTACGTCCGCCGGCCGTCCGCGCCGGTCGCCGGCGCACGCTCCGGATCGACCTCCCGGACCACCTCGGCGAGAGTGCCGCCCCAGGGCGCCGCCTCCCCCGCGTACGACAGGACCGGGCGGGCCTCGTCGGTGAACCCCTGCGAGGCGGATGCCTCGTAGCGCAGCCAGGTACCGGCGGCCGTGCGGTAGCTGACGTCGTTCCCGTCGACGGCGAACGCCTGCCGGGCTCGCGCGCCGCTCTCCAGGCCGAGCTGGACGGCCGACTCCGCCGGGAAGCCGCGCGGCACCGTGTACGACCGCTCCACGCGGGCGGTGTCCGCGGCGTAGTCGAGGACACCGGCGGTCGTCTCCACGGCGGTACCGGCGGCGGAGCCGTAGGAGAGCGTGGAGGTGAAGCGGGCGGAGCCGGTCGCCGCTGTGGCCCGGGTGGCGGCGCTCAGCTGGTCGGCGAGCCGCTCCGCGAACACCGGCTTCCCGGTGGGCGAGGGGGCCTTCGCGGCCGGCTCCTCCCCGCCGGACGCCTGGCAGCCGACGGCGGCGGCGAGCAGCGGCAGCAGGGCGACGACCGTCGCCGCCGTTCTCCTACGGGACTTCATGCGTTCTCTCCCACCCCTGGTCATGATCGGAGACGGATCCTATGTGTGGCCCCCGCCGGCCGGACGCGCGGAGGGGGCCCGTCCGAAATTCGGATGAGACGTGTCAGTGGTGACTCGTAGGGTCGGACCTGATGCCCGAGAAACCTGCCTCCCCCGAATCCACGCCCGCCCGTCGTTCGGCGGTACGGGTGCTGCTGCGGCTCTGGCCGTACGTCCGGCCCGTGCGCGGGCGGTTCTTCACCGCCGCCGCCGTCGCGGTCGTCGCCTCCTGTCTGTCCCTGGTGATCCCGCTGGTCCTGAAATGGCTGGTGGACGGGCCGGTCGCGGACCGCGACCCCGGCGGGGTGTGGCTGGGGGCGCTGTTCCTGCTGCTGCTCGGGATCACCGAGGCGGTGCTGTTCGGCCTGCGGCGGTGGCTGGTGGCCCGGCCGCTCTCCTCGGTCGAGGCGCGGATGCGGGAGGACCTGTACGGGCGGCTCCAGCGGCTGCCGATCGCCTTCCACGACCGGTGGGCGTCCGGGCAGCTGCTGTCGCGCGGCACCACGGACCTCATGATCATCCGGATGTTCCTGGCCTTCCCGCTGACCTTCCTGCTGGTCAACGGCGTGACGATCGTGGCCGGCTGCGCGCTGCTGCTCGCCCAGGACCGGTCGCTCGGCCTGGTGCTGCTGACGCCGGTGGTGCCGGTGATGGTGCTCTGCTCGTACTTCGAGCGGCGGTACGGGGTGGTGGCGCGGCGGGCGCAGGACCAGGTGGGCGATCTGACGACGGTGGTGGAGGAGAGCGTCCTCGGCATCCGGATCGTCAAGGGCTTCGGCCGGCACCGCAGTCAGGCGGACGCCTTCCGCCGGCTCGCGGAGCTGCTGCGCTCCACGGAGCTGTCCAAGGCACGTCTCCTCGCCACGATCTGGGCGCTGATCACGGTCCTTCCGGAGCTGGCGATCGGTGCCGCGCTGGTGCTGGGCTCGGTGCGGGTGGCGGACGGCGGGCTGTCGGCGGGCACGCTGGTGGCCTTCCTGTCGACGGCGCTGGCGCTGCGCTGGCCGGTGGACTCGATCGGATTCCTGCTGGCGATGAGCCAGGAGGCGGTGACCGCGACGGAGCGGTACTTCGAGGTGATGGACGCGGAGGAGGAGCGGGACGCGGTCTCCGCCGCGGCGGCGGAGGGGGCCGTCGACGGGCTGCGGTTCGAGGGGGTGTCGTTCCGGTTCCCCGACGCGCCGGCCGGTGCGCCGCCCGTGCTCGACTCCATCGACCTGCACGTGCGGCCGGGCGAGACGCTGGCGCTCGTCGGGGCCACCGGTTCCGGCAAGACGACGCTGACGGCGCTGGTGCCGCGGCTGCACGAGGCGGGCGGCGGGCGGATCCTGCTGGACGGCGAGGACATCGCGCTGATGGAGCGGGAGCGGCTGCGCACGCTGGTGTCGGTGGCGTTCGAGGAGCCGACGCTGTTCTCGGCGAGCGTCGGGGAGAACGTGCTGATGGGCGCGGACGCGGCGGCCGGGGCGCCGGAGCTCGACCGGGCGCTCGGGATCGCGCAGGCGGACGGCTTCGTGGGGCGGCTGCCCGAGAAGGCCGGGACGCAGGTCGGCGAGCAGGGGCTGAGCCTCTCGGGCGGTCAGCGGCAGCGGCTCGCGCTGGCGCGGGCGGTGGTCGGCCGGCCGCGCTTCCTGGTGCTGGACGATCCGCTGTCGGCGCTGGACGTGCACACGGAGGCACGGGTGGAGGCGGCCCTGCGCGAGGTGCTGAAGGAGACCACGGCGCTGGTGGTGGCGCACCGGCCGTCGACGGTGATGCTGGCCGACCGGGTGGCGCTGCTGTCGGGCGGGCGGATCGCCGCGGTCGGCACCCATCAGGAACTGCTGCGGAGCAGCGCCGAGTACGCCTGGCTGATGTCGGGCGGGTCCACGGGCGAGGGTTCCGTGGGGACGGGAGACGGAGAGCGATGACGGAGACCACGCTCGCGCAGCCGGCGGAGGACCTCCGGGCGGCCGGGGAGGAGGGTGCCGGTCCGGGCGATCCGTTCGACCGGGACGACCTGCCGGCACCGCGCGGGGCGACCGGGGCGCTGCTGCGCTCGCTGCTGGCCGCGCACCGGTTCCGGGTGGCGGTGGCGGCGCTGGTGCTGCTGGTGAAGGAGGCGGCGGTCCAGGCGGGCCCGCTGCTCGTGGCGTACGCGATCGACCGGGGGGTGCCGGCCTTCCGGGCCGGGGACCACGGGCCGCTGGTGGCGGTGGCGGTGGGCTATCTGCTGTGCGCGGTCGGGGCCGGGGCGCTCCAGTACGTGTTCGTGCGGGGCGCGGCGCGGATCAACCAGGACGTGCTGCTGGACCTGCGGGGGCGGATCTTCCGGCACGCGCAGGTGCTGAGCGTGGACTTCCACGAGCGGTACACGTCGGGGCGGCTGATCTCGCGGTCGACGACGGACGTGGAGTCGCTGCGGGAGCTGCTGTCGGAGGGGCTCCAGGAGCTGATCGGGGTGGTGCTGTCGTTCGTGTCGATCTCGCTGGTGCTGCTCTGGCTGGACCTGGGGATCGGGGCGGTGGCGGTGGCCTCGTTCGGGCCGCTGTACCTGCTGGTGCGGATGTACCGGCGGCGGGCGGGCGCGGTGTACGCGGAGCGGTCGACGGCGATCGCCGGGGTGATCGTGAAGTTCGCGGAGACGATGAACGGGATCCGGCCGGTGCGGGCGTTCCGCCGGGAGCGGGTGAACGACGCGGAGTTCGCGGGGCTGAACCACCGGCACGAGCGGAGCAACGGCGACGCGCTCCTGGAGATGGCCCGCTATGTGGTGGGGTCGCGGCTGGTGGCGAACACGGCGGTGGCCGGGATGTGCCTGTGGGGCGCCTACCGGGTGGCGGAGGGTTCGCTGGAGCTGGGTGTGCTGGCGGCGGCGGTGCTGTACGTGCGGCGGCTGTACGACCCGATCGACCGGCTCGGGATGTTCCTCAACTCGTACGAGTCGGCGGCGGCGTCGCTGGCGAAGATCGCGGGTCTGCTGGCGCAGGAGCCGGGCGTGCCGGAGGCGACGGCTCCGCGCGGGCTGCCGGAGCGGGCCGGGACGGCGCCGGGCCGGGAGGTCGTCTTCGACGGGGTGCGGTTCGCCTACCGGACGGGCGGCGAGGTGCTGCCCCGCCTCGACCTGCGGATCCCGGCGGGGCAGACGGTGGCGGTGGTCGGGGCGACCGGCGCGGGCAAGTCGACGCTGGCGAAGCTGCTGGCCCGCTTCTACGACCCGACGGAGGGCCGGGTGCTGCTCGACGGCGTCGACCTGAGGGAGCTGGCGACGCCGGAGCTGCGGCGCGGGGTGGTGATGGTGACGCAGGAGGCGTTCCTGTTCTCCGGGACGGTCGCGGAGAACATCGCGATCGGCCGTCCGGACGCCACCCGGGAGGAGATCGAGCAGGCGGCGAAGGCGATCGGCGCGCACGAGTTCATCGCCGGGCTGCCGGACGGCTACGACACCGACGTACGGAAGCGGGGCGGCCGGATCTCGGCGGGCCAGCGCCAGTTGGTGGCCTTCGCGCGGGCGCTGCTCGCGGATCCGGCGGTGCTGATCCTGGACGAGGCGACGAGTTCGCTGGACGTGCCGGGAGAGCGGGCGGTGCAGCACGCGATGGACACGGTCCTCGCGGGCCGCACGGCGGTGGTCATCGCCCACCGCCTGTCGACGGTCGAGGTCGCGGACCGGGTCCTGGTGATGGAGGCGGGCCGGGTCGTCGAGGACGGCACCCCGGCGGAGCTGGTCGGCGGCGAGGGCCGCTACGCGGGCCTCCACCGGGCGTGGCGTGACTCGCTGACGGGGTGACGGGCGCCGGCTGACGGGCCGGATCAGGGCGGCGCGCCCGGTCCGGTCCGGTGGCCCGGCGGGGTGCCGACGGCCCGGTCGCCCGGCGGGGTGCTCCCGCCGGGCCCCCGGCGGGGTGCCGGGTGTCAGGGCCGGGTGGCGACCATCAGGCCGACGAGGGCGAGGACCGGGCTCGCGACGCCCCCTCACCTCCGCCGTGCCACCGAGGCAGACGCGTCCGCGGATGATGCCGGAGCGGTCGCCGGCCGGACGAGCGGGAGGCGGCGCGGAGCGGAACGCGTGGTTCACGCCGACAGTTTTCGGCCAACGCTTCGGTAAAGGCGGCCGGTGTCCGAGGGGCGGGACACACAGCGGACGCAAAGGTTCCGGTTCTTCCCTCGCGGACGGATTCCCGCACGGAGAACGCGGGACGACCGGCCGCCCATGATCGACGAAACGTCCGGTTAACGAACACGCCCGTGCGCGCAGCGGACGACTTCCGGCCAAGTTATTGACGCGCTCCTGACAGGTACCGGCGGTAGCTGCCAGTCTCTCCCCCGGTTCCTCGCAACCGTGTTCGCCGCTTCACCCGATCGTGCTCCACCGCTCTGCTTGCTCCGCCCGGCCCGTCCACCCATCGGCCCGGTACCCCCCTCGCAAAAGGAGTTCGCGTGAGATCCACGCCCAGCCGCCGCGCCACCGCGACCGGCGCGCTCGTCGCCGCCGCCGCCATGCTCGCCGTCGGCGTCCAGGCCGGCAGCGCCTCCGCCGACATCTCCCAGGCGGCTCCCGCGGCCCCGGCCGTCGGCAAGGTCAACCCCGGCAAGCTCCCCGCCGACCTCTCCCCCGCCGAGCGCGCCGCGCTGCTCAAGGCCGCCGACGCCGGCAAGGCCGAGACGGCCGAGGAGCTCGGCCTCGGCGCCCAGGAGAAGCTGGTCGTCCGTGACGTGGTCCAGGACCGCGACGGCACCACCCACACGCGCTACGAGCGCACCTACGGCGGGCTCCCGGTCCTCGGCGGCGACCTGATCGTCGCGGAGTCCAGCACCGGCGCCACCACCGGGGTCAGCAAGTCCTCGCGGGCGGAGCTGAAGAACGTCGACCTCGCGGCCACCGTCGCCCCCGCCGCCGCGGAGAAGCAGGCCGTCGGCCGGGCCGCCGCCGAGGGCTCCAAGGCCACCAAGAGCGAGCGCGCCCCGCGCAAGGTCGTCTGGATGGGCCAGAGCGGCGCCCCCGTCCTCGCCTACGAGACCGTCGTCGGCGGCCTCCAGCACGACGGCACGCCGAACGAGCTGCACGTCGTCACCGACGCCAAGTCCGGCGCGAAGCTGTACGAGTGGCAGGCCGTGCACACCGGCACGGGCAACACCCAGTACAGCGGCCAGGTCACGCTCGGCACGGCGCCCTCGTACACGCTGACCGACACGGGCCGCGGCAACCACAAGACGTACAACCTCAACCGGGGCACGTCCGGCACCGGCACCCTCTTCTCCGGGTCGGACGACGTCTGGGGCGACGGCACCGCGACCAACCTGGAGACGGCCGGCGCCGACGCCCACTACGGCGCCGCGCTCACCTGGGACTACTACAAGAACGTGCACGGCCGCAGCGGCATCCGCGGCGACGGTGTGGGCGCGTACTCCCGGGTCCACTACGGCAACGCCTACGTCAACGCCTTCTGGCAGGACTCCTGCTTCTGCATGACGTACGGCGACGGCGCGGGCAACACCAAGCCGCTCACGTCCATCGACGTGGCCGCGCACGAGATGACCCACGGCCTCACCTCGGTGACCGCCAAGCTCGTCTACAGCGGCGAGTCCGGCGGCCTCAACGAGGCCACCTCGGACATCTTCGCGGCGGCGGTCGAGTTCTACGCCAACAACGCCAACGACAAGGGCGACTACCTCGTCGGCGAGAAGATCGACATCCGCGGCAACGGCACCCCGCTGCGCTACATGGACAAGCCCAGCAAGGACGGCTCGTCCAAGGACGCGTGGTACTCGGGCATCGGCTCCATCGACGTCCACTACTCCTCGGGCCCGGCGAACCACTTCTTCTACCTGCTCTCCGAGGGCAGCGGCGTCAAGACCGTCAACGGCGTGACCTACGACTCGCCGACCTCCGACGGCCTGCCGGTCACCGGCATCGGCATCGACAAGGCCCGGCTGATCTGGTTCAAGGCCCTCACCACCAAGTGGAACTCCTCGACCAACTACGCCGGTGCCCGCACCGGCACGGTCGCGGTCGCCGAGGAGCTCTACGGCGTCGGCAGCGTCGAGGCCCTCGCCGTCCAGCACGCCTGGGCCGCCGTCAACGTCGGCACCCGCCCCGGCGGCAACCCGCCCACCGGCAAGGTCTTCGAGAACACCGCCGACGTCGCCATCCCGGACAACGGCGCCGCGGTGACCTCCTCCGTGACCGTCTCCGGCGTCACGGGCAACGCGCCCAGCAACCTCGCCGTCGACGTGGACGTCGTCCACACCTGGCGCGGTGACCTGATCGTGGACCTCATCGCCCCCGACGGCTCGGTCTACAACCTGCACAACCGGACCGGCAGCAGCGCCGACAACATCCAGCAGACCTTCACCGTGAACGCCTCCTCCGAGGTCGCCAACGGCGTCTGGAAGCTGCGTGTCCAGGACAAGGCGTCCGCCGACACCGGCTACATCAACGGCTTCAAGCTGACCTTCCCGTAACCCGGGAGGCGAGAGCCGGAAGCACCCACGACGGACGCCCGGAGGGACCCATCCCTCCGGGCGTCCGCCCGTTCACTCCACCTCGTCCTTGGCGATCAGCCGGCCCACGACGAAGCACAGCCGGTAGACGGGGCGCTCCGCGAACACGGTCGCCCGGTAGTACCGGCACTCGTCCACGCCCCCCGGCTCCGCCGGCAGCCGCGGCGGCCTCGTCTCCAGCGCGTGGTCCGGCAGGTCCTCCACGATCTCCGTGTACGCCTGCCCGACCAGCAGCCGCGCGTAGTTGTCCGGCTCCAGGTACGAGCGGGACTGCGACCACACCGCCACGCCCGCCGTCAGCACCGCCAGGGCGACCAGCAGCGCCAGCGGGATCCAGATCGCCCGCACCAGGTCCTGGCGCACCCTCCGCCGGGCCCGGTCCAGCTCCCGCGCAGAGGTCGGGGCGGCCGGCACCGCCGCGGGCACCCGCCGGGGCAGCACCGCCGACAGCGCGAACCCGCCGCCCCGCACCGGCCCGTGGGTCAGGGTGCCGCCCGCGAGCCGCACCCGCTCGTCGAGCCCGACCAGCCCGGAACCCCCGGCGGCGGGCGGCCCGGAACCGGTGCCCGGCCCGCTCTCCACCCGTACCGTCACCCGCTGCCCCGCCTCCCGGAAGCCGACGGTGACGGCGGCGCCCCGCGCGTGCTTGGCCGCGTTCGTCAGCCCCTCCTGCACCACCCGGTGCAGCGCCCGGCCCGCCATCCCCGGCAGCTCGGGCGGAGCGCCGGAGAGGGTCACGTCGAGCCCCGAGGCCCGCGCCCGGTCCACCAATTCGCCGACCGTCTCGTCCGGCGGGGTCGTCGGCGCCCCGGCACCCTCCTCCCGCAGCACCCCGATGACGTCCCGGAGCCGCTCGGTCGCCTCCGCCGCCGCCCGGCGCAGCTCGCCGGCCGCCCGCTGCTGCCCGGGCCCGAGCCCCGGATCCACCTCCAGGGCCGCCGCCCGCACCGCGATCAGCGCCAGGTCGTGGCCGAGGGAGTCGTGCATGTCCCCGGCGATCCGGGACCGCTCCCGCAGCCGCTCCCGGTCGGCCACCGCCGCCTGCTCCCGCTCCATCCGGTCCGCCAGCTCCCAGCCGCTGCGCACCAGCCGGTCGTACTGGCGCACGTACCGGCCGACCAGCCAGGGCGCCACGATCGCCAGGGCCAGCGCGAGGAGCAGGGTGAACCAGGGGCCGAGGGAGGTGCCGGTGAGCCGGGTGAGGAGCAGCCCGACCGCCGCCACCGCGCCGAACAGCCACAGCGAGCCGCGGGTGTGGTCCTGCCGCCGTCCGGCGAGATAGCCGAAGGCGACGAGGGCGAGGCTGTACGAGGGGGTGAACAGCTCCAGGGTGGCCGGCAGGCTCGCCGCGACCGTGACCGCGAGCGGCAGGAGCGGCCACCGGCGGCTGACCGCGACGCAGCCGCCGAGGACGGTGATCCCGGCGGCCACCTGGAGCCACGAGCCGCCGTCGTTCGGGTCGGAGCGGAGCAGTACCGGGACGGAGAGCAGCAGCCACAGCGCCAGGTCGAAGAGACGGCGGCGCGCCGGGGAGGTCTCAGGCACCGGGCGCGTCCCGGTCGCCGGGGCCGGGTCCGTCGCCGACGAGTCCGGCCTCGTGGGCCAGGACGGCGAGCTGGACGCGGTTGCGCAGGCCGAGGCGGCCGAGGACCGCGCTCACATGGGCCTTGACGGTGCCCTCGACGACGTACATGCGGGCGGCGATCTCCTGGTTGGAGCAGCCGGCGGCGAGCAGCGAGACGACCTCCCGCTCGCGGGCGGTGAGCGGGGCCAGCCGGGCGCGGGCGGCGGCGGCGCGGGTGAGCCGTTCGCCGCCGAGGGTGTCGATGACCCGGCGGGCGACGCCGGGCGAGAGGGCGGCTCCGCCGGCGGCGACCGCGCGGACCCCGGCGATCAGTTCGCGCGGGTCGCCGGACTTGAGGAGGAAGCCGGCGACACCGCCGCCGAGGGCGCGGGCGATGTAGTCGTCCTCGGAGAAGGTGGTGAGCATGACGACCGCCGTCCCCGGGAGGGTGCGGCGGAGCGCGTCGGCGGCGGCCAGGCCGTCGAGGCGGGGCATCCGGATGTCGAGGAGGGCCACGTCGGGCCGGTGGAGCCGGGCCAGCTCCACGGCCTCGTGTCCGTCGCCCGCCTCGGCGACCACCTCGATCCCCGGGTCGGTGGTGAGGATGGCCCGTACCCCGGCACGGATCATCGTCTCGTCGTCGGCGAGCAGGACCCTGATCATGCGGTCCAGCCTAGGCAACGGGCCCCGGACGCGGCGGGCGCTCCCCGGCGGAGGCGGTCGCGGGGTCAGCGGCGTCCGGGCAGCGGGCCTCGGCCGCGCGCGCCGCAGGCGTGTCCGCCGGCCTGCACGGCGAGGAAGGCGACGGCGAGCTGGGCGAGGGTGACGTGCCGGTACCAGCCGTGCCAGGAGCGCACCCGGTACGCCTCCAGGCCGCAGCGTTCCACCGCGGCGGCGAGCGCGCCGCGGCTGTCGCACCAGGCGGCGGCCGCGGCGGCCAGGTCGGGGAGGGGCGCGTCCGCCGGGCCGTGGGCGAGGAAGTAGCGCCGCGGCGCGGTGTCGCCGGCGCGGCGGCACGCGACGAGCCAGCGGGCGGGCGGGGGCGCGCCGGAGGAGCGGGGTTCCGGGTCCGACGGGACGCGGCGCACCCACCATTCCCAGGGGCGGCCGGCGTCGACGGATCCGCGGGCGGCCGGCAGCCTGGCCCAGTCGTGCTCCTCGGCGTGCCGCTGGACCAGCCGGGAGATCCGCCGCCAGCCGGGGTGCGGCAGGACGGGGTGGTGCGGCGGGACGCCCACCATGTGCGGGACGCCCCGGTCCTCCAGGTAGGCGCGCAGGTCACGGTCGCAGCCGAGCCGGGTGTCGGTGACGACCCAGGTGCCGGCGGACGCGGTCCCGGGCTCGTGGTCCAGGAAGCGTGCGGCGAGGCGCCGGGCGAGCTCCGGCCGGGGGACGTGCCGGGCGGTGTCGGGGACGTGGGCGCGGCGCCGGCGTTCCTGGTCGGCGTCCCATTCGGGCGGCAGGTACAGCTCGCGGTCGACGAGCGCGGTGCCGACCCGGGTCGACCAGAAGGCCATGATCCCGATCTGGCAGGAGGCCGCGCCGCCCAGGGTCTCGGCGTACTGCCGGGCGACGCCGGCGGAGGCGCGGCCCTTCTTCCTGAAGGCGGCCTCGTCGAGGACGAGGACGCCGCCGCCGCTGCTGTCGGCGAGCCCGTTCACGACGTACCGGCGGATGTAGTCGCGCAGTTCGCCGGAGTCCCACACGGCGCGGCCGAGGAGGTGCTGCTGGAGCCAGAAGGGGTCGCCCCCGGGGGCGGCGCCGGGCTCGCCGAGGAGGGTGCGGACGTACTGCTGGGCCCGCTCCCGCAGGTCGGAGCGGGAGAAGAACCGGGCTCCGACCCGCTCCAGGAGTAAGTCAAGTCGTTCCGAGCGTTCCTCGGCGGCCCGCTGTTCCGGTGTGGTGTCCGGTGGTACGAGCCACTCGGCCTCTGTCTGCACGGTGAACGTCAACTCCCCCCGTCCGGGCCGGACTTCCGCCGGCCCGCGGACCCGCGGGCGGGCCCGGGGCGGCGGGTGGCCGCTCCCGGGCCGGCGGGCGGGTCAGTAGTACTCGCCGTGACGGTAGTCCCAGGAGGGGAAGATCTCGGAGAGGTTCTCCATGATGACCGGGCAGTCCAGTCCGCGCCGGATCAGCACGGGCGCCGGGGAGACGGAGCGCTCGCCCTTCTGGACGGGGACGAGGGCTCCGTCGCGGTCCACCAGGGAGACCATGACGCCCTGTTCGTGGCGGGTGGTCTCGTCCTTGTCGGGCTGGATGGAGGCGACGTAGTCGTCGGCGGCGACGATGAAGTCGGCCTCCTCCTCGATGCGGCCGCCGATGCCCTCGACGCGGCCGCGGTTGCCGACGCCGGAGGGGTTGGCGGAGCTGGCGAAGACCAGGCGGCCGTCGGCCCAGAGCCGTTCGACGAGCTGCTCGGCGGGCCGGCCGAAGCGTATGACGAAGCAGCTGGTGCCGCGTGCGTCGCGGGCCAGTTCGCGGCTGGTCTCGTCGGGCAGCCGGTCCAGGGCGTCCTGGCGCCAGGGCAGGATGCAGCCGAGCAGGACGTCCTGGTCCCAGTGGCGCTCGTAGAGGGCGAGGACCTCCTCGTTGACCTCGGCGAGGGCCTTCAGCTGGTCGAGGTCGGCGCAGAGGACGACGCCGGGTTTGTTGCGGTTGCGGCGCTTGGCGTCGAACTTGCGCTCCAGGCCCGCGCCGTCGGTGGTCATCAGGATGTAGCCGACCTTGGTGGCGCAGACGACGAGGCCGCCGGGGGCGGAGAGGGCCGCCAGGGCCTCGGGGACGGGCTCGCCCCGCCAGGTGGTCCTCGGGGTGGCGCTCGGTGTGGTGGACGGGGTGCCGGGTGTGGTGGTCGACACGGGGTCGCTCCTTCCGTGGTACGGAACAGGCTTCGGGTGTCCGGGAGTTCGCGGCCGGGGGATCCCCCGGCCGGCGGTCTCGGCCCTGCTTCCACCACCGCACATCATCTCGGATGGTGGATCGATCTTCTACATTTCGAGACGCTAGCAGCCACCGGGCAGCCGCCCCAAGCGTCCGACCACGGGCTGAGATCCCGAACCGCGAGGGCCTTCCCATGCTGTAGATGGCCCCGCGCCGCCCGCCCGGCAGCACGACGGCCACGCCCTGCCGGGGCGTGGCCGTCGTCCTTCGGGGCGGAGCGGTCCGGCTACCTCAGGAGCACCCCCGCGCCCTCGCTCCCCGGGTCCTCCGGCAGGGCCAGGAGGCCGAGTTCGGCGGCGTGGGCGAGGAGCGGGTGGGCGGGCAGGACGCGGACCGTGCAGCCGAAGGGGCCGGTGCGGTCGAGCTCCAGGGTGCCCGCGTAGGGCTGGCGGCCCTCCAGGTCCGGGCCGCCGGCGGGCTTCAGGGTGACGGTGCGGGTGCCGGTGAGGGTGTCCTCGGCGTCGACCCGGCCGGTGACGGCCTGCACCTCGACGTCGTCGGGGGCGAGGCCGCCGAGCGCGACCCGGACCCGGACCACCGGGGTGGCGCCCAGTTCGGCACCGGCCTCCGCGAGGTCGTCGCCGACCTCCACGTGGTCCACCGAGACGCCCGGCCAGGCCGCCCCGACCCGCGCCTTCCAGGCGGCGAGCTCGCGCGCCCGGTCCGGGGTGAGCGCCCGGCGGGCCGCGGCGGCGGGGACGTACAGCCGCTCCACGTACTCGCGGACCATCCGGTCGGCGAGCACCCGGGGGCCGAGGTCCGCGAGGGTGCGGCGGACCATGGCGGTCCAGGCGGCGGGGACGCCGTCGGGGCCCCGGTCGTAGAAGCGGGGGGCGACCCGGCGTTCGATCAGCTCGTAGAGGGCGGCGGCCTCCAGGTCGTCGCGCCGCTCCTCGTCGGCCGCGGCGGCCCCGTCGGCGGTGGGGATGGCCCAGCCGAACTCGGGCTCGAACCACTCGTCCCACCAGCCGTCCAGGACGGAGAGGTTGAGGCAGCCGTTGAGGGCGGCCTTCATGCCGCTGGTGCCGCACGCCTCCAGGGGGCGCAGCGGGTTGTTGAGCCAGACGTCGCAGCCGGGGTAGAGGCCGCGGGCCATCTCCATGCCGTAGTCGGGCAGGAAGACGATCCGGTGCCGGACCCGGGGGTCGTCGGCGAAGCGGACCAGCTCCTGGACGAGCTTCTTGCCGCCGTCGTCGGCCGGGTGGGCCTTGCCGGCGACGACCAGCTGCACCGGCCGCTCGGGGTGGAGCAGCAGGGCGCGCAGCCGGTCCTTGTCGCGGAGCATCAGGGTGAGCCGTTTGTACGAGGGGACCCGGCGGGCGAAGCCGATGGTGAGGACCTCGGGGTCGAGGACGGTGTCGGTCCAGCCGAGTTCGGCGGCGGCGGCGCCGCGCTGCCGCCAGGAGGCCCGCAGCCGGTCGCGGACGTCGGCGACGAGCCGGGTGCGCAGGGTGCGGCGCAGCTCCCACAGGTCGCGGTCGCTCGCGTCGGCGCCGAGCCGGCCGACCTCGGGTGCGGTCCAGGTGGGGGCGTGGACGCCGTTGGTGATGGAGGTGATGGGCACCTCGTCGGCGTCGAAGCCGGGCCACAGTCCGGCGAACATGGCGCGGCTGACGGCGCCGTGGAGGGTGGAGACGCCGTTGGCGCGCTGGGCGAGGCGCAGTCCCATGGCGGCCATGTTGAAGACGCCGGGCTCGCCGCCGAGCGGGGTCTCGTCGCCGAGGGCGAGGACGCGGCCGGTGTCGAGGCCGGGCAGGGCGCCGTCTTCGCCGAGGTGGCGGGCGACCAGGTCGCGGTCGAAGCGGTCGATGCCGGCGGGGACGGGGGTGTGGGTGGTGAAGACGGTGCCGGCCCGGACGGTCTCCAGGGCGGCGTCGAAGTCCATTCCCTCGCCCTGGAGTTCGCGGATCCGTTCGAGTCCGAGGAAGCCGGCGTGGCCCTCGTTGCTGTGGAAGACCTCGGGTGCGGGGTGGCCGGTGAGGCGGGTGTACGTGCGGACCGCGCGGACGCCGCCGATGCCGAGCAGCATCTCCTGGAGGAGCCGGTGCTCGCTGCCGCCGCCGTAGAGCCGGTCGGTGACGGACCGCTCGCCGGGGGCGTTCTCCTCGACGTCGGAGTCGAGCATGAGCAGCGGGACCCGGCCGACCTGGGCGATCCACAGGTGGGCGTGGAGGCTGCGTCCGCCGGGCAGGGCGAGGGTGGTCCGGGCGGGGGTGCCGTCGGCTTCGCGGAGCAGGGTGACGGGCAGCTCGCCGGGGTCGAGCACGGGGTACTGCTCCTGCTGCCAGCCGTCGCGGCCGAGGGACTGCCGGAAGTAGCCGTGCCGGTAGAGCAGTCCGACGCCGATCAGCGGGACGCCGAGGTCGCTGGCGGACTTGAGGTGGTCGCCGGCGAGGATGCCGAGCCCGCCGGAGTACTGGGGCAGGGCGGCGGCGACGCCGAACTCGGGCGAGAAGTACGCGAGGGCGGCGGGCCCGTCGCCGGAGCCGCGCTCCTGGTACCAGCGGGGCCGGTCCAGGTAGGCGTCGAGGTCGTCGGCGGCGGCGGCGAGCCGGGCGAGGAAGTCCCGGTCGGCGGCGAGCGCGGCGAGCCGGGGGGCCTCCAGGGCGCCGAGGACCCGGACCGGGTCCGCCCCGGCGAGCCCCGCGGGGGCGAGGGAGTCGAAGAGGGCGCGGGTCGGTTCGTGCCAGGACCAGCGCAGGTTGCGCGCCAGGGCGGCGAGGGGTCGAAGGGTGTCGGGGAGGACAGGACGCACGGTGAATCGACGGATTGCCTTCACGTGTCCCACCTTCGCAGGCCGGTGACGGAACGGAGCGGACGCACCACGCTGTGCGTCCGGCGTGCCGCACCGAGCGTAGGGGCGTCGCCGCGGCCGGGGCCATGGGGCGTCGGTGTACGGGCCAGGTTTCACACCCGGCGGGGCGCGGTGGCCCGGTACTCCCCCGGGGTCATGCCGTAGGTGGTGCGGAAGGCGAGGTGGAAGCCGACCCGGCTGCGGTAGCCGACGCGGGCGGGTACGGCCGACTGGGGGAGCCCGGTCTCGGCGAGCAGCCGGGCCGCCTCGCGTATCCGGCGGGCCGTCAGACGGCGGGCCGGGGGTGTGCCGACGGCCTCGCGGAAGGCGGCGGTGAAGGCGGAGCGGGACATCCCGGCCTCACGGGCCAGGGTGACCACGGTCCAGGGTTCGGCGTAGCGGGTCTCGATGGCGGCGGCGGCGCGGCCGATGCCGGGGTGGGGGTGCGGGCCGCCGGGCGGCCGGGGCGCGGCGGCGAGCGCGAGGGCGGTCTCCAGGGCCCGCAGGGCGAGCAGCCGGTCGCCGGGGCCGGGGCGCCGGCGGGGGGAGGCGAGCAGGGCGAGGGTGTCGTGGAGCAGCGGGGCCGCCTCGACGCGGGCGCGGTCGAGCAGGAGGGCGCGGGGCAGGACGGCGACGAGGGGCGAGGCGGCCCGGCGGTCGTAGCCGGTCCGGACGGTGAGGAGCCGGACGGCGGTGGCGGGTCCGCCGAGTTCGAGCACGGACGCGGGGGGTCCGGCGGGGGGCGGGGTGCCGGAGGCGTCGGGTCCGGCGGCGAGCCGGTGGCGGGCGCCGGCCGGCAGCAGCGCGAGGTCCCCGGCGGCGAGTTCGAGGGCGCGCAGCCCCGTGACGGCGAGTGCGCACCGCCCGGCCAGCACGTAGTGGAGGACGGCCCGGGCGGTGCCGGTCTCGGTGTCCATGAGCGTCTCCCGTCTTCCGTACCCGGTGACGAAGGACCGACAGCGTAACGAGGACGGCGCGGGATCCGGTCCGCCCCACGGCGCCGGGCCGGATTTCTTGTCCGGCTCGCGTCCTTGCCCGGCCCCCTACGCCCTAGTAGTTAACAAAGGGCCGGATTGCCCGCCCGAGAACCTGGGGAAGGCTCCACCGGTACCCCCCGAATCCGTCCTCCCCGTACCCGTCTTCATTCCTGTGGGCCCGCCATCCGAGTGAACGCGGAGGGGCGCGGCGATGCCCGCCTCCCCCCGGCCTCCGGCGCGGCTAGAAAGAGCGCACCACCACCCGCACCCCCGTAACCCGTCAGGTGATGCTGTGAATCCGCTCATGGGACGCATTCCCGTACTGGACGTCCGCCCGCTGGTCGACTGCGGCCGGCGCCCCGCGAAGGCGGTGGCCGGCGAAACCTTCGAGGTGTCGGCGACCGTCTTCCGCGAGGGCCACGACGCGGTCGCCGCCAATGTCGTACTGACCGGCCCGACCGGCCGGCCAGGACCGTGGACCCCGTTGCGCGAACTGGCCGAGGGCACCGACCGCTGGGGCGCCGAGGTCACCCCGGACGCCAAGGGCCTGTGGACGTACACCGTCGAGGCGTGGAGCGACCCGCTGGCCACCTGGCGCCACGCGGCGAAGATCAAGATCCCGGCCGGGATCGACTCCGAACTCGTCCTGGCCGAGGGCGCGGAGCTGCACGAGCGGGCCGCCAGAGGCGTCCCGAAGAAGGGCGGCGGCCGGGAGGCGGTGCTCGCGGCCGCGGACGCGCTGCGCGACGCGTCCCGGCCCGCCGCCGCCCGGCTCGCGGCCGCGCTGGCGCCGCGGGTGACGGAGACCCTGGAGCGGCATCCGCTGCGCGAACTGGTCTCCTCCTCCCCGGCGTTCCCGCTCCGGGTCGAGCGCGAGCGGGCCCTGTACGGCTCCTGGTACGAGTTCTTCCCGCGCTCGGAGGGCGTGCGGAAGGTCAAGGGCCGTACCGTGCCCGGGAACTTCCGCACCGCCGCCGAACGGCTCCCGGCCATCGCGGCGATGGGCTTCGACGTGGTCTACCTGCCGCCGGTCCACCCGATCGGCGAGACCCACCGCAAGGGCCCCAACAACTCCCTGTCGGCGTCCCCGAGCGACGTCGGCGTGCCATGGGCGATCGGCTCGCCGGAGGGCGGGCACGACGCCGTCCACCCCGACCTGGGCACGATCGAGGACTTCGACGCCTTCGTGGCCCGGGCCCGGGAGCTGCGCCTGGAGATCGCGCTGGACTTCGCGCTCCAGTGCTCGCCGGACCACCCGTGGGTGGAGAAGCACCCGGAGTGGTTCCACCACCGCGCGGACGGTTCGATCGCGTACGCCGAGAACCCTCCGAAGAAGTACCAGGACATCTATCCGATCGCGTTCGACGCCGACATGGACGGGATCGTCGCGGAGACCGTGCGGGTGCTGCGCCACTGGATGGACCACGGGGTGCGGATCTTCCGCGTGGACAACCCGCACACCAAGCCCGTGGTGTTCTGGGAGCGGGTCATCGGGGAGATCAACGGCGCCGACCCGGACGTGATCTTCCTGGCGGAGGCGTTCACCCGCCCGGCGATGATGCGGACGCTCGGCGCGATCGGGTTCCAGCAGTCCTACACGTACTTCACCTGGCGGAACACGAAGGACGAGCTGACCGAGTACCTGACCGAGCTGTCCGGGGACGTGGCCGCCCAGATGCGGCCCAACTTCTTCGTGAACACCCCGGACATCCTGCACGCCTACCTCCAGGAGGGCGGCCGGCCGGCCTTCGAGGCGCGGGCGGTGCTCGCGGCGACGCTCTCGCCGACCTGGGGGATCTACGCCGGGTACGAGCTGTGCGAGAACGCCCCGCTGCGCGAGGGCAGCGAGGAGTACCTGGACTCGGAGAAGTACCAACTCAGGCCGCGTGACTGGGAGTCGGCGGAGCGCTCGGGCGCGACGATCACCCCGCTGATCACCGCACTGAACCGGATCCGGCGCCGTCACCCGGCCCTCCGGAGGCTGCGGAACCTGTCCTTCCACCAGACGGACAACCCGCAGGTGATCGCGTACGCGAAGAAGTCGGGTTCGAACACCGTTCTGGTGGTCGTCAACCTCGACCCGCACCACACCCAGGAGGCGACGGTCTCGTTGAACATGCCGGAACTCGGCCTCGGCTGGCACGAGACCGTGCCGGTGCGCGACGAGCTCACCGGCGACACCTATCACTGGGGCAGGAACGCCTACGTGCGCCTGGAACCGGGCGTCACGCCCGCGCACGTGCTCGTCCTGCGACCGTCCCCGCAGACCGGAGGGTCACCCACCTCATGACTGTCAACGATCCCGTCCCCGACACCTTCGAGGACACCCCCGCCAAGGACCGCGACCCCGACTGGTTCAAACGGGCCGTCTTCTACGAGGTCCTCGTCCGGTCCTTCCAGGACAGCAACGGCGACGGCGTCGGCGACCTGAAGGGCATCACGTCCCGGCTGGACTATCTCCAGTGGCTCGGCGTGGACTGCCTGTGGCTGCCGCCGTTCTTCAAGTCACCGCTGCGCGACGGCGGCTACGACGTCGCCGACTACACGTCGGTCCTGCCCGAGTTCGGCGACATCGCCGACTTCGTGGAGTTCGTGGACGCGGCGCACCAACGCGGGATGCGCGTGATCATCGACTTCGTCATGAACCACACCAGCGACCAGCACCCGTGGTTCCAGGAGTCGCGGCGCGACCCGGAAGGACCGTACGGCGACTACTACGTCTGGGCCGACGACGACAAGCAGTACGCGGACGCCCGGATCATCTTCGTCGACACCGAGACCTCCAACTGGACCTTCGACCCGGTCCGCAAGCAGTACTACTGGCACCGCTTCTTCTCGCACCAGCCGGACCTCAACTACGAGAACCCGGCGGTGCAGGAGGAGATCCTGTCGGCGCTGAAGTTCTGGCTGGACCTGGGCATCGACGGCTTCCGGCTGGACGCGGTGCCGTACCTGTACCAGCAGGAGGGCACCAACTGCGAGAACCTGCCCGCCACCCACACCTTCCTCAAGCAGGTCCGCAAGGAGATCGACGACCACTACCCGGACACGGTGCTGCTCGCCGAGGCCAACCAGTGGCCCGAGGACGTCGTCGACTACTTCGGCGACTTCCGCTCCGGCGGCGACGAGTGCCACATGGCCTTCCACTTCCCGGTCATGCCGCGGATCTTCATGGCCGTCCGGCGCGAGTCGCGGTACCCGATCTCCGAGATCCTGGCGAAGACCCCGGAGATCCCCTCCGGCTGCCAGTGGGGCATCTTCCTCCGCAACCACGACGAGCTCACCCTCGAGATGGTCACGGACGAGGAACGCGACTACATGTACGCCGAGTACGCCAAGGACCCGCGGATGCGGGCCAACATCGGCATCCGGCGCCGGCTCGCCCCGCTCCTCGACAACGACCGCAAGCAGATGGAGCTGTTCACCGCGCTGCTCTTCTCGCTGCCGGGCTCCCCGGTGCTGTACTACGGCGACGAGATCGGCATGGGCGACAACATCTGGCTCGGCGACCGCGACGGGGTGCGGACCCCGATGCAGTGGACCCCGGACCGGAACGCGGGCTTCTCCTCCTGCGACCCGGGCCGGCTCTACCTGCCGGCCATCATGGACCCGGTCCACGGCTACCAGGTGACCAACGTGGAGGCGGGGATGGCCTCGCCGTCCTCGCTGCTGCACTGGACGAAGCGGATGATCGAGATCCGCAAGCAGAACCGCGCCTTCGGGACCGGCACGTACACCGAACTGCCGTCCTCCAACGCGGCGGTGCTCGCCTTCCTCCGCGAGGCCGCTCCGGAGGAGGGGGAGGACGCCGATCTGGTGCTCTGCGTGAACAACTTCTCGCGGTTCGCACAACCCACCGAGCTGGACCTGCGGCGCTTCGCCGGGATGCGGCCCGTGGAGCTGATCGGCGGGGTCGAGTTCCCCGCCGTCGGCGAGCTGCCGTACCTGCTGACGCTGACGGGTCACGGCTTCTACTGGTTCCGCATGAAGCGGAGTTGACGGGCGGCCGTTTCGGCCTCCGACGGGGTGGGACGGTTTCCTCCGTCCCACTCTGGGAACTGTGTCCCACACACGAACCAGCCCCATCCGGGTCCATCCATACGGATCTTCCCTTTCCGACACGTCCCGCACATCCGGACAGCCCCAGCCGCCATCCGGGACAATCTGCGCATTTGAACGCTTACGACACCCATCTGCGCACCCCGGGGAAAGGACGCGATGCCATGCCGGAGACCGCATCCACCACCCGGGCCCCGGACGCCCTCCTTCCGTCCCTCACGCCCCTGCTCCACGAATGGCTGCCCCGGCAGCGCTGGTTCGCGGGCAAGGGCCGCCGGGTCACCGGATTCACGCTGGAAGCGGCCACCGAGCTGCTGCCCCTGGACGGCGCCGGCCCCGGACTCCTCCACCTCCTGCTGCGGGTCGAACAGCCCGGCCGCCCGGCCGGCGAACCCGCCGACTGCTACCAACTCCTCCTCGGCGTCAGGACCCAGCTGCCTCCGCGCCTCGCCCCCGCCCTCATCGGCCGCGTCCGCCAGGGCCCGCTGGCCGGCCGCGCCGTCTACGAGGGGCTGCGCGACCCGCGCCTCGCCGGCCTCCTGTACGAGCGGCTGCGCAGCCCCGGCCGCACCGGACCACTCCGCTTCCACGCCACCCGCGCCCTGCCCGGGGCGCTCGCCCCCCGCGTCCTCGACGCCGAACAGTCCAACTCCTCGCTCGTCTTCGGCGACGCGTACATCCTCAAGATCTTCCGCAGGGTCAGCCCCGGCGCCAACCCCGACCTCGAACTGCCCCTCGCCCTGGACCGGGCCGGCTGCGCCCGCGTCCCCGCCCCGGTGGCCTGGTTCGAGTCGGGGGCGGCGACGCTGGGCGTCCTCCAGCCGTACCTCCGGGACTCCCGGGACGGCTGGCGGCTGGCGCTCGACGCGCTGGCGGCGGGACGGGAGTTCACCGCCGAGGCGCGGTCGCTCGGACGGGCCACCGCCGAGGTCCACCTCGCCCTCGCCGAGGCCCTCCCCACCCAGCGGCTGCCGCGCGCCGAGACCGAGGGCCTGGCGGCCGCGATGGACCGGCGGCTGCACGCCGCCGCCCAGGCCGTCCCCGCGCTCCTCCCCTACGTCCCCGGCCTGCGGGCCGTCTTCGCGGCGGCCGGCGACGCGGAGGGGGCGGGCGCGGTGCAGCGCATCCACGGCGACCTGCACCTCGGGCAGACCCTCCGCGGCTCCGACGGCGCCTGGGCCGTCATCGACTTCGAGGGCGAGCCGGCGAAGCCCCTCGACGAGCGCCGCCGCCCGCAGCCGACCGTCCGCGACGTCGCCGGCATGCTCCGCTCCTTCGACTACGCGGCCCGCACCCACCGGCCCTGGAACGCGGACTGGGCGGCACGGTGCCGGGCCGCGTACTGCACCGGCTACGCGGAGGTCGCGGGCGCGGACCCGCGCACCGACCCGGCGCTGCTGCGCGCCTACGAGACGGACAAGGCGGTCTACGAGGTCGTCTACGAGGCCCGCCACCGTCCCGACTGGCTCCCCGTCCCCATGTCCGCCATCCACCGCCTCGCCACCCCCCGTTGACCCCGCACCGCGCCACCGCCGCCGCCCCGTCGCGGGCAGCGGCTCCGCGGGGGCGGAACGCGTGCCCGCCCAGGGGCGGCGGCGGGGACATGGCCCGTTCGGCCGAGTGTCCCGGCGGGCCGCGGGGACGTTGCCCAGTTCGTACACATTCCAATCATTCTGGAGGCTTCCGGTGACCGCCAAGACGCCCCGCACGGCGCCCCCTCTCGATCCCGGCGAGCGCGCGCGGCTGCTCGCCGGGGAGCACCACGACCCGCACGCGCTGCTCGGCGCCCACCCGGTGAAGGGCGGTGTGGTCCTCCGGGCGCTGCGGCCCTGGGCGCAGGGCGTCGTGGCCGTGCTGCCGAAGGGGCGGACGGTCGAGCTGCGCGACGAGGGCGACGGTCTCTTCTCGGCCCTGGTGCCGCTGCTGCGGAAGGTCCCGGCGTACGAGCTCCGGGTGCGGTACGGCGACGAGGAGATCACCGTCGCCGACCCGTACCGGCACCTGCCGTCCCTCGGCGACCTGGACCTGCACCTGATCGGCGAGGGCCGGCACGAGGAGCTGTGGACGGCGCTGGGGTCCCGGGTGATGACCCACGGCGGGGTGGCCGGCACCCGCTTCGCCGTCTGGGCACCGAACGCCCGCGGCGTCCGCGTCACCGGCGACTTCACGCACTGGGACGGCACCGGCCTGCCGATGCGCTCGCTGGGCTCGACCGGGGTGTGGGAGCTGTTCGTCCCGGGCGTCGGGGAGGGGGCGGTGTACAAGTACGACATCACCCGTCCCGACGGCTCGCACACCGTCCGCGCCGACCCGATGGCGCGACGCACCGAGTGCCCGCCGGACACCGCGTCCATCGTCACCGAGTCGCACTACGAGTGGGACGACGCCGAATGGATGGCGCGGCGCGGCGCCCGGCCGCCGCACGAGGCGCCGATCTCCGTCTACGAGCTCCACCTGCCGTCCTGGCGGCCCGGACTGACCTATCGCGAGCTGGCCGTCGAGCTGCCCGCGTACGTGCGCGAACTGGGCTTCACCCACGTGGAGTTCATGCCGGTCACCGAGCACCCCTTCGGCGGCTCCTGGGGCTACCAGGTCACCGGCTTCTACGCGCCGACCGCCCGCATGGGCACCCCGGACGACTTCAAGTTCCTGGTGGACGCGCTGCACCGGGCCGGGATCGGCGTGCTGATGGACTGGGTGCCGGCGCACTTCCCCAAGGACGACTGGGCGCTGGCGGAGTTCGACGGGCGGCCGCTGTACGAGCACGCGGACCCGCGCCGCTCGCACCATCCGGACTGGGGGACGCTGGAGTTCGACTACGGCCGCAAGGAGGTGCGGAACTTCCTCGTCGCCAACGCGGTCTACTGGTGCCAGGAGTTCCACGTCGACGGCCTGCGGGTGGACGCGGTCGCCTCGATGCTCTACCTGGACTACTCGCGCGAGTACGGCGAGTGGCTGCCGAACGAGTACGGCGGCCGGGAGAACCTGGACGCGGTCGCCTTCCTCCAGGAGATGAACGCCACCGTCTACCGCCGCTGCCCCGGCATCGTCACCTTCGCCGAGGAGTCGACGGCCTGGGACGGCGTGACCCGGGCGACGGACCTGGTCGGCCCGGGCGGTCACGGCGGGCTCGGCTTCGGCATGAAGTGGAACATGGGCTGGATGCACGACTCGCTCCAGTACATGGAGAAGGAGGCGGTCCACCGCAAGTACCACCACCACGAGATGACCTTCTCGATGGTGTACGCGTACAGCGAGAACTACATCCTGCCGATCTCGCACGACGAGGTGGTGCACGGCAAGCGGGCCCTGGTGTCGAAGATGCCCGGCGACTGGTGGCAGCAGCGGGCGAGCCACCGCGCCTACCTGGGCTTCATGTGGGCCCATCCGGGCAAGCAGCTCCTCTTCATGGGGCAGGAGTTCGCCCAGGGATCGGAGTGGTCGGCGGACCACGGCCCGGAGTGGTGGCTGCTCGATCCGGCGTACGGGGCGGAGGCCGACCACCGGGGGGTGAAGGACCTGGTGCGGGACCTGAACCGGGTCTACACGGCGACGCCCTCGCTGTGGGAGCGGGACACGGTGCCCGAGGGCTTCCAGTGGGTGGCCGGGGACGCGGCCGACGACAACGTCCTCGCCTTCCTCCGCTACGACGGCTTCGGCTCGCCGCTGCTCGCCGTCTGCAACTTCTCCCCCGTCGTCCGGCACGACTACCGGCTGGGGGTGCCCGACGACTTCGCCGCCTGGGGCGAGGTGCTGAACACGGACGCGGCCCGGTACGGGGGTTCGGACGTGGTCGGCACCGACCCGGTGAAGACCGAGTCGATGCCGTGGCACGGGCGGGCGGCGAGCGTCCGGATGACGCTGCCGCCGCTCGCCACCGTCTGGCTCAGGCCCGCCTGAGCCGCGCCCGCCGCGCCCGCCGCGCCCGGGCCCCGGGGGCTCAGGCCCGGCGGACGATCCCGAGCCGCTGGGTGGCCCGGGTGAGCGCCACGTACAGGTCGTTCGTGCCGTGCGTGGCGCCCGCCCGGATGCCGTCCGGGTCGACGACGAGGACCGTGTCGAACTCCAGCCCCTTCGCCTGGCGGGGGTCGAGGAGCACCACCGGGCGGGTCAGGTCGGGCTTCGGCCCGTACGAGGCGTCGGGGAGGGCCGCGACCAGGCCCGGGAGCAGCTCCGGCGGGGCGATCACGGCGAGCCGGCCCTCGGTGCCGCGTGCGGCCGCCACCGCGTCCGCGGCCTCCTTCACCGGGTCCTCGACGGTCCGGTCCCAGGGTTCGACGCCGGTGGAGCGGACGGAGCCGGGCGGCTCGAAGGCCGGGTCGTCCTCCCGGCGGACGGCGGCGGCGACCGCCATGATCTCGGCGGGCGTGCGGTAGTTGACCCCGAGCCGCACATGCTGCCAGCGGTCCTGCACGTGCGGGGCGAGGATCGCGTCCCAGGCGCCGACGCCGGCCGGGTCGCCGGTCTGGGCGGGGTCGCCGACCAGGGTCATCGAGCGGGTGGGGCTGCGGCGCATGAGGAGCCGCCACTGCATCGCGGACAGCTCCTGCGCCTCGTCGACGATGATGTGGCCGAAGGCCCAGGTGCGGTCGGCCGCGGCCCGCTCGGCCGCGGTGCGGTGGTCGGCCTCCTCGTGCCGTTCGGCGAACCGCTCGGCGTCGATGATGTCGTGGGCGGACAGCACCTCGGAGGCGTCCTCGTCGAGCTCCTCCTTGTCCTCGAACTCGTAGGTGCGGGAGGCGAAGGAGACGTCGAGGACGCCCTGCGCGTACTGCACCTGGCGCTGCCGCTCGGCCTCCTGGGCGGCGCGGGCGGCGGAGTCGTCGTGGCCGAGGAGTTCGGCGGCCTCGTCGAGGAGCGGGACGTCGCCCGGGGTCCAGGCCCCGCCGTCGCGGCGGATCACGGCCGCGTCCTCCTCGGGGAGGTGGGTGGGCTCGGCGAGGTAGCCGGCGAGGAAGTCCTCGGGGGTGAGGTCGGGCCAGAGGGAGTCGATGGCGGCGTGCACGTCGGGGTTGGCGGCGATGCCCTTGGCGAGCAGGGCGACGTCGTCGGGGCCGAGGAAGTTGGGGCCGCCGTACGGGTCGGCGCCGATCCGGTCGGCGAGCTGCGCGGCGAGCGCGTCGAGGATCCGGAAGGCGAAGTAGGGGCGGGCGAGGTTGTGCGGCAGGGCGGTCTCGCGGGCCTTGTGGCGGGCCTCCAGGGCCATGTCCCAGTCGAGGACCAGATCGCCGTCCTCGTGCGGGACGACGAGGGGCGCGCCGCGGTCGGGGACCTGCTGCCGGTCCCGTACGGCCTCCGCCAGCGCGGCGGCCATCCGGGCGTCGCCCTTCACGGCGGCGGCGCGGTCGGTGTCGGTGCCGGTGGCGCGGACCCCTGGGTACAGCTCGCCGGGGGTGGCGAGCAGGACGCCGGTCTCGCCGAGCGAGGGCAGCACGTTGCCGATGTAGCCGAGGAAGGCCGGGTTGGGCCCGACGATGAGGACGGCCCGCTTCGCGAGCTGCTCGCGGTGGGCGTAGAGCAGGTACGCGGCCCGGTGCAGGGCGACCGCGGTCTTGCCGGTGCCGGGGCCGCCCTCGACGACGAGGACGCCGGCGTGCGGGGAGCGGATGATGGCGTCCTGCTCGGCCTGGATGGTCTGCACGATGTCGTGCATCCGGCCGGTGCGGGCGGCGTCGAGCGCGGCGAGCAGCACCTCGTCGGCGTCCCGGCCCTCGTGCCCGGAGCGGGTGCGGTCGGCGAGGTCCAGGACCTCGTCGTGGAGCGAGACGACCTCGCGGCCCTTGGTGGTGAGGTGCCGGCGGCGGGTGAGGCCCATCGGCTCGTGGCCGGTGGCGAGGTAGAAGGGGCGGGCGATCTCGGCGCGCCAGTCGACGACGAGCGGGGTGCGCTGCGGGTCGTCCTCGCGCAGGCCGATGCGCCCGATGTGGTGGTCGCGCCCGTCCCGGAAGACGAGCCGGCCGAAGCAGAGCCCGGTCTCCCCCGCGTCGAAGGCGGCGAGCAGCCCCGACTGCTCGGCCACCATGATGTCCCGCTCCAGGCGGGACTGCGCGCTCCCGGTCCCGGGCGTCCTGAGCGCCTCGCCGACGGCGGCCTCGGCCCGGTCTCTCAGGTCGTCGAGCCGCGCGTAGAGCGAGGTGATGAATTTCTGCTCTTCCCGAATTGGCTCGGTTGACAATTCGACTCCCAGCGCGATACAGTGCCTTTAGTGAAATGCTCCGCGAATTTGTCCGGCATAAGCGCAGGACGGGCACACGGAATTCACCAATATAGGCGCCGCACCACCCCGACTGTCAATTCAGCCGGGGTATTTTTGTGCGCCCGTACGGAGCCTCCCGTCAGGGAGCGGTGTGGCGGAGGACCGCCTCCGCCAGGGGTGCGTGCACCTGCGGGGGCAGGGCGTGGCCCATGCCGGGGATCTCGGCGAGACGGGCACCGCGGATCACCTGGGCGAGGTGTTCGGCGTGCGGGGGCGGGGTGACCGGCTCGGCCGGGGCGGCGATCACCAGGACGGGGACCTCGGTGGCGGCCAGTTCGCCGGTGCGGAGCAGCCCGGAGGCGTCGGCGCGGGCATGGGCGGTGCCGGGCGTGTGGTGTCCCGTATGGGCGACGATCGCCCGCTCCCGCGCACGGAACCATTCCGCGTCGAAGGGGAGGGCGTCGCCGGCGAGGGCCCGCCAGTGCGCGACCCGGTGATCCAGCTCCGCCTCCAGGTCCCGCTCCTCCACCGGGAGGGACCAGAACTCCAGGAGCCGCTCCGAGGGCCCCGGCAGCTCCTCGGCCGGCACCCGGGTCCCGTCGGGGCGGACGTACGGGGTGGCGCTGACCGCGCCGGTGCCGATGAGCGTGGCGCTCAGCAGCCGGTCGGGGTGGTCGGCGACCAGGAGCTGGGTGAGCAGTCCGCCGAGGGACATACCGACGACGTGGGCCCGGTCGATCCCGAACGCGTCCAGGACGGCGACGGCGTCCTCGGCGAGCCGGGACAGCGGGTAGGGCCGTTCGTCGAAGGCCCAGGTGGAACGGCCGGTGTCCCGGTGGTCGTAGCGGATCACCCGGTGGTGCTCGGCGAGCAGCGCCACCAGCTCGTCGGGCCAGGCGAGTCCCGACGCCAGCGCGCCCATGACCAGGAGCAGCGGGGGCCGGCCGGCGTCGCCGTGCTCCTCGACCCAGAGCCGTGTGCCGGGCTCGACCTCCACATACCGTTCGCGCGTCATGCCGCTCTCCTCCCGCACCATAACAAGACGAGACGTATCGTATCGCTACTCCCCCGGGAGAGGTCAAGCACCCCGGGGAACCGGACCCCGCGGCCGGGGTCCGGTGCTCCGGTGCTCCGGTGCTCCGGTGCTCCGGTGCTCCGGCTACGGGGTGCCGGCTACGGGGTGCCGGCCGTCAGGCTCTTGTGGAAGTGGACGTCCTCCGCGCCACCCGGGATGCCGAGCGTGCGGCCGGTCTCCACGTACCCGTGCCGCCGGTAGAAGTCCGGCGCCTGGAAGGTGAAGGAGGAGACCACCGCGCGGTCGCAGCCGCGCCGGCGGGCCTCCGCCTCGGCCGCGCGCAGCAGCCTGCTCCCCCACCCGTCCCGGCGGTGGTCCTCGTGCACCCACAGCATGTCGATGCCGAGCAGCCCGCCCCAGGTCCAGGCGGTGAGCCCGCCGACGGTCCCGCCCGTCGCCGGATCGACGGCCCGCACGGACAGCTCGCCCTGGTCCTCCGCCGTCGTCCCGGTGGCCGCGAAGTTGTACGCGTCGAGGCCGCTGTCGAGGAGCTTCGCCAGTTCCGGGTCGCGGTTCCCGACGGTCAGCCCCGGCTCGTCGTGATCATGGTTCATGGCGCCGAGTCTGGCACGGGCCCACCGGGCCCCGGTCCGCACCGCGGGGTCCGCGCGGTCGCCCCGCCCGCTCGGCCGGCCCTCCGGCGCGCCGGCACCGGGCGGGCGCGCCGGCACCGGCGTGCGCCCCGACGCCGGCGTCGGCGTCGGCGTCGGGGCAAGGGCGGCGCGGGACGGAAGGTCAGCCCGCCGCCCTGAGGAGCGGCACGATCTCCGCCTCCTCGTACGCGAAGTGCGCCTCCAGCTCGGACCGCAGCCGGTCGAACTCGGGACGCAGCTCCTCCGGCCCGGTCTCGTCGACCCGGGCGAGCAGCGCGCGCAGCCCGTCCAGGGCGCGGGCGACGGTGTCGTGCTCGGCGCGCAGCCGCTCGAAGACCCCCGCCCGGTCGGGGAACTCCCGGGCCAGGTAGGGGAAGAGGCCGGCGTCCTCGCCGCCGTGGTGGTGGGCGAGGCCCGCGCAGAAGGTGAGGCAGTGGCGGCGCAGCTCCACCGTCAGGTCGGCCGCGCCCGGCGCGGCGAGGCCGTCGGCGAGGGCGGCCAGCTCGCCGCGCAGCCAGTCGTGGATCTTCACCAGTTCGTCGGCGAGGGCGTCGAGCCGGTCCGGCGGGGTGTAGTCGGAGGCCGGGATCCGGTGGAGGACGACGACGGGCAGGACCCGGTCGGTGGCCTTCTGGTAGTCGGCGTAGCCGGGGGCGGCGGCGACGACCTTCGCGAAGAGCGCGTCCCGCTCGGCGCCGGTCGCGGCGACGGCGGTGGCCTGCCAGGCGTCGGGGCCCACCTCGACGGTGACGGTGGGGTTCACCAGGACGTTGCGGTACCAGTCCGGGTGGCGGTCGGAGCCGCCGGCCGAACCGACGACGAGGAGGCGGTCGCCGTCCTCGACGAAGCCGAGCGGGGTGGTGTGTTCTTTTCCGGACCTGGCGCCGGTGGTGGTGAGGAGAAGGAGCACCCATCCCTCGAAAGGGCCGCCGAGGCGTCCGGCGTTGGTGCGGAATTCTTCGATGATCGGGGCGTTGAAGTCGAGAGGCAACTGCCGTCCCTACGGTCCTCTTGCCTCCATGTCTCCGCTTTCGAGCGCGGACCGACACGCGACGTGAGTGGGCCCATTGTCACGCGGAGGCCCTTGACGATGTCAAGGGCCTTCTTCGCGGGGCGGGTTCCTCCCGGTGCCCGGATCCGGCTCAAGGCCCGGGTCCCGGGAGGAGGTTCACGGCGGTCAGACGCCGGCGCGGGCGCGCTCCTCGCCCTGGTCGCGCTGGTCCGGTACGGCTCCGGGGTCGCCGGCCGGGTCGTGGCCGGCCGGCCCGGCGTGGCCGGCGTGGTCGGCGTGGTCGTCGACGAGCGTCTTCTCGTCGAAGGGGAACTTCCCCGCCAGGACCTCGGTCACCCGCGTCCGGTCGATCTCCTTCGTCCACGTGCCGACGAGGACGGTGGCGACGGCGTTGCCCGCGAAGTTGGTGAGGGCGCGGGCCTCGCTCATGAAGCGGTCGATGCCGACGATCAGGCCGACGCCGTCGACCAGGTCGGGGCGGTGCGACTGGAGCCCGCCCGCGAGGGTGGCGAGGCCGGCGCCGGTGACGCCGGCGGCGCCCTTGGAGGCGATGACCATGAAGACGAGGAGGGAGATCTGCTCGCCGATCGAGAGCGGGTCGCCCATCGCCTCGGCGACGAAGAGCGAGGCCATCGTGAGGTAGATGGCGGTGCCGTCGAGGTTGAAGGAGTAGCCGGTGGGGACGGTGATGCCGACGACCGGCTTGGAGACGCCCAGGTGCTCCATCTTGGCGATCAGACGGGGCAGCGCGGACTCGGAGGAGGAGGTCGAGAGGATCAGCAGGAACTCGCGGCCCAGGTACTTCAGGAGGGCCCAGATGTTGATCCCGGCGACCAGCCGCAGCAGCGCGCCGAGGACGACGAAGACGAAGAGGGCGCAGGTCAGGTAGAAGCCGATCATGATGACGGCGAGCGACTTGAGGGCGTCGAGGCCGGTCGCGCCGACGACGGCGGCGATGGCGCCGAAGGCACCCACCGGGGCCGCCCACATGATCATCGAGAGGATGCGGAAGACCAGCCGCTGGATGTGCCCGATGCCGCGCAGGACCGGCTCGCCGGCCGGGCCCATCGCCTGGAGCGCGAAGCCCGCGAGGAGGGCGACGAGCAGGGTCTGGAGGACCTCGCCCTCGGTGAAGGCGGAGACCAGGGTCGTCGGGATGATCCCGAGCAGGAAGTCGGCGGTGCCCTCGCTCGCGCCCTCCGCCTGCTTGGCGCCGGCCTCGGCCAGCTCCTTGGTGAGGTGGAGGCCGGAACCGGGCTCCAGGAGGTTGCCGACGACCAGGCCGATCGCGAGTGCGACGGTCGACATCACCATGAAGTAGCCGAGCGCGAGGCCGCCGACGGCACCGACCTTGGCCGCCTTGCGGACCGAACCGACGCCCAGGACGATCGTGCAGAAGATGATCGGCGAGATCATCATCTTGATCAGGTTCACGAAGCCGGTGCCCAGCGGCTTCAGCTCGACGGCCACGCCTGGGGCGAGGAAGCCGACACCGACGCCGAGCAGGACGGCGGCGATGACGGCCAGATACAGATAGTGGGTACGGTCCCGGCGTGCGGCCACGGGGTCCTCCTCGCGCTGATGGGTGTCCACGTCCCGGTGGACTCCGCGACTATCCATCAGCCTGTGACCGGGGTCACCGTTGCGTGCGTTTCGTTCATGGCCGAAACGTCACCGGTCCCCGGGGCGGGCGCGGACCCGGTCCGCGGGAAGGGCACGATTCGGGAACGCAACGCTCCGGAGCAAATCGAGGCGTGCACACTTGCTCGCATGCGTCTCCCGCTCCTCCGCCCCCTCCCCCGGCCACGGCCCCGCAGCCTGGCCGGCCAGCTCTTCGCGATGCAGGTCGTGCTGATGGCCGCGGTCGTGGCGGGCTGCGCGGTCTTCGCGTACCTCACGGACCAGGACCAGGCCGAGGAGACCGCGCGCCGGCAGTCCACGGCGACCGCCACGGCCGTCGCGGGCTCGCCGTCCGTGGTGGCCGCGGCCCGCTCGGCCGATCCGTCCGCCGTGCTCCAGCCGTACGCGGAGGAGCTGCGCCGGCGGGCCGACGTGGCCTTCGTGGTGATCATGGCGCCGGACGGGACGCGGTGGACGCACCCGGAGCCGGACCAGATCGGCCGCCACTACCTCGGGCACATCGAGCCGGCGCTCCGCGGCGAGACCTTCTCCGAGACCCACCTCGGGATCCTCGGCCCCTCGGTGCGGACGATCACGCCGGTCCTCTCCGGCGGCAGGGTGGTCGCCCTGGTCAGCGCGGGCATCACGATCGAGCGGATCAGCGCGCAGGTACGGGAGCAGGTGACCGCGCTGCTCGGGATGGCGGGCCTGGCGCTCGCGCTCGGCGGCGCCGGCACGTACGTGATCAACGCCCGGCTGCGGCGGCACACCCACGGGATGAACGCCGGCGAGCTGAGCCGGATGCACGACTACCACGAGGCCGCGCTGCACGCGGTGCGGGAGGGCCTGGTGATGCTCGACGGGCGGCGCCGGATCGCGCTCATCAACGACGGGGCGCGCGAACTGCTGGGCCTGGACGAGGGGGTGGTCGGCCGGCCGGCGGCGGAGCTCGGGCTGCCGGCCGGGCTCACCGGGGCGCTGCTCTCCTCGGAGCCCCGGGTGGACGAGACGCACCTGACCGACGAGCGGGTCCTCGTCGTCAACACCCGGCCGGTGGTGGGCGGGGAGCGGCGCGGCACCGTGGTGACGCTCCGGGACCGCACCGAACTCCAGTCGCTGTCGGGCGAGCTGGACTCGCAGCGCGGGTTCACGGAGGCGCTGCGGTCGCAGGCCCACGAGGCGGCGAACCGGCTCCACACGGTGGTGTCGCTGATCGAACTCGGGCGGGTGACGGAGGCGGTGGAGTTCGCGACGGCGGAGCTGGAGCTCGCCCAGGCGCTCACCGACCGGGTGGTGGACGCGGTCGGTGAGCCGGTCCTGGCGGCGCTGCTGCTCGGCAAGGCGGCGCAGGCCAACGAGCGGGGCGTCGAGCTGGTCCTCACCGAGGACAGCCGGATCGACGACGGGCTGCTCCCGCCGGCCCTGGAGCCGAGGGACCTCGTCACCGTCCTCGGCAACCTCGTGGACAACGCGGTGGAGGCGGCGGGCGGCACCCCGCACGCGCGCGTGACCGTCACGGTCGCGGCGCGCGCCGGCGACGGCGAGCTGCTGCTCCGGGTCGACGACAGCGGGCCCGGGGTCCGCCCCGCCGACCGGGACGCGGTCCTCGGCCGGGGCTGGTCCACCCGGGGACCGGGCCGGGGCCTCGGCCTGGCGCTGGTCCGCCAGGCCGTCACCCGCGCCTCCGGCACGCTCGCCCTGGACGAGGCGCCGGGCGGCGGCGCGCGCTTCACGGTCCGCGTCCCGCTCCCCCGCAGGCCCGAAGCCCCGGCACCCGCCGGGGAATCCGGACCGGAACCCGGACCGGGACGAGGGCCGGAGCGCGGACCGCAGCCCGGTCCGGAGCCCGGCGCGAGGCTCGCCCCGGAGCCCGGCGCCGAGGGAGGTGCCGCGTGAGCGGGACGCAGGAGATCCGGGTGCTGGTGGTCGAGGACGACCCCGTCGCCGCCGACGCGCACGCGCTGTACGCCGGCCGGGTGGAGGGCTTCCGGGTGGTCGGGGTCGCGCACTCGCGGGCGGCCGCGGTCCGGATGCTCGACCGGGTCCCCGTCGACCTGATCCTGCTCGACCTCTACCTGCCGGACGGGCACGGTCTCGCCCTGCTGCGGGCGCTGCGGGCCGCAGGGCACGCGGCGGACGTCATCGCGGTGACCTCGGCGCGCGATCTCGCGGTGGTGCGGGAGGGGGTGTCCCTCGGGGTCGTGCAGTACGTGCTCAAGCCCTTCGCCTTCGCCACGCTGCGGGACCGGCTGGTGCGGTACGCCGAGTTCCGGGGGGCGGCCGGGGAGGCGTCCGGGCAGGACGAGGTGGACCGGGCGCTCGCCGCGCTGCGCGCCCCGCACCCCGCCACGCTGCCCAAGGGCCTGAGCGGGCCGACCCTGGAGGCGGTCACCCGCACCCTTCGGGAGGTGCCGGCCGGGCTGACCGCCGCGGAGGCGGGCACGGCGGTGGGCATCTCGCGGATCACCGCCCGCCGCTATCTGGAGCACCTGGTGACCGAGGGCCGGGCGGTCCGGGCCCCGCAGTACGGCCAGATCGGCCGCCCGGAGCTCCAGTACCGCTGGCGCGGCGGCCGCTGAGCGCGGAAGCCGCTCCTCCGCCGCTTCCTCCGCCACTCCTCCGCGATCACCGCTCACCGGACGTCACAGCCCGATTACCGACCGGTTCCCACGTTCCTACAGGCCGTGGCCTCAGATGAACGCACCGTAGCCACAGATCCTCCCGCGCCCCTACCGTGGCGAGGTGCACCATCCCTCTCCTCCCTTCGACGCCCCGGCCGCGCGCCGCCTGCGCCAGGGGCTCGGCATGGCACCGGGCCATGTCGCGTACGGCCTGCGCGCCCAGTACGGCCTCTCCGTCACGCCCGACACCGTCGCCGCCTGGGAGCGCGGCACCCTCGTGCCGAGCGAACAGGAGCTGACCGCCCTCGCGGGCGTCCTGTGGTGCTCGCCCGCCGATCTGATCGCCGTCGCCTCCACCCTGCGGGAGCACCGGGTGGCGCGCGGACTCTCCACGGAGGACCTGGCCCGGCAGGTCGGCGTCGCCGCGCACGCGTACCGCCGGATGGAGGACGAGGGCGGCTGGAAGGGCACCGAACGGCAGACGGCAGCGCTCGCCGAGGTCCTCGGTCTCGGCCCGCGCGCCCTCGTCACCGCCACCGGCGGGACCGAACGGCTGGCGGAGCTGCTGCGGGACGCGGCGACGACGCGCTGGCAGGCGTACGTGAAGCCGGTCGTCCGCATGCTGCCGCTGACCCGGCGGGTGGTGGAACCGGCGCTCGCGCTGCTGCACACCGAGTACCACTCCCGGATGGCGGCGACGTCCAGCTGGGGCGCGTCGGGAGCCACGGGCGACGAGGGCCGCGCGTACCTGGAAGCGGTCTCCGACCACTTCTGGGCGGCGGTCGGCCACTAGGCCGTCTCTTCCGAATCCCGCCCCGCGGGCTCCGCCCGCCGGGCGGAGCAGGACCTGGGTCCGGTGGAAACGAGGACGGAGGTCCCGCCGCGCGGGACCTCCGTCCTGGGTGTTCACGGGGGCCGGAAGCCGGCCCCGTACGACGGTCAGAAGACCGACTCGGCCTCGCGCACCCGGTCCTCCGGGACCGTCTTGAGGCGGGTGACGGCCTCGGCCAGCGGCACCATCTTCACGTCGGTGCCGCGCAGCGCGGTCATGTTGCCGAAGTCGCCGTGGTGCACCGCCTCCACCGCGTGCCAGCCGAAGCGGGTCGCGAGGACGCGGTCGTACGCGGTCGGGGTGCCGCCGCGCTGGACGTGGCCGAGGATGACCGGGCGGGCCTCCTTGCCGAGGCGGCGCTCCAGCTCGTAGGCGAGGGCGGTGCCGATGCCCTGGAAGCGCTCGTGGCCGAACTGGTCGATCTCGCCCTTGCCGTAGTCCATCGTGCCCTCGGCGGGGTGGGCGCCCTCGGCGACGCAGATGACGGCGAACTTCTTGCCCCGGGCGAAGCGCTCCTCGACCATTTTGACCAGGTCGGCCGGGTCGAAGGCGCGCTCGGGCAGGCAGATGCCGTGGGCGCCGCCGGCCATGCCGGACTCCAGCGCGATCCAGCCGGCGTGACGGCCCATCACCTCGACGACCATCACCCGCTGGTGGGACTCGGCGGTGGTCTTCAGCCGGTCCATCGCCTCGGTGGCGACGCCCACGGCGGTGTCGAAGCCGAAGGTGCGGTCGGTCGACGAGATGTCGTTGTCGATGGTCTTGGGGACGCCGACGACCGGCACGCCGGCGTCGGAGAGCATCCGGGCGGCGGTCAGGGTGCCCTCGCCGCCGATCGGGATGAGGGCGTCGAAGCCGCTCTTCTCCACGAGCGCCTTGGCGTTGTCGCAGGCGGCGGCGAAGCGGTCGCGCTCCAGGCGGGAGGAGCCCAGGATGGTGCCGCCGCGGGCGAGGATGCCGCTGACGGCGTTGAGGTCGAGGGCGCGGTAGCGGCCGTCGAGGAGGCCGGCGTAGCCGTCCTCGAAGCCGATGACCTCGTCCCCGTAGTTGGTGACGGCCCGGTGCACGACCGACCGGATCACTGCGTTCAGACCGGGGCAGTCGCCGCCTGCGGTGAGGACTCCGATGCGCATCGTGCTCTGTCTCCTGCTCGGTCGAGGTTCCGTTTGAGCCGTTTCGATTCTCACACGACGGACGCGTCCGGGGCGCTCGCCGCCGCTCCGCGCGTGCCGGGAACGGGTCCGTCCGGGGGTCTTTCGTCCCTTGGCGGAGGCCCTTCGTACAGCGGGCGACCTACCCAGGTGCAGGGGTATTGTCAAGGGGGTAATGCCGCCCTGTCGGATTGTTTTCGAGGCCGAAGATTGACTTTCGAGGTCGAAGGTCGACACGGGGCGGGTAGGCGCAGGGCGAGGGCCGGGCCCGAGGCGGGCCGGGCCCTCACGCAGGACGGCCCGTCCACGGGACGGGCCCCTTCCGCAGGACTGGACAGGAGACCACGGCGTGACGCGCAGCGTGTACGTGACCGGGATCGACCGCGGGGACGGCCGCCAGGTCGTCGAGCTGGGAGTCATGGAGCTCCTCACCCGACAGGTGGACCGGGTGGGGGTGTTCCGGCCGCTGGTGCACGACGGGCCCGACCGCCTCTTCGACCTGCTGCGCGCCCGCTACCGGCTGGCCCAGGACCCCTCGACGGTCTACGGCATGGACTACCACGAGGCGTCCGCGCTCCAGGCCGAGCAGGGCACCGACGAACTCCTCTCCCGGCTGGTCGACCGCTTCCACGCGGTCGCCCGGGAGTACGAGGTCGTCCTCGTCCTCGGCACCGACTTCGCCGGCACCCAGGTCCCCGACGAACTGGCCCTCAACGCCCGCCTGGCGAACGAGTTCGGCGCCTCGGTCATCCCGGTCGTCGGCGGCAAGGGCCAGGAGGCCGAGTCCGTGCGGGCCGAGGCGCGCAACGCCTTCCGCGCCTACGACGGGCTCGGCTGCGACGTCCTCGCGATGGTCGTCAACCGGGTCGCGGCCGAGGACCGCGAGGTCATCGCCGACCGGCTGGCCGCCCGGCTGCCCGTCCCCTGCTACGTCCTCCCGGACGAGCCCGCGCTCGCCGCGCCGACCGTCGCCCAGATCACCCACGCCCTCGGCGCCACCGTCGTCCTCGGCGACGACGCCGGGCTCGCCCGCGACGCCCTGGACTTCGTCTTCGGCGGCGCGATGCTCCCGAACTTCCTGAACGCCCTGACCCCCGGCTGCCTGGTCGTCACCCCCGGGGACCGCGCCGACCTGGTCGTCGGCGCGCTCGCCGCCCACTCGGCCGGTACGCCCCCGATCGCCGGCGTCCTGCTCACCCTGGACGAGCGGCCCAGCGACGCGGTCCTCACCCTGGCGGCCCGGCTCGCGCCCGGCACCCCGGTGATATCCGTCCCCGGCAACAGCTTCCCGACCGCCGCCGAACTCTTCGCCCTGGAGGGGAAGCTGAACGCGGCCACCCCGCGCAAGGCGGAGACCGCCCTCGGCCTCTTCGAACGGCACGTGGACACCGCCGATCTGCTCAAGCGGATCTCCGTGGCGCCCAGCGGCCGGGTCACCCCGATGATGTTCGAGCACGAGCTGCTCGAACAGGCCCGGGCCGACCGGCGCCGGGTGGTGCTGCCCGAGGGCACCGAGGAGCGGGTGCTGCGCGCCGCCGACGTGCTGCTCCGCCGGGACGTCTGCGACCTCACCCTGCTGGGCGACGTCGAGGCCATCCGCAAGAAGGCCGCCGACCTCAGCGTGGACCTGCGGGAGACCCAGCTGATCGACCCGCAGACCTCCGAGCTGCGGGACGCCTTCGCCGAGCAGTACGCGGCGCTCCGCGCCCACAAGGGCGTCACGGTGGAACTCGCCTACGACGTGGTCGCGGACGTGAACTACTTCGGCACCCTGATGGTCCAGGAGGGCCTGGCCGACGGCATGGTCTCCGGCTCCGTCCACTCCACCGCCGCGACCATCCGCCCCGCCTTCGAGATCATCAAGACGAAGCCGGACGCCTCGATCGTCTCCTCCGTCTTCTTCATGTGCCTCGCCGACAAGGTGCTCGTCTACGGCGACTGCGCGGTCAACCCCGACCCGGACGCCGAGCAGCTCGCGGACATCGCCGTGCAGTCGGCGGCCACCGCGGCCCGCTTCGGCGTCGAGCCGCGGATCGCGATGCTCTCGTACTCCACCGGCACCTCGGGCTCCGGCGCCGACGTCGACAAGGTGCGCGAGGCCACCAAGCTGGTCCGCGAGGCGCATCCGGCGCTGCGGATCGAGGGCCCCATCCAGTACGACGCGGCCGTGGAGCCCTCCGTGGCGGCGACCAAGCTGCCGGACTCGGAGGTGGCCGGGCAGGCGACCGTGCTGATCTTCCCGGACCTCAACACCGGCAACAACACCTACAAGGCGGTGCAGCGTTCGGCCGGCGCCGTCGCCGTCGGCCCGGTCCTCCAGGGCCTGCGCAAGCCGGTCAACGACCTCTCGCGCGGCGCCCTCGTCAGCGACATCGTCAACACGGTCGCCATCACGGCGATCCAGTCCCAGGTCCCCGCCGGGGCCGCCGACGCCCAGGAGCCCACCGCATGACCACCCCCGCCCCCGGAATCCCCGTCCCGGGAACCCCCAGCCGCGTCCTCGTCCTCAACTCCGGTTCCTCGTCGGTGAAGTACCAGCTCCTCGACATGAGCGACGGCAGCCGGCTCGCCCAGGGCCTGGTGGAGCGGATCGGCGAGGACACCTCCCGGCTCGCCCACACCCCGCTCCAGGGCGGGGGCGGCGCGAGGCGCGAGCGGACCGGCCCGATCCCCGACCACGCGGCGGCGCTGAAGGCGGTCGCCGAGGAGCTGGCGGCGGACGGGCTCGGTCTGGACTCCCCCGAACTGGCCGCGATCGGCCACCGGGTGGTGCACGGCGGGCTGCGCTTCACCGAGCCGACGGTCATCGACGACGAGGTGCTCGCCGAGATCGAGCGGCTGGTGCCGGTGGCGCCGCTGCACAACCCGGCGAACCTGCTCGGCATCCGCACCGCGACGGCGCTCCGCCCCGACCTGCCGCAGGTCGCGGTCTTCGACACCGCCTTCCACACCACGATGCCGGAGGCGGCGGCCCGGTACGCGATCGACGTGGAGACCGCCGACGCGCACCGGATCCGCCGCTACGGCTTCCACGGCACCTCGCACGCGTACGTCTCCCGGGCGACGGCGAAGCTGCTCGGCAAGGAGCCGGAGGAGGTGAACGTGATCGTGCTGCACCTCGGCAACGGCGCCTCCGCCTCGGCGGTGCGCGGCGGCCGCTGCGTGGACACCTCCATGGGCCTGACCCCGCTGGAGGGCCTGGTCATGGGCACCCGCTCCGGCGACATCGACCCGGCGGTCACCTTCCACCTCAAGCGGGTGGCGGGCATGTCGGCCGACGAGATCGACGTGCTGCTCAACAAGAGGTCCGGGCTCGTCGGGCTCTGCGGCGACAACGACATGCGCGAGATCCGGCGCCGGATCGACGAGGGCGACGAGCGGGCCGCGCTCGCCTTCGACATCTACGTCCACCGGCTGAAGAAGTACATCGGCGCGTACTACGCGGTGCTCGGCCGGGTGGACGCGGTGGCGTTCACGGCCGGCGTGGGCGAGAACGCGGCGCCGGTGCGGGAGGCCGCGATCGCCGGCCTGGAGGAGCTGGGGCTCGCCGTGGACGCCGGCCTCAACGCCCTGCGGTCCGACGAGCCGCGGGTGATCTCGCCCGAGTACGCCCGGGTGACGGTGGCCGTGGTGCCGACCGACGAGGAGCTGGAGATCGCCCGTCAGACCTTCGAGCTGACCGCCGGAACGGCGGCCGGAAACACGTCCGAAAAGGTGAACGCCTGAGCGGGCCCGCGCCCATTTGTACTTTCCGCCAGCCGGAATATTCCGCAGTGAAACAAACCGATAGGATCCGCCTCATGCGCCGTTCCAAAATCGTCTGCACGCTGGGCCCCGCCGTCGACTCGTACGAGCAGCTGAAGGCTCTCATCGAGGCCGGTATGAACGTGGCCCGTTTCAACATGAGCCACGGGACCCAGGCAGAGCACCAGGAGCGGTACGACCGCCTCCGCAAGGCCGCCGCCGACACCGGCCGCGCCGTCGGTGTGCTGGCCGACCTCCAGGGCCCCAAGATCCGTCTGGAGACCTTCGCGGAGGGTCCGGTCGAGCTGGTCCGCGGGGACGAGTTCACCATCACCACCGAGGACGTCCCCGGCGACAAGTCCATCTGCGGCACCACCTACAAGGGCCTTCCGGGCGACGTCTCCAAGGGCGACCAGGTCCTCATCAACGACGGCAACGTCGAGCTGCGGGTCGTCGAGGTCGAGGGCCCCCGGGTCAAGACCGTCGTCATCGAGGGCGGCGTGATCTCCGACCACAAGGGCATCAACCTGCCCGGTGCGGCGGTCAACGTCCCGGCCCTCTCCGAGAAGGACGTCGAGGACCTCCGCTTCGCCCTCCGGATGGGCTGCGACATGGTCGCCCTCTCCTTCGTCCGCGACGCCGCCGACGTCAAGGACGTCCACAAGGTGATGGACGAGGAGGGCCGCCGGGTCCCCGTCATCGCCAAGGTCGAGAAGCCCCAGGCCGTCGAGAACATGGCCGAGGTCGTCGCCGCCTTCGACGCCGTCATGGTGGCCCGCGGCGACCTCGCCGTCGAGTACCCGCTGGAGCGGGTGCCGATGGTGCAGAAGCGTCTCGTCGAGATGTGCCGCCGCAACGCCAAGCCGGTCATCGTCGCCACCCAGATGATGGAGTCGATGATCACCAACTCGCGGCCGACCCGCGCCGAGGCGAGCGACGTCGCCAACGCCATCCTGGACGGCGCCGACGCCGTCATGCTCTCCGCCGAGTCCTCGGTCGGCGCCTACCCGATCGAGACCGTCAAGACGATGTCGAAGATCGTCACCGCGGCCGAGGAGGAGCTGCTCTCCAAGGGCCTCCAGCCCCTGGTCCCGGGCAAGAAGCCGCGCACCCAGGGCGGCTCCGTGGCCCGCGCGGCCTGCGAGATCGCCGACTTCCTCGACGGCAAGGCGCTCATCGCCTTCACCCAGTCCGGCGACACCGCCCGCCGCCTCTCGCGCTACCGCACCCAGCAGCCGATCCTCGCCTTCACCACGGACGAGGGCACCCGCAACCAGCTCACGCTGAGCTGGGGCGTCGAGTCCTTCCTCGTCCCGTTCGTCGACAACACCGACGCGATGGTCGACCTCGTCGACGCCGAGCTGCTGAAGCTCCAGCGCTACAACGAGGGCGACACCATGGTCATCACCGCCGGCTCGCCCCCCGGCGTCCCCGGCACCACCAACATGGTCCGCGTCCACCACCTCGGCGGCGCCGAGCGCGCCTGACGCGCCCGCACGGCACCATGACGAAGCCCCCGTCCGACGGATCGGACGGGGGCTTCGCCGTGTGCGGCTCCCGGAGCGGTACGGGGGATCAGCCGGGCTCGATGCTGTTGCGCAGGCCCTTGATGCTGAGGGTGCCGCCGAACTGACCGGCCTGGATGACGGTCGCGTTCGAGAAGATGGCGAGCGGGACGTCGAGCGGCGGCGGGGTCTGCGGGGTGAACTCCACGGGGATGATCCCGAAGAGGTTGCCCTTGATCGACTCGGTGTACATGGTCACCGTGCCGTTCGTGATCGTCGAGGTCGAGCCCTTGTCCGACCGGACGTGCCCCTTGCGGCCGTCCGAGTGGACGGTCGTCTGGTGCAGGTCCTTGATGTCGATGCCGTTCTTCGCCGTGAACTTCAGGACCTTCTTGATCTGGCCGCTGGAGGTCTTCACCTCCACGATGCCGTGGTACTTCAGGCCCTTCAGGGTGAGCAGCGTGGTGTCCAGCCGCCACGGCTCGTCCGGGAGGAGCGGGATGCCCTGCTCCAGGTCGGCGGCGGCGAGCGCCTCCGGGTCCGGCTCCGGGCACGGGAAGCGGGGCTTGGCCCCGTCGGGTATGTCCGTGTCCGGCTTGGCGTCCAGGCCCTGGGCGCTCTCGTCGAGCTCCTCGACCTCGGCGCCGGCCTTCTCGGCGGCCTCCTCGATGGCGGCCCTGGTCCGGTCGGCGCCGTCCTGTGTCCCGTCGGCGTCGGCGTCGGCGTCGGCCGGACGCTTCTCCGTGGTCCCGGAGGGCTTCTCGGCGGCCTTCTCCTCGGTCTCCGCGGCGGGCGCCCCGGTCGCCGGGGCGTCGTCGTCCGCCGTGGCCGCCTTCTGCCGCGGGGCGGCCGTCGTCGCCGACGGGGCCGGCGTCGCGGTGGCGGACGGGGTGGCCGACGGGGTCGCCGTGGGCTCCCGCTCCGGGGCGAGCCCGTCGAAGAAGTCCTTGATGGCGTCGCCGACACCCAGCGGGTCGAGCGGATCGACCGACTGCGTGGGCGTGGGCGCGGCCGTCTCCGCCGCGGCGGGCGCGGCCTCCTGCGCCCCGCCCGGGGCGGCCGCGGTCGCCGGAGCGGTCGCCGGAGCCGTCGTGGTCGCGGTGGGTTCCGGGGTCGCCGTGGCGGTGGGCGTGGCGGTCGCGGACGGGGTCGCCGTCGGCTCCTCGGACGGCTCGGACGGCTCGGACGGCTTGGTGGCCGTCGCCGTCGGTTCCGGCTTCGCGGTCTCGGTGGCCTTCGCCGTGGGCGTGGCCGTCGTCTCCTCCGCCACCGGCTCGTCGGAGCGGGTCACACAGGGGCCGGGGGCGAAGGGGATGTCCTTCTCGTCGGCCAGGGCGGGACTGGGCGCGAGGCCCATGCCCACGAGCACCGCGGTCGGCATGGCGGCGAGCGCCATGGCCTTGCCCGCGGGGCCCTGGATCCTGTTCAGCAGCGTCTTGCGAGGGGCCGCGTGGCGCGGCCCGCTCCTCCCGAGGCCCTGCTGGGTCTCGTCACCCCGCACTGTTCCTCCCGCCGTTGGCGTCGATCGTCGTGTCGGTCGCCGGCCCCTGCGCCTCGCGCTGCTCCGGGACTCCGGCCGCCAGTACGGCCTGCGTCCCGGTCTCGAAGGCGTACGCGTCCTTCCCGGAGGCCACCGGCTCACCGTCGTGCTCCGCGTCGCCGGTCTCCTCGACCGTCGGGGCGGGTGCCCAGGCCGCGGACATGCCGCCGCCGACGAGGGCGAACAAGAACCCGATGACGAGACCGCCGAAGTTCGACACGGGGATGGAGACCAGGCCCAGCACGATCGCCGCGACACCCGCGAAGACCCGCACGACGGGCTGGAACCACATCGTCAGGCCGAGCGTGAAGAGCAGGACGCCGATGATCAGCGCGCCGGCGCCGGCGGTCGTGGCCATGGCCAGGGTGATGTTGCCGAGCCGCACGTCCCCGTACGGGAGGTAGGCGATCGGCACGCTGGCGAGGATGGTGAACAGTCCCGCCCAGAAGGGCCGGGTCTGCCGCCAGACCTTGAACCGGTTCTCCTTGGGGACTTCGGGGGAGGCAGGGGTCTCGGCGCTCATGGAAAACAGCTCCCTGGAAGCGGTGTTGCTGAGAAAGAAGAGAAGGCGAAGGTGCCCGGCGGGCGGGACCGCGCGCGGCGGCCCCGCCCTCAGGACAGCTCGGTCCCGGGGGACCGCTCTGTGCTAGAAGCACTCCTTCGAGGTGCCCCGGTGCAGGGACAGGCTCAGGTCGGGGAGCTTGAAGGTGGCGGCCGTGGTGGCCCACGCCTTCTGCTTGACGTTGCTCAGCGTGACGCTGTCGGCGCGCTGGGCGAAGCCGTTCGGGTTGGCCTGGGTGTCGGGCTGGATGCCCTGGCCGCCCTCGCGCTTCGGGAGCGAGCCGGCCGCGACGCCGATGTCGATGTTCTTGAAGTCGGCGTCGGCGTCCAGGTAGGAGACATCGAGGTAGATGTCCTTGGCCTGGACCTTGTCCTCGTCCTTGCCCGTCTTGGCCGCGTCGGTGCCGGCCTCCAGGCGGAGGGTGATGTCGCCGAGACCCGGAACCGGGGTCACGACGGACTGGCACATGTTGGTGATCTTGGCCGTGTCGAAGCCGGAGACGGCGACCGGAGCGGCGAACGGCTTGCCCTCAAGGGTGTTGCCCTTGGCGATGCTGCCGTACTGGACGAACTCGGTGCCCTCGAGCTTGTCCGTCGTGACCTTGAACTCCTGGCCGGAGATCGCGAAGGACGCGGCGAGCGCGCCCTGCGCCAGGCCGACACCGATCGCGGCCGTGGCGGCCATGCTCGGGACCATGACGACGGCGAACCGCTTCCATCTGGTCCCGCCACGAACCTGGGACTTCATGAGAATCCTCCTTCTCGGACGTACATCTCCAGAAGGGCCCGGGGCCCGTCCTGGGATGGGAGAAGAGCTACGTCCTCGGGAAGGAGAGCGCCGAGGCATCAGGAGGCGCGACGCGCGTCCGAATCACCGGCGATCACCCCCGAGCGACAACCATGTGCCGCGCGTGCGCACGGCCCGGTGGACAGGTCCTGCCCGGTGGGAGCAGGAACCCCCCTGTCCGATGGCCGGCCGCCAGGGGCGCCGGCCCGCCCGGTGGGGACCCTCGCCGCGCGTCCCAGGCGGTTGCCGGGGCGTGCGGTTCGGACCGAGCGTGGCCGATCGTGGTCCATTCCCGGCGCCCGCACAAGGGGTTCATTACTCGCTAGTAACGGATGCGTGACCGCGCCATGGCGCGATGCCGCCGGGTGGGCACACAGGGTGGAGGCGCGTGGTGCGGAATATCCGCTTTTGGAAGGGTGAACCCGGACAGACCCACGGGTTCGATTTACTGCAAGTAACAGCGGCCGCGATTATCAAGATTTGGTAAAGCGCGGCCGCCACTTGTCACCGTGTCGCCAAATCGTCGGACGATCCGGGACCGTGCCGGGACTGAGCAAGCGCTCGGTCCGAGGAGGTCAGAGCACCTGTCAGAAGAGCACGCGGGCCAGCGCCTGCCGGGCCGCGATCACCCGCGGGTCCTCCGGGCCGATCACCTCGAAGAGCTCCAGGAGCCGCACCCGCGCCGCGTCCCGGTCCTCGCCGACGGTCCGGCGCACGGTCTCCACGAGCCGCCCGAAGGCGTCCTGGACGTGACCGCCCACCAGGTCCAGGTCGGCGGCGGCGATCTGCGCGGCGGCGTCCGCCGGGGCGTCCGCCGCGTTCTTCCGCACCGTCTGCGGGTCCATGCCCTGCACCCGGGCGAGCAGCTCGGCCTGGGCGAGGCCCAGCTTGGCCTCGGGGTGCTCGGGGTCGTCGGCCAGCACGTTCTTGTACGCCTGGACCGCGCCGGCCATGTCGCCCGCGTCCAGCGCGGCCATGGCCGCCTCCAGCAGGGCGTCGTAGGGTCCGGCGGCCGGCCGCTCGGCGGCCTCGGAGCCCTCCGCGTCCCGGTCCACGGCGAGGCCGGTGAGACCGAAGCGCTCTTCGCCGACCTGGATCAGCTGGTCGAGGGTCTGGCGGATCTGCGCCTCGGGCACCGCACCCTGGAACAGGGGCAGCGCCTGACCGGCGACGACCGCGAAAACGGCCGGAATTCCCTGGATGCCGAACTGCTGCATCAGCATCTGGTTGGCGTCGACGTCGATCTTCGCGAGCAGGAAGCGGCCGTCGTACTCCACGGCCAGCCGCTCCAGGAGCGGGCCCAGCTGCTTGCAGGGCTCGCACCACTCGGCCCAGAAGTCGAGGACGACCGGTACCTCGGCGGAACGCTGGAGCACATCGCGCTCGAAGCCCGCCTCGTCGACGTCGATCACGAGGGCGGAGGGCGGCACCGCCGCGGGTCCGCCGTGACGGGCGGCCTCTGCGCGCGCCTGCTCCGCCTTCGCCTTGGCCTCTCCGGCCGCCTTCACGGCGGCGAGGTCGACGACGCCGCTCATGGACATGTTTCGGGGCTGCATGCGTACATCCTCCCCCCTCCGCGCGCGGAACCGGTAAGCCATGGCTGAACAGCGCCCTCCGCCGAGGGCGCCCGTACCCGCCGGGTCCCCACCCGGCGGTCCTGCGATGGTTGTCGCTCGGGCCGCTCAGAGCCTTTCGCTACGGGTCGTAGCGTAATGGCCGAGGCCGGGCCGGGGGGAGCCCCGGGCCGTGAACTGCCTCACATCGCGCGCCTCTGGCGCCGTACCTACCGGCGGGTATGGTCGTCGTCCATGTCATGCAAGTCCGGCCGACCCACCCCCCGCACCACCCGTACCGGCCGCCCCCGCTCCACCGAGGCCGACACGGCCATCCTGGAGGCGACCCGCGCGGCCCTGGTGGAACTGGGCTGGTCCAAACTCACCATGGGCGACGTCGCCACCCGGGCCGGAGTCGCCAAGACCACCCTGTACCGCCGGTGGGCCAACAAGAACGAACTGGTCGTCGACGCCGTCGCCGTCCTCTTCGATGAACTCGAACTGCCCGACCTGGGTTCCCTCCAGGCCGACATCGAGCACGTCGTCCTCCAGTTCGCCGCCCTCCTGGAGCGCCCCGAGACCAAGACGGCCCTGATGGCCGTGGTCGCCGAGTCGACCCGGGACGCCCCGCTGCGCGAGCGGATCCGCACCTCGATCGTGGAGCGCCAGAAGCGGCTCGTCCTGGACGGGCGCCGGCGGGCCCAGGAGCGCGGCGAGCTCCCCGCCGACCGCGACCCGGTCACCGTGGACGCCACCGACGACCTGATCTTCGACGTGGTCGCGGGCGCGGTGGTGCACCGGGCCCTGGTGAGCGCCGAGCCGGTGGACGGCCAGTGGGTGGCACGGCTCTCGGCGCTGCTGGTCGGCGGCCTGGGCGCGGTGGCGGCACTCGGCTAGCGTGCCCGCATGATCATTCGTACGGACACACGGCTCTCCCCGGCGGTACGCGCCCTGCTCGACGACGTGAACCACGCGGTCCTGGCCACCATCCAGCCCGACGGCTCCCCGCAGACCTCGGTGGTGTGGGTGGGCCGGGACGGCGACGACGTCCTGATCTCCAGCCAGGACGGCCGCCGCAAGGTCAAGAACATCCGGGCCGACGCCCGGGTCTCCCTCATCCTGCTCGACCGCCGCGACCCGGACCGCTACACGGAGATCCGCGGCTCGGCGACGGTCACCGAGGACGAGGGCCGGGCCCTGGCGGTGGCATTGGCGGAGAAGTACGAGGGCCCGGACGCCGGGCGGGAGTACCTGGAACTGCCGCCGGAGGAGGTCCGGGTGACGCTCCGGATCACCCCGTCGAAGGTGCTGGGCTCGGTCCGCTGAGGAACGCGGACGGGGCCGGTACGGGATTCCCGTACCGGCCCCGTCCGCGTCCGCGGGCGCTCGTCCGGATCAGAAGCCGGCGGGCTCCACGTACACGCCCCACTCGTCGCGGAGCACGTCGCAGATCTCGCCGAGGGTGGCCTCGGCGCGGACCGCGTCGAGCATCGGCGGGATCATGTTGGAGCCGTCCCGGGCGGCCGCGAGCATGGCGTCGAGGGAGGCGCGGACCTTCGCCTCGTCCCGCCGGCCCTTGCGCTCGCCGAGGACCCGGACCTGCTCCCACTCGACCTCGTGGCTGACCCGGAGGATCTCCAGGTCGCCGGTGACCGATCCGTGGTGGACGTTGACGCCGACGACGCGCTTCTCGCCCTTCTCCAGGGACTGCTGGTAGCGGAAGGCGGACTCGGCGATCTCGCCGGTGAACCAGCCGTCCTCGATGCCGCGCAGGATGCCGGAGGTGATCGGCCCGATCGGGTGCTGCCCGTCCGGGTGGGCGCGCAGGCCGCGCTCCTTGATCTGGTCGAAGATCTTCTCGGCGTCGGCCTCGATGCGGTCGGTGAGCTGCTCGACGTACCAGGAGCCGCCCAGCGGGTCGGCGACGTTGGCGACGCCGGTCTCCTCCATGAGCACCTGCTGGGTGCGGAGCGCGATCTCGGCGGCCTGCTCGCTCGGGAGGGCGAGGGTCTCGTCGAGGGCGTTGGTGTGGAGGGAGTTGGTGCCGCCGAGGACGGCGGAGAGCGCCTCCACGGCCGTGCGCACCACGTTGTTGTACGGCTGCTGGGCGGTGAGCGAGACGCCGGCGGTCTGGGTGTGGAAGCGGAGCCACTGCGCCTTGTCGGTCTTCGCCCCGTACACCTCCTTCATCCAGCGGGCCCAGATCCGGCGGGCGGCGCGGAACTTGGCGATCTCCTCGAAGAAGTCGAGGTGCGCGTCGAAGAAGAAGGAGAGGCCGGGGGCGAAGACGTCCACGTCGAGGCCGCGGGAGAGGCCGAGCTCGACGTAGCCGAAGCCGTCGGCGAGGGTGTAGGCCAGCTCCTGCGCGGCCGTCGCCCCGGCCTCGCGGATGTGGTAGCCGGAGACGGAGAGCGGCTTGTACGCGGGGATGCCGGCGGCGCAGTGCTCCATCAGGTCGCCGATGAGGCGCAGGTGCGGCTCCGGCGGGAAGAGCCACTCCTTCTGGGCGATGTACTCCTTGAAGATGTCGGTCTGGAGCGTGCCGTTGAGCACGGCCGGATCGACGCCCTGGCGCTCGGCGGCGACCAGGTACATGCAGAAGACGGGCACGGCGGGGCCGGAGATCGTCATCGACGTGGTGACGTCGCCGAGCGGGATGTCCTTGAAGAGGACCTCCATGTCGGCGGCGGAGTCGATGGCGACGCCGCAGTGGCCGACCTCGCCGAGCGAGCGGGGGTCGTCGGAGTCGCGGCCCATGAGGGTGGGCATGTCGAAGGCGACCGAGAGCCCGCCGCCGCCGGCGGCGAGGATCATCTTGTACCGCTCGTTGGTCTGCTCGGCGTTGCCGAAGCCGGCGAACTGGCGGATGGTCCAGGTGCGGCCCCGGTAGCCGGTGGGGTGCAGTCCCCGGGTGAAGGGGTACTCACCGGGCCAGCCGATGCGCTCGAACCCCTCGTAGGTGTCCCCGGGCCGGGGCCCGTAGACCGGCTCGACCGGGTCACCGGAGAGCGTGGTGAAGTCGGCGTCGCGCTTGCGGGCCTTGTCGTAACGGGCCTGCCAGCGACGGCGGCCTTCCTCGATGGCGTCAGCGTCCATGCCTTCGAATTTACTAGGACGTCCTAGTAAATGTCGATGAGAAACCCCCGCACATCTGTGCGGGGGTGAGGGTCAGGCCCGGGCGGGAACCGGCTGCGCGCCGCTGACCAGCGGCTTCACCTCGGCGACGACCTTGCGCTCGACGAAGAAGGCGGCGAGGGGGATCGTGCCCGAGAGCAGGAGCCACACGATCTTGCCGAAGGACCAGCGGGCCTTGGAGCCCAGGTCGAAGGCGAAGACGAGGTAGATGATGTACAGGACACCGTGGGCCTGGGAGACCGCGAAGGTCACGTCCTCGCCGGTGTCGAAGCCGTACTTGGCGACCATGCACCCGCAGAGAATCAGGAGCATGACGGCGGTCACGTACGCCATGACGCGGTAGCGGGTCAGCACGCTGGATTTCATGCCGACGAGCGTAACCGCACGTTCCGGGGCGATCTTCGCTGGGGTCAGCCCTCGTCGAAATCGTGCGCCGCGACCCGCAGCGGACGCAGCAGGGCGAAGATCTCGGCGCACTCCTCGGAGTCGTACGCGCCGAGGCCGAACTCCATCTCCATCAGGTCGCGGGTGGCGGACTCCACCACCTCGCGGCCCTTCTCGGTGATGGAGGCGAGCGTGCCGCGCCCGTCGTTGGGGTTGGGGCGCTTGTCGACCAGGCCGGACCTCACCAGGCGGTCCACCGTGTTCGTCACCGAGGTGGGGTGGACCATCAGCCGCTCGCCGATCTTCGACATCGGCAGCTCGCCCGCCTTGGAGAAGGTGAGCAGCACCAGGGCCTCGTAGCGGGCGAAGGTGAGCCCGTACGGCTTGACCACGGCGTCGACCTCGGCCAGGAGGATCTGGTGGGCGCGCATGATCGAGGTGATCGCGGCCATCGAGGGGACCGGGCCCCAGCGCTTCTGCCAGAGTTCGTCGGCTCGGGCGATGGGGTCGAAGGGGAGACTGAGCGGCTTCGGCACGCGTCGACCTTACCGACTGGTCATATGGCGGTCAGCCCCGTCTCACCTTTCGGCCGCCCGACGCACGCGTCTCGGCCAGGAGGGCCGCGACGACCGCGGTGGCGAGGGCCCCGGCGCCGGCGACGACGAGGTGGACGGGGACGAATTCGGCGACGAGCCCCGCGCCGGCCATGCCGACGCCCTGGGCGGTCATCATGCCCGCCGTCATGAGGGTCATGGCCCTCCCCCGCCGCTCCTCGGGGACGGCGGCGACGAACCAGGCGTCGAGGCCGAGGGTGTACGCGCCGGCGGCTCCGGCCAGCACGAGGGCGAGGGCGGCGAGGGCGGGGCCGGGGTGGAGCGCGTAGAGGAGGAAGGGGAGGAAGCCGGCGAGGAGGAGCGGGGCGACGAGCCGGGAGCGGGTGGCGGGGCGGAGGACGGCGCCGGCGAGGAGTTCGCCGGCGATGGTGCCGACGGGCATCGCGCACATGAGGAGGCCGAGGGCGGCGGTGGAGACGCCGAGTCCGGCGGCGTAGGGCGCGGCGAGGGCCTCGGGGACGACGACGAAGAGCGGCGGCACCCAGAAGAGCAGCATGAGGGCGCGGATCCGCCGGTCGCGCAGGAGGGACCAGGTGGCGCCGAGGCCCTCGTGCCCGGCGGCGGCGCGGGCGGGGCGGCGGGCGGTGCCGAGGCGCAGCAGGAGGGCGGAGAGGAGGAAGCCGGCGACGGTGAGGGCGATGGCGCCGCGGGCGGGGACGACGGTGAGGAGGACGCCGCCGACGCCGAAGCCGGCGAGGAGGGCGGACTGGGAGACGATCCGCAGGAGCGAGCGACCGAGGACGAAGAGGTCGCCCTCGCCGAGGATGTCGGCGAGGGTCGCCATGCGGGTGCCCTGGAAGACGGGGGCGACGGCGGCGACGGCGCAGCGCAGGACGAGGAGCCCGGCGACGGGGGTGGCGGGCAGCACCATGAGGGCGACGGCGCCGGCGCAGATCAGGTCGCAGACGACGAGGACCCGGCGGGGCGGGTGGCGGTCGGCGAGGCCGGCGAGGAGGGTGCCGCCGAGGAGGTGGGGGAGGAAGCCGACGGCGAAGGTGAGGGAGGAGAGGAGCGGGGAGCGGGTGAGGTCGTAGACGAGGACGGTGAGCGCGATCTCGCTGACGACGAGTCCGAGGAGCGAGAGCACGTGCGCGCCGAAGACCCACCGGAACTCGCGGACGCGGAAGACGGCGAGGTAGCCGGGCGGGGGCGCGGCGGCGGCCGGGGGTGCGGCGGCGGCCGTGTCGGTCGGGGACATGGCGGCAGCCTGCGGGCGGGGAGGCGGCCGGGCCTAGACTTTCGGCTCCAGCCGAATCCGAGGAGGGGTCGTGCCCTATCACCTGCTCTTCGGGGAGGCGGACGCGCTGCGGATCCGGTTCGCGGTGTCGCCGCTGTGGGAGACCCAGTCGGCCGTGCGGGTGCTGGCGCGACCCCGGCAGCAGGGGTACCACCTGCCGTGGCTGCGGCGGATCGGCGGGGCCGCGCGGGCGCTGGAGCTGGCGCCGCTCCAGCTGCTCATGCCGGAGCGGGGGCATTCGCCGGACTTCCTGTACCCGCCGCCGCTCGGGCCCGCCGCGTCCTTCGAGGACGAGCTCGCGGCGGTGCGGGCGGTCGATCCGGCGCTGGCGGGGCCGGACATGGCGCGGGCGCTGGCCTGCACGCCGGGGGCGGCGCGGAGCGCGGAGGGGCGGCGGCTGCTGGCCGATCCCGCCGGGGCGGTGGAGCGGCTGGCCGATCTGCTCGGGGCGGCCTGGGAGGCGCTGGTCGCGCCCGAGTGGCCGCGGTTGCGGGCGCTGCTCGAAGCGGACGTGGCCTACCACTCGCGGCGGCTCGCGGACGGGGGGCTGGAGCGGCTGCTGGGCGAGCTGCACCCGTCGTTCGCCTGGGACCCGGAGGCGGCGGTCCTGGAGGTGAGCTACCGCGGGGAGCATGTGCGGGCGCTGGGCGGGCGGGGTCTGGTGCTGATGCCGTCGGTGTTCATCTGGCCGGAGGTGGTGAGCGGCTTCGAGGAGCCGTGGCAGCCGACGGTGGTGTACCCGGCGCGCGGGATCGGCGGGCTGTGGACGGAGCGTCGGGGGCGCACCCCCGAGGCTCTCGCCCGGCTCCTCGGCCCGGTGCGGGCGGACGTGCTGTGCGCGCTCGCCGAGCCGATGGGGACGACGGCGCTGGCCCATCTCCTCGGCCGGGCGCCGTCGTCGGTGTCGGCGCACTTGTCGGTGCTGCGGGAGGCGGGGCTGCTGACCTCGCGCCGTTACGGCCACCAGGTGCTGTACGAGCGGACGCCGCTGGGGATGGCGGTGTCGCAGCCGGACGCCGGATGACCGGCATGCCACGATGGCGCGGTCTGTCCGGTTTCCCCGCGGGCCGACCCATGCCCGCACTCCCCTCGTCGCCGACCCTGGGGGCCGGATGTCCCGCCGCACCACCGCCACCGCCACGCTCGCCCTGCTCAGCGCGCTGCTGCTGACCGCGAGCGGCTGTTCCTCCGACGGGCCCGCCCGCTCCCCCGTCGGGCCGCCGGCCGCGACGAAGGGCTCGGCTCCGGCGCCGACGGGCGGTTCGCCGTTCTGGGTGGATCCGGAGAGCGACGCGGCGAAGCAGGTCCGGAGCTACCAGGCGCAGGGCCGCGCCGACGACGCCCGGGTGCTGAAGCGGATCTCGGAGCAGCCGGTCGCGGACTGGCCGGCCGGGGACGACCCGGTGCCGGAGATCCAGCGGGCGGTGCGCGGGGCGACGGCCGAGGACCGGACGGCGGTCTTCGTGGCGTACAACATCCCGCACCGGGACTGCGGCATGTACTCGGCGGGCGGGGCGCACGACGGGGAGGCGTACCGGGCGTGGGTGGACTCCTTCGCCTCGGCGATCGGGGACGCCTCGGCGGTGGTGGTGCTGGAGCCGGACGCGGTGCCGCACATGGTGGACGGCTGTACGCCGGGGCAGTACCACGAGGAGCGGTCGCGGCTGCTCACGGAGGCGGTCGAGCGGCTGAAGCGGCAGCCGCGGACCCGGGTCTACCTGGACGCGGGGAATCCGGCGTGGATCGACGATCCGGGGAAGCTGGTGGAGCCGCTGCGGCGGGCGGGGATCTCCCGCGCGGACGGCTTCTCGCTGAACGTGTCGAACTTCCAGACCGACGCGGTGGTGCGGGACTTCGGGGCGACGCTGTCGGGGCTGCTCGGCGGGATGCACTTCACCGTCGACACGAGCCGGAACGGGGCCGGCCCCCTCCCGGGGGACCGGGCGGAGGCGTGGTGCAATCCCCCGGGCCGGTCGCTCGGCGTGCCGCCGACGGACCGGACCGGGGACGCGCTGGTGGACGCGTATCTGTGGATCAAGCGCCCCGGGGATTCGGACGGGCCGTGCCGGGGCGGCCCGTCCGCGGGGACCTGGTGGCCGGACTACGCGCTGGGGCTGGCCCGGCGCGCGGAGTCCTGACCGGGCGTCAGTCCCCCTTCACCTGAACCCAGGTGGCCTCGGACGGGATTCCGGCGTCGTCGGTGACGAAGAGCATGTACCAGCCGGGCGGGACGAGGGTGCGGTCCTCGGGGGCGTCCACGGTGACCGTGAGCCCGTCCTTGCCCTTCGCCAGCCCCAGCTCCACCGAGCGCTGTTCGACGTCGGTGGTGTGGGTGACGGCGCTGGGCCGCATCAGCCGGGCCTCGGCGATCCGGCCGGCGTCCTTGGTCCGGAAGGTGGCGCGGCCGTTCCGGTCGAGTTCCCTCGGGCCCTCGCCGAGGGCGGGGCGGTCGGCGCCGGCCCGGTGGAGGTAGGGCGGGGTGAAGACCTCGATGCTCTGTTCGAAGGTGCCGAGCTTGGTGTTGTCCTTGTCGTCGAAGAGCGGGTCGGAGCCGAAGGTGGCGACCCGGCCGTCCGGCAGGAGCAGCGCCTCCGAGTGGTAGTTGCGGCCGACGGTGGGGTCGGCGGCTGCGGCGAAGGCGTTGGCGGCGGGGTCGTAGAACTGGGCCTTGAGGATGTCGCTGCCGCTGCGGCCCCGGTAGTCGCGGGAGCCGCCGGTGGTGAAGACGGTGTCGTCGGGGAGCAGGACGCTGCTGAGGTAGCGGGTGCCCTGCGGGAGGGCGGGGCCGTCCTTGAAGGTCGGGCTGTCGGTGTTCAGGTCGACGATGGAGGTGCGGGCGGTGGACTTGGCGGACTCGCCGACGCCGCCGCCGCCGAGGACCATCACCTTCTGGGCCTGCGCCGGGGGCAGGATCAGGGAGGCGGAGGTCTCCAGCTGGTCGGGGTCGGTGAGGCCGGGCAGGGCGGTGAACCGGTTGGTCCTCAGGTCCCACAGGCCGGGGGCGCGTCCCTTGTCGGCGGGTCCGTAGCCGGCGTTGGAGCCGGTGTAGAGGAGCTTGCCGCCCTTGGTGAGGAAGAGCGAGGGGTAGGTGGGGAAGTAGCGGAAGGGGCCCCTCGTCCACTTCTTGGTCTCGGGGTCGTAGATCTCGTTGTCGCCGGGGACGACGTCGCCGACGTCGTTGAGCCCGGAGACGGCGAGGACCTTGCCGTCCTGGAGGCCGACCAGGGTCGGGTACCAGCGGGCGTCCTTCATGGGGGCGACCGGGATGTACTTCTCCGCAACGGGGTCGAACTCGTAGGCGGCCCTGATGCCCTGGAAGTCCTGCTTCTCGGTGGTGAGCTTCTGGGCGAGGCCGTAGACGTTGTCGGCCTGCTTGCCCTTGAGGCCGACGATCTCGTACTGGGCGGCCTGGGTCGTGAGGCCCTGCGGGCCCTCCTCGACGGCCTCGACGAAGACCCGGGCCTCGGCCGCGGTCACCTTCGTCCTCCACGGCTTCATCTGACCGCTCGTGAAGTACGAGATCTCGAACTCGCGCTTCGCCTTGGGCACGGTGACATCGGTGGTGGTGACGTACTCGACGCCGGACGGGGAGCGGAAGACGGTGCCCTTCTTCAGGGTGACGGCCTTGTCGGGGCTCTCGTTCTTCACCCGCATCCCGCCGCCGGCCTTCTTCACCCCGCCGTCGAGGACCTCGTAGCGGGCGGTGCCGCCGGCCACCAGGAGCCGTCCGTCGGGGAGCTGGCTGTGGCCGGCGCAGAAGAAGTCCTCGGGGGTGGGGACCTTCTTGAAGGTGTTCTTCACCGGGTCCCACAGGACGGTGTCGAAGGTGCCGGCGTCGAAGTTCTTCTGGTTGTTGCCGGAGCCGGCGATCAGCAGCACCTTGCCGGTGTGCAGGAGGGCGGCGTGGATGGCGTTGATCCGGGCCCCGTCGGGGACGGAGACGGCGCCCCAGGAGCCGTACTTCTTCTTGTAGCCCGGCTGGGCGATCTTGTAGGCGTGGTACTTCTCCGAGGCGAAGGAGACGGCGGCGGGCGCGTTGAGGGCCGCGAGGACGAGGACGGCGCCGCTGCCGAGCAGGGTCTTCTTGAACTTCTTGGACGGCCGGTAGGCCATGGCTCAGTTCCCTCCGGTCGTCGTGGTCGCGGGCGGGTTCGGGGGCAGGGGCGGGAGCTGCGGCAGCGGCGGTACGGTGCGCAGCTCGATCCCCGTCCGGGCGAGGGCGAGGCGGCGGTCGCGGGTCCGGGCGCGGGCCCGGTCGCGGACCGTGCGGGCGCGGCGGTCCCGCAGCAGGGTCCAGGCCCAGACGGTGACCGGGGCGAGCGCGATGACGAGGGCGAGGACCGCCCAGGTGCGCATGGCCGCGTGGGTGTGGTCGAAGCGGGCCGAGGCCACCAGGGAGGCGACGAGGACGGCCGCCCAGAAGAGGTGGATGCGGAAGGTGAGGAGCCGGTCGGGGCTGGCGGCGCCGCCCTTGGGGGTGACGACGAAGCGCCCGTGGGTGCGCAGCGCCGCGGAGCCGAGGGAGGTGAGGTAGACGGGCGCGGAGAGCGCGGACATCATCATGCCGGCGAGGCCGCCGGAGCCCTCGGGTTCGTGCGGGGAGACGTTGTGGCGGCGGTTCCAGAGGTAGAGGCCGATCTGGAGGGCGACGGCGTCGCTGTAGATCATGAGCCAGACCTGGGAGGAGACCTGGGTGCCGGAGGCGCCGAGCCACAGGTAGAGGACGCAGCTGAGGATGCCGAGCAGCCAGTTGACGGCCGTCATGGGGTAGTAGACGAGCATGAGCGTGTAGTGGAGGAGGCGGCCGGGCGGCATGCTGAACGGCGCCTTCCAGTACTGCTTGAGGATCGTCTCGTAGGTGCCGCGGGACCAGCGGAGCTGCTGGCTGAAGAAGTCGGTCCAGGAGGCGGGACCCTCGCCGACGGCGAGGACGTCGGGGGTGTAGACCGAGCGCCAGCGCCGGCCGGTGGCCGGGTTCTTGCGGCGGTGCAGTTCGAAGCCGGTGGCCATGTCCTCGGTGATGGAGTCGTACAGGCCGCCCGCCTGCTTCAGGGCGGCGATCCTGACGACGTTGTTGGTGCCGACGAACATGGGGGCGCGGTAGCGGTTCCCGGCGCGCTGGATGAGGGCGTGGAAGAGGAACTGCTGGGACTCGGCGGCCTTGGTGACGGCGCCGGTGTAGTTGCCGTAGACCTGCGGTCCGACGACGAAGGCGACGTCGGGGTCGCGGAAGTAGCCGAGCATCCGCTCCAGGAAGCCGGGGAGCGGGACGTGGTCGGTGTCGACCGAGGCGAAGTACGCGTAGGCGTCGCCGTGCAGGGCGAGCCAGGCGTTGTAGTTGCCGTGCTTGGTCCTCGCCCTGTGCGGGCCCTTCCGGCGGTTCCACTCGGGCACGCCGGCGCGGGTGAAGTGGCGGACGCCGAGTTCGGCGCAGAGGGCCTTGGCCTCGTCGGAGTCGCCCTCGTCGAGGAGCCAGACGTGCAGGGTGCCGTCGTGCCGCAGGCGGACGGCGGCCTCCAGGGTGGCGCGCACCATGGCGAGGGGTTCCTTGCCGGGCACGTACGTGGTGAGGAAGGCGACCCGGGTGCCCCGCTCGGGGTACACCGGGACGGGGTCGCGGGCGACCATGGTGGCGTGGGCGATCGAGGAGACGTTCACCAGCATGAAGAGGCAGATGAGGCCGATCGACACGAGCATCACCGTGTCGTACGGCACGCGCCAGGTGTCGTCGCCCTCGCGGACGGTCCAGTGGCTGGGCCAGACCAGGTAGGCCAGCAGCACCGCGGAGAGCAGCGGGGCGAGGGCCATCAGGAGGACGGCTCGTATTCGGTGCGGTTCCTTCGCGAGCAGACTCGTGTACTGCACCTGGTAGTCCGCCGTGCCCGGTTCCGTGAGGGGACCGGCGAGCCGGCTGTAGGTGTCGTAGTCGTAGCCTCCCGGCCGCACGGTGCCTCCAGCTGTCGTCGATCGGGTCGATGTCCCCACGAAAAGGGACACCATCCGGCGTGTCGACTGGAGTACTCCGAGTGAGGGTTTTCTAGCGCCCGCGTCCACCCGATCGACGCAGCGTGTACGCGACCGCCTTCCGGGCCACCGGGTTCAGCTCCTCCACGGCGGCGAGCAGCGCGCCGAGCTGCTCCAGGGCGGTGAGCGCGGCCTCGGCGCCGTCCGGGTCGACGCCCTCGTAGAGTTCGAGCCCGACGAAGGAGGCGGCGACGGCCCGGGCCAGCCCGGCGGGGTCGGTGAAGCCGTCCAGCGGGGAGCCGGCGAGCACCCGCCGGAGCACCTGCTCGATCTCCTCGATCCACAGGTCGAGCCCGGCGGCGGTGGCGGGGGCGAGCCGGGGGTGGCTCTGGGCTCCGGCGAGCAGCTGGGCGAGGACGGCGACGTGTCCGGCGTCCCGCTCCTCGTCGTGCATCCCGCGGCCGAAGGCGAGCAGCTCGTTGAGGCTGGTGACGGACTGGAGCCGGTCGCGGTGGCGGGCCACCCGCTGTTCGGCGCCGCGCCGGCAGGCGGCCGCGAGCAAGTCGTCGACGGAGCCGAAGTGGTAGAAGACCAGCGCCTGGTTGACGCCCGCGGCGGCGGCGACGGACCGGGCGGAGGTTCCGGCGATCCCGTGCTCGACCAGCGACCGCAGGGCCCCGTCGAGCAGCTTCTCGCGGGTCTCCCGCCCCTTGGCGTCCTGCGCCCCCCGCGCCTTCTCTTCCCGGCTCACGCCCGCCCCTCCTCGCCTACGGGTCCCACCCCCGGCGCACGTCCGGCCGCCGCCGGCCCGGTGGCGCTCCCCCGCGGAGACACCGGTGCCGGCGACGGCCGGGAACGGGAACACGCTGTGGATCCCCACGACCGTTCCCCCGTCTTGAGCGACTGCTCAAGGAGGACGTTAACCGATGTCGATCATTCGCTCAAAGCCCCCCGGGCAGCGAGAAGCCCCCGGCGGACGCCGGGGGCTCGGGCGGGGCCGCCGCTCAGGCGCCCAGGTGGCGCTCCACCGTCGCGACCTTGGCGGTGAGGCCGTCGGTGACGCCAGGCCGGATGTCGGCCTTGAGGACGACGGAGACGCGCGGGGCGCGCGCCTCGACGGCGGCGACGGCCCGCTTCACCACGTCCATCACCTCGTCCCACTCCCCCTCGACGCTGGTGAACATCGCGTCGGTGCGGTTCGGCAGGCCGGACTCGCGGACCACGCGGACGGCGTCGGCGACGTACTCGCCGACCTCCTCGCCCACACCGAGCGGGGTGACCGAGAACGCGACGATCACGCCTTCACCGCGCCCTCGGCGGCCTCGGCCCGGGCGCGGGAGGCGATGACGGCCGCGTCGGCCTCGGCCTTCAGCTTGCGGTCGGCGAAGAAGCCGCCGAAGGGCACGACGGAGAGCGCGAAGTAGAGGGCGGCGGTGCCGAGGCCCCACTTGGTGCGGTTCCAGGCGTCCAGCCAGAAGAGCACGTAGAGGACGAAGAGCACACCGTGGACGGCACCCATCACCGGCACCGCGTTGAAGTCCGTGGTCCGCTTGAGCACCGAGCAGACCAGCAGGAGCAGGAACGAGACGGCCTCGGGCGCGGAGACGAGCCGGAGGCGGTGGAGCGAGGAAGCGGTCTTGAGGTCCACGGAGGGGTCACCTTCGTTCGAGCCGATGAGCGAGCTGCCGAGCGCGATCTTGTGAACGGATGCACAAGGGTGGGCGGATCCATTGTGCACGCCGACTTTGCTGTCTCTTTATCCGGGTCCCCGCTACCTTCAGCCCGTGGCTACGTTCCGACTCCAGGGCAGCAAGGTGCTCGCCGTGACGATGACCGGCGACGCCGTCAAGGCGAAGAACGGCTCGATGGTCGCCTACGACGGACAGATGGCGTTCAAGAAGATGAGCGGCGGCGGGGAGGGCCTGCGCGGCATGGTCACCCGGCGGCTGACGGGCGAACAGATGGAGGTGATGGAGGTCAAGGGCCAGGGGACCTGCTGGTTCGCCGACCGGGCCTCCGAGATCAACCTCGTCCAGCTGCACGGCGACAAGCTGTGGGTGGAGGCGAGCAACCTGCTCTGCGCCGACGCGGGGCTGCGCACCGGCACCACCTTCACGGGCCTGCGCGGCGGCGCGACCGGCAACGGCCTCTTCACCACCACGGTGGAGGGCACCGGGCAGGCGGCGATCATGTCCGACGGCCCGGCGACGGTGCTCCGGGTGACCCCGCAGTACCCGCTGTCGGTCGACCCCGGCGCGTACGTCGCCCACCAGGGCGACCTCCAGCAGCACTTCCAGTCGGGTGTGACCTTCCGCACCCTGCTCGGCGAGGGCGGCGGCGAGGCGTTCCAGATCCGCTTCGAGGGCGACGGGCTGGTCTACGTGCAGCCGAGCGAGCGCAACACGATCGGGGGGGGCGTCTAGTGCCGTTCCGTGAGATCAACTCCAAGATGATCGAGGCGACCGTGATCCCCGGGCAGCGCCTCTTCAGCCAGCGCGGCGCCATGCTGGCGTACCGCGGGGACGTCACGTTCACGCCGAACGTCTCCGGCGGGCAGGGCGGCCTGATGTCGATGATCGGCCGCCGGGTGGCGGGCGAGGCGACGCCGCTGATGACCGTCGAGGGCAGCGGCACGGTGCTGTTCGGGCACGGCGGCCACCACATCCAGGTGATCGCGCTGACCGGCGACACCCTCTACGTGGAGGCGGACCGGCTGCTCGCCTTCGACGGCACCCTGGAGCAGGGCACGATGTTCATGGGCTCGCAGGGCGGCGTCATGGGCATGGTCCGCGGCCAGGTGACCGGGCAGGGCCTCTTCACCACCACCCTCAAGGGCCACGGCTCGGTGGCGGTCATGGCGCACGGCGGGGTGATCGAGCTGCCGATCGCGCCGGGCCGCCCGGTCCACGTCGACCCGCAGGCGTACGTGGCCCACCACGGCGACGTGCGGAACAAGCTCTCGGCCGCGCTGGGCTGGCGGGACATGGTGGGCCGCGGCTCGGGCGAGGCGTTCCAGCTGGAGCTGAGCGGCAGCGGTGCGGTGTACGTCCAGGCGTCGGAGGAGAAGCTGTGAGCACCCCTGTCATCCACGACCCGCACACCCTGCCGTCGGACGACAACGTCAACGCGTACACCTTCTGCGTCGAGCTGAAGGGCTCCCCCTGGTTCCTCCAGAAGGGGAAGATGATCGCCTACTACGGGCGGATCGAGTTCAACGGCATCGGGCACGGCCGGCTCGACCGGCTGGTGCGGACCGCCTTCCACTCGCCGCTGCACGCGAGCGACTGGGTGGTGGCCGAGGGCACCGGCAAGATGCTGCTGGCGGACCGGGCCTTCGACGTGAACTCGTACGACCTGGACGAGGGCAATCTGACGATCCGCTCGGGGAACCTGCTGGCCTACCAGCCGACGCTGGCGCTGAAGCAGTCGATCGTGCCGGGGTTCGTGACGCTGATCGGCACCGGAAAGTTCGTCGCCGCGTCCAACGGGCCGGTGGTCTTCATGGAGCCGCCGCTGCGGGTGGACCCGCAGGCGCTGGTCGGCTGGGCGGACTGCCCCTCCCCCTGTCACCATTACGACCACGCCTACCTGACGGGCGTGATGGGCGGCGTACGGGCCCTGACCGGCATCGGGGGCTCCTCGGGCGAGGAGCACCAGTTCGAGTTCGTGGGCGCGGGCACGGTGCTGCTCCAGTCGACGGAGCTGCTGATGGCCGACCGGAACACCGGCGGACCGCCGGCCCAGGCCGGGGTGCCGGGCGGGCACGGTGCGCACGGTTCCGGCCAGGCGGCGCAGGGGGCGGTGCCGCGCCTTCCCGGCCAGCTCGGTGACCTGCAGCGACGCTTCGGGCTGTGAGCGGTAGTCTGCGGAGCGTGACGCCTCGAACGGCCGCGCGGGGACCGCGGCCGGTCCGGCGGGTGCCGAGCGTCACCCCGCAGATTTCGTCAAGTATTCAACTTCTTAGGTAGAATCCACATCATGGACACCGAGACGGCCACACCCTGGCTCACCGACGCCGAGCAGTGCGCGTGGCGCACCTTCCTCGACGTCCAGAGAATGCTGACGCATCAGCTGGAGCGCGACCTCCAGCCCTTCGGCCTGACGATGAACGACTACGAGATCCTCGTCAACCTCTCGGAGTCCGCCGACCGCAGGCTCCGCATGAGCGACCTCGCGGCCGCCACCCTCCAGTCCAAGAGCCGCCTCTCCCACCAGATCACCCGGATGGAGAACGCCGGCCTGGTGGAGCGGGTCAACTGCGAGTCCGACCGGCGCGGCCTCTACGCCGTCCTCACCGACCACGGCATGGAGACCATGCGCAAGGTCGCCCCGCACCACGTGGAGTCCGTCCGCGACCACTTCATCGACCGGCTCACCCCGGAGGCGCTCGGCGACCTCCACGAGTCGCTGAAGCCGGTCGCCGAACGGCTCCGCGGCAAGCGCGGGAAGCCGTGACCTGACAGAGATGCGCCGAAGGGCCTCCCCGGACGGGGAGGCCCTTCGGCGTTCCGGCCGCTCAGTTCCCGGTCAGGCTCGCCAGGAGCTCGTCGGAGGCCGCGTACGGGTCGAGCGCGCCGGTCGCGATCCGCTCGGCCAGCGCGTCGAGCCGCCGGTCCCCGTGCAGGTCGCCGATCCGCTCGCGCAGCGCCGTGATGGTGATGGTCTCCACCTCGCGGGCCGCACGGGCCCGCCGGCGCTCCGCCAGGACCCCGTGCTCCTCCATCCAGGCCCGGTGCTTCTCCAGGGCCTCCACGACCTCGTCGACGCCCTCGCCGCGCGCCGCCACCGTCTTCACGATCGGCGGCCGCCAGTCGCCCGGCCCGCGGGCCTCGCCGAGGCCCAGCATGTGGTTGAGCTCGCGCGCGGTGGCGTCGGCGCCGTCCCGGTCCGCCTTGTTGACCACGTACACGTCGCCGATCTCCAGGATGCCCGCCTTGGCGGCCTGGATCCCGTCACCCATGCCCGGGGCCAGCAGCACCACGGAGGTGTCGGCCTGCCCGGCGATCTCCACCTCGGACTGGCCGACGCCGACGGTCTCCACCAGGACCACGTCGCAGCCGGCCGCGTCGAGGACGCGGATGGCCTGCGGGGCGGCCCAGGCGAGGCCGCCCAGGTGCCCCCGGGTGGCCATCGAGCGGATGTAGACGCCGGGGTCGGAGGCGTGCTCCGACATCCGCACCCGGTCGCCGAGGAGCGCACCGCCGCTGAACGGCGAGGACGGGTCGACGGCGAGCACGCCGACCCGCTTGCCGGCCCGGCGGTACGCGCTCACCAGCGCCGAGGTCGACGTGGACTTGCCGACCCCGGGCGAGCCGGTCAGGCCCACCACGTAGGCGTTCCCGGTGAGCGGGGCCAGCGCCGCCATCACCTGGCGCAGCTGCGGGGACGCCCCCTCCACCAGCGAGATGAGCCGGGCCACGGCGCGCGGCCGGCCCTCCCGGGCCTGGGCGACCAGAGCGGGGACGTCCACCATGCTGCGTTCTCCTGTCGGAAGTGCTTACTTGCCGGCCACGCGGATGATCAGCGCGTCGCCCTGACCGCCGCCGCCGCAGAGCGCGGCCGCGCCGATGCCGCCGCCGCGCCGCTTGAGCTCCAGGGCGAGGTGGAGCACCACACGGGCGCCGGACATGCCGATCGGGTGGCCGAGCGCGATGGCGCCGCCGTTGACGTTCACCTTTTCCGGGGACACGCCGAGGTCCTTCATGGACTGTACGGCGACCGCGGCGAACGCCTCGTTGATCTCGATCAGGTCGAGGTCGTCGACGGACAGGCCGTCCTTCTTCAGGGCGTGCCGGATGGCGTTGGACGGCTGCGACTGGAGCGAGTTGTCCGGGCCGGCCACGTTGCCGTGGGCGCCGATCTCGGCGATCCACTCCAGGCCCAGCTCCTCCGCCTTGGCCTTGCTCATCACGACCACGGCGGCGGCGCCGTCGGAGATCTGCGAGGAGGTGCCGGCGGTGATGGTGCCGTCCTTGGCGAAGGCCGGGCGGAGCTTGCCGAGGGACTCGACGGTGGTCTCGGCGCGGACGCCCTCGTCCTTGGCGAAGATCACCGGGTCGCCCTTGCGCTGCGGGATCTCGACCGGGGTGATCTCGGCCTCGAAGACGCCGTTCTTCTGGGCGGCGGCGGCGCGCTGGTGCGAGAGGGCGGCGATCTCGTCCTGCGAGGCGCGGTCGATGCCGAGGCGGGTGTTGTGCTTCTCGGTCGACTCGCCCATCGCGATGTTCTCGAAGGCGTCGGTGAGGCCGTCGTACGCCATCGCGTCGAGCATCTCGATCGCGCCGTACTTGAAGCCCTCGCGGGACTTCGGGAGCAGGTGGGGGGCGTTGGTCATCGACTCCTGGCCGCCGGCGACGACGATGTCGAACTCACCGGCGCGGATCAGCTGGTCGGCCAGCGCGATGGCGTCCAGGCCCGACAGACACACCTTGTTGATGGTGAGGGCGGGGACGTTCATCGGGATGCCGGCCTTGACGGCGGCCTGGCGGGCGGGGATCTGACCGGCGCCCGCCTGGAGCACCTGGCCCATGATCACGTACTGCACCTGGTCGCCGCCGATGCCGGCCCGGTCCAGGGCGGCCTTGATGGCGAAGCCGCCGAGGTCGGCGCCCGAGAAGGACTTGAGCGAGCCGAGCAGGCGACCCATGGGCGTGCGGGCGCCCGCGACGATCACTGAGGTGGTACCGGTCGTTCCAGACATGAGGCACGGCCCCTTGGGATGAGGAGTGAACGAGGGTTTACCGCCAATGTACTGAGCGGTGCGGCGCCGGGTCACCGGCCTGCCGGTGTGACGGCGCGCACGTTGCGTAACCATCCCGGCGGGGGTGCACTGGAGCCATGCTGACGCGTATCGACCACATCGGGATCGCCTGCTTCGACCTGGACAGGACCGTCGAGTTCTACCGTGCCACGTACGGCTTCGAGGTCTACCACTCCGAGGTCAACGAGGAGCAGGGCGTCCGCGAGGCCATGCTGAGGATCAACGCCACCGACGACGGCGGCGCCTCCTACCTCCAGCTCCTGGAGCCCACCCGCGAGGACTCCGCGGTGGGCAAGTGGCTGGCCAAGAACGGCGAGGGCGTCCACCACATCGCCTTCGGCACCGCCGACGTCGACGGGGACGCCGAGGCCATCCGCGGCAAGGGCGTCCGGGTCCTCTACAACGAGCCCCGGATCGGCTCCATGGGCTCCCGGATCACCTTCCTCCACCCCAAGGACTGCCACGGCGTCCTGACCGAACTCGTCACCTCCGCACCCCCTTCCGCTGACCACTCCTCAGCGGAGCACTGACCTCCGTATTCCCGGCCCGGTAGAGTGGGCGACTCCGGGCCGGGGCCGGTCGGGGCCGCTTCGCGCGGCGCCGAAGTCGGGATGTCGGGGTCGTCCGATCTGCCACGATTCCCCGGGGGGCCGTTCTGTCGGGTGAACGGTCTCGTCGGAATGTTGCGACCAGGTTGGGGTCTCCCCTGCTCGCAGAGCTCGGGGAAGGATGGACCGCGCAGTGCGGGGCTACGAACGCCAGGAGAGCCACCGAGCTGAAGACGACCATCTCTCGCGGTTCGAAGCCGAGATGGACCGGCTGAAGAAGGAACGCGAGAAGGCCGTCCAGCACGCCGAGGACCTCGGGTACCAGGTCGAGGTCTTGCGTGCCAAGCTCCACGAGGCCCGGCGCACCATCGCGTCCCGGCCCGCCTACGACAGCGCGGACATCGGCTACCAGGCCGAGCAGCTGCTGCGGAACGCGCAGGCGCAGGCCGAACAGCTCCGCCAGGACGCCGAGCGGGAGCTGCGCGAGGCCCGGGCGCAGACCCAGCGGATCCTCCAGGAGCACGCCGAGCACCAGGCGCGCCTCCAGGCCGAGCTGCACACCGAGGCCGTGCAGCGCCGCCAGCAGCTCGACCAGGAGCTGAACGAGCGCCGCCAGACCGTCGAGGCCCACGTCAACGAGAACGTGGCCTGGGCCGAGCAGCTCCGCGCCCGCACCGAGTCCCAGGCCCGCCGCCTGATGGAGGAGGCCCGCGCCGAGGCCGAGCAGTCGCTCACCGCCGCCCGCACCGAGGCCACCCGCGTCACCGAGGAGACCGGCCGCCGCGTCGGCGCCGAGGCGGAGGCCGCCCGCGCCGAGGCCGAAGCGATTCTGCTGCGCGCCCGCAAGGACGCCGAGCGGCTGATGACGGCCGCCTCCACCCAGGCCCAGGAGGCCACCGGTCACGCCGAGCAGCTGCGGACCACCGCCGTCGCCGAGACCGACCAGGCCCGCCGCCAGGCCACCGAACTCTCCCGCGCCGCCGAACAGCGGATGCAGGAGGCCGACGAGAAGCTGCGGCAGGCCCGCGCCGAGGCCGACAAGGCGCTCGCGGAGGCCAAGGAGTCCGCCGCCAAGACCCTCGCCTCCGCCGACTCCGTCAACGAGCAGCGCACCCGTACCGCCAAGTCCGAGATCGCCCGCCTCGTGGGCGAGGCGACCGAGAAGGCGGAGCAGCTCAAGGCCGAGGCCGAGGAGAAGCTCCGCGAGGCGACCGCCCACTCCGAGAAGCTGGTCGCCGAGGCCACCGAGAAGGCCCGCACCGCCGCGGCGGAGGACTCGGCGGCGGCGCTGGCCAAGGCCGCCCGCAGCGCCGAGGAGGTCCTCAGCAAGGCGTCCGAGGACGCCGCCGAGACCACCCGCAAGGCGTCCGAGGAGGCCGAGCGGATCCGCCGCGAGGCCGAGACCGAGGCCGACCGGCTGCGCTCCCGCGCCGAGGAGCAGGCCGACGAGCTGCTCGGCTCGGCGAAGGACGACACCAAGGAGTACCGGGCCAAGACCGTCGAGCTCCAGGAGGAGGCCCGGCGGCTGCGCGGCGAGGCCGAGCAGCTGCGCGCCGAGGCCATCGCCGAGGGCGAGCGGATCCGCGGCGAGGCCCGCCGCGAGGCCGTCCAGCAGATCGAGGAGGCGGCGAAGACCGCCGAGGAGCTGCTGGCCAAGGCGAAGGCCGACGCCGACGAGCTGCGCACCCACGCCGGCGCGGAGAGCGAGAAGGTCAAGTCGGAGGCGATGGAGCGCGCCCAGACGCTCCGGACCCAGGCCGAGGAGACCCTGGAGCGGACCCGGGCCGAGGCGGAGCGGCTGCGCGCCGAGTCCGAGGAGCAGGCGGAGTCGGTCCGGGAGGCCGCCGAGAAGGCCGCCGAGGGGCTGCGCGCGGACGCCGAGCGGGCCGCCGAGGCCCGTCGCGCCGAGGCCGCCGAGGAGCTGACCCGGCTGCACACCGACGCCGAGGCGAAGGTCGCCGCGGCCGGGCGGGAGCTGACCGACGCCCGTGCGGAGGGCGAGCGGATCCGCCGCGAGGCCGCCGAGGAGACCGAGCGGCTGCGGACCGAGGGCGCCGAGCGGATCCGGACGCTGCGGGAGCAGGCCGAGACCGAGGCCGAGCGGCTGCGGACCGAGGCCGCGGCGGACGCCTCGGCGGCGCGTTCCGAGGCCGAGACGACCGCGCAGCGGCTCACCTCCGAGGCGGAGGCCGAGGCCGAGCGGCTGCGGTCGGAGGCCCAGGAGAACGCCGACCGGGTGCGGGCCGAGGCCGCGGCCGCCGCCGAGCGGGTCGCCGCCGAGGCCGCCGAGGCGCTGGCCGCCGCGCAGGAGGAGGCCGTACGGCGCCGCCGCGAGGCCGAGGAGACCCTGGAGTCGGCGCGTTCCGAGGCCGGCCGGGAGCGCGAGCACGCCCGCGAGCAGTCCGAGGAGCTGCTGGCCGCCGCCCGCAAGCGGGTGGAGGAGGCGCAGGCCGAGGCGCAGCGCCTGGTCGAGGAGGCGGACGCGCGGGCGACCGAGATGGTCGGCGCCGCCTCGCGGGCCGCCCAGGAGGTCCGCGACTCGGTCGCCGGGCTGCGCGAGCAGGCCGAGGAGGAGATCGCCGGGCTGCGCTCGGCCGCGGAGCACGCGGCGGAGCGGACCCGCACCGAGGCGCAGGAGGAGGCGGACCGGGTCCGCGCCGACGCGCACGGGGAGCGGGAGCGGGCGTCCGAGGACGCGGCCCGCACGCGGGCGCGTGCCCAGGAGGAGTCCGAGGCCGCGAAGGCGCTGGCCGAGCGGACGGTCGGGGACGCGATCGCGGAGGCGGAGAAGCTCCGCGCGGACACCGCCGAGTACGCGCAGCGGGTGCGGACCGAGGCGACGGACTCGCTGGCGTCGGCCGAGCAGGACGCTGCCCGTACCCGGGCGGACGCCCGGGACGACGCCAACCGGATCCGTTCGGAGGCGGCCGAGAAGGCCGAGGGCGTGGTCGGCGAGGCGACGGCGGAGGCCGGGCGGATCGCCGCCGAGGCCGAGCTGGTGCTCGACGAGGCCCGGCAGGCCGCCGACAAGCGCCGCCAGGACGCGGCCGAGCAGGCCGACGCCCTGGTCGGCGAGGCGACCTCCGAGGCCGAGCGGATCGGCGCGGAGGCCGCGCAGGTCCTGGACGAGGCCCGGCAGGCCGCGGACAAGCGCCGCCAGGACGCGGCCGAGCAGGCCGACGCCCTCGTCGGCGAGGCGACCTCCGAGGCCGAGCGGATCGCGGCCGAGTCGGCCGAGCTGCGCGAGACCACCGAGCGGGACGCGACCCGGCTGCGGGCCGAGGCCGAGCAGGTCAAGACGGACGGCGAGGCGCACGCCCAGGCGCTGCGGACGGCGGCCCTGGCCGACGCCGAGCAGATCCTGGACGAGGCCCGGCAGGCCGCCGACAAGCGCCGCCAGGACGCGGCCGAGCAGGCGGACGCCCTGGTCGGCGAGGCGACGACGGAGGCGGGCCGGATCACCGACGAGGCCATCGAGCTGGCCGACGCGGTGACCGCCGACGCCCGGACCGAGGCCGAGCGGACCCTGTCCGACGCGGCCGGCGAGGCCGAGCGGCTGCGGGCCGAGGGCGCCGGGGAGCGGGAGTCCGCCCTTCAGGACGCCGAGCGGATCCGTGCGGAGTCGGCGCGGGTCGAGGAGGAAGCCGGGGCGGCGGCCGAGCAGATGCGCTCGGACGCCCGCGCGGAGGCCGACCGGACCCTGGACGAGGCCCGCGAGGCGGGCGCGAAGAAGCGCGCGGACGCCGCCGAGCAGGCCGACCAGCTGGTCGCCAAGGCCCAGGAGGAGGCGCTGCGCGCCACCGCGGAGGCGGAGACGCAGGCGGACACGATGGTCGGCGCGGCCCGCAAGGAGGCCGAGCGGATCGTCGCCGAGGCGACCGTGGAGGGCAACGCGCTGGTGGAGAAGGCGCGGACCGACGCGGACGAGCTCCTGGTCGGGGCGCGGAAGGACGCGACCGACATAAGGGAGCGGGCCGAGGAGCTGCGGGGCCGGATCGAGGGCGAGATCGAGGAGCTGCACGAGCGGGCGCGGCGCGAGTCGGCCGAGCAGATGAAGACGGCCGGCGAGCGGGTCGACAAGCTGGTGAAGGCCGCCGAGGAGCAGCGCGCCGAGGCCGAGGAGAAGGCCAAGGAGATGGTCTCCGAGGCGAGTTCGGAGGCGAGCAAGGTCCGGATCGCGGCCGTGCGGAAGGCGGACGCGCTCCTCAAGGAGGCCGAGCAGAAGAAGAGTTCGCTGGTGTCCGAGGCGGAGCGGATCAAGGCGGAGGCGGAGGCCGAGGCGGAGCGGCTGGTCGAGGAGGGCCGGCGCGACCTGGAGGTCCTGACCCGTCGCCGGACGGACATCAATGCCGAGATCTCCCGTGTCCAGGACGTGCTGGAGGCGTTGGAGTCATTCGAGACTCCGTCGGCGGGGACCAAGGACGGGCTCAAGGCGGGCGCTTCCTCGGGTTCCACTCGTTCGAGTGGCAAGTCCCAGGACGGCTAGCCACTCAAAAGGCTGGACATTCTCCAGATCAAACGGGCATACGCTCGATGACACGCCGCTTCGGCCCCTAGGATTCCCTCTAACACCTCACCGGTCTCATTCGACAGGAACCCCATGAGCGACACTTCCTCCCCCTTCGGCTTCGAGCTCGTGCGGCGTGGTTACGACCGCGGTCAGGTGGACGACCGCATTACCAAGCTCGTCGCCGACCGTGACAGTGCTCTGGCCCGGATCACCTCCCTGGAGAAGCGCATCGAGGAACTCCACCTCGAGACGCAGAACGCCCAGGCGCAGGTGAGCGACGCGGAGCCGTCGTACGCCGGTCTCGGCGCGCGCGTCGAGAAGATCCTCCGTCTCGCCGAGGAGGAGGCGAAGGACCTGCGCGAGGAGGCCCGTCGCGCCGCCGAGCAGCACCGCGAGCTGGCCGAGTCGGCCGCCCAGCAGGTGCGGAACGACGCGGAGTCGTTCGCGGCGGAGCGCAAGGCGAAGGCCGAGGACGAGGGCGTCCGGATCGTCGAGAAGGCGCAGGGCGAGGCGAACTCGCTGCGTGCCGAGGCGCAGAAGGACGCGCAGTCGAAGCGCGAGGAGGCGGACGCCCTCTTCGAGGAGACCCGCGCCAAGGCCGCCCAGGCCGCCGCGGACTTCGAGACCAACCTGGCCAAGCGCCGCGAGCAGTCCGAGCGCGACCTGGCCTCCCGTCAGGCCAAGGCCGAGAAGCGCCTCGCCGAGATCGAGCACCGCGCCGAGCAGCTCCGCCTGGAGGCCGAGAAGCTCCGTACGGACGCCGAGCGCCGGGCCCGCCAGACGGTGGAGACCGCGCAGCGCCAGGCCGAGGACATCGTGGCCGACGCGAACGCCAAGGCCGACCGGATCCGCTCGGAATCGGAGCGCGAGCTCGCCGCCCTGACGAACCGCCGCGACTCCATCAACGCCCAGCTGACCAACGTCCGCGAGATGCTGGCCACGCTGACCGGTGCCGCGGTCGCCGCGGCCGGCTCCCCGCTGGACGAGGAGCGCTCGGCGGGCGTCCCGGCCCAGCAGACCCGGTAAGCCCCGGCGGAGCCGGTAGCGCGTGTTCCCAGCCCCCCGTCACTCCGGTGGCGGGGGGTTTCGCACGCCCTTAGCTTGGTACGCATGATCGAGCTTGACGGACTGACGAAACGGTACGGGTCGAAGACGGCGGTCGATCATCTCTCCTTCCAGGTCCGGCCGGGCATGATCACCGGCTTCCTGGGGCCCAACGGGGCGGGGAAGTCGACCACGATGCGGATGATGCTCGATCTGGACAACCCGACGAGCGGGACGGTGCGGATCGACGGCCGGCACTACCGCGAGCTGGACGAGCCGCTGAAGTACATCGGGGCGCTCCTCGACGCCAAGGCGATGCACGGGGGCCGGTCGGCCTACAACAACCTGCTGTGTCTCGCGCAGTCGAACCGGATCCCGGAGCGCCGGGTCTCCGAGGTGCTGGACCTGGTGGGTCTGACGGCGGTGGCGCGGAAGAAGTCGAAGGGTTTCTCCCTCGGGATGGGGCAGCGGCTCGGCATCGCGTCGGCGCTGCTCGGCGATCCCGAGATCCTGATGTTCGACGAACCCGTCAATGGTCTGGACCCCGAGGGAATTCACTGGATCCGCAATCTGATGAAGTCCCTGGCGGCGGAAGGCAGGACGATCTTCGTCTCCAGCCATCTCATGAGTGAAATGGCGCTGACGGCAGATCATCTGATCGTGATCGGGCAGGGAAAGCTGCTGGCCGACACGTCGATGGCGGATTTCATCCAGCAGAATTCACGGAGTTTCGTCCGGCTGCGCTCTCCGCAGCAGGAACGGCTGCGGGACGTGCTCCAGGCCAACGGATTCGTGGTGGTCGAGGCGGGCAACGGGACCCTGGAGGTCGATGGGGCCACCACCGAGAAGCTGGGCGAGCTGGCGGCGGAGCACCAGCTGACGCTGCACGAGCTGAGCGCCCAGCGCGCCTCCCTGGAGGAGGCGTTCATGCAGATGACGGCGAGCGCGGTGGAGTACCACGCGCACGGCACCGACGTGCACGGCGGCGGGCCGCGGGCCCCCGGCCCCGCGTGGGGCGCGAACTCCGGCTGGGGTCCCGCCCCGGGCTCCGGCTCGACCACCGAGGGGATCTGACAGATGGCAGCGGTACCGGCGGTCCTCCAGTCCGAGTGGACCAAGATCCGGACGGTCTCGTCGACGGTCTGGACCCTGGCGAGCGCGCTGATCGTCACGGTGGCGATGGGCGCGGCGCTCTCGGCGGTCCTGAAGGCGAGCTTCGACGACCTGTCCGACCTGGAGCGGGCGACCTTCGACCCGACCTTCGTCAGCTTCTCCGGGATGGTGCTGGGGCAGCTGGCGATGGTGGTCTTCGGCGTGCTGGTGGTGGGGACCGAGTACTCCTCGGGCATGATCCGCACCTCGCTCGCCGCCGTCCCCCAGCGGGCCACCTTCCTCTTCTCCAAGGTCATGGTGGCCGGGGTGCTCGCCCTCGTGGTCGGCCTGGTGACGAGCTTCCTGTCGTTCTTCCTCGGGCAGGCGCTGCTCGGCGAGCACCGGACGACGATCGGCGCGGACAACGTGCTGCGCGCGGTGGTCGGCGGCGGGATCTACATGGGGCTGATCGCGATCTTCTCGATGGGCGTGGCGACGATGCTCCGCTCCTCGATGCTGTCGCTCGGCATCCTGGTGCCGTTCTTCTTCCTGATCTCCCAGATCCTGTCGGCGGTGCCGAAGGCGAAGGAGGTGGCCAAGTACTTCCCCGACCAGGCCGGCTCCAAGATCATGCAGGTGGTGCCGGACGCGCTCGGCACGGAGAAGGCGCCCTACGGGCCCTGGGGCGGGCTCGGGATCATGCTCGTCTGGGTGGCTGCCTCGCTGCTCGGCGGCTATCTGGTGCTGAAGCGGCGGGACGCCTGAGCCGCCGCCCGTACGGTCCCCGGACGCCCCGGAACCCCCGAAGCGGGGTCCGGGGCGTCCCGGATTTCTCCCGGAGGTTTCGCTTCGGTCTCGCTTCACCCGAGCGGGAACCGTCAACGGCTGGATAAGCTCCTGACTCGTACGGGGGCCTTCCGGCCGCGCGCCGTCATGCCCCGATCGCACACCACCGAGCTGTCGATGGGGCTGGAGAATGATCGAGGCAGTCGGCCTGACCAAGCGCTACGGCGCCAAGACGGCCGTGTACAACCTTTCCTTCCAGGTGAGGCCGGGTGTCGTCACCGGCTTCCTGGGACCGAACGGCTCCGGCAAGTCGACCACCATGCGCATGATCCTGGGCCTGGACCGGCCCACGGCCGGCCAGGTGACGATCGGCGGCCACCCGTTCCGGCAGCTGCCGAACGCGCCCCGGCAGGTCGGCGCGCTCCTCGACGCCAAGGCGGTGCACGGCGGCCGCAGCGCCCGCAGCCACCTCCTGTCGCTCGCCCAGCTGGCCGGCATCCCGGCCCGCCGGGTGGACGAGGTGCTGGGCGTGGTGGGCCTCCAGGACGTGGCGAAGCGCCGTTCCAAGGGCTTCTCGCTCGGCATGGGGCAGCGGCTCGGCATCGCGGCGGCGCTGCTCGGCGACCCGCAGGTGCTGCTCTTCGACGAGCCGGTCAACGGCCTGGACCCGGAGGGCATCCTCTGGGTCCGGAACCTGATGAAGAAGCTGGCCGCCGAGGGCCGCACGGTCTTCGTCTCCAGCCACCTCATGAGCGAGATGGCGCTGACGGCGGACCACCTGATCGTCATCGGCCGGGGCCAGCTGCTCGCCGACATGCCGGTGAAGCAGTTCATCTCGGCGAACTCGGCGGACTTCGCGCGGGTCCGCACCCCCGCGGGCGACCCCGGGCTGCGGGACAAGCTGTCCGGCGTGCTCGCCGAGGCCGGCGGCCAGGTCCTCTCCGAGCCGGACGGGGCGCTGCGCGTCACCGGGCTGCCGCTGCCGAGGATCAGCGACCTGGCGCACGAGTCGGACGTACGGCTCTGGGAGCTGTCCCCGCACCAGGCGTCGCTGGAGGAGGCGTACATGCGGCTGACGCAGGGCGCGGTGGACTACCGCTCCTCCGACGACAAGCTGGCCCACCTCCAGGCCCCGGCGCAGCCCGGTCAGCCGGGGTACGGGATGCCGCCGCAGCCACCGGTCCCGGCGGACGTGCCGCAGCAGGGCTGGTACGCCCCGCCGCCGCCCGGCCAGAACCCGTACGCCGCCCCGCAGCCCCCCGCGGCCCCTGCCGCGCCTCCGCAGAGCACTCCGCAGCCGAGCCTCCAGAAGCCGAGCGACACCACCGAGGACGCCCGATGACCGCCCCGACGCCGACCCCGACGCCTGCCCCGCCGTACGGCTACGTCTCCCCCATCCCGGTCCGCCGGGCGCATCTGGGGGACGCGCTGGCCTCGGAGTGGACGAAGATCCGCTCGGTGCGGTCGACGATGTGGACGCTGGGCACCATGGTCCTGCTGATGCTCCTCATCGGCCTGGGCGTGGCCGCGGTCGCCGCCGGCGAGGGCGGGAACATGGGCGACGAGTCGGCGCTGCCGCTGGGCTTCTTCGGGATGCTGCCGGCCTCGATCTGCGTGATCACGCTGGGCGTGCTGACCATCTCGTCCGAGTACGGCACCGGGATGATCCGGACCACGCTGACGGCGTGCCCGAGCCGGGCCCGGGTGCTGACGGCGAAGGCGATCGTCTTCTTCCTGCTGGTCTTCACGGTGACCCTGGTGGTCGCGTTCGTGGTGGCGACGGCGCAGGTGGCGATGGTCGAGGCGGCGGAGCCGACGGGCGCGGAGTGGGCGCGGGCGACGGTCGGCGCGGCCGGGTTCCTGGCGGTGCTGGGCCTGCTGTCGATGGCGGTCGGGGCGCTGGTGCGCCACTCGGCCGGGGCGATCACGCTGATGATCGGCGTGCTGCTGCTGCCGCTGGTGGCGGCCCTGTTCATGTTCGCGCCGGCGCTGAAGGGGATCCAGGAGGCGCTGTTCACCTACTCGGTGCCCTCGCAGATGATCGCGCTGTACAGCGCGCAGCCGCCGTTCAGCGAGAGCGGTCCGGCGGGCTGGGAGGCGCTGTTCATCCTGACGGGCATCACGGCGGCGGTGCTGGCGGGCGCGTACGCGCTGCTGAGCAGCCGGGACGTGTGAGCCGGCCGGTCTAGTACTTCGGCGCGTTGCGGGACCGCTGCACCCGGGAGGTGCGGCGGTCCTTCGCGTTCCAGCACGCCTTGTGCCAGTGGCGGCGGTCGTCGACGCCGCCGAACTCGGGCCAGGCGACGACGTGCGGGGCGCCGGCCGGGATCTCCTGGTCGCAGCCGGGGCAGCGGTAGCGCTTGCCCGGCGAGCTGGCGCCGGCGACGAGGCGTACGTACCATTCCTCGCCCTGCCAGCTCTCGGTGCGCTGCGAGCCGCCGTACCGGTCGTCGCGGTCGTCCTGCGCCTCGGGCTTGGCGCCGCGGCGGGAGCGGTGGTGACGCGGGGACACAGCACACCTCACGGGGTCGGGGAACACGGACCGTTCCTTCCAGCGTACGGGCCGCGACACGGTGGCCGGGGCCCCGATCCCGGCGCCCGGGCCGAAAATCGCAAGAACTTCATGTTCGGCCGTTGCCTTTGGCACGTGTCAGGCGTTGTTGCCGTACGAGGGGGATGAACGCGTCGGCCGCGAGGAGGCAGAAGGCGATGCGCGTAGGAACGTTCGTACTGGCGGCTCAGTTTCCGGGCCAGGGGCAGGGAGAGGCGCTGCACCGTGCGGTGCGGACCGCCGAGGTGGCCGAGGAGGCGGGCCTGGACTCGGTCTGGCTGGCCGAGCACCACTTCGTGCCGTACGGGGTGTGTCCGTCGGCGGTGACGCTGGCGGCGCTGCTGCTGGGGCGCACCCGGCGGCTGCGGGTGGGGACGGCGGTGAGCGTGCTGCCGAGCGTCCACCCGGTCGCCCTCGGCGAGCAGGCGGCGCTGCTGCATGTGGCCTCCGGCGGCAGATTCACCCTCGGGGTGGGCCGCGGCGGGCCCTGGGTGGACCTGGAGGTGTTCGGCGCGGGTCTGGAGGCGTACGAGCGCGGCTTCCCCGAGGCGCTGGACCTGTTGCTGCGCTGGCTGACCGAGGCCCGTGTGGGCGCGGAGGGAGAACGGTTCTCCTTCCGTGAGGTGGCGGTGGTGCCGCGGGCCGGCGAGCTGATCGGCGGCGAGCCGTCGCCGGAGGTGGTCGTCGCCTGCACCTCGCAGAAGAGCGTGCGGCTGGCGGCCGAGCGCGGGCTGCCGATGCTCCTCGGCATGCACTGCGGCGACGAGGACAAGGCGGAGATGGTCACGGCCTGGGCCCGCTGGGCGCGGGAGGCCGGGCGGGATCCCGGCGAGATCGCGCGGATCGGCGCCGGGCACGTCTCCGCGGGCGTGGTGCAGCTCGCGGACCGCACGCAGGAGGCGGCGGAGACCCTGGTGAAGGCGATGCCGGGCTGGCTGAGACAGGGCCTCGACGCGCATGTGACGGTGGACGGCCGGCACCGGGCGATGCGGGACCCGGTGGCCTACACCGAACTGCTCTGTGCGCTCCATCCGGTCGGCACCCCGTCGCTGGCGGCCGACCGGCTGGCGGCGACCGCCGAGCGCACCGGCATCACCCGCTTCGCCCTGCTCGCCGAGGGCTCCGGCGATCTCGCCGGCACCGAGGAGAACCTGCGGCGGCTCGGCGCCGAGGTCCTCCCCCGGCTGGGCTGAGCGACGGGACACGCCGCCGCACCCGCGTCCCCGCGTGGCGGTGCGCGTCGACACGCACCGATCGCGGCTCCCGCGACGCGGAGCGGCGGCGTTCGGGTCCCGGCGGATCCCGGTGGCGACGGCCGGGCTCAGCAGTCGCGGAGTTCCGGAGACTGGTTGAGCAGCTGGCCCCGTATCGAGGTGAAGCGGGCGAGCCGCTCGTCCACCGCCGGGTCCAGCGGGAAGACCGCCACGCGGTGGCAGTTCTGGAAGGCGAGACGCACCCCGAAGTGGCGCTGGAGCGCACCGCGGATCGCGTCGCTCGCCAGTGCGCGCAGCAGCTGACCGCGTGCCTGCTCGTTCGGCGGGGGCGTCTGGTTGTCGGCGAACTCTCCGCCTTCCACCTCCAGCTGGGCCACCAGAGAACTGATCATCTCCCACGCGAAGGGCAGGGAGGTCCGGACGCAGTCGACGAAGGCGGCTTCGTCGACCTCGCCTCGCTCGGCCTGTTCCAACAGTGCCGGTGAGACGTCGAGCGACATGGGTTCTCCTCTCGCGACCCCGCGGACGGGGTCTGTGCGGGCAGGGACGAGGGCCGACGTACGCCACGCAGCGTGCACGGACGACGACCTCCAGCTTCCACGGTAAGCGCGCGGTGCTGCCCGCACCAGGAGAATGGGCACACAACAGGCCGATAACCGACGGGTGTTCGGCTCATGCCGATGCCCGAATCGCGTAGAAGGGCGCTCCTCTTGTAGCGTTGGCGACCATGCGTCTCGTCATTGCCCGTTGCTCCGTGGACTACGCGGGCCGGCTCACGGCCCATCTGCCCTCCGCGCCCCGTCTGATCCTGATCAAGGCAGACGGCAGCGTCTCGATCCACGCGGACGACCGGGCGTACAAACCGCTCAACTGGATGTCGCCGCCGTGCACCCTGAAGGAAGGCGCCGACGGTGAGGCCGGCGTCTGGACCGTGATCAACAAAGCGGGCGAGAAACTGATCATCACGATGGAGGAGATCCTCCACGACTCGTCCCACGAACTGGGTGTGGACCCGGGTCTGATCAAGGACGGCGTCGAGGCCCACCTCCAGGAGCTGCTCGCCGACCGCATCGAGACGCTGGGCGAGGGCTGGACCCTGGTCCGCCGCGAGTACCCGACGGCCATCGGCCCGGTCGACATCCTCTGCCGGGACGCGGACGGCGCGACGGTGGCGGTCGAGATCAAGCGGCGCGGCGAGATCGACGGCGTCGAGCAGCTGACCCGCTACCTGGAGCTGCTCAACCGCGACCCGCACCTCGCCCCGGTGAAGGGCATCTTCGCGGCGCAGGAGATCAAGCCGCAGGCGCGGGTGCTCGCGACGGACCGCGGGATCGGCTGCGTGGTGCTGGACTACGACGCCCTGCGCGGCATCGAGGACGACAAGCTGCGGCTGTTCTAGCCGGACGGTACGACGAGGGGGACGGCCCCGGGCGCGACGCGCGCCCGGGGCCGTCCCCCTTTCCGTGGTCTCAGCTGATCGTGGGGGTGCCGGAGGCGGTGGGGGCGCCGTCGAGGGTGGCCGAGGCCGAGTTGCTCGGGGCCTGCTCCTCCGTGGACGGCTCGGTCGTCGGCGGCTCGGTCGTCGGGGTCGTCGGCGGCGTGGTGGGCGGGGTCGTCGGAGGGGTCGTCGGCGTCGTCGCCGTCGGCTTGGTCGGCGAGGGCGGCGTGGTCGTCACCGTGGGCGAGGACGGCGGCCTGGTGGTCGTCGGCCGTCCCGGCGCGGTCGTCGCCGGCGGCGTGCCCGCCGGGTCCGTCTCCGTCCCCGGGGCGCTCGTCGCCGTCGGGTCCGGCTCGCCGGAGCCGGTGGCCGACGGGGAGCCGGTCGCCGCCGGGTCCGTACCGGTCGCCGAGGGCGTCGTGCCGGGGGTGGTGGCGCCGGGCGAGCCGGAGGTGGTGGGCGTGCCGGTCTCGGCCGGGTCGTCGCCGGTGTCGCCCTCCGCGGGGGCGCCGTCGTCGGTGTCCGGGGCCTCGCCGGCGCCGTCCTGGCCGGCGGTGCTGTCGGTGGTGACGGTGCCGGAGGTGGGGGTGTCGTCGGTGCCGGAGGTGGCGCCGAGGGTGACGACGGTGCCGAGGACGGCGACGAGGAGGGCTCCGGCGCCGACGGCCGCGAGGTTGCGGCGGGTGCCGTCGAGGATGCCCGCCTTGAGGCTCCTGCGCGGTCCGTCCGCCGGTGCGGCGGCCCGCGAGACGACCGTGGGGCCCTGCTCCGCGAAGTCCGGGAAGGCCGGGAAGGCGGGCGGCGCGGCGGCGGGGACCGGCGGCAGCAGCTCGGTCGGCGGCTCGGCGGGGGCCGGGTGGGCGGCGGCGCGGGCCACCGGCAGGCCGCGGGGCGGGGAGTCGGTGCGGGACGGCAGGGGGGCCGCCGGGGGCTCCTGTCCGCGGGCGAGGTCGGCGACGAGGGCGAGGGCCCGGCGGCCGGCGACGGTGCCGCGCTTGTCGGCGAGGACGCCGCGCAGTCCGATGGACGCCTCCAGTTCGGCGCGGGCCCGGCCGAGGTTGCCGGCGCAGACGGCGAGGACGCCGAGTTCGTGGTGGAAGTACGCCTCCTCGGCGACGTCCCCGGCGAGCCGGGCGGCCTCCTGGCCGGAGCGCAGGGCACGCTCCCAGGCGCCCCAGTGGAGGCCGGCGGCGAAGGCGGGCGCGGCGGCCCGGGCGAGGGCGACGGCGGTGGCGCGGGGGTCGACCCCGGGCTCGCCGCCGGTGTCGCCGGCCGGGCCGTGCGGCGGGCCGCCGGCCGTGGCACCGGTGTCGCCGCCGACGAGGGCGCCGAGGGCGGCGAGCAGGGCGTCGGACTCGGCGGCGGCCCGCTCGGGCCCGACCGAGGGGTGTCCGGCCCACCAGGCGTAGTGCTGGGCGGCGGCGTGGACGCGGTCGGCGGCGTCGTGGCCGTAGCCGTGGGCGAGGAGCTGGGTGAGGACGCCGCCGGCGAGCCGGTGCCGGGCGCCGACGGGGGTGAGGAGGCCGCAGGCGCGGAGCTCGCCGAGGGCGGCGTCGGCGTGGGTGTCGCCGACGAGCGCCGGGAGGTGGGCGTGGTGCGGGACCTCGCCGCCGAGGGCGACGGCGAAGCGGAGGGTGGTCTGGGCGGAGCGGCTGAGCCGGGAGGCGAGCAGCGCGGCGGGGGCGGCGCCCTCGCCGAGGCTGGGCAGCGGCACCTCGTGGAGCTCGACGTCGGGGTCCTCGTACGGGTCGAGGCCGGGGGCGGCGTCGGCGGGGCCCGTCCCCGGTGCCGTACCGGAGGGGCCGAACGCCTCCTCCAGGGCGCCGAAGGCGTCGAACTCGGCGGGCGTGACGCGCAGCCGGTCGCGCTGCCGGAGCAGGGCACCGGCCTGGACGAAGCGGAGCGGCAGGCCCTCGGACTCGAACCAGAGGTCGCCGGCCCAGTTGGCCTCCTCCTCGCCGAGGCGGCGGCCGACGGCGGCCTCCAGGAGGGCGAGGGAGGCGGCGCGGCCGAGGCCGGGGAGGGGGACCTCCTCGATCGGGGCCTCGGCCGAGGGGGCGGCGACGCCGGGGGCGGCGGCGAAGAGGAAGGCGCACTCGGGGGCGGCGGAGAGGAGCTCGTCGAGGGCGGCGCCGCCGAACTCCAGGTCGTCCACGATGACGACGGCGCCGACGGTGGCGAGGTCGGCGCGCAGTCCGTCGCGGTCGGGCCGGTGGCCGGGGGCGTGCAGCACGGCGGCGCGGAGCTCCTGGAGGAGTTCGCCGGCGGTGCGGTGGTGGCCGGAGAGGCGGACGACGCCGTCGGGGGCGAGCGAGGCGCAGTCGGCGGCGACGGCGTCGAGGAGGGCGGTGCGGCCGGAGCCGTCGGGGCCGGTGAGGCGGGCGCTGCGGCCGCGGGTGAGGGTCTCGGTGAGCCGGGCGCGCTGCTCCTCGCGTTCGAGGAGGGGCAGCTCGGGGGCGGCGGGGCCGGGCGGCGCGGGCACGGCGGCGGCGGCGCGGGCGGCCTCGGCGCGTTCCTCGGGGGTGCGGCGGCGGGCGGGCGGGGGTTCCTCGCCGGGCGGGCATGCCTCGATCTCGCTGCCGTCGACGGGGTTGACGGTGAGCAGCAGCTCGCCGGAGACGATCCGGGTGACGCGGGCGCGGGCGGGCGTCGCGGCGGCGCGCTCGGGCAGGACGGCGGGCTGTGCGGGGCGGGCGTCCTCGGCCGCTGTGTCGTGACCGGACTCGTCCGGCCCCCGGTGTATCGGGTCCATGGTCAAAGCCCCCAAGAGCGGTGGTGCGGAGCCCGCCGGGTGGGTCCGTCGTCGGGTGCGGGCGACCGAACCCTAGACGGTCGCGGGACCCCCGGGAACAGGCGGGGTGCCGTGGAGACCAAGACGTCACGGTCTTGTGAGGATTGAGCGTGACGCCTGGTTCGCACAGGGGCTTCACAGACGGTTCACCCGGAGAGGGCGTACGCGGAGCGCCGGTTCAGACGCGGGGCAGGGACTCCAGGGGGAGGCCGCCCTCGATGGCGAGGATGCGGTGGAGGCGGGTGGCGACGAGGAGCCGCTGCATCTGCGGCGGCACCCCGCGCAGGACGAGCCGGCGGCCGCAGCGGCCGGCCCGTCGGTGCGCGCCCATGATCACGCCGAGGCCGGTGGCGTCCCAGGAGTCGAGTCCGGTCAGGTCGAGCACCAGGTCGCCGACTCCGTCGTCGACGGCCGAGTGCAGGACCGTACGGGCGTCCGCCGCGCTCCGGACGTCGAGGCGGCCCCCGACGACCAGCTCGGCATGGTCGCCCCTGATGTGCATAGTCGCTCCCCGGGAAATGCTCCGTCTTCGCAACAACTGACTGCTGCCTCGGCAGATACGTTGCGCCTTGTCGTCGAACCGATACCTGAATTCACTCCATGGAGTGAGGTGGTGTGGCCGAACGCGATCAGTACGTGTAGAAGCCCTGCCCGCTCTTGCGGCCGATGTCACCCGCGTCCACCATCCGGCGCATCAGCTCCGGCGGCGCGAACTTCTCGTCCTGGGTCTCGGCGTAGATGTTGCCCGTGGCGTTGACGAGGATGTCGACACCGGTGAGGTCGGTGGTGGCGAGGGGGCCCATGGCGTGGCCGAAGCCCAGCCGGCAGGCGAGGTCGATGTCCTCGGCGGTGGCGACGCCCGACTCGTACAGCTTGGCCGCCTCGACGACGAGGGCGGAGATGAGGCGGGTGGTGACGAAGCCGGCGACGTCGCGGTTGACGACGATGCAGGTCTTGCCGACGGACTCGGCGAAGGAGCGGGCGGCGGCGAGGGTGGCGTCGCTCGTCTTGTAGCCGCGGACGAGCTCCACCAGCTGCATCATCGGGACCGGCGAGAAGAAGTGGACGCCGACGACGGCCTCGGGGCGCTCCGTCACCGCGGCGATCTTGGTGATCGGGATGGCGGAGGTGTTGGAGGCGAGGACCGCGCCGTCCTTGGCGATCTTGTCGAGGGAGCGGAAGATCTCGTGCTTGACCTCGATCTTCTCGAAGACGGCCTCGACGACGATGTCGGCGTCGGCGACGGCGTCGAGGTCGGTGGTGGCGGTGATGCGCCCGAGGGCGGCCTCCGCCTCGGCGGCGCCGAGCTTGCCCTTGGCGACGAACTTCTCGTACGAGGACCTGATGCCGTCGGTGCCGCGGGTCAGGGCGGCGTCGGTGACGTCCCGCAGGACGACGTCCCAGCCGGCCTGGGCCGAGACCTGAGCGATGCCGGCTCCCATGAGTCCGGCACCGATGACGGCGAGCTTTCCGGCCACGAATTCCACCCCTTAACACCTGTTCACTTCTGGCTCTCCGGCGGAGATTAGCGGGCGCGGGGCGTCATGTGACCGCGAAGTAATGCGCGTCACGCTCTCTTTGACGGACGTCACACTCGCGACACTCCCCCCGGACTCCTCCGGGCTCCGGGAGCGGTTCCCGGCGACGCCGGAGCGGGGGCCGGGAGCGCGAGACCGGGGCCCGGGCCGGACGGCGGCGGCCCCCGCGCGGCGACGCCGCCGTGACGGTCGGCACACGCGCGGTGCGGAAGGCCCGTGGCTCACTAGGCTGGCCCCATGGTCAATCTGACGCGCATCTACACCCGCACCGGCGACCAGGGCACGACGGCCCTGGGCGACATGAGCCGCACCGCCAAGACCGACCTCCGGATCGCGGCCTACGCGGACGCCAACGAGGCCAACGCCGTCATCGGCACCGCGCTCGCGCTGGGGCGGCTGGAGGAGGAGGTCGCCTCGGTCCTCACCCGCGTGCAGAACGACCTCTTCGACGTGGGCGCCGACCTCGCCACCCCCGTCGTGGAGGACCCGGAGTACCCGCCGCTGCGGGTGGAGCAGTCGTACGTCGACAAGCTGGAGGCGGACTGCGACCGCTTCCTGGAGGAGCTGGAGAAGCTCCGCTCCTTCATCCTGCCCGGCGGCACGCCCGGTGCGGCGCTGCTGCACCAGGCGTGCACGGTGGTCCGGCGGGCCGAGCGGTCGACCTGGGCGGCCCTGGAGGTCCACGGCGAGACGATGAACCCGCTCACGGCCACGTACCTCAACCGCCTGTCAGACCTGCTCTTCATCCTTGCCCGGACGGCGAACCGTGAGGTCGGGGACGTGCTCTGGGTCCCGGGCGGGGAGCGCTGAGGAGTCACCGGACGTGGGCTCGGGGCCCTTCTGCGGCCAGAGCGCGTAGCTGAGGGCGATCAGGCCGTGGATGCCGACGGCCTTCCAGACGCCGTTGATCCAGCCGCTGAGCCCCGAGGTGTCGCCGTCGTCGCCCACGTACCAGACGGCCGCGAGGAGCAGGACGGAGGCGACGGCGCCCGCGACCAGCGAGCCGAGCCAGATCGCGCCCTCGTGCCGGGCCCGGCCCTTGCCGTAGCGGGGCGGCTTCGGGGGCGGCGGGGCGTCGCCGAAGCGGTGGGCGGCGTGGCCGTCGAGCCACTTCACGGTGCGGTGGCCGTGTCCGACGGTGTAGCCGATGTACACGGCGGCGAGGCCGTGCCGCCAGCTCGGTTCGGCACCGTTCTTGAGATCCATCGCGGTGACGACGAGGAGCAGCACCTCCAGGAGCGGCTCGCACAGCAGCAGCGCCAGGCCCAGCCTGGGCATCCGCAGGACGTAACGGGCGCCGAGCCCGGCGGCCAGCAGGACCCAGAATCCCACCTCGCAGACCACGATCAGCGTGACGATCACGACGCTTCCCCTTTCGCTTCCCCCTTCGGTGCTCCCAGCCTCCCGTGCGGACGGCGCCGGATCGTCGTCGCCGGTGACGAATCGCGACTACATCCTTCGGCGGAGGCACGGACGGGCGCGGATCGGCCCCGGCGCCGAGGCCCGGGGGCCGCCGGGCGTGTTGGATGAGGACGTGACCCTCCCCCGTCCGCACCGCGTCGATCTGCTCATCGCCCTCGCCGGGCTGGCCGCCGGACTGCTCCTGTGGTCGTTCGGGCTCTACACCACGGGCGACCGGCTCTTCGACCAGCGCTGGGCGGCGCTCGTCCCGCTGACCGTGATGGCCGCGGCGGAGGCGCTGCGCCGGGTGGCCCCGCAGACCGCGCTGGTCACGGGGACGCTGGCCATCGTGGCCGACCAGTTCACCAACGGGAACCTGGCCACGGTGCTGATGTTCACGGACATCGTCTACGCGGCGGTCGTCTACGGCACCCCCGCGCAGGCCCGCCGCATCCCGTACACCACCGCGCTGGTCACGGCCGGCACCACGGTGGCCTTCCTGGTCTGGTGGCAGAACGCGTTCGCGCTGCTCGTCGGGATGATCACCGGCATCGTCGCGTTCCTGCCCGCCGTCACCGGCTCCATCGTGCGCAACCACCGCGAGGCCGCCGAGTCCGCCCGCCTGCGGGCCGAACAGACGGCGCTGCTGGCCGAGATCGACCGGGCGCAGGCGGTGGTGGCGGAGCGGGCGCGGATGGCGCGGGAGCTGCACGACATGGTGGCCAACCACCTCTCCGCGATCGCGATCCACTCGACGGCGGCGCTCTCCCTCGACGACCCCGGCACCACCCGGCAGGCGCTCACCGTGATCCGCGAGAACAGTGTGGCGGGCCTCGCGGAGATGCGGCGGCTGATCGGGCTGCTGCGGGACAGCGGCGCGGAGACGGAGCCGGCCGCGACGGCGACCCTGGCGGGGCTCGACGCCCTGGTGGAGCAGGCGCGGACGAACGGTGCCGGAAGCGGGCTGCGCTTCGCCCTGGACGACGGCCGCCGGGACGGCCCCGGGCTGCCGGCGCCGGTGGAGCTGGCCGCGTACCGGATCGTGCAGGAGTCGCTCACCAACGCGCTGAAGCACGCGGCGCCCGGCGAGGTGCGGGTGGTCCTGGCGCACCAGGACGGGGCGCTGTGGGTGACGGTGACGAGCCCGTACGGGGAGCGGCCCGGGCCGCGCGCGCCGGGTTCGGGGGCGGGGCTGGTCGGCATGCGGGAGCGGGTGGCGCTGCTCGACGGGTCGCTGGACGCCGGTCCGGTGGCCGTGGACGGGGGCACGAAGGTGTGGCGGGTACGGGCGGAACTGCCCGTGGGAGCGAGCGAGGAGGAGCGGGCATGACGGTGCGGGTGGTGGTGGCCGAGGACCAGGGCGCGGTACGGGCCGGTCTGGTGCTGATCCTGGGCAGCGCCCCGGACATCGAGGTGGTCGGCGAGGCCGAGGACGGTGAACGGGCGGTGGAGCTGGCCCGGGAGCTGCGGCCGGACCTGGTGCTGATGGACGTGCAGATGCCCCGGATGGACGGGGTGACGGCGACCCGGCTGGTGGTGGCGGAGGGGCTCGCGGACGTGCTCGTGCTGACCACCTTCGACCTGGACGAGTACGTCTTCGGGGCGCTGCGCGCGGGGGCGTCGGGCTTCCTGCTGAAGAACGCGGACGCCCGGGAGCTGATCGAGGCGGTGCGGACGGTGGCGAGGGGCGAGGGGCTGATCGCGCCGGCGGTGACCCGGCGGCTGATCGCGGAGTTCGCGACGGCGGGCGCGGCTCCCCGGCCGGCCCCGGGGCGGGACGCGTCCTGTCTGGAGCCGCTGACGCCGCGGGAGCGGGAGGTGCTGGCGGCGCTGGGCGCGGGTCTGTCGAACGCGGAGGTGGCGGTCCGCCTGGACATGGCGGAGACGACGGTGAAGACGCACGTCAGCAAGGTGCTGGGGAAGCTGGGGCTGCGCAGCCGGGTCCAAGCGGCCGTGCTGGCCCAGGAGTTGGGGCTTCGGTAGAACGGAACCGACGTTGGTCTGGACCTCTTGACGATTGGTCCAGACCTTCCTACGCTCGCGGGGCGCGCAACTCTCACGGACCACCCCCACCAGAACGTCCGCAACTTGAGGAGCACCGTTGAGCACTCAAGCACCGACGCGCCGAAGAGGATTCAGGGCACGGGCCGCGGCCGCCGTGACCGCCCTCGCCCTCCCGCTCGCCGCCATGGTCGGTCTCGCCACCCCCGCGGAGGCGGCCACCTCCGCCACGGCGACCTACACCAAGACCCAGGACTGGGGCAGCGGCTTCGGCGCCAGCTGGACCATCAAGAACACCGGCACCACCACGATCAGCTCGTGGAACCTGGAGTGGGACTACCCCTCCGGCACCCGCGTCACCTCCGCGTGGGACGCCACCGTCACCAACACCGGTGACCACTGGACCGCCAAGAACGTCGGCTGGAACGGCACCCTGGCCCCCGGCGCCTCCGTCTCCTTCGGCTACAACGGCGCCGGATCCGGCGCCCCCACCGGCTGTAAGATCAACGGCGCCTCCTGCGACGGCTCCACCGTGCCGGGCGACAACCCGCCCTCGGCCCCCGGCACCCCGGTCGCCTCGGACATCACCAACACCTCGGTGAAGCTCACCTGGGGTGCGGCCACCGACGACAAGGGCGTCAAGAACTACGACGTCCTGCGCGACGGCACCAAGGTCACCACCACCACCGCCCTGAACTGGACCGACCAGGGCCTCACCGCCGGCACCGACTACACCTACTCGGTCGTCGCCCGCGACACCATCGACCAGACCGGCCCCGCCGCCGGCCCGACCCCGGTCCGCACCACCGGCGGCGACACCCCGCCCCCGCCGAAGGCCGTCAAGCTGGGCTACTTCACCAACTGGGGCGTCTACGGGCGCAACTACCACGTGAAGAACATCGTGACCTCGGGCTCCGCGTCCAAGATCACCCACATCAACTACGCCTTCGGCAACGTCCAGGGCGGCAAGTGCACCATCGGTGACGCCTACGCCGACTACGACAAGGCGTACACCGCCGACCAGTCCGTCGACGGCGTCGCCGACACCTGGGACCAGCCGCTGCGCGGCAACTTCAACCAGCTGCGCAAGCTGAAGAAGGCGTACCCGAACATCAAGATCCTCTGGTCCTTCGGCGGCTGGACCTGGTCCGGCGGCTTCGGCCAGGCCGTGCAGAACCCCGCCGCCTTCGCCCAGTCCTGCTACGACCTCGTCGAGGACCCGCGCTGGGCCGACGTCTTCGACGGCATCGACCTCGACTGGGAGTACCCGAACGCCTGCGGTCTCACCTGCGACACCAGCGGCGCCGCGTCCTTCAAGAACATGATGCAGGCCATGCGCGCCAAGTTCGGCGCGAACAACCTGGTCACCGCGGCCGTCACGGCCGACGCCTCCGCCGGCGGCAAGATCGACGCCGCCGACTACGCGGGCGCCGCGCCGTACTACGACTGGCTGAACGTGATGACGTACGACTTCTTCGGCGCCTGGGCGGCGAAGGGTCCGACGGCGCCGCACTCCCCGCTGACCTCGTACGCCGGCATCCCGCAGGCGGGCTTCAACTCCGCCGAGGCGATCGCCAAGTTCAAGGCCAAGGGCGTCCCGGCCAACAAGCTGCTGCTCGGCATCGGCTTCTACGGCCGCGGCTGGACCGGCGTCACCCAGTCCGCGCCCGGCGGCACGGCGACCGGCCCGGCGACCGGCACCTACGAGCAGGGCATCGAGGACTACAAGGTCCTCAAGGCCACCTGCCCGGCCAACGGCACCGTCGCCGGCACCGCCTACGCCCACTGCGGCACCAACTGGTGGAGCTACGACACCCCCGCCACCGTCAACTCCAAGATGGGCTGGGCCAAGAACCAGGGCCTCGGCGGAGCCTTCTTCTGGGAGTTCAGCGGTGACACCACGAACGGCGAGCTCGTCAACGCCATCAACGGCGGCCTGAGCTAGCACCCCGGGAACGACGGAGCGGGGGACGGTGCAGCACACCGTCCCCCGCTTCCGTACGTACAGCCGTCAGGCCACATTCACCCTCTGGCCGGGAGGCGCCGCCTCCAGCCAGGCCATGAAGCCGGTCCGGGCGTCCTCGCTCATCGCGAGCTCCAGCCGGACCCCGTTGTACATGCAGGGCTGGATCACCGAGTCGGAGAGGAGCGCCAGCTCCTCCTCGCCCTCCGGCATCCGGCGCTCCAGGGCCACGATGGCCGAGCGCTCCAGGAAACGGCGCGGTCGGGGCGCGTACGAGAAGACCCGGAACCAGGCGATCTCGTCACCGCTGTACCGGGCCACGCCGTACACCCAGCCCTTGCCGGACAGGTCCGGCTCCTCCGGGACGTCCCAGCGCAGCGAACAGTCGAAGGTGCCGCCGGCCCGCTGGATCAGCCTGCGGCGCAAGCCGAAGACGAAGAGCCCGATCACCACCAGTGCGACGACCAGGCCGCACACGAGCAGCGTGAGGAACATCTTCACCGACCTCCTCGCTGCGTCCCGTGACCGGCGCCGCCGGCCTCACCGAATACAACCTGCATCTGCATCGCCTCAGCCGCGGCACGGTCTGGAACATTCCAGCCGTGCCGCGGCTGAGGGCACTACTCTTCGGTCGCGGGTCCGCTAGCGGACCGCTACCGCGCGCAGCCGGACCTCGGCGCGCCGCTCGGCGGCGGCGTCCTCGCCCGACTTGGCACGCTCCAGCGCGCGCTCGGCGCGCTGGGCGTCGATCTCGTCCGCCAGCTCGGCGATCTCCGCCAGCAGCGACAGCTTGTCGTCCGCGAAGGAGATGAAACCGCCGTGGACGGCGGCCACGACGGTGGCGCCCTCGCTCGTACGGATGGTCACCGGGCCCGACTCCAGCACACCGAGCAGCGGCTGGTGACCGGGCATGACGCCGATGTCGCCGGAGGTGGTACGCGCGATGACCAGGGTGGCCTCGCCGGACCAGACACTCCGGTCCGCGGCGACCAGCTCGACGTGCAGCTCAGCAGCCAAGGGTGGCTCCTCGGGTCACCACCCGGCGGTGCTGCCGGGTGTTGGGATCAATTCTAGGGGGCGTGGTGGAGAGGGCGGGAACGGCTCCCGCCCTCTCCGGGCGAGCACGGGGCTCAGGAGACGCCGAGCTCCTTGGCGTTCTTCTTGAGGTCCTCGAGACCACCACACATGAAGAACGCCTGCTCCGGGAAGTGGTCGAACTCACCGTCGCAGATCGCGTTGAACGCGGCGATCGACTCGTCGAGCGGAACGTCCGAACCGTCCACACCGGTGAACTGCTTGGCGGCGTGGGTGTTCTGCGACAGGAAGCGCTCGACACGACGCGCACGGTGCACGACGAGCTTGTCCTCCTCGCTGAGCTCGTCGATACCGAGGATCGCGATGATGTCCTGGAGGTCCTTGTACTTCTGCAGGATGCCCTTGACGCGCATGGCGGCGTCGTAGTGGTCCTGCGCGATGTAGCGCGGGTCCAGGATCCGGGACGTGGAGTCCAGCGGGTCCACGGCCGGGTAGATGCCCTTCTCGGAGATCGGACGGGAGAGAACCGTCGTCGCGTCGAGGTGGGCGAAGGTGGTCGCCGGCGCCGGGTCCGTGAGGTCGTCGGCGGGGACGTAGATCGCCTGCATCGAGGTGATCGAGTGACCACGGGTCGAGGTGATGCGCTCCTGGAGGAGACCCATCTCGTCGGCCAGGTTCGGCTGGTAACCCACCGCGGAGGGCATACGGCCGAGCAGGGTCGACACCTCGGAACCGGCCTGGGTGAAGCGGAAGATGTTGTCGATGAAGAACAGCACGTCCTGCTTCTGCACATCGCGGAAGTACTCCGCCATGGTCAGACCGGCGAGGGCCACACGGAGACGGGTGCCCGGGGGCTCGTCCATCTGGCCGAAGACCAGCGCGGTCTTGTCCAGAACGCCGGACTCTTCCATCTCCGCGATGAGGTCGTTGCCCTCACGGGTGCGCTCGCCGACGCCGGCGAAGACGGAAACGCCCTCGTGCAGCTTGGCCACACGCATGATCATTTCCTGGATCAGAACGGTCTTGCCGACACCGGCGCCACCGAACAGACCGATCTTTCCACCCTTGACGTACGGGGTGAGAAGGTCGACGACCTTGAGGCCGGTCTCGAACATCTCGGTCTTCGACTCGAGGTCCGCGAACGCCGGGGCCTTGCGGTGGATGGACCAGCGCTCGCCGACCTCCGCCTCCGCCTCGGGCTCGTTCAGGATCTGACCCAGCGTGTTGAACACGCGGCCCTTGGTGACGTCGCCGACGGGCACGGTGATGCCGTCGCCGGTGTCGACCACGGGGGCCTGGCGGACCAGACCGTCGGTGGGCTGCATCGAGATGGTGCGGACGACGCCGTCACCCAGGTGCTGCGCGACCTCGAGGGTCAGCGTCTTGAGCGCGCCCTCCTCGGCCGGGTCGGCGACCTGGACGTGCAGGGCGTTGTAGATCTCCGGCATCGCGTCGACGGGGAACTCCACGTCGACGACCGGGCCGATGACCCGGGCGACGCGGCCCGTGGCGGCGGCCGTCTCAACAGTGGTCGTCATTACTTGTCACTCCCCGCGGTCGCGTCGGCCAGGGCTGCGGTGCCACCGACGATCTCGCTGATTTCCTGGGTGATTTCGGCCTGGCGGGCCGCGTTGGCAAGTCGGGAGAGGTTGTTGATCAAGTCTCCCGCGTTGTCGGTCGCCGACTTCATCGCACGCCGCGTCGCGGCGTGCTTCGACGCCGACGACTGGAGCAGCGCGTTGTAGATGCGGCTCTCGACGTAGCGCGGCAGGAGGGCGTCCAGGACGTCCTCCGCCGACGGCTCGAAGTCGTACAGCGGACGGAGCGTGTCCGACTCGCCGGCCTCCTTCGCCACCTCGTCGAGGCTGAGGGGCAGCAGCCGGGCCTCGACCGCCGTCTGCGTCATCATCGAGACGAACTCGGTGTAGACGATGTGGAGCTCGTCCACGCCGCCCTCGGCCGTGACCTTCTCGATCGCCTCGATCAGCGGCTCGCCGACCTGCTTGGCGTCCGCGTACGACGGCTCGTCCGTGAAGCCGGCCCACGTGCCGGCCAGCTTGCGCTCACGGAAGTTGAAGTGCGCGATGCCACGGCGGCCGACGACGTACACGTCGACCTCCTTGCCCTCGCTCTCCAGCCGCTTGATGAGCTGCTCCGCCGCCTTGATGGCGTTGGAGTTGAAGGCGCCGGCCAGACCGCGGTCGCTCGACAGGAGCAGAACCGCGGCGCGGGTCGGGTTCTCGGCCTCGGTGGTCAGCGGGTGCTTGTCGTTGGCGCCCGTGGCCACCGCGGTCACCGCGCGGGTGAGCTCGGTGGCGTACGGGGTCGACGCCTGCACCTTGCGCTGAGCCTTGACCACGCGCGAGGCGGCGATCATCTCCATCGCCTTGGTGATCTTCTTCGTCGCGGTGACGGATTTGATGCGACGCTTGTAGACCCGGAGCTGCGCTCCCATGAGTCAGGTCCCTTCCGTCGTCACTTCGAGACGTTGACGGCGGCAGGGGCGTCCTCGCCGAGCAGCTTGCCGTCAGAGGTCTCGAACTGCTTCTTGAACTCCGCGATGGCGTCGGCGACGGACGTCAGGGTGTCGTCCGACATCTTCTTGCCCTCACGGATGGAGGTCATGAGACCGGAGTGGTTCTGGCGGAGGTACGCCAGGAGCTCGGCCTCGAAGCGACGGATGTCGGCGACCGGGACGTCGTCCATCTTGCCGGTGGTGCCGGCCCAGACCGAGACGACCTGGTTCTCCGTGGGCATCGGCTGGTACTGAGCCTGCTTGAGCAGCTCGACCATCCGCTGACCGCGCTCCAGCTGCGCCTTCGAGGCCGCGTCCAGGTCGGAACCGAAGGCCGCGAAGGCTTCCAGCTCACGGAACTGGGCGAGGTCCACGCGGAGGCGACCGGCGATCTGCTTCATGGCCGGGTGCTGGGCGGAGCCACCGACACGGGAGACCGAGATACCGACGTTCAGGGCCGGGCGCTGGCCGGCGTTGAACAGGTCGGACTCCAGGAAGCACTGGCCGTCGGTGATGGAGATGACGTTGGTCGGGATGAACGCCGAGACGTCGTTCGCCTTGGTCTCGACGATCGGCAGACCGGTCATCGAACCGGCACCCAGCTCGTCCGAGAGCTTGGCGCAGCGCTCGAGCAGACGGGAGTGCAGGTAGAAGACGTCACCCGGGTACGCCTCACGGCCCGGCGGGCGACGCAGCAGCAGCGACACGGCGCGGTAGGCGTCGGCCTGCTTCGACAGGTCGTCGAAGATGATCAGGACGTGCTTGCCGTCGTACATCCAGTGCTGGCCGATGGCCGAGCCGGTGTACGGGGCGAGGTACTTGAAGCCGGCCGGGTCGGACGCCGGGGCCGCGACGATCGTCGTGTACTCGAGCGCACCGGCCTCCTCCAGCGCGCCGCGCACGGACGCGATGGTGGAGCCCTTCTGGCCGACGGCGACGTAGATGCAGCGGACCTGCTTGTTCACGTCGCCCGAGCGCCAGTTGTCGCGCTGGTTGATGATCGTGTCGACGGCCAGGGCGGTCTTGCCCGTCTGGCGGTCGCCGATGATCAGCTGACGCTGACCACGGCCGACCGGGGTCATGGCGTCGACGGCCTTGTAGCCGGTCTCCATCGGCTCGTGCACCGACTTACGGGCCATGACGCCCGGGGCCTGCAGCTCGAGGGCGCGGCGGCCCTCGGTCGCGATCTCGCCGAGACCGTCGATCGGGTTACCGAGCGGGTCGACGACGCGACCCAGGTAGCCCTCGCCGACGCCGACGGAGAGGACCTCGCCGGTGCGCTGCACCGACTGACCCTCCTCGATGCCGCTGAACTCGCCGAGGACGATCGCGCCGATCTCGCGCTCTTCCAGGTTCAGCGCGAGACCGAGGGTGCCGTCCTCGAACTTCAGCAGCTCGTTCGCCATGGCCGAGGGAAGACCCTCGACCTTGGCGATGCCGTCGCCTGCCAGGCTGACCGTGCCGACCTCCTCGCGCGAGGCCGCGTCCGGCTGGTACGACTGGACGAAGGTCTCCAGTGCGTCCCGGATCTCCTCCGGCCGGATCGTGAGCTCCGCCATCTGGGTTCCCTGCTCTCCTTGTTGGGCCCGAAGTTTCTTAAGGGGTCTGGGGGCCGACCCCCAGGAATCTTCTGCAATCTCTGCACGGCCCAACCGGGCCGCTGTGATGCGTGTTGTGTTGCCGGCGGCTGCTGCCGTCAGCCGGCCAGCCGCCGCTTCGCCTCGCCGAGGCGCTCGGAGACCGTGCCGTCGATGACCTCGTCGCCGACCCGCACCGAGATCCCGCCGAGGACCGCGGGGTCCACGTCCAGGTTCAGGTGCATCGCACGGCCGTACAGCTTCGCCAGTACGGCGCCGAGGCGCTGCTTCTGCTGGTCGGTGAGGGGCACCGCCGAGGTGACGACGGCGACCATCCGGTCCCGGCGCGCCGCGGCGAGCTTGGACAGGGACTCGAGTCCCGCTTCCAGGCTACGTCCCCGGGGCTGGGTCACCAGACGGACGACCAGGCGCTCGGTGGTGGTGTGGGCCTTCCCGCCGAGCAGGCTGCGCAGCAGCTCGCCCTTGGCGGCGGTCTTCGCGGCCTTGTCCGTCAGCGCCGAGCGGAGCTCGGGGCTGGAGGACACGATCCGGCCGAACCGGAACAGCTCGTCCTCGACGTCGTCGAGCGATCCCGCCTTCTGGGCCGCGGTGAGGTCGGCGATGTTCGCCAGCTCCTCGACCGAGTCGACCAGGTCGCGCGAGCGCGACCAGCGGGACCGGACCATGCCGGAGACCAGGTCGACGGTCTCCCCGCCCACCTGACCGTTCAGGAGTCGCTGCGCGAGCGCGGCCTTGGCCTCACCCGACTGAGCGGGGTCGGTCAGAACCCGGCGCAGCGACACCTCGCGGTCCAGCAGGACGGTGACTGCGGCCAGCTCGTCCGCCAGCTTCGCCGCGTCGACCGAGGTGTTGTCGGTCAGTGCGTCGAGGGACTCGCGGGCGGCAGCCAGTGCCTCACGGCTCGCTCCGTTCATCGGACGGCCTCAGCCTTCTCCTCGAGCTCGTCGAGGAAGCGGTCGATCGTGCGGCTCTGGCGGGCGGTGTCCTCGAGGGACTCGCCGACCAGCTTGCCGGCCAGGTCAGTGGCGAGCTTGCCGACGTCCTGGCGCAGCGAGGCGGCCGCGGCCTTGCGGTCGGCCTCGATCTGCGAGTGACCGGCGGTGATGATCTCCTCGCGCTGGCGCTGGCCCTCCGCCTTCATCTCCTGGATGATCGCGGTGCCCTGCTCCGTCGCCTCCTGGCGGAGACGCGCGGCCTCGTGGCGGGCCTCGGCAAGCTGTGCCTTGTACTGCTCCAGCACACTCTGAGCCTCGATCTGGGCCGACTCGGCCTTCTCGATGCCACCCTCGATGGCCTCGCGGCGCTCGACCAGAACCTTGTTGATGTTCGGGAGGAGCTTCTTGGCGAGGAAGCCGAAGACGATGACGAAGGCGATCAGGCCGATGACGAGCTCGTCAAGATGCGGGAGGAGGGGGGGCTGGGGCTCCCCCTCGGCCGCAAGAAGCAGAGCGTTCACATCAGTGCCTTCCGTGAAAATGTGGCTGTCGTCGAAAAACAGGCTTAGTAGACGAAGCCCATGACGATGCCGATGAGGGCGAGCGCCTCACAGAAGGCGAAACCCATGATCTGGTTGGTACGGATCAGGCCGGCCGCCTCGGGCTGGCGGGCGAGGGCCTGGGTGCCGTTACCGAAGATGATGCCGACGCCGACGCCGGGGCCGATCGCGGCGAGGCCGTAACCGATGGCGGCGACGTTGCCTTCGACAGCAGCAAGGGTCTGGAGAGCGGACATGCCGGTTCTTCCTTCTCTTTCAAGGACCCGGTGGGGGTTGGCCACCGGAGACTGCGGGGTGGGTGGTGGAGCTGGTCCGTGGCAGGGGGCTCAGTGGTGCTCGGAGAGCGCGCCCTGGACGTAGCTGCAGGCCAGGAGGACGAAGACGTACGCCTGGACGGCCTGGATGAAGAGCTCGAAGGCCGTCATGACCAGCACCATCACGAAGGACGTGCCGGCGTAGATGACGCCGATGCCGTTGAGCAGGTACCAGGAGGCCAGCGAGAACATCACGATCAGCAGGTGACCGGCGAACATGTTCGCGAACAGTCGGACCGCGTGCGTGAAGGGCCGGATGATCAGGTTCGAGAAGAACTCGAGGACGACGACCAGCGGGAGGATCGGGCCGAGGGACTTGTCCCAGCCGACGATGTTCTTCCAGCCGCCGACGAAGCCGTGCTTCTTGAAGGTCAGCGAGACCCAGAGCACGTAGACGATCAGCGCGAGGGCCGCCGGGAAGGCGATCAGCGACGTGACCGGGAACTGGGCCAGCGGGATGATCGACCAGAGGTTCATCATCCAGACGAGGAAGAACATCGAGACCATGAAGGGGACGTACTTCTCGCCGTCCTTCTTGCCGATGATCTCGTAGACGATGCCGCGGCGCACGAAGTCGTAGCCGGCTTCGCCGATCATCTGCATCTTGCCGGGGACCAGCTTCGGCTTGCGGAAGGCCGCCCAGAAGAAACCGACCACCACGACGGAGCTCAGGACCGCCAGCAGCATGGGCTTGGTCAGCTCGAAGCTGCCCCACGTCGCGATCGGCTCGTAGATGAACGTGTGCAGGCCCGGAGCCGGGAAGCCGCATCCGGTGAAGATGTGGCAATCCGGGTCGAAGGCAAGCGTCTGGTCAGCACTCACCGCGGGCTCCTTCAGCGTGGCGCATAGGTACGGCAACCTCGTTGTGTCGGCGCGGCGCGCAGCCGCGGGTCGGCACTGGACTGGTGGTCTTACGGATAAGGGGGCGGCGGTTCGGCATCGAGCCTCGCGCTGGGACAGGCGCCTCTTCGGATGCCCGCGCCCGCAGTGCCGCAGTTGGCACCGGACGATAGCAGGAAGCCGAACGCGTCTTTATCCCGGCCCTACCCTTCACGACTTCGAACCCGTTTTCTCGGGCTCGACGTACGCGATCTTGGCCTTCATGTAGGCACGGGCCTGGGCCGCGACCCACACCACGGTCGCCGCGAGCAGCGTGAAGGCGAAGGCCTTGAAGTCGAACACCGTGGTGCTCTTCAGCAAGGCCAGGAAGACGAAGAGAACCAGCAGCTGGGTCGTGTAGAGCAAGAGCCCCATGGCCTGGAACAGCTGCGGAAGTTTCTTTGCCGTCCGCTGCAGCACCAGCATCCCGATGCCCATGAAGAGGAGCACGACCAGGGTGCCGAGAACGGCGCCGACAGCTCCCTTCCCGCCGGCGACGATGCCGCTGATCACCGTGGCGATGGCGCCGACGGCGGCAGTGGGTACGACGGCCGAGAGAAGAAGGCGTGCGTCGCTGGAAGGCATGGCGGTGTCTCCGCTGTGATGGAGGGGGCGATGGTGTCGTCAGGGACGAGCGTAAGCCCGGTCCGAGGTGGGTCTCGGGGCCAACAGACCGTCGCACTACGGTCTTTCGGCACTGTCGCCGGGTCTCGTGAACCGTATCACAAACTATTTGAATAGGTCTTTACTCATGGGGTGTGCCAACTGTCACACATGAGGGTTACAACGCGCGGTTGTGCGCGACAGCGGGGCGTCTTGTCTGGTATTGGCCCCGACTGAGGCATTCGGAATCCGTCAGTGACGTGGCGTCAACTGGGCGTTCCGGCCTTCCTCCGGTCGGAGAAGCGCGAACGGTGACCGATGGCCGTGGAACCGTGCAGTCCGGCCGGCACCGGCACCCGCTCCTCCTCCTCCGCCGCCATCGCGTGCTCCGGCTCCGGCTCCGGGACCGGCTTGCGGCGCCGGTAGCGCGGCGGGACGACGGCCTCCGCCCAGCGGGGCGCCCGCGGCGAGAAGCGCGGCAGCAGGAGCAGCACCAGACCGATGGCGCTCAGCACGGTGATGACCAGCACGATCCACATCGACGTCGAGTGCACCGAGTACGCGAGCGTGCCGAAGGCGATCAGCGCCGACCAGAAGTACATGATCAGCACGGCCCGGCTGTGCGAGTGGCCGATCTCCAGGAGCCGGTGGTGCAGGTGGCCGCGGTCGGCCGCGAAGGGCGACTGGCCCTTCCAGGTGCGCCGCACGATCGCCAGGACCAGGTCGGTCATCGGGATCGCGATGATGGTCAGCGGCAGAATCAGCGGGATGAAGACCGGCAGGGCCGCGTGGGTCGCCTCCCGGGTCGAGCCCTCGAAGATCTTCAGGGTGTCGGGGTCCACCTGGCCGGTGATCGAGATGGCGGAGGCGGCCAGGATCAGGCCGATCAGCATCGAGCCGGAGTCGCCCATGAAGATCCTCGCCGGGTGCATGTTGTGCGGCAGGAAGCCCAGGCACATGCCCATGAGGATCGCGGCGAAGAGGGTCGCGGGGGCCGCGGCCTCGATCGTGTAGCCGTACCAGAGCCGGTACGCGTACAGGAAGAAGGCGCCGGTGGCGATGCAGACCATGCCGGCGGCGAGACCGTCGAGGCCGTCGACGAAGTTGACCGCGTTGATCGTGAGGACGACCAGGGCCACCGTCAGCAGCGTGCCCTGCCACTGGGTCAGCGCGACCGTCCCGACGCCGGGGATCGGCAGCCACAGGATCGTCAGACCCTGCGCCACCATCACGCCGGCCGAGATCATCTGGGCGCCCAGCTTGATCAGCGCGTCCAGCTCGAACTTGTCGTCCAGGACGCCGATCAGCCAGATCAGCGCGGCGCCGGAGAGCAGCGCCCGCGGCTCGTTCGACTGCTCGAAGACGCTGTTGAGGTTCTGGAGGTGGTCGGCGACCAGCAGGCCCGCGCACAGCCCGAAGAACATGGCGATGCCACCGAGCCGCGGAGTCGGTTCTCGGTGTACGTCACGCGCGCGGATCTCGGGCATCGCGCCGGTCGCGATGGCGAACTTCCGCACCGGACCGGTCAGCAGATAGGTCACCGCGGCCGTGACACAGAGCGTCAGCAGGTAATCACGCACGGGCTGTCCCCACAGGAATCGCTGGCCATCTCAGCCCCACACCCTAGCCGTGCCGTCCATGTGGTTGGAGACACCAGGGGCCCCGGAACGGTTGCGGCCGCTCCACGGCCGTCTTCCGTTCACCGTCCATACGGGGGAAAACTCCTGGTCAGCTCCCGTACCTCGGCCCGTACCCGAGCCGTCTCCTCCGGTTCGTCGCGCAGTGCCGCGGTGAAGAGCGCGGCGATCCGCGCCATCTCCGGGGCGCCCATCCCCTGGGTGGTGACCGCCGCGGTGCCGAGCCGGATGCCGCGCCCGTCCCCGTACGGCAGGGCGCAGGTGTCCAGGACCATCCCGGCCGCGGAGAGCCGGGCCCGGGCGGTGCGGCCGTCGACGCCCAGCGGCGAGGGGTCGGCGGTGATGAGGTGGGTGTCGGTGCCGCCGGTGGTCAGCACGAAGCCCTCGGCGGAGAGCGCGGCCGCCAGCACGCGCGCGTGCTCGACCACCCGATGGGCGTACGCGGTGAAGACCGGAGTGGACGCCTCCCCCAGCGCCACCGCCTTCGCCGCGATGGTGTGCATCTGGGCGCCGCCCTGGGTGAACGGGAAGACGGCCCGGTCCACCCGCGCGGCCAGCTCCTCCGTGCACAGCACCATCCCGCCGCGCGGACCGCGCAGCACCTTGTGGGTGGTGGCGCAGACGATGTCGGCGTACGGGACCGGGTTCGGCGCCGCTCCCCCGGCGACGAGCCCGATGGGGTGCGCCGCGTCGGCGATCAGATAGGCGCCGACCTCGTCGGCGACGGCCCGGAAGAGCGCGTAGTCGGGGTGGCGGGGGTAGGAGATCGAGCCGCAGACGATCGCCTTCGGCCGGTGGTGGCGGGCGAGCGCGGCGAGCTGCTCGTAGTCGATGAGCCCGGTCTCGGCGTCGACGCCGTACGGGACGAAGTCGAACCAGCGGCCGGAGAAGTTCGCCGGCGAACCGTGCGTGAGGTGCCCTCCGTGGTCCAGGCCCATGGCGAGGACCGTGTCACCGGGCCTGAGAAGGGCCGCGTACGCCGCCAGGACGGCCGAGGAGCCCGAGTGCGGCTGGAGGTTCGCATGATCGGCTCCGAAGAGCGCGGTGGCCCGTTCCACGGCGATCCGCTCGGCGGCGTCGGCGTACTCGCAGCCGCCGTGGTGCCGGGCGCCCGGATACCCCTCGGCGTACTTGTTGGCGAGCGGCGAGCCGAGGGTGGCGAGCACCGCCGGCGAGGTGAAGTTCTCCGCCGCGATCAGCTGGAGCGTCTCCGCCTGGCGCCGCCCCTCCCCGAGCAGCACGTCGGCGATCTCGGGATCCTGCCGCCGCAGGACGTCGAGGACCTCTTCGGGGGGCGCGCTGACCGACATGGCTGACTCCGTGCCTGGAGGGACGTAGCACCAATGTAGGCGCGCCCTCCCCCGCACGCCCCCCGGACGCCGCCGGCCGCGCCGGGACGCCCGTCAGTCCTTCGTCGGGACGCCCGTCAGGGCCGTGACGACCGGGTCCAGGGCTTCCTGGATCTCGTCGCCGATGGAGCGGAAGACGGTGATGGGGGCGCCGTAGGGGTCGTTGACCTCGTCCGCTTCGGCGGAGGGGGCCAGGAGCCACCCGCGTAGAGCGGCGGCCGCCCGGACCAGGGCGCGTGCGCGTTCGACCACGCCGTCGCGCGGATCCGGGAGGGTGGCGGGGTCGATGGCGCGGACCAGCCGGGTGAACTCCTTCAGGGTGAAGGTGCGCAGGCCGGCCGAGTGGCCCATCGAGATGACCTGCGCGCGGTGGTCGCGGGTCGCGGTGAGGACGAGGTCGGCGCGGATGACGTGCTCGTCGAGGAGCTCGCGCCCGACGAAGCCGCTGTGATCGGCGCCGAAGTCGGCGAGGACCAGCTCCGCGTTGGTCTCCATGGGGGCGCCCTCGTGCCCCCAGGTGCCGGCGCTCTCCACGATGAGGCCCCGGCCGAGCCCGTCGCCGAGCCGCTCGCCCAGGGCGTGGCGGGTCAGCCGCTCGGTGATGGGCGAGCGGCAGACGTTGCCGGTGCTGACGTGGAGGATGCGGAAGGTGCCGACGTGCTCGTACCCCGCTATGCCACGCCCCTCAGGGGCGGTCAACTGGCCACCTCGAGGTCGGGTACGACCTTGCGGAGCTCCTCCGGTGACAGCGCGCCCTCGCGCAGCAGCACCGGGATCTTGCCCGTGACGTCGACGATGGAGGAGGGGACGATGCCGGGCGTCGGGCCGCCGTCGAGGTAGACGGAGACGGCGTCGCCGAGCATCTGCTGGGCGGCGTCGCAGTCCTCCGGCGCGGGGTGCCCGGTGAGGTTGGCCGAGGAGACGGCCATGGGGCCGACCTCGGTGAGCAGCTCGATGGCGACCGGGTGCAGCGGCATGCGGATGGCGACGGTGCCGCGGGTGTCGCCGAGGTCCCACATGAGGGACGGCTGGTGGCGGGCGACCAGGGTGAGCGCGCCGGGCCAGAAGGCGTCGACGAGCTCCCACGCGTGCTCGGAGAAGTCGGTGACGAGGCCGTGCAGGGTGTTCGGGGAGCCGATGAGGACGGGGGTGGGCATGGTGCGCCCCCGGCCCTTGGCGGTGAGCAGGTCGGCGACGGCCTCGCCGGAGAAGGCGTCGGCGCCGAGCCCGTACACGGTGTCGGTGGGGAGCACGACGAGCTCGCCGCGGCGGACGGCCGACGCGGCTTCGCGCAGGCCGGTCGCGCGATCGGTCGACTCGTTGCAGTCGTATCGGCGTGCCATCAGTCGCGCTCCTCCTCGGTGGTGGTGCGGTGCCGGCTCATGGCATCGCCTTGCGGGCGGTCGCGAAGCGCGGCCGGTTGTTCAGGTCGGGGTGGTCGGCGGCGTCCGCCCAGCCGGCCTCCTCGTTGAAGATCCACGGGACCTGGCCGCCCTGGGTGTCGGCGTGCTCGATGACGACGAGGCCGCCGGGGCGGAGCAGCCGGTGGGCGGTGCGCTCGATGCCGCGGATGGTGTCGAGGCCGTCCTCGCCGGAGAAGAGCGCCATCTCGGGGTCGTGGTCGCGCGCCTCGGGGGCGACGTACTCCCACTCGGTGAGGGGGATGTACGGCGGGTTGGAGATGACCAGGTCGACCTGGCCGTTCAGCTCCGGGAGCGCGGTGAGCGCGTCGCCCTGGTGGACGGTGACGCGGGAGCCCTCGGCGTTCTTCCGGGTCCAGACGAGCGCGTCGTCGGAGAGCTCGACGGCGTGGACGCGCGAGCGCGGCACCTCCTGGGCCATCGCGAGGGCGATGGCGCCGGAGCCGGTGCAGAGGTCGACGATGAGCGGCTCGACGACGTCCATGGCGCGCACGGCGTCTATGGCCCAGCCGACCACGGACTCGGTCTCCGGGCGCGGCACGAAGACGCCGGGGCCGACCTGGAGCTCCAGGTAGCGGAAGAACGCCCGGCCGGTGATGTGCTGGAGCGGTTCGCGCGCCTCGCGGCGGGCGATGGCCTCCCAGTAGCGGGCGTCGAAGTCGGCGTCCTTGACGTTGTGCAGCTCCCCCCGCTTGACGCCGTGCACGAACGCGGCGAGCTCCTCGGCGTCGAAACGCGGTGAGGGAACGCCGGCGTCGGCCAGCCGCTGGGTGGCCTGGGCCACCTCGGCAAGCAGCAGGTTCACGCTGGTCCTCCGTGGTGCGGGGTGGGGCTGGAGAGGGGCCTTACGCGGGCGCCGGGGCGCCGGGGCGCCGGGGCCCCGGTCGGGGGTCCCGGCGGCGCGGACGGCTCAGGTGGCGGCGAGCTTCGCCGCCGAGTCGGCGTCGACGCACGCCTGGATGACGGCGTCGAGCTCGCCGTCGAGGACCTGGTCGAGGTTGTACGCCTTGAAACCGACGCGATGGTCGGAGAGGCGGTTCTCCGGGAAGTTGTACGTCCGGATCTTCTCGGAGCGGTCGACCGTGCGGACCTGGCTGCGGCGGGCGTCGGCGGCCTCGGCCTCGGCCTTCTCCTGGGCGGCGGCGAGAAGGCGGGAGCGCAGGATGCGCATCGCCTGCTCCTTGTTCTGGAGCTGGCTCTTCTCGTTCTGGCAGGAGGCGACGATGCCGGTCGGCAGGTGGGTGATGCGGACCGCGGAGTCGGTGGTGTTGACCGACTGGCCGCCGGGGCCGGACGAGCGGTAGACGTCGATGCGCAGGTCGTTGGCGTGGATCTCGACGTCGACCTCCTCGGCCTCGGGCGTGACGAGCACGCCGGCGGCGGAGGTGTGGATGCGGCCGGCCGACTCGGTGGCGGGCACACGCTGCACGCGGTGGACGCCGCCCTCGTACTTGAGGCGGGCCCAGACGCCCTGGCCGGGCTCGGTGGCGCCCTGGCCGCCCTTGGTCTTCACGGCGACCTGGACGTCCTTGTAGCCGCCGAGCTCGGACTCGGTGGCGTCGATGATCTCGGTCTTCCAGCCGACGCGCTCGGCGTAGCGGAGGTACATGCGGAGCAGGTCCCCGGCGAAGAGGGCGGACTCGTCGCCGCCGGCGCCGGCCTTGATCTCCAGGATGACGTCCTTGTCGTCGCTGGGGTCGCGCGGGACCAGCAGGAGGCGGAGCTTCTCGGTGAGCTCCTCGCGCTGCTTCTCCAGCTCCTTGACCTCGGCGGCGAAGTCGGGATCGTCGTGCGCGAACTCGCGCGCGGTCTCGATGTCGTCCCCGGTCTGCTTCCAGGAGCGGTACGTGCCGACGATCGGGGTCAGCTCGGCGTAGCGCTTGTTCAGCTTGCGCGCGTTGGCCTGGTCGGCGTGGACCGACGGGTCTGCGAGCTTCTTCTCGAGATCGGCGTGTTCGCCGACCAGTTCCTCGACCGCCTCGAACATCTTCGGGCTCCTGGTTTCGTCAGTTGCTACGGGGACGCCAAAGCGCCGGTCCCGGCCGCCCCGCGCGGGGGCGGCCGATGACCGGCGCGGGGGCTCGCTACTTCGTGGCGGAGCCGGCGGCCTTGCCGAAGCGGGCCTCGAAGCGGGCGACGCGGCCACCCGTGTCGAGGATCTTCTGCTTGCCCGTGTAGAACGGGTGGCACTCGGAGCAGACCTCGGCACGGATGGTGCCCTCGGTGAGGGTGCTGCGGGTGGTGAACGACGCGCCACAGGTGCAGCTGACCTGGGTCTCGACGTACTCGGGGTGGATCTCGCGCTTCAAGGTGTCTCCTAGTTCCGGGAGGGCTCCGGGTCGTCGCCGCGGGTTGCGGCGGACGTGAACCGGGGCCGACGTACCAGTCTGCCAGGACCGGCCGCATCTCCCCAAACCGGGGTGGGGCCGCCGGTATTCCCCGGCGCCCGCGCGCCGCGTCCCGCGGCTACCGCACGACGCCCTCGGCCTTGCCTGTGGCGGTGTCCTCGGTGGCCGCGGCGGGGATCGGCAGATCGCCCTCCAGGGCCTTCCAGACCTGCTTCGCCTTCGCCTCGACGGGGACGACCCGGTTCGGGTCCTGGGGGTCGTACCGGACGGGCAGGGTCACCATGTGGACCTCGTCGGCGGAGATGCCGGTGAGGCCCTGGGCGAAGCCCATCAGCTCCTGGACGGAGTCGAGCTCGGAGTCGGGCCTGATGGCCTTGGTGGCGGCGTCGGCGAGGTCGAGGAGCTTCTTGGGGTTGGTCCCGACGCCGACGTCCTTGATCTGGTCGATGAACGCCTTCATGAACGCCTGCTGGAGCTGGATGCGGCCGAGGTCGCTGCCGTCGCCGACGCTCTTGCGGGTGCGGACGAGGCCGAGGGACTGCTCGCCGTCGAGGGTGTGGGTGCCGGGCTCCAGGTCGAGGTGGCTCTTGGAGTCCTTGATGGCCTGGGTGGTGGTGATCTCCACGCCGCCGAGGGTGTCGATGAGCTTCTTGAAGCCGGTGAAGTCGACCTCGATGTAGTGGTCCATGCGGATGCCGGACATGGCCTCGACGGTCTTCACGGCGCAGGCGGGGCCGCCGACCTCGTACGCGGTGTTGAACATGGCGCGGGTCTCGCCGGCGGCCTCGGTCCCCTGTTCGCCGGCGCAGGCGGGGCGGTCGACGAGGGTGTCGCGCGGGATGGAGACGACGCTCGCCTTCTTGTGGCCCTCGTAGACGTGGACGACCATCGCGGTGTCGGAGCGGGCGCCGCCCTCGTCCTTGCCGTAGGCGCCGTTGTCGCCGGAGCGGGAGTCGGAGCCGAGGACGAGGATGTCCAGGGAGCCGTTGTCGACGTTCTTGGGGCGGTCGGTGCCCAGCTGGGCGTTGATGTCGACGCCCTGGATGTTGCCGTCGAGCTTGAGGTACACGTAGCCGAGTCCGGCGCCGGCCAGGACGAGCACGGCGGTGGCGCCGGACACGGCTATGCCGATCCGGCGGCGGCGTTTGGCGGGCGGTTTGCGGCGGCGTCCGGTGGCGCCTCCGCGTGCGCGCCCGCTGCTGTTCTGCTCGGTCATCGTCTTCCCTCGGCCTATGGTTCACCTTTTGTGACGGCGAAGCATCCGAAAGGGTTGCATAGCGACCTGTGAGGTTTCGGTGGGCACACTGGCGACAACGCACTGTGCCCACCGCTCGGGGAGCGGTGGGCACAGTGTTTGCGCAGGTCACGAACGGATTACGGCGCGAGGGCCGTCACCCGCGGTGTGACACGGGTCTCCCCGCGTCACCGACGACGTCAGTCGTTGTTGCCGCCCGGCGTCGTCTTCTGGATCTGCAGCAGGAACTCGGCGTTCGACTTCGTCTGCTTGAGCTTGTCCAGGAGCAGCTCGATCGCCTGCTGCTGGTCGAGCGCGTGCAGCACGCGGCGGAGCTTCCAGGTGATGGCGAGCTCGTCGCTGCCGAGGAGGATCTCCTCCTTGCGGGTGCCCGAGGCGTCGACGTCGACGGCCGGGAAGATCCGCTTGTCGGCGAGCTTCCGGTCGAGCTTGAGCTCCATGTTGCCGGTGCCCTTGAACTCCTCGAAGATCACCTCGTCCATGCGCGAGCCGGTGTCGACCAGCGCGGTGGCCAGGATGGTCAGCGAGCCGCCGTCCTCGATGTTGCGCGCCGCACCGAAGAAGCGCTTCGGCGGGTAGAGCGCGGTCGAGTCGACACCACCGGACAGGATGCGGCCGGAGGCGGGCGCCGCGAGGTTGTACGCGCGGCCCAGGCGGGTGATGGAGTCCAGCAGGACGACCACGTCGTGACCCAGCTCGACGAGACGCTTGGCGCGCTCGATGGCCAGCTCGGCGACGGTGGTGTGGTCCTCGGCCGGGCGGTCGAAGGTCGAGGAGATGACCTCGCCCTTGACCGACCGCTGCATGTCGGTGACCTCTTCCGGACGCTCGTCGACCAGGACGACCATCAGGTGGCACTCGGGGTTGTTGTGGGTGATCGCGTTGGCGATCGCCTGCATGATCATGGTCTTGCCGGTCTTCGGCGGGGCCACGATCAGACCGCGCTGGCCCTTGCCGATCGGCGACACGAGGTCGATGATCCGCGTGGTCAGCACACCCGGGTCGGACTCCAGACGGAGCCGGTCCTGCGGGTAGAGCGGGGTCAGCTTGTTGAACTCGGGGCGGCCGCGGCCGGAGTCCGGCGCCATGCCGTTGGTCGAGTCGAGGCGGACCAGCGCGTTGAACTTCTCGCGGCGCTCGCCCTCCTTCGGCTGGCGGACCGCACCCGTGAGGTGGTCGCCCTTGCGCAGACCGCTCTTGCGGACCTGGGCGAGGGAGACGTACACGTCGTTCGGACCGGGCAGGTAGCCGGAGGTCCGGATGAACGCGTAGTTGTCGAGGATGTCGAGGATGCCCGCGACGGGGATCAGGACGTCGTCGTCGGAGACCTGCGGCTCGCCGGCGGCGAACTCGTCACGCCCGCGGCGCCCGCGGCGGTCGCGGTAGCGGCCGCGACGGCCACGGCGACCGCCGTCGAAGTCGTCGTCGTCCTGCAGACCGCCCTGCGGACCCTGGCCCTGGCCCTGGCCCTGGCTCTGCTGGCCCTGACCCTGGCCCTGGCGCTGCTGGTCCTTGCGCTGGCCGCCGCCCTGCTGCTGGTCGTCGCCCTTGCCGCGCTCGCGCTGACGGTCACGGCGATCCCGGCGGTCCCGGCGGCTGCGGCCCTCGGCGCCGTCCACGGCGGCCTCGGCCTTGTCGCCCTGCGGCTCGCCCTTGGCCTCGGTGCGCGGCTCGGTCTTCACGGCCTGCGCGGCGCCCTCGGCACCCTCCGGCGAACCGGCGGGGGCGGTGGCACGGCGGCGGCGGCGCTCGCCGGCCGGCTGCTCGTCGGCCTGCTCGGCGGCGGGCGACTTCGACGGCTGGCCCGGGATGTCGATCTGCTGCTGGGCCGGGGCCTGCTCGGTCTTCTCCGCCTTGGGCTCAGCGGCCTCGGCGGTCTCGCCCGTGCGGGCCTTGGAGGTGGCGCGGCGCTTCGGCTTGGTCTCGGCGGCGGCCTCGGTCTTGGCGGGGGCCGCGGCACCGCCGCCGGCCTGCGCCTCCTTGATGACCTCGATCAGCTGGCTCTTGCGCATCCGCGCGGTGCCCCTGATGCCGAGGCCGGACGCGACCTGCTGCAGCTCGGCCAGGACCATGCCCTCGAGGCCGGTGCCGGAGCGGCGGCGCCGTGCGGTGCCGCCACTGGCAGCACCTGCGGCGGGCGCGGTGGCGTCGACGGTGTCGTCGGCAGTCACGCCCATCAGATCGGTGGTGTCGCTCACGAAGGGTCCTTCCCTGGAGCGGACGTCGGCCCTGTGGCTCGGCGACCGGTTGTGCTGTCCGGCAGCGGTCCTGGTTGGCGGACCGTGTCCGGGGCGGTGGTCCCGCCGGGATGCGGCGAGAGGAGTGAAACGTGCTGTGGGTCCGGCCCGAGCGCCCCCTGCTCGGCCCTCGCATGGAATGAGCGAGGGGTGTCGTGCCGGTTCCGGAGCGTGCTCGAAACTGCTCAGGCAGGCTGCTCAGGCAGTTGGGGAGGCTCCCGGAAGAATGGGTGGTCCCTGAGGGGACACTCCGCACCGCTCCACAAAGAGGTCGGGTGCAGACTTGAGGTTAACACTACCGGCTCCAACAAACATTCCCCCTCTCACTCACCGGCAATCGCGTGTTCAGGACGCTGCCCGGCGTCCCGTACGGCGTCCGCCGCCGCGCCGTCAGGGCGCCAGCGGCAGCACGCTCGCTCCGGACTCGTCGAGGTCGAGCCGGTTGGCGGCCCAGCCCTCGCCCGCGAGCAGGGCGACCTTGTCGGCCGTCCCGTTGTCGGCCAGCGCGAGGACCGTGGGGCCCGCGCCGGAGATGACCGCGGGCACTCCGTCCGCCCGCAGCCGGTTCACGAGGGCGATGCTCTCCGGCATCGCGGGGGCCCGGTACTCCTGGTGCAGCCGGTCCTCGGTGGCCGCGAGCAGCAGCTCGGGGCGGCGGGTCAGGGCCTCGACGAGGAGGGCGGCGCGACCGGCGTTGGCGGCGGCGTCCACGTGCGGGACGGTGCGCGGCAGCAGGCCCCGGGCGGTCTCCGTCAGCACCGGCTTCCCGGGGACGAAAACCACCGGAACGATGGAATCCGAGGGCTCCATCCTGATCGCCCTGGCGGCGCCGGCCTCGGTCCACGCGAGGGTGAAGCCGCCGAGCAGACAGGCGGCGACGTTGTCGGGGTGGCCCTCGATCTCGGTGGCCAGCTCCAGCAGGGCGGCCTCGTCGAGCTTGGCGTCCCCGCCTATGGTCACGGCGCGGGCGGCGACGATGCCGGCGCAGATGGCGGCGGAGGAGGAGCCGAGTCCGCGGCCGTGCGGGATGCGGTTGGCACACACGACCTCCAGGCCGCGCGGCTGCCCGCCGAGCAGGTCGAAGGCCGTACGCAGCGAGCGTACGAGCAGGTGGCTCTCGTCGCGCGGGAGCGTCTCGGCGCCCTCTCCGGCGATGTCGACGTGCAGCCCGGAGTCGGCGACCCGGACGACGATGTCGTCGTAGAGGCCCAGCGACAGGCCGAAGGCGTCGAAGCCCGGGCCGAGGTTGGCGCTGGTGGCGGGGACGCGCACCCGTACGGCGGCGGCGCGGAACGCGGGACCGGCCATCGCTCGATGACTCTCCTTGACTGCGGCAACGGGGTGTTCAAGAGAAGTGCTGGAGAACCCGGGGGACCGTTTCGGCCGTTCGGTCGCGAGGAGGCGACAACGGCAACGACACCGCGCATATGCGCCGGGGCGGGTTCGGTACAGCCTATCGAAGGAAGGTTCTGTGGCGACATAGGGCGCACGGGAGGCGCACGATGCGTGTCGCGCGCCAACCTGTGCGCCTATGTACGTTCCTGATCGGGTTTCGACCAGGAGCCTCACCCCGTCGGGGGAGTTTCCGCTCGTTCCCGAGCATCCGCTCCCCCGTCCGGGGCATCGGGATCAGGCCAGTCCGAGCCGCTCCGCGGCGGCCGCGGCGTCCACCGGGACGGTGACCGGCTGCGGGGCGCCGGCGACGGCCCAGTCGGGGTCCTTCAGGCCGTTGCCGGTGACGGTGCAGACGATCCGCTGGCCCGGGTCGACCTTGCCCTGCTCGGCGGCCTTCAGCAGACCGGCGACCGAGGCGGCCGAGGCGGGCTCCACGAAGACGCCCTCCTGCGCGGCCAACAGGCGGTAGGCGCGCAGGATCTCACGGTCCGTCACCTCGTCGATGAAGCCGCCCGACTCGTCCCGCGCGGCGATCGCGTACTGCCAGGAGGCCGGGTTGCCGATGCGGATCGCGGTGGCGATGGTCGACGGGTCCTTGACGACCTCGCCGCGCACCAGCGGGGCCGAACCGGACGCCTGGAAGCCCCACATGCGCGGCCGGCGGGTCGCCAGACCGTCGGCGGCGTACTCGGTGTAGCCCTTCCAGTAGGCCGTGATGTTGCCGGCGTTGCCGACGGGCAGCACGTGGATGTCGGGGGCGTCCCCGAGCATGTCCACGATCTCGAACGCGGCGGTCTTCTGGCCCTCGATGCGGACCGGGTTGACCGAATTGACCAGCGCCACCGGGTAGTTCTCGGAGAGCGACCGGGCCAGCGTCAGGCAGTCGTCGAAGTTGCCGTCGACCTGGAGGATCTTCGCGCCGTGCACGAGGGCCTGGCCCATCTTGCCGAGCGCGATCTTGCCCTGGGGCACCAGGACCGCGGAGACCATCCCGGCCCGCACCGCGTACGCGGCGGCGGAGGCGGAGGTGTTGCCGGTGGAGGCGCAGATGACCGCCTTGGCGCCCTCCTCCTTGGCCCGGGTGATGGCCATGGTCATGCCCCGGTCCTTGAAGGAGCCGGTGGGGTTGGCGCCCTCGACCTTGAGGTGCACCTCGCAGCCCGTGCGCTCGGAGAGGACCTGAGCGGGGACGAGCGGCGTACCGCCCTCACGGAGCGTGACGACCGGCGTCGTGTCCGTGACCGGAAGACGGTCCCGGTACTCCTCGATGATGCCGCGCCACTGGTGGGTGCCCTTGTTGGTCATGGGTCCTTACTCCCCTTCAACACGCATGATGCTGGCGACACCGCGCACGGTGTCGAGCTTGCGCAGCGCCTCGACCGTCCCGGAGAGGGCGGCGTCGGGCGCGCGGTGGGTGACGACGACGAGGCTGGCCTCGCCGTCTCCGTCCTGTCGACCGTGCTGGCGCACGGTGTCGATGGATACACCGTGCTCAGCGAAGACCGTCGCGACCTGGGCGAGGACGCCCGGCTTGTCGGCCACGTCGAGACTGATGTGGTACCGCGTCACCACGTCGCCCATGGGGCTCACGGGCAGCTGGGTGTACGCGGACTCGCCGGGGCCCGTCGCCTCGTTGAGACGGTTGCGGCAGACGGCGACGACGTCGCCGAGAACGGCCGAGGCGGTCGGCGAGCCGCCGGCGCCGGGGCCGTAGAACATGAGCCGGCCCGCGGCCTCCGCCTCGACGAAGACCGCGTTGTACGCCTCGCGGACGGAGGCCAGCGGGTGGCTCAGCGGGATCATCGCCGGGTGCACGCGCGCGGTGACGGACTCGCCGTCGGCGGCCCGCTCGCAGATGGCGAGCAGCTTGATGGTGCAGCCCATCTGCCTGGCGGAGGCGAAGTCGGCGGCGGTGACCTCGGTCATGCCCTCGCGGTAGACGTCGTCGAGGCGCACGCGCGTGTGGAAGGCGATCCCGGCGAGGATGGCGGCCTTGGCGGCGGCGTCGAAGCCCTCGACGTCGGCGGTCGGGTCGGCCTCGGCGTAACCGAGCGCGGTGGCCTCGTCCAGGGCCTCCTGGTAGCCGGCGCCGGTCGAGTCCATCTTGTCGAGGATGAAGTTCGTGGTGCCGTTGACGATGCCCATCACGCGGTTGATCTTGTCGCCGGCGAGGGACTCGCGGAGCGGGCGGATCAGCGGGATGGCGCCGGCGACGGCGGCCTCGTAGTAGAGGTCCCGGCCGTGCTGCTCGGCGGCGGCGTAGAGGGTCGCGCCGTCCTGGGCGAGCAGCGCCTTGTTGGCGGAGACCACCGAGGCGCCGTGCTCGAAGGCCGTGGTGATGAGGGTGCGGGCCGGCTCGATCCCGCCGATGACCTCGACGACGACGTCGATGTCCCCGCGTTTGACCAGGGCGGTGGCGTCGGTGGTGATCAGCTCGGCGGGGATGCCGCCGCGGACCTTGTCGGGCCGGCGGACGGCGACGCCGGCGAGCTCGATCGGCGCGCCGATGCGCGCGGCGAGGTCGTCGGCGTGCGTCGTCATGATGCGCGCCACCTCGGAGCCGACAACTCCACAGCCCAGCAGCGCCACCTTCAGCGGACGCGTACGCATCATCCGACCTCGTTTCTCGTACTTCTGATTCGTATCTCTACGGTTCTGACGGGGGTGGAACAAGTCTCACTCACCGGACGGAGTATGCAGCCCTCTGTCCGGATCCTGAGACATTGATTCCACCACCCGACTATTTCATCAGCCGACGTCGAGACGCAGGAGATCTTCCTCCGTCTCGCGCCGGACGATGACCCTTGCTTCGCCGTCCCGGATCGCCACGACGGGCGGCCGGAGGGCGTGGTTGTAGTTGCTCGCCATGGAGCGGCAGTAGGCGCCGGTGGCGGGCACGGCGATCAGGTCGCCGGGCGCCAGGTCGGCGGGGAGGAAGGCGTCGCGCACGACGATGTCGCCGCTCTCGCAGTGCTTGCCGACGACCCGGGAGAGCATCGGCTCGGCGTCGCTGACGCGGGAGACCAGGCTGACGCTGTACTCGGCGTCGTACAGGGCGGTGCGGATGTTGTCCGACATGCCGCCGTCCACGCTCACGTACGTGCGCAGCCCGTCCAGGGGCTTGATCGTGCCGACCCGGTACAGCGTGAACGCGGTCGGTCCGACGATGGCGCGGCCCGGCTCGACCGAGATCCGGGGGGTGCGCAGCCCGGCGGACTCGCACTCGCGCGTGACGATCTCGCTGAGCGCCTTGGCGATCTCGTGCGGCTCGCGCGGGTCGTCCTCGGAGGTGTACGCGATGCCGAGGCCGCCGCCGAGGTCGATCTCGGGCAGCTCCACGCCGTGCTCGTCGCGCACCTCGGCGAGGAGCTGGACGACGCGGCGGGCCGAGACCTCGAAGCCCGCCATGTCGAAGATCTGGGAGCCGATGTGCGAGTGGATGCCGATGAGCTCCAGGCCGTCGAGCTTCAGCGCCCGGCGCACGGCCTCCGCGGCCTGCCCGCCGGCGAGCGCGATGCCGAACTTCTGGTCCTCGTGGGCGGTGGCGATGAACTCGTGGGTGTGCGCCTCGACGCCGACGGTCACGCGGATCTGGACGCGCTGCCGCTTGCCGAGCGAGTGGGCGATGTGGGCGACCCGGACGATCTCCTGGAAGGAGTCGAGGACGATCCGCCCGACGCCGGCCTCGACGGCCCGCCGGATCTCGCCCTCGCTCTTGTTGTTGCCGTGGAAGGCGATCCGCTCGGCGGGCATCCCGGCGGAGAGGGCGGTGGCGAGCTCGCCGCCGGAGCAGACGTCGAGGTTGAGCCCCTCCTCGTGGAGCCAGCGGACGATGGCGCGGGAGAGGAACGCCTTGCCGGCGTAGAAGACGTCGGCGTCCGGGCCGAACGCCTCGGCCCAGGCGCGGCAGCGGGCCCGGAAGTCGGTCTCGTCCAGGAAGTAGGCGGGGGTCCCGAACTCCTCGGCGAGGTCGGTGACGCGGAGTCCGCCGACGGTCGCGATCCCCTGCTCGTCCCGGTCGACGGTCCGCGCCCACACCTTGGGGTCGAGCGTGTTCAGGTCGGCGGGCGGCGCGGTGTAGTGCCCCTCGGGGAGGACGTCGGCGTGGCGGGGGCCGGCGGGGTGGGCGGAACGGCTCATGTCTGGTCAGCTCTTTCAGATCCGGTCGGGTGCGCTGATGCCGAGCACGGAGAGGCCGCCGGCGAGCACCGTCCCGGCGGCTTCGGCGAGCGCGAGCCGGGAGCGGTGGGCGGCCGAGGGTTTCTCGTCGCCGAGCGGCAGAACGGTGTGCTGGAAGCCGAGCAGCGCGTCGGCGACGGCTTCGAGGTGCCGCGCGACCCGGTCGGGGGCGCGGTGGCGGGCGGCGGCGAGAAGGACGTCGGGGTGGTCGCGGAGCAGCGCGGAGAGCGGGTCCTCGGCGTCGGTGCCGTGCGCGGCGCCGGCGCCGGTCCCGTACGCGGGGAGGACGCCGAGCTGCGCTCCGTTGACGAGGAGGCGCCGGGCGCGGGAGTGGGCGTACTGGACGCGGAAGAGCGGATTGCGTTCGTGCCGTACGAGGAGCGGGGGTCCGTCGAGGGGCCGGTCGTGGGGGGCGGCCCGCAGCAGCCGCCACCGGGCGGCGTCGGTCCCGAGCAGCGCGGTCTCGTCGGCGCCGGGGTGGACGTACGGCCGCTCGCCGCCGGCCTCGACGCCGGCGTCGGCGCCCTGTCCGCGCAGCAGCCCGGTCAGGCAGTCGACGACGACGGAGGCGCGGGCCTCGGACGGGGGGTCGAACCGCACGGTCTGTCCGGCGAGGGCGTCGCCGCGTCCGTACGCGAGCCCGGCGGCGCGGACGGCCCGGACGAGTCCGGCGCCGCTCTCCGGCCGCAGGGTGAAGTTCAGGAAGCCGGGTCCGGTGATGTCCACGGCGAGGATCCCGGCGGCGCCCTCGAGACGCGCCTTCAGCACGGAGGCGACGTCGAGCGCGGGCCGTCCGGCGGGCCGGGCGAGGGAGAGGGCGACGCTGCTGGCGTACTCCCCCACCCCTCCGGGCCTGGCCCTCTCGACCTTGACGCGCGGAGGGACGTCGACCCGCAGCGCACCGTCGTCGACCGCACGGCGCACGGCGTGCTGCACGGTGAGGGAGAGGTCCGCGGGGGTCACGGTCCCAGCCTAGGGGAGGAGGGGGGTCGGAACGCGAACCGGTTTCGCCATCCGGGCACCCGCGCCGACGCCCTGGGAGAACCCCCAGGTCAGATGGGCCCGGCGAAACGCCGCCGCACCGGGCGCGGGCCCTCCCTCACCACCCGGGGCGCATGCTCCCGGCGGCCGGTCTTCCTGAGGTCCCGTCCCCTGCGGACGGCTCCTCTCCCGCGTCGGGCCCACCGGCCTGGCGCCGCTGCCGGGGCTCCCGGTGCAGCAACTGCCGGACGACCCGGACGAGCTCCGCCGGCTCGAACGGCTTGGCGAGGAACGCGTCCGCCGCCGGAGCGGCCTCGCCCTCCCCGCAGGCACTGATGATCGCCACGGGCAGATGCCGGGTCCGCGGATCCTCCCGCAGCCGCTGGGCGGTCTTGATGCCGTCGAGCCGCGGCATGACGACGTCGAGCGTCACGACGTCGGGCCGCACCTGATGCACGACGTCCAGACACTCGGCACCATCGGCCGCGGTCACGACCTCGAACCCCTCGAGTTCGAGATTGACCCTGATCAACTGCCGGATGACCTTGTTGTCGTCGACAACGAGCACCCGCCCGGACACTCCTGACACGTGAACGAGAGTAGGCCGCCCCGAGAGGCTGCGTCCGGGTTTTGCCCACTTCCGACCCGTGCGAGCGAACACCCCCCTGGTGACGCCCCGGAAATACCTGTTCACAGGCACCCCGAGAGAGCTGGTAAGGTTTCACCCGTCGCCGCCGATCAACGGCGAAGCCCCCGTAGCTCAGGGGATAGAGCAACGGCCTCCGGAGCCGTGTGCGCAGGTTCGAATCCTGCCGGGGGCACTTCGCAGGAAGTGCCACACAGACCCCGTGATCAGCGGAAACGCTGAGCACGGGGTCTTGTTGTATGTGCGGGCGTGTGCCGGGGTGGGCGGCCGTATGGCAGGGGTCGCGGCCTATTCGCGGCCTGGGCCGTGGGGTGTCGGCGCAGGTCAGGGCCGGGGGTCGGGCCGACGAACGAGGGGAAGCAGCGGATGGGTTCGGGAGCCGGGGAGAGAACGACGGAGCCGGTTCGACCGGTGTGGGTGCTGACCCCGCTGGAGAGCGTCGGTCCGCTGCGCTTCGGCATGTCCGCCGACGAGGTCCGGGGCGCTCTTCCGGAAGCCGTCGAGTTGAGCCGTTTCTCCGCCGAGCCCTTCCACCCGGAGATCTACGGCCTCCAGCTCGGCTTCCATCCAGCGGTGCCGGCTGTCTACGCGTACTTCGAGGGCACCGGCCGCCTCTTCTGCGTGGCTGCCGACGCCGCCCATGGACCGCGCGTGACTCTGGACGGGCTGGAGCTGACCGGACGCGTGCCTGCCGTACTCCAGGAGACCGTCCTGGACCTTCATTCCTCGGGCACTCACCACGTGTCGTACGGTCCGCGAGGCAACCCGGGGATCAACGACGTCGGCATGGTCCTGCGCGTCCAGGACACCGAGGACGGGATCCTGACCCGGCCCGTTCTCGTGGGCCGCGAGTGGGCGGACCGCTGCACCGACGACTGGGAGGGATCCATTCCCGAGTGCGAGTGGCTGGGCCGTCAGTGGTACGTGCACGAGGGCTCGGACATGTACCCCCATCCCCGATACGCGACGAACTGGCCGGCCGGGTGGACTGCCCCGTTCTAGGCGGAGACGGCGTGGAGGAACGACCGGGCCTGCTCGGGATTGGCTGCGACCCGCGGGTCCACCTCGGGGAGCCTCCGCAGGTGCGGGGGCGGTCAGGGGGGTGGGGGGCGGGACGATCCCGCGGTGAGGTGCTCCAGGACTTCGAGGAGTTCCTCGCAGGCCCGTTCCACCGAGCGGCGCATGGTGAGCTGCTCGGTGATCACGGCGGAGAGCAGGAGGGCCGTGAGGGCCGTGGTGCCGTTGAAGGTCTGGAGTTTGATCATGACTTCGACCTGGGTCAGGCCCGTGAAGGGACCGGTCCGGTCCGTCGCGGCGACGGTGGCCATGACGGAGGCGTACAGGGCGCACAGTGTGCTGCCGACGAGCTGGAAGCTGAGGGCGGCCCAGATGAGGAGGGGGTAGACGAGGTAGAGGAGGCTCATGCGCCCGTGGGTGGCGATCCAGACGCCCACGAGGGTGACGGCCGCGAGACCCACGGCCTCCTTCCAGCGCCCGACGCGGAAGGGGGGCCTGACGTCCTTCAGGAGGAGCAGGACCGGGGTGACGATCAGGACGCCCATGGCGTCGCCCACCCACCAGGCGAGCCAGACGGCCCAGAAGTCGTCGGCCGGGAGGCGGTCGGTGAGGACCTGGACGCCGACGCCGGCGGTCGCGCTGATCGTCATCGCCGCGAACGCGCCGAGGAAGACCAGGGCCAGGCCGTCGCGGAGCCGTTCCAGGCGGGTGCTGAAGCCGACCCCGCGCAGCATGAGGCAGGCGCACACCGGGGCGGCGGTGTTGCCGAGGACGTTGACCAGGGCCACGGGGCGGAGCGTGGCGATCGACGCGATCACGAGGAGGGCGCCCAGGGCCACGCCGCCCCAGACCCGGAGGCCGAGGATCAGGAAGGCCGCGAGCGCGACACCCGTGGGCGGCCAGATCGGGGTGTAGATGGCGCCTTCGACGACGAGCTGCCGGGTGAGCCCCAGCCGGCCGGCGGCGAAGTAGACCGCGGCGACCGCGAGGGTCTGGACGGCCACCAGCGCCGCCCGGCGACGCGGATCGAGCTCCTTGGCAATCGGCACATCAGCCATCAGACAACGGCCCGGGCCCGGCGGCGAGGGGAGAAGCCCTTCCGTCCCCCTGCCCGGGTGAAAACCCGTCGGCGAGGGCGGTCGCGGCAGGCGCTACGACCACGCGTACGCGGGGGGTTCGCCGCGTTCGTCGTGGCCCACGACCAGGACCGCCGCGTCGTCCTCCTGGCCCACGCGTTCGGCACCCCTGATCACGGCGGCGGCGACGGAGTCCGGCGGCAGACCCGCGACGGCGGCGATGCCGGCGAGCCGGACGGCCTGGTCGAGGCCCTCGTCGACGGGGAGCGAGGGGCCCTCCACGACGCCGTCCGTGAGCAGGACGAAAATCCCGCCCTGGGTGAGGCGGTAGCGGGTGACCGGGTACTCGGCGCCCGGCAGGATGCCGAGCGGGGGCCCGCCGGCGTCCTGCGACGTCCCGGATCTGCCGTCGGCCGTCGCCCAGACGAAGGGGAGGTGGCCGGCCCGCGCGCTCTCCAGGAGGCCGCTGTCGGGGTCGAGGCGCATGAACGTGCAGGTGGCGAAGAGGGTGCCGCCGAGGGAGAGGAGGAGGTCGTTGGTGCGGGCGAGCAGTTCGCCCGGTTCGCCGCCGACCGACGCGAGCGCGCGCAGGACGACCCGCACCTGGCCCATGAGCGCCGCGGCCTCGATGTTGTGGCCCTGGACGTCGCCGATGGAGAGCCCGAGGCGGCCGTCGGGCAGGACGAAGGCGTCGTACCAGTCGCCGCCGACGTTGAGGCCGGTGCAGGCAGGGGCGTACGCGACGGCGAGCCGGAATCCGGGCACCTCGGGCAGTTCCGAGGGCAGCATGTCGCGCTGGAGGGCGAGCGCCAGCTCGACCTGGGAACGCTGCAGTTCCGCGTGCCTGCGCGCCTGGGCGGTCAGCGAGCCCAGGCGGGCGAGCAGCTCGTCACCGTTGCCCGAGTGGTGCTTGTGGGACATCGCTCGCGACCTCAAGGTGGGCAAGTCACCTGAAAAGGGGTATTTCCCGCTTCTACACCGTAGTACATGAAACGTTTCCGCGGCGGGTGAGGGGTGCGGGTGGGGAACAGCGGGGTCAGGCGGGGCGCTTGCGGGGGGTGCTCTTCCGGGCGGCCGCCGTCCGCTTCTTCGCGGGCTCCTTCCCGGCCGCCGACCGACTCGTCGTCCCCTTCTCCGCCCTCCCCTTGCCCGTCGTCCCCTTCTCCGTCGTCCCCTTCTCCGTCGTCCCCTTCTCCGTCGCCCCCTTCTCCGCCGGGGACGTCTCCGCCGCCTTCTTCGCCGCGGTCCTCTTCGCCGTCGTCTTCTTCGCCGCGGTCTTCTTCGCGGACGACTTCGACGCCGCCCTCTTCGCCGGGCGGCTCTTGATGTCCGTGACCTCCGCCGGCTCGCCCCGGGCCTCCTTGGCCTCGCGGACGCTCTTCTCCAGCGCCGCCATCAGGTCGATCACCTGACCGCCGCCGCCCTCCTCGCCGGGCTCCGGTGGCGCCACGCCCTCGCCGCCCGCCGCCTTCGCCGCGATCATCTCCTCGACCGCCTCGCGGTAGTCGTCGTGGAGGGTGCCGAGGTCCACCTCGCCGAGGGTGGCCATCAGGGCGTCGGCCAGGTCGAGTTCGGCGTCGCGGACCGTCACCGGGGTCTCCGGGGCCACGCCCTCCGGAGCGCGGATCTCGTCAGGCCAGAGCAGTCCGTGCATGGCGATCACGTCGTCCACGACCCGGAGCATGCCCAGCCGTTCACGGCCGCGCAGGGCGAACTTGGCGACGGCCACCTTCTCGCTGCGCTTCAGGGCCTCGCGCAGGAGGGTGTACGGCTTGGCGGCCGGCACCCCGTTCGCCGAGAGGTAGTACGCGGCGTCCATCTGGAGCGGGTCGATGTCGCCCGCCGGGACGAAGGCGACGATCTCGATCGTCTTGGCCGTGGGCAGCGGCAGCGCGGCCAGGTCCTCGTCGGTGATCGGGATCATGGTCCCGTCGGCGTCCTCGTACGCCTTCCCGATCTCGGCCGGCGCGACCTCCTCGCCGTCCAGCTCGCAGACCTTGCGGTAGCGGATCCGGCCGCCGTCCTCGACGTGGACCTGGCGGAAGGAGACGGACCGGCTCTCGGTGGCGTTCACCAGCTTGATCGGGATGCTGACCAGGCCGAAGGATATGGCGCCGTTCCAGATAGATCGCACGCTTCATTCCCTTCGTACCGGTATGGCGGGAAACGTGGGAATCTCATCGTATGACGCCCCTCACGGAGGTGGCGGGGCGGCTCATCACGCTCCGCAACCTCGGCAAGGTCATCCACCCCGCCACGGGCACCACCAAGGGCGAGCTGCTCCACTACTACGCCACCGTCGAGGCCGCGATCCTGCCGCATCTGCGCGACCGGCCGGTCTCCTTCCTGCGCTATCCGGACGGGCCCGGCGGGCAGCTCTTCTTCACCAAGAATCCCCCGCCAGGTACGCCCGCCTGGGTGGCGACGACGCCGGTGCCGCGCACCGAGGACCCCCGCGCCCGGCAGGTGATGGTGCAGGACCTGCCGTCGCTGGTGTGGGCGTCCAACCTGGTCGTGGAGTTCCACACCCCGCAGTGGACCGCCGCCTCCCCCGCCGTCGCCGACCGGCTCGTCCTCGACCTCGACCCGGGGCCGCCCGCGACGGTCGTCGACTGCTGCCGGATCGCCCTCCACCTGCGCGAACGGCTCGCGCGGGACGGCCTGGACGCCTTCGCCAAGACCTCCGGCGCCAAGGGGCTCCATCTGCTGGTGCCCGTGGTGCCGACACCGTCCGAGCGGGTCTCGGCCTACGCGAAGCGGCTCGCCGTCGAGGCGGAGGCCGAGCTGCCGCGCCTGGTCACGCACCGGATGGCGAAGGCCCTGCGCGCCGGGAAGGTCTTCGTCGACCACAGCCAGAACGCCGCCGCCAAGACCACCGCCACCCCGTACACCCTGCGGGCCCGCGAGCGGCCCACCGTCTCCGCGCCGGTCACCTGGGAGGAGGTCGGTGCGTGCGCCGACCCCTCCGACCTCGCCTTCGTGATGGACGACATCGCGCCACGTCTGGAGCGGTACGGGGAGCTCCTGGGGCCCCTGTTCGACGCGGGGCGGGCAGGGGAGGTGCCGTGAGCGGCGGCCGGGGCGGGGGGAACGGCCGGAACGGTGAGGACGGCGGGGTCGTGCTCCGGCCGCCGGTGGACGTCATGCGGCCGCGGGCCGCGGAGGCGATTCCCGGCCAGGCGCCGCCGCCGCGCGAGCTGCAGTACTCCCTCAAGCTGGACGGCTTCCGGGCGCTCGCGTTCGTCCTGGAGGGCGGGCGGGTGGTGCTCCAGTCGCGGTCGCGGCGCGACCTCTCCCCCGAGTTCCCGGACATCGCGGCGGCGCTCGCGGACCGGCTGCCGCCCGGGATCGTGCTGGACGGCGAGCTGTGCGCGTACCGCGAGGGGCGGCTCAGCTTCACCGACCTGCTGCGTTCGCACGCCGACCGGGTACGGACCGGGGTGCCGGTCTCGTACATCGCCTTCGATCTGCTCGCCGTGCCCGGCCGGGACGTCCGGGCACTGCCGCTGCGGGACCGGTGGGAGCTGCTCGGCACGGCGCTGAGCGGGGCCGGGCCGCCGCTCCAGCGGGTGCTGGCCACGGAGGACGAGGAGACCGCGCGCGCCTGGTTCCGTGATCTGCGGGACGCGGGCGTGGAGGGGGTCGTGGCCAAGGCGATGGGCTCCGCGTACCGCTCCGGATCCACCTGGTCCTGGCGGAAGGTCCGGCACTCCGAGACCGTGGACGCCGAGCTGATCGGGCTCGTCGGGCCGGCCGCCCGGCCCCGGGCGCTGCTGGTCCGGCTGCCCGACGGGCGCACCCTGACGACGACGCCCCGGCTCACCGCCGCGCAGGCCCGGCAGGTCGCCGCCCGGGTCGCGGAGACGGGCGGCGGGGTGACGGCGGAGACCGACCCCGAGCACGGGCCCGTGCTGCGGATCGCCCGGCCGCCCGCGGTCGAGCTGCGGCGGATCGCCGGGCGGCACGGGTCCCCCTCGTTCGTACGGTTCCGGGGCGAAGGGGTGTGAGGAGGGCGCCGCGTGGGGGGCGGGAGGTGAGTGACCTGCGGTGGGAGCACGTGCGCGACCGGCGGCGGGAACAGGTGGCGTGACCGGCGGCGGGAAGACGGTGGGACCGGGGCGGGAAGAGGCGGAGGCGCCGGCGGTGGACGGCGTCCCGTGGCGAAATCGCGACCCACGCGCGCGTGGGGGCGTTCCGATGGGGCCCGCCCGGGGCGGGGGCGTACCGGCGGGAGCACGCGCGCGTGGTGCCCACGCCGGGGGCAGCGCATGCGCGGGGTCCGTCCCGGGGGCCGAATCGTGGGTGACGACCGGTCCACGCACCGTACATGGCGCAAACCGAGCGCAACGCTCCCCGGTCGTGGGGCGGGTGGCGTCGGACCGGCGTCGACGCCCCTCCTGTGGTGCACACTTGCTGCCTGGTAGAGGGCTCACGGGGAAGGCGGCCTGGCAATGCTGACGGGGATCGAGGAGGTCGACTGGGCCTCGCTGGGGCACGCCTACGGCCCCGCGGACGACGTTCCGGCACTGCTCCGCGGCCTCGCCTCGCCCGACCCCGCCGAGAGGGAGGCCGGCCTCGACGGCATGTACGGCGCGGTCCACCACCAGGGCGACGTGTACGACTCCACGCTCGCCTGCATCCCCTTCCTCCTGGAGCTCGTCGCGGACCGCGCGGTGCAGGACCGCGGCGGCATCGTCGAACTGCTCACCAGCATCGGCGGGATCGAGCTCGACGACGAGGACGACGACCTGGACGGACCGGCCGGACCCGGCCCTGACGACGCCGAGTTCGTCCCGGCCGCGAACTTCGCGATGGCGGCCGCCGCCGTGGCCGCCGGCGCCGGCGTCTTCCTGGGGCTGGTCGACGACGCGGATCCCGAGGTGCGGCTCGCCGCGCCGGTGGCGCTGGCGTCGCTGCACCCGGACCCCGCGCGCGTGCTGACCCTGCTGCGGGAGCGGCTGACCGTGGAACCGGACACGGAGGTGCGGCTGGCGCTGGTCGAGGCGGTGGGGCGGATCGCGCTGCGGCACGCCTCGCTGCGGGCCGAGACCGTCGACTGGCTGGCCTGGCTGGGGCGGGCGGCGCAGGACCCGGGGCTGCGGCTGGCGGCGCTGGCGCAGCTCGCGCGCTGTTCGCCGGGGCGGATCCCGGACGACATCGTGGGGCGGGTGACCGAGCTCCTGGAGGAGATCCGGACGGCGCCGGACGACGGGGGCGGCGAGTCCGCCGCCGCGCGGATGCCGGTGACGCTCGTGGGGCAGGTGCGCGAGCTGCTGGAGGAGCACGTGGCGGGGCGGCGGACGCCGTGGACGGAGGAGCTGCTGCGGACCCTGCACGGCGCGCTGGACGACCGGGTGGACGACCGGATCGCGCTGATCCAGGCGCAGTTGCGCAGCCCGGACCCGGGGCAGCGGTCGGACGCGATCTGGCTGTGCGGCGGTCTGATACGGCTCTGGCGGGGACGGTACGAGGAGGTCGTCCGGCTCGTCGGCGCGCAGCTCGCGGATCCCGACACCCGGCTCCGCGAGGCCGCCACGTCGTTCCTGGAGCGTCTCTTCGAGCTGGGCGCCCCGGCGGCCGACGCGCTCGCCGGTGTCCTCGCCGAGGGGCCGGGCGGGGCGTCGGCGCGGGCCGGCGGCCTGGCGGAGCTCACCGGCAGGACCGGGCGGGACGGGGCGCTGCTGGCGCTGGCGCGGAGCGGCGACGCCCGTGCCGTACCGCTGCTCGCGCGGGCGCTGGAGGGGCCGGGCGAGGTCCGGCGCGAGCTGCTGTACGCGGTCGACGGGCTGGGCCCGGCCGCGACGGGGCTGGCGCCGCTGCTGCGGCGGCGGCTGGCGGCGGTGGAGCCGGACGAGGACCTGTACGACCGTGCGGCGCCGCTGCTGTACGCGCTGGCGGCGGTGCGGGGCGGCCAGGCGCTGCCCGAGGTACTGCGGGTGCTGCGCGCGGCCCCGGAGCACCGGCGCGAGCGGGTGCGGGAGGCGGCGGCGCGGACGCTCGGCGCGTTCGGTCCGGCGGCCCGGGAGGCCGTGCCGGAGCTCCGGGAGCTGCTCGGCGCGGACTCGGCGGCGGTCGCCACGGCGGCGGGGCGCGCCCTGTGGGAGGTCGAGGGCGACGCGGACGCGGTGGTGCCGGTCCTGGTGCGGTGGCTGCGGCCCGGTACGCCGGGCGCCGACCGGTGCGCGGCGGCGCAGGCGCTGGGCGCGATCGGCCCGGCGGCGGCCGGGGCGGCGCGGGCGCTGCGTCCGGGGCTGACCTCGCGGGACCTGTGGGAGCGGGTGCGGTGCGCAGCGGCCCTGTGGCGGGTGTCCGGGGAGACGGAGCGGACGCTTCCGGTGCTGCTGGCCGCGTGGGAGGAGAACCGGCACGCGCGCGTGGAGATCGCGGCGTGCCTCGCCGAGATGGGTCCGGCCGCCGCCGCGGCGCAGCTGCCGATCCTCACCGAGCTGACCCGGCGGCGCCGGCACAACGCGCGTGAGGGCGCCTCGGGCAGCCATGACATCCACCAGGACGAGAAGCTCATGACCCTGTGCCGGGCGGCGCTGGCCCGGATGGAGCGGCCGGGGGCGTGGCAGGAGGGGCCGCCGGCGGGGGGCCCGGGCGCCTCCGGGGGCCCCGCCGGAGCGGTGGACCCGGCGGGAGCGGTGGACCCGACCGGAGCAGTGGACCCGGCCGGAGCGCTGGGCGATGGCGCGGAAGGGGGCGGCGTATGACCGGGCGGGTGCGGACGCGGGTGTCGGCGTACGCCCTCGCGGTGCGCGAGGGCCGGATGCTGCTGACCCGCCTCTCGGACGCCTCACCGGTCTTCGCCCCGGGACTGTGGCACCTGCCCGGCGGGGGCGTCGATCCGGGCGAGCAGCCCGCGGAGGCGCTGGTCCGGGAGATCCGTGAGGAGACGGGCCTGGAGACGACCGGGGCCGAACTGCTCGACGCGCGCGGCTACACGGTCGTGCGGGGCGGGGTGGACTGGCACCTGACCGCGCTCTTCTACGCCGTCGACCTGGCGGCGGCGCGGCCTGCGGTCACGGAGTCCGGTGGCTCCACGGACGCCGTGGCCTGGGTGCCGCTGCCCGATCTGGCGGACGTCCCGCTCTCCCCGCCCGCCGCGGACGCGCTGCGGCTGCTGCGGGCCCGGGGGACGGTGCCGACTCCGTTCCCGGACGGCGCCTGACGGACACGCGGCCGGCCCTCGGCGGCGACGGCCGACGGGCACGGACCGACCCCACGGGGCCGGCCACACGACACGGCGGCCCACGGGTACGGTCCCCTGGCACGGCGGCCCACGGGCGCGGGGTCCCCGGCCCGGTGGCGCGCGCATTTCCCGAAGGGGATGTCCTTCTCTATTTGGACATATGGTCTTTCCGAGACCGCCCGCCCGACCTGGGAGCCCCGTGAGAGTCCGTGCCGTCCCCGTCGCCGTCGCCGTCGCGCTCGTGGCGGTGGCCGGCTGCGGGACCGGTGGCGGGGTCCAGAGCGCCGGGCCGACGCCGGTCGCGGTGGGGCCCGTGCGGCTCTGGCCGGAGCTGCCGCCCGCCTCGGACCCACCGGCCGACTACGGGGAGACGGACACCGAGCGGGTGCCGGGGATCACCGTGCGGAACGCCGACGTGCGGTCCGTGGACCCGGTCGCGGTGGTCCGCGCCGAGGTGGCCGCGCACCCCGACACGTACACCGGCGGCGACGGCCTGTACGAGGAGACCGCCCGCGCGATCCTCGCCTGCGACACCGCTCCCGCGGCGTGCCCGGTGCTCCCGCCGTACTACCGGGACCTCACGGGGAACGGCCGGGAGGAGCTGATCGTCGGGATCCGGATGCCGGAGCAGCAGGTCGCCGTCCGGGTGTACCTGGCCGAGCGGGGCGGGCTCACCCGGGTCATGTCCACCGTCGAGCAGGTGATCAGCGTGGAGCTGGCCGGACGGGACCTGATCGTGCGGGCGGCCTCGGCGGGGATCCCGGGGTACGAGTACCGGACCGCGTGGTCGTGGGACGAGCGGCAGCACAGCATGCTTCCGGCGCGGGACGAGATCGTGCCCGTACGGACGCCCCCGGGCGCCCCGGCGACCGGCTCGCCGGCCCCGACGCCCACTCCGGATCCGGTCCCGGAGCCCACCGCGACGCCCACACCGGAGCCCACGGCGACGCCCACACCGGAGCCCACCGCGCCGCCGGCCGCCGGGTCCGCCCCTCCGCCCCCGGAGCCGGCGTCGTGAGCCCGCGCCGCGCCCGGCGGCCCCGGCGGCCGCGGACGCCCGCCTGGACCGCGACACTCACCTGGAAGGCCGCGGTCTTCATCGCCGTGATGTGCTGCGCGCTCGCCGCGCTGCTCGGCACCCTGGTGCACGTCTCGGTCACCGGGCAGACGGTGCGGGACGCCCGGGAGAAGGCGCTGTCCCGGCTCACGGACGTGACCCGGCTGTACGAGGCGGGTGAGCCGCTGCCGCCGTTCGCCGGGCTCGACCCGGACGGGCTGCCGGTGCGGCTGCGGGAGCTGACGGCGCGGGGCGAGCGCGGCACGACGGTCGCCGACCACGAGGGCCGGCCCACCATGTGGGCAGCGGGTCCGGCGGACGGGCACGCGCTGGCCGTGCGGGTCGACCACAGTCTGGGCGCCGGGACCATCGAGGCCCTGGACCGGTCGATCGTCGGCTCCTCGATCCTCGCGATCGCGGCGACCCTGGCCGTCGGCGTCGTGGCCGTCACCCGGGTCACCCGGCGGCTCCACGCCACCGCGCAGGTGGCCCGCCGGATCACCGCGGGGGACCTGGACGCGCGCGTGGACGACCCCAGGACGAAGGACCCGCGGCGCCCCCAGGACGAGGTGGCGGCGGTCTCCGGGGCCCTGGACACCATGGCCTCCTCGCTCCAGCGCAAGCTCCAGAGCGAGCAGCGGTTCACGGCGGACGTGGCGCACGAGCTGCGCACCCCGCTGACCGGGCTCTCGGCCGCCGCCGAGCTGCTGCCGGAGGGGCGGCCGGCGGAGCTGGTGCGGGACCGGGTGAGGGCCATGCGGGGGCTGACCGAGGACCTGCTGGAGATCTCCCGGCTCGACGCCCGCAACGAGACCGTCGATCTGGCCGTGCACGAACTCGGTCCGCTGGTGGAGCGGGTGGTGCGGGCCTCGGGCACGGAGACGGAGGTGCGGATCGTCCGGGACGCGACGGTCGAGACGGACCGGCGGCGCCTCGAACGGGTGCTGGGGAACCTGGTCGCCAACGCCCACCGGCACGGCCGGCCGCCGGTGGTGGTGACCGTGGACGGGGCGACGGTGACGGTACGGGACCACGGGCCGGGCTATCCGGAGTACCTGCTCGCCTCGGGGCCGCAGCGGTTCCGCACCGAGAGCGGCGGCAAGGGGCACGGGCTCGGCCTGACCATCGCGGTGGGGCAGGCGGAGGTGATCGGCGCCGATCTGGTCTTCGGCGGGGCGGGGCAGGACGGCGCGGAGGGCGGCGGAGGCGCGGAGGCGCGGATCCGTCTGCCGGAGTACGTGCGGTTCGAGGAGACCGGCCCCGCGGGCTGACCCGGCACCGACAGGCCCACGGCACACCGTCACACAAAAGGGACATACGGCATACGGCTTGCTACGTTGCCGAGCATGACCGCACCTCGGACCACGGACGCGCCCCCGGACGCGCCGCCGCCCGGTGTCCGGGTCCCGAAGCGGCGCGGGGTGGAGCTGGTGCTGCTCGTCGGCGCCGTCCTCATCTCCGTCTGCGGATACGCCGAGGTGGGCCTCGCGCACGACGGCGCCGTGCCGCCGGACGCCGCCCGGTACGGCGCGGGGCTCGGCCTCCTCGCGCTGCTCGCGCACCTCGCCGTGCGGTTCCGGGCCCCGTACGCCGATCCGCTCCTGCTGCCGATCGCCCTGCTGCTCAACGGGCTCGGTCTGGTGCTGATCTACCGGCTGGACCTGGAGACCCCCCGCGACCAGGCGGCCACCCCCCAGCTGGTGTGGTCCACGCTCGGGGTCGCGCTCTTCATCGTGGTCGTGGTGCTGCTGCGCGACCACCGCGCCCTCCAGGGGTACGCGTACGTCTCCGTCGCCGCCGCGCTCGCCCTGATGATCCTGCCGATCTTCTTCCCGGCGGTGAACGGGGCCCGGATCTGGATCCGGATCGGCGGGCTCTCCTTCCAGCCGGGCGAGTTCGCGAAGATCCTGCTCGCGGTCTTCTTCGCCGCGTACCTCTCCGCCAACCTCAGCGCGCTCGCGTACGCCGGCCGCCGGATCTGGCGGTTCCAGTTCCCGACCTGGCGGGTGCTGGGGCCGATCGTGGCGATCTGGCTGCTGAGCGTCGGCGTCCTGGTCCTGGAGCGGGACCTCGGCACCTCGCTGCTCTTCTTCGGCCTCTTCGTGATCATGCTGTACGTGGCGACCGGCCGCACCGGCTGGATCGCGATCGGGCTGCTGCTCGCCGCCGCCGGGGCCTTCCTCATCGGGTCCGTGGAGCCGCACGTGCACAGCCGGGTGGAGGACTGGCTCGATCCGTACGCCTCCATCCGGGCCGGCGACGGGCCCGGGCAGCTCGCCCAGTCGCTCTTCGCCTTCGCGGCCGGCGGGATGCTCGGCGCCGGCCTGGGGCTCGGGCAGTCGGTCCTCATCGGCTTCGCCGCCAAGTCGGACTTCATCCTGGCGACGGCCGGCGAGGAGCTGGGGCTCGTCGGACTCACCGCGCTCTTCCTGCTGTACGCGCTCTTCGTGGCGCGCGGCTACCGGGCCGGGCTCGCGCTGCGGGACCCCTTCGGGCGGCTGCTCGCGGTCGGGCTCGCGTCGGTCGTGGCGCTCCAGGTCTTCGTGATCGCGGGCGGGGTGATGGGGCTGATCCCGCTGACCGGCATGGCGATGCCGTTCCTGGCGCAGGGCGGTTCGTCGGTGGTGACCAACTGGGTGATCGTCGCGCTCCTCGTGCGGGTCAGCGACTCGGCGCGGGCTCCGCAGCCGGAGTCCGCGGACACGGGCGAACTGGCGCGGGTGGAGGCGGGCCGTTGATCCGGTACATCCGGCGCGCCGCCGCGCTCTGCCTGATCCTGTTCGTCGCGCTGCTGGTGAACGCGGCCCGGGTGATGCTGGTCGAGGCCGGCGAACTGGACGCGAACCCGGCCAACCGGCGGACCGCCATCGCCCGCTGGTCCGAGCCGCGCGGCGAGATCGTCGTGGACGGGAAGCCGGTGACCGGCTCCCGCGACAGCGGCCAGCAGCTGCGCTGGGAGCGGACCTACCGCCGGGGCCCGCTGTACGCGCCGGTCACCGGCTACGCCTCCCAGACCTACGGCACCACGATGGTCGAGCACGCGGAGGACGCGCTCCTCTCCGGCGCCGACCCGATGCTGGCGCCGCTGCCGCTGTGGAACGACCTGACCCGCGGCCGCTCCCCCGGCGGCGACGTGGTGACGACGATCCGCGCCCCGATGCAGGAGGCCGCCTACCGGGGCCTCGACGGCAAGCGCGGCGCGGTCGTCGCGCTCGAACCGTCGAGCGGCCGCATCCTGGCACTGGTCTCCTCCCCCTCGTACGAGCCCGGCGTGCTCTCCGGCACCGGCGCGGACGTGAAGGACGCCTGGACCCGGCTGACCGCCTCGCCGAACCAGCCGATGCTGAACCGGGCGCTGCGCCAGACCTATCCGCCCGGCTCCACGTTCAAGATCGTGACGGCGGCGGCGGCGCTGGACGCGGGCGTGGTGCGGGACGTGGACGCGCCGACGGACACGCCGGACCCGTTCGTGCTGCCCGGGACCCGGCAGGTGCTGCCCAACGAGGCCCGGGGCTGCGAGGACGCCTCGCTCGCGTACGCCCTCCAGTGGTCCTGCAACACGGTGATGGCCGGACTCGGCGTGGACGTCGGGCTGGAGGGGATGGTCGAGGCGGCGGAACGGTTCGGCTTCGACGACACGACCCTGAGGGTGCCGTCCTGGGTGGCGAGGTCCAACTTCGACCGCGACATGAGCCCGGACCAGCTGGCCCTGTCGTCGATCGGGCAGTTCAACACCACGGCGACCCCGCTCCAGATGGCGATGGTGGCGGCGGCGGTCGCCAACACCGGGGAGGTCGCGCAGCCGTACCTGGTGGACCGGACGACGACCGACGGCGGCACGACCGTGGACCGCACACCGCGCCGCAGCTACCGGCAGGCGATGAACCCGTCGACCGCCCTCCAGCTCCAGCGGCTGATGCTGAAGGCGGTGGAGGAGGGGACAGGCACGAACGCGGCGATCCCCGGGGCGCGGGTCGGCGGCAAGACGGGCACCGCGCAGCACGGCCTCGGCAACACGGGGACCCCGTACGCCTGGTTCATCGCCTGGGCGCAGGCGGAGGACTCGGCGCGGCCGGCGGTGGCGGTGGCGGTGGTCGTGGAGGACGCGGAGGCGTCGCGCACGGACATCAGCGGGGGCGGCAGCGCGGCGCCGATCGCGCGGGACGTGATGCGGGAGGCGCTGCGCCTCGACGCGGAGTCCCGGGGCGCGCCGGGACCGCGTGGCGAGCGGCCCCCGAAGGCGAAGGCGAAGGCGCCCCGGCCCGTCGGACCGCCCGGCGGTCGTCCGGCGGCGGAGGCGGAGAAGGCGACGGCGACGGCGACGGCGCGTCCGGGACGGTGAGCCGTCGCCGGACGCGCGGCACCCGGGCGCGGCACCCGGGCGGTCCGCAGGGTGCGGTCCCGGGCCGGCGGGCGGCCCGGGCCGGGGCCGCCGCCGCCCGCGCCGTCGCCGACGAGCCGCCGTTATCCGGCGGAGCCGTCCGCGATCGCCTGTTCCACCTCGGCGACCCGCTCCCGCTCCTCCGCCGCGAAGCGTTCCGCGTCCAGCCGCTCCGCGATCTCCTCGTCCTGGGTCATGAGCAGGTCGAGGTTGGAGTCGCCGAGGTCGAAGACGCCCATGTCGAGGTATGCCTTCTGGAGGCGTTCGCCCCAGAGGCCGATGTCCTTGACGCAGGGGACTATCCGGCTGAACAGCAGCTTCCGGAAGAGGTGCAGGAACTCGCTCTGCTCGCTGAACTCCTCCGCCTCCTTGCGCGGGATGCCGAAGTTCTCCAGGACCTCGACGCCGCGCAGCCGGTCGCGCATCAGGTGGCAGCCCTCGATGACGAACTCCTCGCGTTCGCGCAGTTCGGCGTCGGTGAGCTGCTGGTAGTGGTCGCGCAGCGCCATCCGGCCGAAGGCCACGTGCCGGGCCTCGTCCTGCATGACGTAGGCGAGGATCTGCTTCGGCAGCGGCTTGTCGGTGGTGTCGCGGATCATGCCGAAGGCGGCGAGGGCCAGGCCCTCGATGAGCACCTGCATGCCGAGGTAGGGCATGTCCCAGCGGGAGTCGCGGAGGGTGTCGTCGAGGAGGCTCTGGAGGTGGTCGTTGATCGGGTAGAGCATCCCGATCTTCTCGTGGAGGAAGCGGCCGTAGATCTCGGCGTGCCGGGCCTCGTCCATGGTCTGGGTGGCGGAGTAGAACTTGGCGTCGAGGTCGGGCGCGGACTCGACGATCCGGGCGGCGCAGACCATGGCGCCCTGCTCGCCGTGGAGGAACTGGCTGAAGTTCCAGGAGGCGTAGTGGCGGCGCAGCTCGCCCTTGTCCTTCTCGGTGAGCTTGGCCCAGTGGCGGGTGCCGTACAGGGCGAGCGCCTCGTCGGGGGTGCCGAGCGGGTCGTACGGGTCGACCTCCAGCTCCCAGTCGATGCGGCGGGCGCCGTCCCACTGCTTGTCCTTGCCCTTCTGGTAGAGGGCGAGGAGCCGGTCACGGCCGGCGTCGGCCATGTCGTACTCCCAGGAGAAACGGGCCTCGCCGGTGGCCGGGATCTCCCGGCCGGGTCCGGACGGGGGACTCACGTAGAGCTGGTGCGTCGACATCGACCACTCCTTCCGGCATCCGGCGTTCCCGCCGCCGTCAGCAGGCTCACACGTTGCTGGACGAAGCGTCAACAAGTCGCGCAGGAAGGATTGACGCACTTGCTGACGGGCAGTCTGATAGCGAGTGACCGACGGTAACTCCCTTTCGACGCCAGCGAGGTGTCCCCCGCCATGAGCCCCTTCACCGAGCCCGACTTCACCCTGCTGCGGGACGCGCTGGGACCGCTCCGCGACCGTGAACGGCTCGCCGAACGGCTCCTGGAGTCCTCCCGCAAGCACTCCCACGACCCCGACGCCGAACTCGACTGGGACGCGCCCTTCGAGGACGGACGGTGGTACTGGCCGCCGGAGCTGGTCTCGCTCTACGGCACGCCGATGTGGCGCCGGATGTCCGAGGAGCAGCGGATCGACCTCTCCCGCCACGAGGCCGCCTCGCTCGCCTCGCTGGGCATCTGGTTCGAGATCATCCTGATGCAGCTGCTCGTCCGGCACATCTACGACAAGTCGCTGACCAGCCATCACGTGCGGTACGCGCTGACCGAGATCGCGGACGAGTGCCGGCACTCCATGATGTTCGCCCGGCTGATCCGCAAGGGCGCGACCGGCGAGTACCCGGTGCCCCGGGTCTACCACAACCTCGCCCGTGTCCTGAAGACCGTCTCCACCACCCCCGGCTCCTTCGCCGCCACCCTCCTCGGCGAGGAGATCCTGGACTGGATGCAGCGGCTGACCTTCCCGGACGAGCGGGTCCAGCCGCTGGTGCGCGGGGTGACCCGGATCCACGTGGTGGAGGAGGCCCGGCACGTGCGGTACGCCCGCGAGGAGCTGCGCCGCCAGATGGTGACGGCGCCGCGCTGGGAGCGGGAGTTCACCCGGATCAGCTGCGGCGAGGCCGCCCGCGTCTTCTCCACCTGCTTCGTCAACCCCGCCGTGTACGACGCGGTGGGCCTGGACCGCCGGCAGGCGGTGGCCCAGGTCAGGGCGAGCGGCCACCGGCGGGAGGTCATGCAGGCCGGCGCCAAGCGCCTGACCGACTTCCTCGACGACATCGGCGTCCTCCGCGGCCCGGGCCGCCGCCTGTGGCGCTCGTCCGGGCTGCTGGCCTGAGCGTGACGGCCGGTTCCGGACGGGGGTCCGGAGCCGGAGGTACCGGGGTTACGCTGCGGGCATGACGAGCGCCGCCTCCCCCGCGTACCGCCGGCTCAGTGTCGAGCAGCGGCGCGGCCAGCTGCTGGAGGCCGCCCTGGGGCTCTTCGCGCACCGGGCTCCCGAGGACGTGTCGCTCGACGACGTCGCCGAGGCGGCCGGGGTCTCCCGGCCGCTGGTCTACCGCTACTTCCCGGGCGGCAAGCAGCAGCTGTACGAGGCCGCCCTGCGCTCCTCCGCCGACGCCCTGAACCGCTGCTTCGCCGAGCCGGAGGACGGCCCGCCCACCGAGCGCCTCGGCCGGGTCCTCGACCGCTACCTGGCCTTCGTGGACGGCCACGACGCCGGTTTCAGCGCGCTGCTGCGCGGCGGGAGCGTGGTCGAGACCTCCACCACCTCGGCGATCGTGGACGAGGTGCGGCGGGCCGCGGCCGAGCAGATCTTCCGCCACCTGGGCGCGGAGCGGCCGGGCGGGCGGCTCGGGATGCTGGTCCGCACCTGGATCGCGGCCGTCGAGGCGGCCTCCCTCATCTGGCTCGACGAGGGCAAGCGGCCGGCCGCCGGCGAGCTGCGCGACTGGCTGGTCGACCACCTCGTCGCCCTGCTGGCCGCGAGCTCCGCGAGCGACCCGGGGACCGCGGAGGTCGTACGGCGGCTGCTCGCCCAGGAGACCGCCGAGGGGCCGGTCGCCGGACTCGCCCGCCGCCTGGTACCGCTCGCCGGGGAGGCGGCGCACCTGCTGTGACCTCCCGCGCCGCGGACGTCCGGGAGAGACTGGTGGGGTGAGAAGCGAGAACACCCCCTTCCGCGGCGGCCCGCTCGACGGGCGGGTGCTGCCCATCCTGCTCGGCGCGACCGGGCACCCGCCGAAGTGGTACGAGGTGCCGGTGCCGGCCCACGACGGCCGGCCGCCCATGCTGTACACGTACCGGCGCGAGCCCGCGGGCCACACCAGGCGGCTCGGGCTCCAGCGCGGCTGGGTCTACGCGTACGCCCCCGAGGGCCGCGAGCGGCGCGAGCTGAAGTGGCCGTGGTCCAAGCCGGGCCCCCGGCCCGACGGGGAGCCGAACGGGTGAGCCGGAAAGGCGCGCCCCATTTCGTACGGTAATCGGATGAATCCGCGCGCCATGATGCCTCCGGAGCCCGCTCTGGAGGTGGTGACGTGTCGCGAAGGCTGCTGCGCACGGTCTGTACGGGAGCACTGGCCGCGCTGACGGCCCTGACCGGCCCGGCGGCGGCCGTGCCCGCGCCCCCCGGCCCCCCGGCGGACCCACCCGCCGGCTCCGCTCCCATCGCCTGGGCCGACCCGGCGGCGGAGCCGGTGGGGCCGGTGGACCCGGACACCGTGCCCGCCGAGCCGGCGCCCGCGGACACCGGCACCGCTCCGGCGGACACCGGGCCCCCGGACGCGTCGGACCCGGACCCGGTGGACCCCCAGGCCGCGGACCCGGCCCCGGCCCCGGCCCCGGACGACGACGCCGCCGCGCTCGCTCCCTCCGGCGGGGACTCCGTCGCGACGCTGCTCCACCGGCTCCGCACCCTCTACCGGGAGGCGGAGGAGGCCACCGAGCGGTTCAACGCCGCCGAGGAGGCGCTGCGGCTCCAGAACGCCGACACCCGGCGGGTCACCGCCGACCTGGAGTCCGCCCGCGCCTCCCTGGCGGACGGACGCGCCGAGGCGGGACGGCTCGCCCGGGAGCAGTACCAGGGCCGGACCGGATACTCCTCACCGCTGCGGCTGCTCTTCGCCCAGGACCCCCAGTCGGCCCTCGACGCCCGGCATCTGATGGACCGCACGGCCCGCGACCGCGCCTCCGCCGTCCCCCGGCTCCGGGCCACCGAACGCCGCGCCGCCGCGCTGGCCGCCGCCTCCCGCACCGTCCTCGACCGGCAGCGGAAGCTCGCCGCGCGGCAGCGGGCCCGGCGGGACGACGTACGGAAGAAGCTCGCCGAGGTCGAGGGGCTGCTCGCCTCGCTCTCCCCCGAGCAGCTGGCGCGCGTCACCGAGCTGGAGCGGACGCAGACCGCCGGCGCCCAGCGCGAACTCCTCGGCTCCGGCGTCCTCGACCTCGCCCTCACCCCCTCCCGGGCGGGCGCGGAGGCGCTGCGCTTCGCCGTCGGCCAGCTGGGGAAGCCGTACGTGTGGGGCGCGGAGGGCCCCGACTCCTACGACTGCTCGGGCCTCACCCAGCGGGCGTGGGCGGCGGCCGGCCGCCCGATCCCGCGCACCAGCCAGGAGCAGTGGGCGGAGCTGCCCCGGGTGACGCTGGGCGAGCTGCGCCCCGGGGACCTGGTGGTGTACTTCCCCGGGGCCACGCACGTGGCCCTCTACCTCGGCGAGGGCCTGGTCGTGCAGGCCCCGCGGCCGGGCGGCCGGGTGAAGGTCTCCCCGCTGGCGGCGAACCCGCTGCTCGGGGCCGTACGGCCGGACCCTGGGGGCACGGCCCTGGAGTCGTACGCACCGCCGGACCTCCCGGAGGGGGCCCGGGAGGGTTCGGACGAGGGGTACGACGGGGGCGGTCAGGCGCCGGCGACCGAGGCCAGGTAGGCGGTGGCCTTCCCGGGGTCGAAGAAGAACTCCTCGAAGTCGGCCGGGTCGTCGAAGCCGTTGGCGAAGCGGTCGGCGACCGGCTGGAGCTGTCCGGCCGCGCCGAGCAGGTTCAGGACGTGCTCCGGCGGCGGCGCCAGCATGGCGTTGGTCCACTTGGTGACCGGCTCGGCGATCTTCCAGTAGCGGTCGAAGGCGGACCGCATCCACGCCTCGTCGAAGGGCTTGTCACCGTGCTCGACGATGGCGGAGAGGTAGGCGGCGGCGCACTTGGACGCCGAGTTGGAGCCCTGGCCGGTGATCGGGTCGTTGGCGACCACGACGTCGGCGACGCCGAGGACCAGACCGCCGCCGGGGAGCCGGCCGATCGGGTTGCGGACGGTCGGCGCGTACCGGCCGGCGAGGGTGCCGCCGGCGTCGGTCAGTTCGACCTTGGTGGCGCGCGCGTACTCCCACGGCAGGAACTTCTCCATGAGCTCCAGCGTCAGCGCCAGGTGCTCGGAGGGGTCCTTGACGCCCCGGAAGGCGTCGACGGGTCCGCCGGGGACGCCCTCCCAGAAGAGGATGTCGGCGCGGCCGCCGGTGGTGAGGGTCGGCATGACGAAGAGCTCGCCGACGCCGGGCACGATGTTGCAGCGGACCGCGTCGAAGTCGGGGTGCTCGGGGCGCGGACCGAGCCCGTGCACGTACGCGACGGCGAGCGCGCGCTGCGGCTCGGCGTACGGGGAGCGCTCCGCGTCGCGGCCGAACATGGAGACCAGCTCGCCCTTGCCGGCGGCGACGAGGACGAGGTCGTAGCGGCGGGCGAAGAAGTCGAGGTCGCCGACGGCGGCGCCGTGGATGACGAGCTGACCGCCGCGCTGGGAGAAGGTCTCCAGCCAGCCGGCCATCTTCACGCGCTGGTCGACGGACTGGGCGTGGCCGTCGAGCCGGCCGACCCAGTCGATGAGGCGGGCCGCCTCGGGGCCGGCGACGGAGACGCCGAGGCCCTCGATCCTCGGGGCCTGGGACTCCCAGAAGTTCAGGCCGAGGTCGCGCTCGTGCTGGAGCGCGGTGTGGAACATGCACTGCGTGGACATGACGCGGCCGGAGCGGATCTCGTCCGCGGTCCGGTTCGACATGAGGGTGACCTCGTACCCCTGGGACTGGAGGCCGAGGGCGAGCTGGAGACCGGACTGTCCGGCGCCGACTATGAGTATCTTCCGCATGGGCGGGGCTCCTGGCGAAGACGAAGGTGGTGCGGGGGGGGCGGCTGGTGGTGCGCGGCTACTCGGGCGTGGCCGAGAGCGCGTGCTCGACCATCGCGAGCAGCGTCTCGACGACGCTGTAGCGTTTCCGCGCGTCCATGATCACCACAGGGACCTCGGGGGTGATCGTCAGGGCCTCCCTGACGTCCTCCGGAGCGAACCTCTCGGTGCCCTCGAAGTGGTTGACGGCGACGACGTACGGCAGCCCGCAGCTCTCGAAGTAGTCGAGCGCCGGGAAGCAGTCGGTGAGCCGGCGGGTGTCGGCGAGGACGATCGCGCCGATCGCGCCGCGCACGAGGTCGTCCCACATGAACCAGAAGCGCTGCTGGCCGGGGGTGCCGAAGACGTACAGGACCAGGTCGTTGTCGAGCGTGATCCGGCCGAAGTCCATCGCCACGGTGGTGGTGAGCTTGTCCGGGGTGGCGGTGAGGTCGTCGGTCTCCTCGCTCGCCCGGGTCATCAGCGCCTCGGTCTGGAGCGGGGTGATCTCGGAGACCGCGCGGACGAAGGTGGTCTTGCCGACGCCGAAGCCGCCCGCGACCACGATCTTCGTCGCGATCGGGGCGCGGGAGTGGTCCAGCTGCCAGTCCCGGGCGCCGTCCTCGGGGTCGGGTTCCCCGGTGGAGGGCCCGGGCTGGGCGGGGATCGCGGCGGTGGGGACGGTCTCCGCCGGAGAGGCGGCGGGGGTGTCGACGGTGTCGACGGCGGTGGCGTCAGAGACGACGGAGTCCACTCAGCACCCTTTCGAGGAGCGCGCGGTCGGGCTGGCCGGTGCCGTGACCGGTCCCGTACACACGGATCTTTCCCTGGTCGGCCAGGTCGCTGAGCAGCACCCGGACGACACCCAACGGCATCTTGAGGAGGGCCGAGATCTCCGCCACGGTCCGCATCCGGCGGCAGATCTCGACGATGGCGCGCATCTCGGGCATCAGCCCGCGGGCGCCGGAGCCGCCGTCCGTGAGGACCTTGCGGGCGATCGGCGCCTCCAGGGCGGCCACGAAGGTCTCGACGAGCAGCACGTGCCCGAACCGGGTGCGGCCGCCGGTCAGCGAGTACGGGCGTACGCGCGCGGGGCGCCGCCCCTCGCCCCGGACGGGCAGCCGGTGGGCGGCGGCGGTCAGCGAGGTCACCGGTAGCTCTCCATCGACTTGCGCAGTTCGCTGCGGACTTCGGGGGTGAGGACGTGTCCCGCGCGGCCCACGAAGAGCGCCATGTGGTAGGCGACGACGCTCATGTCGCAGTCGGGAGTGGCGTGCACGCCGAGCAGCGAGCCGTCGCTGATCGACATGACGAAGACGCTGCCCTCCTCCATGGCGACCATGGTCTGCTTCACGCCGCCGCCGTCCATGAGCCGCGCGGCGCCGACGGTGAGGCTGCCGATGCCGGAGACGATGGTGGCCAGGTCGGCGCTGGAGCCGCGCGGGCCCCGGGGGCGGGCGGCCCCGTCGACGGCCTGGCCGGGCCGCTCGTCGGGGTCGGAGGAGAGCAGCAGGAGCCCGTCGGAGGAGACGACGGCGACCGAGCGGACGCCCGGCACCTCCTCCACGAGGTTGCCCAGCAGCCATTGCAGGTTGCGGGCCTCCGTGCTCTGTCCGTACATCCCGGTGGCGCCGGTGGCTGCGGACGTGCTGGTCGTGCTCGTCGTGCTCGTTCCCGTGGCGGTCAACTGCGTGCCTCCTCGACTGTGTCCCCCGTCATCTCCTCTGTGCGTGTGGTGCTCTCGGCGGCTATCTCCGCCTCGACGTCCCTGCGCCCGGCCACGGCGCCCTGGTGGAAGCCGCCGAGCCGGCGGCGGAGTGCCTCGGCGTCGACGGAGCCCCGGCGGCCGGCGGCGGGCGCGGCGGGGGCGCGGACCACCTGGGGGGTCCGCTTGGGCAGCCCCTTGTCGGTCACGCGCTCCCACTGCGCGGGGCGCGGCCCGGGGACCTGCGCCTCGTCGGCGGGACCGGCCTGCTCCGGCACGACCGCGATCGGGGGCTCGGCGGCGCGCTCGTGGCTGTCCGGCTCGGGCGGCGGGTCCGGAAGCCGCACCTGGAGCGTGGTCTCGGAGACGGACTCGTGGACGGGCTCGGCGTGGGCCGCGGGCTCGACCGGGAGTTCCGGCTCGGTGTACGGGACGGGCTCGGCGTACGCGGCGGGCTCGGGCCGCGGCACGGCGGCCGGCTCCGGCCCGGCGTACGGGACGGGCTCGGCGTGCGGTACGAGGGGCGGTTCCGGCTCGGCGTGGGCGGCGGGCTCGGAGCCGTACGACTGCTCGAACACGCTCTCCGTCGCCGGCGGTCCGGCCTCGGCCACGACCGGTCCGGGCGTCCGCCCGGTCTCCTCGGCCGCCGCCTCGAAGGCGCGCTCCGCCGCTTCCACGAGCGGGTCGCGGCTGCGGGACGGGAGGGCGTTGGAGTTGGCCTCGGCCTCCGAGCCGGGGAGGTGGAGCACGGGTACGGTGCCGGTGCCCGCGGCCCGTACCGGCTCGGGCACGGCGACCGGGGGCGCGGTCGGCAGCAGCGGGAGCGGCAGCACCACGACGGCGGCCGTGCCGCCCGGCTTCTGCTCGCGCAGCTCGACGCCGACGCCGTGGCGGGCGGCGAGCAGGGCGACGACGCGCATGCCGAGCCCCTCGCCCTCGAACGCCTCCGGGTCGGCGGCGGCGAGGCGGGCGTTGAGGTCGGCGCGCCGGTGCTCGGGGATCCCTATGCCGGAGTCCTGGACGGAGAGCATGATCTCGCCGGTCTCCAGGAGCCAGCCGGAGAGCTGGACCTCGGCGTCCGGCGGCGAGAACGAGGTGGCGTTCTCCAGGAGTTCGGCGACGAGGTGGCTGAGGTCGTCGGCGGCGAAGCCGGCGAGCTGGGCGTGCGGGGGCAGCGACTGGATGGTGACCCGCTCGTACCGCTCGATCTCGCTGACGGCGGCGCGCAGCACGTCGACCAGCGGGACGGGGCCGGTGTGGCCGTGGACGTGCTCGTGGCCGGCGAGGACCAGCAGGTTCTCGCTGTGGCGGCGCATGACGGTCGCCATGTGGTCGAGCTTGAAGAGGGTGGCGAGGCGGTCCGGGTCCTGCTCGCGCTCCTCCAGCTTCTCGATGACGGCGAGCTGGCGGTCGACGAGACCGAGGCTGCGCAGCGAGAGGTTGACGAAGGTGTGGTGGACGGTGCTCCGGAGCCGTTCGAGGTCGGCGGTGAGCACGGCGATCCGGCCCTGGAGCTCGGCGCGCTGGGCGGCGAGCTCGGCCTCCGCGGTCTCCCGGGCGGTGACGAGGCCGGTCCGCTCGCCGGTGAGCCGGCCGGTGTGCGCGGCGAGCGCGGAGAGCTGCCCGTGGAGGGTGTTGAGGGAGCGGACGACCTGGGCGAACTCGTCGTTGCGGCCGGTGAAGCGGACGGCTTCCTCGGCGGCCGGGTCCGGCGCGGCGGCGAGCCGGGCGGCGCCGAGGCGGAGCACGGCGAGCGGCCGGGTGAGGCTGCGGGCGACGTAGGTGGAGACGCCGACGGCGAGCAGCAGGCAGCCGCCGAGGAAGGCGAGGCGCAGTTCGAGGGCGGTGACGTCCTCGTCGCGCAGGGCGGTGAGCCGCTCGACCCGCTTGGCGGCGAGGGTGGACTCGACGCCGCGCATCTGCTCGATGCGGGCGGAGAGCGCGGACTCCAGGCCGGACGGGGAGGTGCGGGTCTCGGCCTCGGAGAGGGTGGGCTGGTCGGTGAGCCGGCCGAGGGCCTGTTCCGCGGTCTTGACCTCGGGTCCCGCGACGGTCCCGGCGAGGGAGTCGCGGGCGGCGGGTCCCGCGGACCGGTCGAAGTCGCCGAGGGCGGCGAGTTCGCGGACGCGGGCCTGCTGGGCGGCGGCGCTCAGCAGGTCGCGGGCGCGCTCGGCCTCCTCCTTGCCCTCGGGCTCGTCGGCGACGTAGGTGCCGGTGGTGGCGTCGTAGTGGAGGTCGCCGCTGGGCTCGGGCTGCGGGACGGCGAGCGCGGCGAGCAGGAGGCCGCGGGCGGCGGACGCCTGCTCGACGGCGCGGCCGAGGTCGGCGGGGGCGCGCCCGGCGCCGGTGAGGGCGGGGTCGGCGGCGCGCGGCGGGGTCCGCTCGGCGAGCTCGTCGGCGAGGTCCTGGAGCTTGGCGATGACGTCGGTGTACGCCTTGTGGGCCTCCAGGGCCGTGCCCTTGCCGGTGACGGCGGCGCGGCGGACGGAGGCGACGCCGGCCAGTTCGCGGCGGAGCGCGTCGGGGGCGGCGGACCGGATCTCGTCGATCTGGCGGTCGACGCGGGCCGACTTGGCGGGGGTGACGGTCCGCCGGTTCTTCCTGGGGCCGGTCTGCTCGTCGCGGCCGGCGGCGACGAAGGCGACGACCTCGTCGCGCTCGTCGGCGAGGGAGTGCGCGAGCGTGACGGCCTGCCGGTCGAGCTCGGCGAGGGTGACCAGGCGCCGGGACTCGTTGAGTTCGGTGGAGGCGGTGAGGACGGCGGGGGCGCCGGCGCCCAGGACGATGACGCCGACGAGGGCGACACCGACGACGAGGCGGGTCCGTACGCGCTTGGAGCGGCCGCCGGGGGTCGGCGCGGGTGCGCCCGTGCCGGCCCCGTTGACGGCTCCGGATCCGGTGCCGGTTCCGGTCGGGAGCGGGCTTCCCGTGCTCGGCGGGGTGCCGGGGGTCGGCGGCTCACCGGGGGTCTGGCTCCGCGCGCCGTTCATGCTCCGAGGCCGCTTCTTCTGCACCGGTGCTCGCATTCTTGACTCGTCCGCCCACACAGCAGAGGTGACGGCCGGTCACGAGGTTCCGCCCCCACCCCTGGTACGGCTTCCGACCATTCCAGCGCTATCTCGGCAGGGGACGGGCATCGGCCGCTCCGCCACCCGAACGAGTGAACAACACTCCTGAGTTGGCGAACAACTTCCGGCGGCCGCCGCCGGGGGCCTCGACCGGGCCCCGGCTGGATCTTCGGGGCGGGCTTTGGCAGGATGCCCGCCCGCAGCTCGCCGGAGCTGGCGATTCCGCCCTCAGGAGCGGCCACCGCCGGTTGGTACAGGCCATTTTCGGCCCTTTGCAGGTGTTGTGAAGACACCGCGCGAGCCGGGCACACTGGACATCATGCGCAGCGAAGTCGCCACCCTTCCCGGCAGCCCCGAACGCCCCAACGAGGACTGGGCCGCCGCAGCTCTGCCCGCCTCGGGCGACGGAGGGGCGCTCGTCCTCCTGGACGGGGTCACCCCTCCCGCGGGTGATGTCGGTTGTGTGCACGCGGTGCCGTGGTTCACCGCGCGGCTCGGCGGCGCTTTGACCGAACTGTCCGCTTCCCGGCGCGATCTGACGCTGTCCGAGATCCTGTCCCTGGCAATCCGGCGCACCGCCGAGCTCCACGCGGACACCTGTGACCTTTCTCACGTGCGTACGCCTCAGGCGACCGTGGTCCTCGCGCGGTGGGACGCCGACCGGGTCGAACACCTCGTCCTCTCCGACTCGGTGCTGCTGATCCAGGCGCCGGACGGGTCGGTCCGGGCGGTGCGGGACGACCGGCTGGACCGGCTCCCGCGCGAGGTGCTCCGCTCGCACGAGGCGACGGACCGGCTGCGGAACAGGGAGGGCGGTTTCTTCACGGCGGCGGCGGACCCGTCGGCGGCGGAGCGGGCGGTGACCGGGACGACCCCGGCGGCGGAGGTCCGGGCGCTGGCGGCGCTCACGGACGGGGCGAGCCGCTGGGTGGAGCTGTTCGGCGCGGGCGACTGGACCGGGTGCGCCGAGGTCCTGGCGAAGGAGGGGCCGGCGGGGCTGCTCCGGCGGGTGCGGGAGCTGGAGACGGTCGACGCGGCGGCGGGAGGGGCGCGGCGCTGGAAGATCCACGACGACGCGACCGGCGTGTACGTGGCCTTCTGACCCGGCCCGCCCCCGCGGGGGCTCAGCCCTCGGAGCGCTGGTTGAAGTGGTGGAGCAGCCGGGCCAGTTCGGCGACCTCGGCGCGGTCCCAGTCGGCGAGCTTGCGGACGTACCGCTCGCGCCGGGCGTCACGGACGTGCCGGAAGCGGTCGCGGCCCTCGTCGGTGAGCCGGACCAGGGAGGCGCGCCCGTCGGCGGGGTCGGGGTCGCGGGCGACCAGACCGAGTTGTTCGAGGGCGCGCAGCTGGCGGCTCATGGTGGCCTTGCCGACGCCGAAGTAGGCGGAGAGCTCGGTGGCGCGCTGGGCCCCGGCGTCGTCGAGCCGGACGAAGAGGCCGTACGCGGAGGACTCCAGCTCCGGATGGACCTCGCGGGCCATCTCCCCGGACTGGGCCCGGGCCCGCCGCAGGAACACCGCGAGCTCCCGCTCCAGCGCGAGGAACTCCCGCTCCGTGGAGGCCGGACCGGGGCCGGCGGCGGTGGCGACGGCGGGGGCCTCCGGGGGTGCGGCGGGGTGGACGGCGCCGGGCGGGACGACGTCGGCGCCCTGGGGTGCGGCGGGGCTCTCCCCCGGCGTGGCACCGTCTTCACCGGCCGTACCGCCTGCGCGCACGTCGCACCTCCCACACGTGTTTCGTCGGCTGAAAGTTTCCCGCCCCGGCGGGCATCGCCGCAGCTCCTTCAGTATTTCGCAGGAGTAGACCAACGGCGGAACCCGGGCCCTCTTCCACCGTGCCTGTCTACGTGCGTAGAGTCGCCGTCGAGCACGTGACTGACATGTCCACACCACCCCCACCGCCCCCTCGGGAGTCACGCCATGCGTGTGCGCAGATCCGTCCCCACCACCCTGCTCGCCGGCCTCGCGGCCACCGCCCTCGTCCTTCCCCTGGCCGGCCAGGCCGGCGCCGCCGCCGACCCGGGCGACCGCGCCGCCGCCCCCGCGCGCGGCACCGCCCACATGGGCATGGGCGTCGTGAAGCACGACGGCAGGGGCGCGGCCCCCTCCGGCGGCGTCTCGGCCCTCGCCACCTGGACGGAGGGCGTCGACGTCTCCAGCCACCAGGGCAACGTCGCCTGGTCCACGCTCTGGAACAGCGGCGTCAAGTGGGCCTACGTCAAGGCGACGGAAGGCACGTACTACAAGAACACCTCCTTCACGCAGCAGTACAACGGCTCGTACAACGTCGGCATGATCCGCGGCACGTACCACTTCGCCACCCCGGACACGACCACCGGCACCGCCCAGGCCGACTACTTCGTCAACAACGGCGGCGGCTGGTCCAAGGACGGCAGGACGCTCCCCGGCGTCCTCGACATCGAGTGGAACCCGTACGGCGCCACCTGCTACGGCAAGACCCAGTCCGGGATGGTCACCTGGATCCGCGACTTCCTCAACCGGTACAAGGCCCGCACCGGCCGCGACGCCGTCATCTACACGGCGACCAGCTGGTGGAAGCAGTGCACCGGCAACTACTCCGGCTTCGCCTCGACCAACCCGCTGTGGATCGCGCGGTACGCCTCCGAGGTCGGCGAACTCCCCGCCGGCTGGCCGTACTACACGATGTGGCAGTACACCTCGTCCGGCCCGACGGTCGGCGACCACAACCACTTCAACGGCGACCTCTCGCGGGTGCAGGCACTCGCGAACGGCTGACACGACGGCCCGACTGACACGACGGCCCGGGCGGCCCGGACGGCACGCCCGGGCCGGACGATACGACGGCCCGGACGCACGACGATCCGGCCGACAGGACGACCCGGCCGGCACGACGGGCCGGCCGGCACGACGGGCCGGCGCGACGGGCCGGCGCGACGGGCCGGCGCGACGGCGGTTCCAGGGATGCGGCGGCTTCCCCGGGACCGCCGTTCCGCGTGCTCGGGGGCTTTTTCCGCCCACCCCCTTGCTCATTGGTATGGACCAATGCGAGTCTCTACCCCGGTCGCACGGAATTCAACTTCCGCGTGCCCCGCGCGCGTTGCTCGTTCCGTACTCCCCCACGCACGAGAGAGAGCCCCCGCATGTCGTCCTCCCGCCGTACCGCCGCCGGCGTCGCCGCCCTGTCCGCCGCCGCGGCCCTCGTCGGCCTCACCCCCACCACCGCCGCCGCCCACGGAGCCGTCTTCAACCCCGTGAGCAGGGTCGCCGCCTGTTACGCCGAGGGTCCGGAGAGCCCCGACTCGCAGGTGTGCAAGGACCTCGTCGCCGACTCCGGCACCCAGCCGCTGTACGACTGGAACGAGGTCAACATCGCCAACGCCGACGGCAACCACAAGGCCCTCATCCCCGACGGCAAGCTCTGCTCGGCCAACCGCGAGAAGTACCGGTCCCTGGACTGGGCGCGGACCGACTGGCCCGCCACCGCCGTCTCCGCCGGCGCCTTCGACTTCCGGATCCGCGCCACCGCCGCCCACTCCGGCACCATGACGATGTACGTCACCAAGGCGGGCTTCGACCCGACGCAGCCGCTCAAGTGGTCCGACCTCGACGCCACCCCGGCCGCCGTGTACAACACCACCCGCACCGCGACCGACGGCTACTACTCCTTCACCGGCACCCTGCCGGCCCGGACCGGCCGCCACATCGTCTACATGGTCTGGCAGCGCAACGACAGCCCCGAGGCGTTCTACAGCTGCTCGGACGTCACCTTCGGCGCCCCCGCCGCGGCCGCGGCCGCCAAGGCCGAGGCGCCGACCGAGGCCGAACTGGCCGCCGGTGCCGAGCTGTCCACCGTGAGCCACGCGGGTCACGGCGGCGACGAGCAGCCGCCCGCGCTCTCCGCCGAGGCCGCCGCCGCCCCCGGCTCCCCGCTGCCGCTCGCCCTGGCCGGCGCGGGCGCACTCGCCGTCTTCGGCGCGGGCAGCCTGCTCCTGGGCCGGCGCCGCGACTCCTCCGCCTCCTAGGAGCCGGAGGCCGGCGGGAGGGGAGAGCGCGGGGCGGGGCCCCGCCCACCCCTCCGGCGGCCCCCAGGGAAACCCGCCCCTCCCCTCCCGCCCACCTCGCCCCCCGGACCTCGTCCGGGGGGCGATTTCGCGCCATCTGTGCGGGGACGGGTGGAAGCCGGGACGTTCGTGGACAGCCTTGGAGAAAGCTCGTTCGAACGGCCGTCAGCGCACCACCGTCCGACCGTGAAGGAGAGCGCTCCATGCGGAACCAGCAGCGGTGGGTCTACCACCGCGGGGAAGGACCGCGCACGTTCGGGGTGGAGGAGGAGCTCCTCCTGGTCGATCCCGAGACCGGGCTCCCGCAGCCCCTCGCCGGCACCGTCACCGAGATCGCCGCCTGGCACGCCGACGCCGGGCCGCGGACCGAGGGCCCGGAGCCGGCGAAGCCCGAGTTGTACTCCGAGCAGCTGGAGATCGGAACCGCCCCCTGCGTCACCACGTCCCAGCTCGCCGACCAGCTGCGACGGGCCCGGCTCGCCGCCTCCGCGGCCGCCGAGGAGGCCGGCGTGGCGGTCGCGGCGCTCGCGACCGCCCCCGTGGACTTCGGTCCGCTGCTCACCCCGGACGACCGCTACCGGCGGATCCACGACCGGTACGCGCACCTGGTCGACGAGGAGTTCGCCTGCGCCTGCCACGTCCACGTCCACCTCGCCTCGGCGGAGGAGGGGGTGGGCGTGCTCGACCGGATCCGGCCGTGGCTCGCCCCGCTCCTCGCGCTCAGCGCCAACTCCCCCTATTTCCAGGGCGTGGACACCGGGTACGCGAGCTGGCGCCACCAGCTCTGGCAGCGCTGGCCGATGTCCGGCCCGAGCGAGCTCTACGGCGACGTGGCGGCGTACGAGCGGACCACGAGCGAGATGCTCGCCAGCGACGTCCTCGTCGACGACCACATGGTCTACTTCGACGCCCGGCTCTCCCGCCGCTACCCGACGGTGGAGATCCGGGTCGGTGACGTCTGCCTGGACGTGGAGGACACCGTCGTGCTGGCCGTGCTGAGCCGCGCCCTGGTGGAGACCGCGGCCCGGGAGTGGCGGCGGGGGCGGCTCCCCGACCCGGTCTCGACGGTGGTGCTGCGGCTCGCCGCCTGGCGGGCCAGCCGGTACGGGCTCGGCGGCGAGCTGCTCGACCCGCGCAGCTGGCGGCCCGCCCCGGCCGGCGAGGTGCTGTTCACCCTGCTGGACCACGTGCGCCCCGCCCTGGAGGACGCGGGCGACAGGGAGCGCGCCGAGGCGGGGGTGGAGCGGCTGCTCGCCCGCGGCACCGGCGCGGACCTCCAGCGGGCCGCCCACGCCGGCGACCCGTCGCTGGCCTCGGTGATCGTCGAGGCGGTGCGGCGGACGACCCCGGCGTGAGAGCCCCTCCCGCGCGCGAGGACCCCGGTACGCGCGCGTACCGGGGTCCTCGTCCCCGCCGGGTCAGGCCGCGGCCGCGACCGGGATCTCCGCCGGGGCCAGGGCGATCTCCAGGACCTGGCGGACGTCGGTCACCGGGTGGACCTCCAGCTTCTCCAGGACCTCGGCCGGGACATCGTCCAGGTCGGCCTCGTTCCGCTTCGGGATGACCACCGTGGTGATCCCGGCCCGGTGCGCGGCGAGCAGCTTCTGCTTCAGGCCGCCGATGGGCAGGACCCGGCCGGTGAGGGAGACCTCGCCGGTCATGGCCACGTCGGTGCGGACGGTACGGCCGCTGAGCAGCGAGGCCAGCGCGGTCGTCATGGTGATGCCCGCGCTCGGGCCGTCCTTCGGGACCGCGCCCGCCGGGAAGTGGATGTGCACGCCCCGGTCCTTCAGACCGGTCACGGGCAGCTCCAGCTCCGCGCCGTGCGAGCGGAGGAAGGAGAGCGCGATCTGCGCGGACTCCTTCATCACGTCGCCCAGCTGGCCGGTGAGGGTCAGCCCCGCGGCGCCGGTCTCCGGGTCGGCGAGGGACGCCTCGACGAAGAGGACGTCGCCGCCGGCGCCGGTGACCGCGAGGCCGGTGGCCACGCCGGGGACGGCGGTACGCCGCTCGGCCGGGTCCTGGGCGGACTCGGGCACGTGGTGCGGGCGTCCGATGAGGCCCCGCAGGTCCTCGGGGGTGATGGTGAACGGCAGCTCGCGGTCGCCGAGTTCGTGCTGGGCCGCGACCTTGCGGAGCAGCCGGGCGACGGCCCGCTCCAGGGTGCGGACGCCGGCCTCCCGGGTGTACTCGCCGGCCAGCTTCCGCAGCGCGGCCTCGTCCAGGGTCACCTCGTCGGCGCCCAGGCCGGCCCGCTCCAGCTGCCGGGGCAGCAGGTGGTCGCGGGCGATGACGACCTTCTCGTCCTCGGTGTAGCCGTCGAGACGGACCAGCTCCATGCGGTCGAGCAGGGCCTCGGGAATGGCCTCCAGGACGTTGGCCGTGGCCAGGAAGACCACGTCGCTCAGGTCGAGTTCGACCTCCAGGTAGTGGTCGCGGAAGGTGTGGTTCTGCGCCGGGTCGAGGACTTCGAGCAGGGCCGCGGCGGGGTCGCCGCGGAAGTCGGAGCCGACCTTGTCGATCTCGTCGAGGAGCACCACCGGGTTCATGGACCCGGCCTCCTTGATCGCGCGGACGATCCGGCCGGGCAGGGCGCCCACGTACGTCCGCCGGTGGCCACGGATCTCGGCCTCGTCCCGGACGCCGCCGAGGGCGACGCGCACGAACTTCCGGCCCATCGCGTGGGCGACGGACTCGCCGAGGGAGGTCTTGCCGACGCCGGGCGGGCCGACGAGCGCGAGCACCGCGCCGCCGCGCCGTCCGCCGACGACGCCGAGTCCGCGCTCGGAGCGCCGCTTGCGCACGGCCAGGTACTCGGTGATGCGCTCCTTCACGTCCTCCAGGCCGGCGTGCTCGGCGTCCAGGACGGCCTTGGCGCCCTGGATGTCGTACCGGTCCTCGGTCCGCTCGTTCCACGGCAGTTCGAGGACGGTGTCGAGCCAGGTCCGGATCCAGGAGCCCTCGGGCGACTGGTCGCTGGACCGCTCCAGCTTGTCGACCTCCTTGAGCGCGGCCTCGCGGACGGACTCGGGCAGCTCGGCGGCCTCCACGCGGGCGCGGTAGTCGTCCGACTCCTCGCCGTCCTTCTCGCCGTTCAGCTCGCGCAGCTCCTTGCGGACGGCTTCGAGCTGGCGGCGGAGGAGGAACTCGCGCTGCTGCTTGTCGACGCCCTCCTGGACGTCCTTGGCGATGGTCTCGGCCACGTCCTGCTCGGCGAGGTGCTCGCGGAGCTGGGCGGTGGCGAGCTTGAGGCGGGCGACCGGGTCGGCGGTCTCCAGGAGGGCGACCTTCTGCTCGACGGTGAGGAAGGGCGAGTACCCGGAGTTGTCGGCGAGCGCGCCGACGCCGTCGATCTGCTGGACGCGGTCGACGACCTGCCAGGCGCCGCGCTTCTTCAGCCAGCTGGTGGCGAGCGCCTTGTACTCCTTGACCAGTTCGGCCACGGAGCCGGGCAGCGGTTCGGGGACGGTCTCCTCGACCACGGTCCCCTCGACCCACAGCGCCGCTCCGGGTCCGGTCGTCCCGGCCCCGATCCGCACGCGTCCGATGCCGCGGATCAGGGCGCCCGGATCCCCGTCGGCGAGGCGTCCCACCTGCTCGACGATCCCGAGCACACCGGTCCCGGCGTACGTCCCGTCCACCCGCGGCACCAGGAGCACCCGCGGCTTCCCGGTCCCGCCGCGGGCCGCGGCCTGGGCCGCCTCGACGGCGGCCCGCACGTCGTTGTCCGACAGATCGAGCGGCACGACCATCCCGGGCAGCACGACCTCGTCGTCGAGCGGCAGCACGGGCAGAGTGAGCGGCACGGACGGCTTGGACTCAGAAGCCATGATCTCCCCTTCGGCAGTCAAGTTGAGCTATGCCGACTCAATGCATGTGAGCGCGGGAATGTTCCCCCACCCCTGTTCGCTCTGAGCGATCACCCGGCCCCGCCCCCGCGGAGGCGGGAGCGTGGCCCCCGCGGAGGCGGGAGCGTGGCCCCGTGGACGTGGACGCGTTCCTGGCCCGCCCCCCTGGTGGCACGGGTGGAGACGACCGGGCCGGAGGGCGCGCCGGAACGATCCGCTTCACCCCGGACCGGCCGCCGCGGCCGCGGGACTTCTTCTGGTGACGGCACCTGCCGCGTTCCGGCTGCGCGGGGGCGTGCGGGCGGGCATGCTCGGGCGCATGGAGAGTGCGGAGCGCAAGCGCGGGCGCGCGTGGGGCGCGGTGCCGGCGGTGGTGGCGGCCCTGGTCGTCGGAGTGAGCGGATGCGCCGACGCCGACGTCCCGGTCCCGTCGGACGGGGCCCGGAGCGGGAGCACGGCGAGCGCGGGGACCACACCCGGCCCCGGCGCCTCCGCGACCACGCCGGCGCCGACGCACACGAACTCGGCGGGTACGCCCACGGCTTCGCGCACGGCCCCGCCTGGGGAGGCGTCGACGGCGGACCCCCGGTCCGCGGCCGTGCTCGTCGAGGTCGTGGTGAACGGCGGCATCGCCGGGGTGACCAACCAGCTCGTGGTGCGCGAGGACGGGAGCTGGACCGTCAGCTCCCGGGACAAGGAGTCGCGCACCGGCCGGATGACCGCCGCCGAACTGGCCGGACTGCGCGCCGCGCTGGAGGACCCCGCCTACGCGCGCGTGCCCGGACGCCCGAGCGGACCGACGGTCGCCGACGGGTTCCAGTACTTCGTGACGTACGACCACCGGCTCGTCGTCGCGGGCGACGGCGACCGGCCCGCGGCCCTCCAGCGCGTCTTCGACGCCCTCCCCGAAGGCGGCCCCCCGACCTCTCCGTGACGCCGGTCCCCGCGCCCGCGAACCGCGCGGGGCCCGCCGCGCGATAGAGAGGGTGTGAGACTGTCACGCCCCGCACGGGGAGGCCCCTCCGGGGGCGAGGGGGAGGACCCGGCCGACGACGCCACGCTGCTGCGCGCCGTCGCACGTGGCGACACCGAGGCCCTGGCGCTGCTCCACGACCGGCACGCCGGCTGGCTGTACGCCCGGCTCGCCCGCCGCTGCCCGGACGAGGAGACGGTCCGGGAGGTCCTCCAGGACACCTTCGTCACCGTCTGGCGCTCCGCCGGCGGCCACCGGGGCCGCGGCGAGGCCGGCGGCTGGCTGTGGGTGATCGCCGCCCGCCGGCTGGTCGACGCCCAGCGGGCCCGGGCCCGCGCCGGCCGCGCCGAACCCGCCGGGGCCGTACCGCCCGGACCGCTGCCCGCCGTCCCCTCCGCCGAGGAACGGGTCCTCGCGGGGCTGGAGTACGGGGACGTGGGCGCCGCGCTGGACCGGATCTCGCCCGAGCTGGCCGAGGTGCTGCGGGCGACCGTCGTGGACGGGCTCACCACCCGCGAGGCCGCCCGGCTGCTCGGCATCCCCGAGGGCACCGTCAAGACCCGTGCCCAGCGCGCCCGGCGCGAACTGCGCGCCGCCCTCGCGCACCTTCCGCAGGGCCCGCACCCCCTGGGAGGCACCGCGTGACGACCCCTCCCGCCCCGTGGCACGTGTCCGCCGCGCTGGCGGCCCGGTACGCCGAGGGCTCGGCGCCCGAGCCGGACGCCTGGTCGCTGGAGAAGCACGTCGAGTCCTGCGGGCCCTGCGCGGCCCGCGTCTCGGCCGCCGTCCGCGCGACGTCCCCCGCCGGCCCCGTCCTGGAGACGCTCCGGGCCGACCTCCTCCGCGCGGTGGGCCACCGGGAACCGGCGGCCGTCCCGCACCCGGCTCCGGAGCACCGCCGCCCCGCGCGCGCGTGGGTCCCCTTCGTCCGGCTGTGGTGGGCCGTCGGGCCCGCCCTGCGCGGTTCGTGGCTGGCGGCGCTGGCGCTGGTGCTCGGGGCGGCGTTCGCGCTGTCGCACGGCGCCGGGCTCCCGGCCGGCCGCACCTGGCTGCTCGCCGCCGCGCCCGTCCTGCCGCTCGCCGGGGTCGCCGTCTCGTACGGCCCGCGCACGGACCCGCTCCACGAGATCGCCGCGTCCACCCCGGCCGGCGGCCTGCGCCTGCTGCTCACCCGCACGGTCGCCGTCCTCACCGTGTGCGTACCGCCGCTCACCGCCGCCGGGGCGCTGCTGCCGCCCGCCGCGGGGCTGCCGGGGGCGGCGGCCTGGCTGGCTCCGGGCCTGGCGCTCACCGTGGGCACCCTCGCGCTCGGCTCCTTCGTCGGGTGCCGGGCGGCCGCGGCGACCCTGGGCGGCGGCTGGCTGCTCGCCGTCACGGGGCCGCTGCTCGGGCCGGCCGGACCCGCCTCCGTACCCCTTCCGTACGCCGCCGGTCCGGCCGCGCAGGCCGGCTGGGCGGCCGCCGCGCTGGCCGGGACGGCCCTGCTGGCGCTGCGGCGCCGTTCCTTCGACCTCCTGGAGCCCCGGTGACCCCACCGCGTCCGACGACCGTGGCCGTGACCGGCCTGACCGTCCGGCACCGCCGTACCCGCACGCCCGCGCTCGACGGCCTCGACCTGCGGCTCTCCCCCGGCGTCCTGGGCCTGCTCGGCCCCAACGGCGCCGGGAAGACGTCCCTCGTCCGGGTCCTCGCGACCGTCGCCGCGCCGTCGGCCGGCCGGGTCGAGCTGCTCGACCGGGACGCCGGCGACCCGCGCGGGCGGACCGCGATACGGCGCCGGCTCGGCTACCTCCCGCAGGAGTTCGGGCACTATCCGGCGTTCACCGTGCGGGAGTTCGTGGCGTACGTGGCCTGGCTGAAGGAGCTGCCGGCCGACCGGGTCCCGGCGGCCGTGGAACGCGCGGTGGCCCGCGTCGGACTCGCCGACCGGATCGACGCCCGGCTGCGGACGCTCTCGGGCGGCATGGTCCGCCGCGCGGGCATCGCCCAGGCGATCGTGAACGAGCCGGAGCTGCTGCTCCTCGACGAGCCGACGGCCGGCCTCGACCCGGAACAGCGCGTGGAGTTCCGGGCGTTGCTGCGCGACCTGGGCACCGACGCGACGGTGGTGGTCTCCACCCACCTGGTCGAGGACGTGGCCGCCGCCTGCACGGAGGTCGCCCTCCTGGAGGCGGGCCGGCTCGCCTTCCGGGGCACGACGGACGACCTCACGGCGCTGGGCGCGGACGCACCGGCCGACGACCCGACGGCCAACGCCATCGAGCGCGGCTACACGGCCGCGCTGCGCTCCCACCGCGCGCGGGCGGGGGCGGCCCGATGACGGCCCCGGCGCCCGCCCCGCCGCGCGACGGCGCCGGCCGGACCGCGCGGTCCGCGCCCGGCCCGCTCCGCACCGAGCTGCGCCGGGGTCTCGGGCCGTGGACGGGCGCAGCGATCGTGGTCACGATGCTGGTCACGATGTACGCCAAGGCCCCGGAGTGGCAGATCCGCTGGCAGGACGCGGAGAACCTGCTCCACCCGCTCGCGGGGCTGCTGTGCGGGCCGCTCGCGATGGCGGCGGGCTGCCTCCAGGGCGGCCGGGACCGGCGGCTGGGCACCGAGGACCTGTGGGCGTCGGTACCCCGGTCCCCGCTGCCGCGGCTCACGGTGGCGGCGGCCCCGTCGGCGCTGTGGCCGGCCGCCGCGGTGCTGCTCGGCGACGCCGGGGTGCTGCTGGCGGTGTGGCCGTACGCCTCCTGGGGCCGGCCCGCGCTCGCCCCGCTGCTGGCGGACGCGGTGGCGGTGGGCGCGATGGGGCTCGTCGGGCACGTGGTGGGGCGGGTGGTGCGGTGGCGGCTGACGGCACCGCTGCTGGCCGTGGCCGGCTACACCGGCTTCGCCTACGCGGACTTCACCTCCGCGTCCGCGCGCTGGCTGCTCCCGAGCGCCCAGTTCTCGGCGGCCGAGTACCGGCAGGTGTGGTGGTACGCGCCCGCGTCGGCCGCGTGGACGGCCGGCCTGGCGCTGGCCTTCCTCCTCGCGTACGGGCTCCGCTCCTCCCGGGCGCGTCTCCTCGCGCTCGTGCCGCTGACGGTGGCGGCCTGCGCGGCGGCGGCGATCCTGCGGCTCCCCGCGGACGGCGGGCCCTGGCGGATCGATCCGGCGGCGGTCCGCCCGGTCTGCGACGACGGCACGCCCCGGGTGTGCGTGGTCGCCCTGGACGCCCGGCTGCTGCCGGCCCTGACGGAGACCCTGGAGCCGGTGAACGAACGGCTCCGGGGGCTGCCGGGCGCCCCCGCCCGCTGGGCGGTGGGAAGGATGGAGGAGGAGCCGGGGGACGTAACCCTTCTGGACATCGCCCAGGACGTCGTCCGGAACCGGATCGAGGACCCGGCCCTCTACCGTCACTACGCGGTGATGCAGCTGTTCTCGAAGGAGTGCCGGGAGGGCGACCTGACGGGGCCGCACGCGGAGCGGGCGATGGACATCCACCTCGCGGTCGCCCAATGGCTCGCCCCCTCCCCGCCCGGTTACGGCCCCCATGCCCCCGGCACCCGGGCGCACCTGGACCGGCTGCGGGCGAAGTCCCCGGCCGAGCAGCGCGCGTACCTCGTCCGGTACCTCGCGGCGAACGGCTGCCGTCCCGGCGAGGTGCCCGTCCCGTGAGGCTCTACCTGCGCTCCCGCGCGGTGCCGGGCACGCTCGCCGTGCTCCTGGCGGCGGTCGCCGCGGTGTGGGTGCTCGCGCCGGAGGAAGGGTCCCCCCACGCGCGCGTGCCCGTGCTGATGGCGCCGCTGCTGGTGGCGGCGGCGATCGGGGCCTCGCTGCACACGCCGAGCGACGAGCTGGACCGGACGGCGGTACGGCCCTGGTGGCCGCTGCGCCTCGGGCACGTCCTGGTGCCGGTCGCGCTGGCCGCGGGCCTGTTCGCCCTCGTGCTGCCGGGGCATCCGGCGGAGTTCGGCGCGCCCGCCGCCGTACGCAACACCCTCGGCCTCACCGGCCTGACGGCCGGAGCGGCGGCGCTGGCCGGAGCCCGGGCGAGCTGGCTTCCCCCGGTGACGTACACGGCGGCGGTCTACCTGACACCGCCGGACGCGGGCGCGGCGGCCTGGTGGGGGTGGGCGCTCCGGCCGGCCCCGGAGGGCGCGGCCTGGACGGTGGCCGGCGCGCTCCTGTGCGCGGGAACGGTCCTGTTCGCCTGGCGCGGCCCCTGGCCGGGGAGGGGTTAGGGCTCGGCCGGGGGCCGATCACCTGGGACCGCGCCTACGGGACCCCGGTCGACGCCCGCCGCGGGCTGAAGGCGGTCCAGCGGTACGTGGAGCGCGACGCGCCGCGCCCCTGGCGTCTGGCGGCGCCCCAGCGTCATCCCGTGACTCCAGAACGTGTTTGTCCCGGCCGCCCGTGCTCGGCGAGGATGGCCGGGACGACGCGTAGCGCACGACGAGACATGGAGTGACCGCCCATGAACAACCCCGTCACCCTCGACCGCCGCGAGGGCCCCTACGGCGAGGTCGTCCTGCGGCGCCGGGACGCCGGCGCCCGCACCGACTTCGAGATCATCGCCAACGGCACCTTCCTGATGGACACCTCCGACGGACGCTCCGAGCGTCTGCTCGTCGACGCGGCGATGGAGGCGCTGCCCGAGCCCGCGCGCGCGGGCGCGTCCGTCCTGATCGGCGGCCTCGGCGTCGGTTTCTCCCTCGCCCACGCCGCCGCCGACCCCCGCTGGGGCCGGATCGCGGTGGTCGAGCGGGAGGAGGCCATCATCGACTGGCACCGGAGCGGCCCGCTCGCGTCGCTCTCGGGGCGCGCCCTGGCCGACGAACGGACCGTGATCCTGCACACGGACCTCGTGGCGTACCTGGAGACGTCCCCGGACACCTATGACGCGCTGTGCCTGGACATCGACAACGGTCCCGACTGGACGGTCACCGAGGACAACGAATCCCTTTACGGCGCAAGGGGGTTGGCGTCCTGCGCGGCACGGTTGAACCCCGGCGGGGTGCTCGCCGTGTGGTCGGCGCGGCCGTCCGGCGATTTCGAGGAGTCCTTGCGGAATGCCGGATTCAACGGGGTACGGACGGAAGAGATCCCCGTTGCCCGGGGCGTCCCGGACGTGGTCCACCTCGGCGTCCGGCCTGCGTAGCCGGGACGCCGCCGGTACCTCTAGGCTGCTGCACCGACATCGGCGACGCGAGGCGGGGCAATGGAGCAGACACACACCACTCACCAGGGTGCGGCGACTCCGGGGGCCCAGCGGCGCGTCCTGGTCGTCGAGGACGACCCGACGATCGTGGAGGCGATCTCCGCCCGGCTGCGCGCGGAGGGCTTCCTGGTCCAGACGGCCACCGACGGCCCGGCGGCCGTGGAGGCGGCCGAGGCGTGGCAGCCGGACCTCATGGTGCTCGACGTGATGCTGCCCGGCTTCGACGGCCTGGAGGTCTGCCGCCGGGTGCAGGCGCAGCGCCCGGTGCCGGTGCTGATGCTCACCGCGCGGGACGACGAGACCGACATGCTGGTCGGGCTCGGCGTGGGCGCCGACGACTACATGACGAAGCCTTTCTCCATGCGCGAGCTGGCCGCCCGGGTGCACGTGCTGCTGCGCCGGGTGGAGCGTGCGGCGCTCGCCGCCGTGACCCCGCGCAGCGGGATCCTGCGCCTGGGCGAGCTGGAGATCGACCACGCGCAGCGCCGGGTCCGGGTGCGGGCGGAGGACGTGCACCTGACACCGACCGAGTTCGACCTGCTGGTCTGTCTGGCCAACACCCCGCGCGCGGTGCTCTCCCGGGAGCAGTTGCTGGCGGAGGTGTGGGACTGGGCGGACGCCTCCGGCACCCGGACCGTGGACAGCCACATCAAGGCGCTGCGCCGGAAGATCGGCGCCGAGCGGATCCGCACGGTGCACGGGGTCGGGTACGCGCTGGAGACCCCGGCGTCGTGAGCCTGCCGGGGCGGCGCACCGGACGGTCCCGGCGCCGGATCGTGATCTCGATCAAGACGAAGCTGGGCGCGCTGGTCGTCGGCGCGGTGCTGCTGACCTCCGGCCTGGCGCTGGTGGCGATCCGCACGTCCACCGAGTTCCGGTACATCACGATCTTCGCGATGATCGCGACGCTGCTGATCACGCAGTTCGTGGCGCAGTCGCTGACGGCTCCGCTGGACGAGATGAACACGGTGGCGGGGTCGATCTCGCGCGGTGACTTCTCGCGGCGGGTGCGGGGCGCGGACCGGCGCGACGAACTGGGCGACCTGGCGTCGACGATCAACCGGATGGCGGACGACCTGGAGGCGGTGGACCGGCACCGCAAGGAGCTGGTCGCCAATGTCTCGCACGAGCTGCGCACGCCGATCGCGGCGCTGCGGGCGGTGCTGGAGAACGTGGTCGACGGGGTCTCGGAGGCGGATCCGGAGACGATGCGGTCGGCGCTGAAGCAGACCGAGCGGCTGGGCCGGCTGGTGGAGACGCTGCTCGACCTGTCGCGGCTCGACAACGGTGTCGTACAGCTCCGGGCGCGCCGTTTCGAGGTGTGGCCGTATCTGTCCGGGGTGCTGCGGGAGGCGAATCTGGCCGCCGCGCAGCGCGGGCTCCCGTCGACGTCGGGTCTGCACCGGCGTACGGACGTGCATCTGCACCTGGACGTGTCGCCGTCCGACCTGACGGCGTACGCGGACGTGGAGCGGCTGCACCAGGTGATGGCGAACCTGATCGACAACGCGGTGAAGCACTCCCCGCCGCACGGGCGGGTGACGGTGCGGGCCCGGCGCGGTCCGTACCCGGAGTCGCTGGAGCTGGTGGTCCAGGACGAGGGTCCGGGCATCCCCGAGCAGGAGCGGCACAAGGTCTTCGAGCGGTTCAACCGGGGCACGGCCCCGGACCGGCAGGGGCCGGGGAGCGACGGGGGCACCGGTCTGGGGCTGGCGATCGCCCGCTGGGCGGTGGATCTCCACGGTGGCGGAATCGGCGTGGCCGAATCTTCACGCGGGTGCCGCATCCGCGTCACTCTTCCGGGCAGCCTTCCCCTGCGCGATTGACGTAGGGTTCGAACCGGAAGCGAACGTTCTGCGTGAACAAGGGCAGGACGTGGTCAGGGATGCGGCCGAAGACGGCCGTAGCCGCGCTTTTCCGTACCCTCACACCTGTGGAACCCCGCTTGTTTCCCGCCATTCACGGCGTCGAAACACCCCGTCAAGTGTGACTTGCGCGACGTTGGAGTGCCCGGCCTGCACGTCCCGGCCGGACAGGCGTAGCCTTTATTTCCGCTGTCCATCACCTTGCGAAGCGGAAGAGGGCGGTTGCCGCCGTGTCGTCTCAGTCCCCCAGTACCCCGAGCTCCCCGGCCGACCAAGACGGGCGTGGCGTGAGCCCCGCAGCCGCCTTCGGTGCCAACGAGTGGCTCGTCGACGAGATCTACCAGCAGTACCTCCAGGACCCGAATTCGGTCGATCGTGCCTGGTGGGACTTCTTCGCCGACTACAAGCCGGGTGCGGCGGAGACCCCGTCCGCCCCGGCCGCCACCACGACGGCCGCGCCCTCGGCGCAGCAGGCGGGCCCCGCACAGGCCGCACCTGCCGCTCCGGCCGCCGCCGTGCCCGCCCCGGCCCCGGCGCCCGTCGCCACTCCGGCCGCGGCACCGGCGAAGCCCGCCGCGGCCGCTCCGGCCGCCGTGAAGCCGGCCCCGGCCGCCGCTCCGGCGCCCGTCAAGGCCGCGCCGGCCGCCGAGGCGCCCGCCGGCCCCGAGCTGATCACGCTCCGTGGCCCGGCCGCCGCGGTCGCGAAGAACATGAACGCCTCGCTGGAGGTGCCGACGGCCACGTCCGTCCGCGCCGTCCCGGTGAAGCTGCTCTTCGACAACCGGATCGTCATCAACAACCACCTGAAGCGCGCCCGGGGCGGGAAGATCTCCTTCACCCACCTCATCGGCTACGCCATGGTGCAGGCGATCAAGGCCATGCCGTCCATGAACTACTCCTTCGCGGAGAAGGACGGCAAGCCGACCCTGGTCAAGCCGGAGCACGTGAACTTCGGTCTCGCCATCGACCTGGTGAAGCCGAACGGCGACCGCCAGCTCGTCGTCGCGGGCATCAAGAAGGCCGAGACGCTCAACTTCTTCGAGTTCTGGCAGGCGTACGAGGACATCGTCAAGCGCGCCCGCGTGGGCAAGCTGACGATGGAGGACTTCTCCGGCGTCACCGTCTCCCTGACCAACCCCGGCGGCCTCGGCACGGTCCACTCCGTGCCGCGTCTGATGCCCGGGCAGTCGGTCATCATGGGCGTCGGCTCGATGGACTACCCGGCCGAGTTCCAGGGCACCTCCCAGGACACCCTGAACAAGCTGGGCATCTCCAAGGTCATGACCCTGACCTCGACCTACGACCACCGGGTCATCCAGGGTGCCGCCTCCGGCGAGTTCCTGCGGATCGTCGCGAACCTCCTCCTCGGCGAGAACGAGTTCTACGACGAGATCTTCAAGTCGCTGCGGATCCCCTACGAGCCGGTCCGCTGGCTCAAGGACATCGACGCGTCGCACGACGACGACGTCACGAAGGCCGCCCGCGTCTTCGAGCTGATCCACTCCTACCGGGTCCGCGGCCACGTCATGGCCGACACCGACCCGCTGGAGTACAAGCAGCGCAAGCACCCCGACCTGGACATCACCGAGCACGGCCTCACCCTGTGGGACCTGGAGCGCGAGTTCGCGGTCGGCGGCTTCGCCGGCAAGTCGATGATGAAGCTCCGCGACATCCTCGGCGTCCTGCGCGACTCGTACTGCCGCACCACCGGCATCGAGTTCATGCACATCCAGGACCCGAAGCAGCGCAAGTGGATCCAGGACCGCGTCGAGCGTCCCCACGCGCGCGTGGAGCGCGAGGAGCAGCTCCGCATCCTCCGCCGCCTGAACGCGGCCGAGGCGTTCGAGACCTTCCTGCAGACGAAGTACGTCGGCCAGAAGCGCTTCTCCCTGGAGGGCGGCGAGTCCGTCATCCCGCTGCTCGACGCGGTCATCGACTCCGCCGCCGAGTCCCGCCTGGACGAGGTCGTCATCGGCATGGCCCACCGCGGCCGCCTCAACGTCCTCGCGAACATCGTGGGCAAGTCGTACGCGCAGATCTTCCGCGAGTTCGAGGGCAACCTCGACCCGAAGTCGATGCACGGCTCCGGCGACGTGAAGTACCACCTGGGCGCCGAGGGCACCTTCACCGGTCTCGACGGCGAGGAGATCAAGGTCTCCCTGGTCGCCAACCCCTCCCACCTGGAGGCGGTCGACCCGGTCCTGGAGGGTGTCGTCCGCGCCAAGCAGGACGTCATCAACAAGGGCGGCACGGACTTCACGGTCCTGCCGGTGGCCCTGCACGGCGACGCGGCCTTCGCGGGCCAGGGCGTGGTGGCCGAGACCCTGAACATGTCGCAGCTGCGCGGCTACCGCACCGGCGGCACGGTCCACATCGTCATCAACAACCAGGTCGGCTTCACGGCGGCTCCCGAGTCGTCCCGCTCCTCCATGTACGCCACCGACGTGGCCCGCATGATCGAGGCGCCGATCTTCCACGTGAACGGCGACGACCCGGAGGCCGTGGTCCGCGTCGCGCGGCTCGCCTTCGAGTTCCGCCAGACGTTCAACAAGGACGTCGTGATCGACCTCATCTGCTACCGCCGCCGCGGTCACAACGAGGGCGACAACCCGTCGTTCACCAACCCGCAGATGTACAACCTGATCGACAAGAAGCGTTCGGTGCGCAAGCTGTACACCGAGTCGCTCATCGGTCGCGGCGACATCACCCTCGAAGAGGCGGAGCAGTCGCTCCAGGACTTCCAGGGCCAGCTGGAGAAGGTCTTCGCGGAGGTCCGCGAGGCCACCGCCGCCCCGGCGGCGACGACCGTCCCGGACGCCCAGGCCGAGTTCCCGGTCGCCGTCACCACCGCGGTCTCCCAGGAGGTCGTGAAGCGGATCGCCGAGTCGCAGGTCAGCATCCCGGAGCGGGTCACCGTCCACTCCCGCCTGCTGCCGCAGCTCCAGCGCCGCGCGGCGTCGATCGACGACGGCACCATCGACTGGGGCTTCGGCGAGACCCTCGCCATCGGCTCCCTGCTGATGGAGGGCACCCCGGTCCGCCTGTCGGGCCAGGACACCCGCCGCGGCACCTTCGGCCAGCGCCACGCGGTCCTGGTCGACCAGGAGACCGGCGAGGACTACACCCCGCTGCTCTACCTGGCCGAGGACCAGGCCCACTTCAACGTCTACGACTCGCTGCTCAGCGAGTACGCGGCGATGGGCTTCGAGTACGGCTACTCGCTGGCCCGCCCCAGCTCCCTGGTGGTCTGGGAGGCCCAGTTCGGCGACTTCGTCAACGGCGCGCAGACCGTCGTCGACGAGTTCATCTCCTCGGCCGAGCAGAAGTGGGGCCAGACCTCCGGCGTCACGCTGCTCCTGCCCCATGGCTACGAGGGCCAGGGCCCGGACCACTCGTCCGCGCGCCCGGAGCGCTTCCTCCAGATGTGCGCCCAGGACAACATGACGGTCGCCATGCCGACGCTGCCGTCGAACTACTTCCACCTGCTGCGCTGGCAGGTCCACAACCCGCACCACAAGCCGCTCATCGTCTTCACCCCGAAGTCGATGCTGCGTCTGAAGGCCGCGGCGTCCAAGGTGGAGGAGTTCACCACCGGTGGCTTCCGCCCGGTGATCGGCGACTCGACCGTGAACCCGGCCGACGTCCGCAAGGTCGTCTTCTGCGCCGGCAAGGTCTACTACGACCTGGAGGCCGAGCGCCAGAAGCGCGGCGACACGGAGACCGCGATCATCCGTCTGGAGCGCCTGTACCCGCTGCCGGGTGCCGAGCTCCAGGCCGAGATCGCCAAGTACCCGAACGCGGCGAAGTACATCTGGGCGCAGGAGGAGCCGGCGAACCAGGGTGCGTGGCCGTTCATCGCGCTCAACCTGATCGACCACCTCGACCTGGCGGTCGGCGCGGACATCCCGGCGGGCGAGCGCCTGCGCCGGATCTCCCGCCCGCACTCCTCGTCCCCGGCGGTCGGCTCGGCCAAGCGTCACCAGGCGGAGCAGCAGCAGCTGGTCAACGAGGTCTTCGACGCCTGACGTCGGCACCTCGTCCGGAGGCCCGGCACCCCACCAGGGGTGCCGGGCCTCCGGCCTGTCCGGGCGGGCCTATCCTGGATCGCATGTACTTCACCGACCGTGGCATCGAGGAACTGGAGAAGCGGCGCGGCGAGGAGGAGGTCACCTTCGAGTGGCTCGCCGAGCAGCTGCGGACGTTCGTCGACCTCAACCCCGACTTCGAGGTGCCGGTCGAGCGCCTCGCGACCTGGCTGGCCCGCCTCGACGACGAGGACGAGGACGAGGAGTAGGACGAGCAGGACGAGCAGGACGACGCGTGGGGCGCGCAGGACGCGCAGGACGCGCGGACGCCTGAGGCCCCCTCCCGTGCGGGAGGGGGCCTCAGGCGTTCCGGTACGCGCGTGCGCGCCCTTCCGGTGCGTACGCGCGCGTGCTCTCCGGTACGCGTGTGCTTCCGGCGCGTGCGCGGGTGGGACGGGTCAGTGGTCGCGCAGGCGGTCGTAGGCGAGGCCGAGGGCGCCGTGGGCGACGAGGAGGGCTCCCGCCGTCGTCCAGCCGCCGCTGCGGCGGCCGAGCCCCCAGAGGAGCAGCGGGACGCCCGCGGCGAGCTGGACACCGCCGAGGACGCGCGCCTTCGGGCCGCGCAGGTACGGGCCGAGGGGGCCCTCCTCCACGACGTCGAGCTCGGCGAGGACGGCGTCGCGCCAGCCGGGCCATTCCAGCTGCTCGGCGCCGGCGGCGAGGGCGGCCTCGCGGAGCCGGCCGGGGGCGTCGCCGGGGTCGACGCCGGCGGGCAGGCCGAGCCCGGTGCGGGCGAGGACGGCGACGAGGCCGAGGAGGCGGGAGCGGGCGTCGGCCCCGGGGTCGGGGAGGGTGAGCGGCTCCAGGGCCTGGACGTCGAGGACCGGGTCGAGGGCGAGGCGGTCGGCGAAGGTCCGCATGGCCTCGTCCTCGCCGACCGGGGTGCCGTCGGCGAGCCAGGTGTAGCCGACGGTGCGGCGGAAGCCGGCGGCGAGGGTGACCCCGGCGCGGTCCCCGTCCCACCAGAGGGCGAGGACGGGCCAGGTGGCGGCGGAGACGGCGAGGGCGGTGGCCCAGCCGGTGACGACCCGCTCGACGGGCTCCCCGCCGTCCTGCCAGGGCTTCCCCTCCGGTACGAGGACGCTCCAGTCGGCCCCGGCGGGGGCCAGGAGCAGCCGCTCGCGCAGGAGCTGGGCGGGCGGCCGGACCGTCGGGGGGTCGGCTCGGCACAGCAGCAGCGCCCCTGCGGGGCTCGGTCCGGATGTCGCGTTCATGGGCCCTACGCTAGGTCAATTTGTCCGTGTACGGCGGTGATTGCGCCGACCCTGTCAGGGATGAATCAGGGTTGACTCCGCCCCACCGCGATATATCGTGAATCTCGAAGTCGCGATATGTTGCGTCGCCAGGCGCTGCTCGACGAGAGCTTCGAGGAATGCTTCGAGGAAACGGGAGGTCCGCACCATGACCGAGTGGTCCGTCACCGAGCCGGTGAAACTCGCGCCCACCGACCCCGTGACACGGCTGCGCATCCGCGTCGTGGGCGGCGCGGTGAACGTGGTGGGCACCGACGAGAGCACGGCACGGGTGGAGATCTCCGAGATCGACGGCCCGCCCCTGGTCGTCACCCAGGAGGGCTCCACCCTGACCGTCGCCTACGAGGACCTGCACTGGAAGGGCATCCTCAAGTGGATCGACACCAAGCCCCACCGGCGGCGGGCGGTGGTCTCGGTCGCCGTCCCGGCCGGCGCCGAGGTCGAGGTGGGCGCGGTCATGGCGGACACGGTGGTCTCCGGCCTGCGGGGCCGCACCGAGGTGCGCGGGGTGACCGGTGCCACCACGCTCGTGGGGCTCTCCGGTCCGGTCCGCGCCGAGACCGTCTCGGGCGCCCTGGAGGCCCAGTCGGTGACCGGCGCGCTGCGGGTGACCTCGGTGACCGGTGACGTGACGGTGATCGAGGGCTCCGGCTCGGCGGTACGGGCGGAGACGGTCAGCGGGGACATGGTCCTCGACCTGGACCCGGCACCGGCCGGGGCCCCGCCGGCCGACATCCGGCTCACCAGCGTCTCCGGCGAGGTCGCCATCCGGCTGCCGCACCCGGCGGACGCCCGGGTCGAGGCGAGCACCACCAGCGGCGCGGTGTCGAACGCCTTCGAGGACCTGCGGGTGGGCGGCGAGTGGGGCACCAAGTCCATCACCGGCACGCTCGGCGCGGGCAGCGGCACGCTCAAGGCGACCACGGTCTCCGGATCGATCGCCCTGCTCCGCCGCCCCGAGTCCGCCGAGGAGCCGGAGTCCCCGTCCGCCGGCCCGGCCGGCCCCTCCGCCGGCCTCACCGACCCCACCGCCCCCGCGTCCGGAAAGGTGCTCTGACATGTCCCCCGTCTTCGCGCACGGCCGACTCCGCCTCTACCTGCTCAAGCTGCTCGACGAGGCCCCCCGTCACGGCTACGAGGTGATCCGGCTCCTGGAGGAGCGCTTCCAGGGGCTGTACGCGCCCTCCGCCGGCACGGTCTACCCCCGGCTGGCCAAGCTGGAGGCCGAGGGGCTCGTCACCCACACCAGCGAGGGGGGCCGGAAGGTCTACTCGATCACCGACGCGGGCCGCTCCGAGCTGGCCGGCCGGGACGCCGAACTCGACGCCCTGGAGCGGGAGATCCGGGACTCCGTCGCGGAGCTGGCCGCCGAGATCCGCGAGGACGTCCGGGGCGCGGCGGGCCGGGTGCGCAGCGAGATGCGCGCGGCGGCGAGCCGGACCCGGACGGCGGAGGGCTCCTCCTTCGCCGACGCCAGGGAGGAGCTGCGCAAGGCCAAGCGGGAGTGGAAGGAGCAGGCCCGGCAGGCGAAGGAGGAGGCGCAGTCCGCGAAGCTCCAGGCGAAGGAGTTCCAGCGGATCGCCCAGCAGGTGCAGGACGAGGTCCAGAGCCGTTTCGCCAGGGGCGAGTGGCCGCAGACCGTCTGGGAGGGCCTGTCGGGGATCACCGCGCAGCTGGGCGACCTCGTCCAGGGCCACCACTCTCGGGGCCGCGCCGGGGCCGCGGACGCCCCCGCCGCGGCCCCGGAGGCGGGGACGCGCGCGGAGGCGGCGGAGGCGCCCGCGTGGGCGCGGGACACGGCGGGGTCGGGCGAGCCGGCCCGGGACCTGGACCGGCTGCTCGACCGGTTCCGGGACGAGATCCGGGACGCGGCCCGCGACCAGGGGGTGACGGACACCCAGCTGGCGGCGGCCCGCGACCACCTGGCCACGGCGGCGACCCGGATCACCGGGCTGCTCCACCGCCGCCCGGGCGTCTGAGCGGCGCCCGCCCCGGCGTCAGGGGCGGGCGGCGGCCCGGGTCACGGTGACGGTGACCCGGGCGTCCGGCGCGGCGAGGACGCGGACCTTGCCGCGGTCCCGGTCGCGCAGGACGAGGGCCCCGCGGGCCGTGACCTTCCAGTCGCCGGACGGGAGGGCCAGTTCGGTGACGCGGGAGCCGCGGCGCCCGGCGGCGTCGTACTCCAGGCGGTAGACGCCGGCCGCCGGGTCGTAGGCGGAGGCGCGGACCCGGCCGGCGACGGCCTCGGCGTACGGCTCGGCGGTCAGCTCCTTGTTGGTGCGGAAGGCACCGGTGCCGTCGACGGCGCAGTAGCCGCCGCCGTAGCACCACTCCCAGCCGGTCCAGCCGGAGCCGTACCGGCCGAGGGAGGCCATGGCCTCGCGGTAGAAGCGGTTCATGTTCGGGAGGGAGTTGTTGAGCGGCCCCCACTCCCCCACGAGCACGGGGACCTTGTACTCCTTGGGGTAGAGGGTGACCGCCGCCTCGTAGTTCTCGATCCAGCGGGCCGCGGGGTCGTAGTCGCCGCCCACCTCCATCGCGCTGTTGTAGAAGTGCGGGGCGTAGACGACCTTCGGGTCGTCGATCCGGCCCAGCCCGGTCGGGACGCCCTCGCCGACGATCGGGGTCGGCTCGACAAAGATCCAGGAGTCCTGGTCGACCGAGCGGATCGCGTCCGCGATCCGGTTGTACATCGGGGTGATCTGCTCCCGCTCGATGCGCCGGGCGGCCGTCGCCAGGTCCTCGCCCTCGCGCAGCTCGCCCATCGGTTCGTTGATCAGGTCGTAGCCGAGGACGGCCGGGTGGTCCTCGAAGCGGTCGGCGAGCACCTGCCACATGCGGGCCTGGGCGCGGCGCAGGTCCTCGTCCTCGTAGAGGTGGGTGAAGGCGCGCTGGACGGCGGGCTCGAAGTACTCGGAGAACCAGTCGTCGGGGTGCGGGGTGAAGGGCAGCCCGTCGGTCCGGGTGGCCCAGGCGGGGATGCCCCGGTGGTCGAAGGCGGGGCCGAAGACGTCCTGGTGGGCGTCGAGGATGACCTTGACGTCGTGCTTCGCCGCCCAGTCCAGGACCCGCTCGATCTTGCGGAGGTAGGGCCGGCTGTACTGCCCGGGGCGGGGCTCCAGGTCGTCCCAGAAGACCAGCAGCCGGGCCGTGTTGAAGCCCTTGGCCCGCATGTCCCGGAAGTGCTTCTCGGTGACCGAGGAGAGGGCGGCGTCACCGCTGTGCGCCTTGTCGCCGACGTTCCAGCCGCGCAGCGTGAGGACGCGGCCCCGGGAGTCGGTGAGGGCGGGGATCCCGTCCCCGCCGGTGCCGCCCTCGGCGCGGGCCGTGGTGGTGCCGGTGGCTCCGGCGGTGGGGGCGAGGGGGGCGAGCAGGGAGGCGGCGACGGCGGTCGCCACGAGGGTGGTGCGTGACAAGCGGGACACGAGGACCTCCGGCACGAGGAAGTGAGCGTTGTTCACGTTTCACGTGCCGGAGATCTCATCAGGTCGACCGACCTGTATCAAGAGGTCGTCAGCACGATCTTTCCGAAGAGGTCGCCGGCGGCCATCTTCTCGAAGCCCTCGCGGGCCCGGTCCAGCGGCAGCACCTCGTCGATCACCGGGCGGACGCCGGTGGCCGCGCAGAAGGAGAGCAGGTCCTCCAGCTCGTCCTTGGAGCCCATCGTCGAGCCGACGACCTTCAGCTCCAGGAAGAAGATCCGGGTCAGTTCGGCGTGCGAGGGACGGTCGCCGCTGGTGGCGCCGGAGATCACCAGAGTGCCGCCGGGGCGCAGGGACTTGACCGAGTGGGACCAGGTGGCGGCGCCGACGGTCTCGATGACGGCGTCCACCCGCCGCGGCAGCCGCGCCCCGGGCTCGTACGCCTCGACGGCGCCGAGCTCCACGGCCCGCTTCCGCTTGGCCTCGTCCCGGCTGGTGGCGAAGACCCGCAGGCCGGCGGCCTTGCCGAGGACGATCGCGGCGGTGGCGACGCCACCGCCCGCGCCCTGGACGAGGATCGAGTCGCCGGGGCGGACCCCGGCGTTGGTGAAGAGCATCCGGTAGGCGGTCAGCCAGGCGGTGGGGAGGCAGGCGGCCTCGGCGAAGGAGAGCTCCCTCGGCTTGGGCAGGACGTTCCAGCTGGGGACGGTGACGCGCTCGGCGAAGGTGCCCTGGTAGCGCTCGGTGAGGATGGAGCGGGGCTCGTCCGGCCCGACGCCGTGGCCGGTCTGGCCGATGACGGAGTGCAGGACGACCTCGTTGCCGTCCTCGTCGATCCCCGCGGCGTCGCAGCCGAGGATCATCGGCAGCTTCTCCTCGGGCAGTCCGACCCCGCGCAGCGACCACAGGTCGTGGTGGTTGAGCGAGGCGGCCTTGACGGTGACGGTGGTCCAGCCGGGACGCGCCTCGGGCTCGGGGCGTTCGCCCAACTCGAGTCCGTTCAAGGGCTGGTCGCGGTCGATTCGGGCGGCGTAGGCAGCGAACATGGCCCCGACCCTAGGCGGCGGCGGGGACCGCGCGGAACCACGCGCCGGTGTGACGCATGTCCTGACGGCCCGGCCCTCATCCGCCGCCCGCCGGCGCCGGCGCCGGCCGCCCCATCGCGGCGGTCACCAGGGGGCCGATCGGGACGCGCTCCAGGAGCGTGAAGCCGAAGCGGCGGTACAGCGGGACGTTCGCGGGGTCTGCGGTGGTGAGGAAGACACCGGCGCCGGCCGGGAGGGCCCCGAGGACGTGGTCGAGGAGGAGTCGGCCCGCACCCCGCCCGGCCGCCTCGGGCACCACCCCGACGAACTCCAGGGTCCAGGCGCCCGGGGGCGCGAGGCGCTCGGCGGCGTGGAGGTGGCGGAGCGTGCGGGCGAGGGCGGCGGGTCCGCACCGCGCCGCCACCCGCGCCGTCCACGCCCCCGCGGCGAGGGGGCCGGGACCGGCCCCGGGCGGGGTGAGCACGGCGGCGGCGACCGGCGCGCCGGAGGCGTCGGCGAGCAGATGGCGGCGGGCGCCGGGCAGCGCCTCCTGGGTGCGGAGGGTGGCGTCGAACCACGCGTGCCGCACCCGGCCGGAGCCGCCGGTGATCCAGCGGACGGCCGGTTCGCGGACGAAGGCGGCGGCGAGCACCCGGACGCACTCCGCCGTCCCCGGACGGTCGTCGACGGCGTGCGGCCCGGTCACCGGGTGTCCTCCCGGCCCCCGGCCGGAGGTGCGGCGGGCTCGGCCTCCGGCACGAGGTGGCAGACGAGCAGCTTCAGGAAGAACAGCGGGCCGAACCAGATCAGGCCGGGCGGCACGGTCAGCCAGAAGAAGCCGGTCAGGACGGCGGCGGTGTACGCGCCCATCGCCACCGGCCGGCGTACCGGGGCGGGTGAGAACTCGACGAGGAGGGCGCCCGCGGCGAGGAGCGCGGCGTTGCCGAGGAACCAGCCGGGGTCGCCGTCGAGGAGCAGGGCCGCGACGACGGCGAGGTGGAGGAGGTGGGCGGAGACGAAGAGCAGGCGGGTGCGGCGGGCGCCGGGCCGGGGGCGGTGGTACCAGCGCTTGGCCGCGTTCGTCGCGTTGGTGAGGACGCCGCCGAGGAGGTCGAGGGCGATCAGGGCGGTGACCGCGAGCTGGAGTCCCGACCAGCCGCGGAGCGTGCCACCGGACCACGTCCCGGCGGCGAGGAGGACGGCGCAGACCCCGACGCCGGCCGCCTCCACGACGGACTCGGCGCGGGTCTTGCCGGGGCCCATGAAGCGTTCGAGCCGGCCGAGGAGGCCGGGCGGGGCCGGCGGCGTCCGGTCGGGAAAAAGGCCCGCGGGCCCCCGGTCCGTACCGCTCATGCCCGCCCGCCTCCCCACAGCCCGGCGAGGAGCTCGCGGACCTGGCCGGCGCCGGACCCGTCCGGCCCTCCCGGCCCGCCCGGCCCTCCCGGCCCGCCCGGCCCTCCCGGCCCGTCCGGCCCTCCCGGCCCGTCCGGCCCTCCCGGTCCGCCCGGTCCGGCCGGTCCGTCGGCCGCCCGGGCGAGGGCCCAGAGGTCCGCGGCCCGCAGCACGGCCTCGGTGGCGCCGACCAGCAGGTCCCGGTCGATGTCGGTGCGGATGACGCCGAGGCGCTGCCCGTCCGTCACGAGCGCCTCGAACCAGCCGGTCCAGCCGCCACGCGCCCCGTCCGTCTCCCGGACGGCGCGGGCGGCGAGGGCGAGGTCGTCGGGGTGGTCCCGCAGATGGGCGGCGAGCGCCCCCGTACCGGCCTCCAGGCCCGCCCAGAGGCCGGCGGCGTCGGCGGCGGGCGCCCAGGGGCCCAGGGCGGCGAGCAGGCGCTCCAGCACGTCGGCCAGGACGGCGCCGAGGAGGTCGTCGCGTCCGTCGAAGTACTGGTAGGCGGCGGTCTTCGAGATGCCGGCGGCCTCGATGATCCGGTTGTACGAGGCGGTGTCGGGCCCGTCGGCGGCGAAGTGCGCGCGGGCGACGTCCAGGATGGCGGCCCGGCGCTCGGCGGGGAGGCGGTGGAAGCGGGGCAGAGGGCTCATGAACCGATAGTACGCACCACCAGGGTGCACCACCAGTACACCCAGTCGGTCCGCCCCGGACGGGCCGAAGAACCCGCCCGTTCGGCCCACTCTCTCCGGACAGGCGCAGGGTCCGCCCGTTCGGCCCACTCCCCTCCGGGCACGCCGAAGGGCCCCGCTCGGTCCGATGCGGCGGACCGGGCGGGGCCCTTCCAGGGGCTTCCGCGGCTGGTGTCAGCGGCGGGCGACGCCCTCGGCGCGGGCGGCGGCGGCGACCGCGGCCGCGACGGCCGGGGCGACCCGGTCGTCGAACGGCGACGGGATGACGCAGTCGGCGGCGAGCGCGTCACCGACGACACCGGCGATGGCGTCGGCGGCGGCGATCTTCATGCCCTCGGTGATCCGGGAGGCCCGGACCTGGAGCGCGCCGGCGAAGATGCCGGGGAACGCGAGGACGTTGTTGATCTGGTTGGGGTAGTCCGAACGGCCGGTGGCCACGACCGCCGCGTACTTGTGCGCGACGTCCGGGTGGACCTCGGGGTTCGGGTTGGCCATGGCGAAGACGAAGGCGTCCTTGGCCATGGAGGCGACGGCCGCCTCGGGGACCGTGCCGCCGGAGACGCCGATGAAGACGTCGGCGCCGGCGAGGGCGGTCTCCAGGGAGCCGGAGAGGCCCGCCTTGTTGGTGAGCCCGGCGATCTCGCGCTTGACGTCGGTGAGGTCCTCGCGGTCGCTGCTGACGACGCCCTTGCGGTCGGCGACGCAGACGTCGCCGATGCCGGCCTCCAGCAGGAACTTGGCGATGGCCACGCCGGCCGCGCCCGCGCCGGAGATGACGGCGCGCAGGTCGCCGAGGGTCCGGCCGGTCAGCTTCGCCGCGTTCCGCAGGGCGGCGAGGGTGACGATGGCGGTGCCGTGCTGGTCGTCGTGGAAGACCGGGATGTCGAGGCGCTCCTGGAGCTTGCGCTCGATCTCGAAGCACCGCGGGGCCGAGATGTCCTCCAGGTTCACGCCGCCGAAGGACGGGGCGAGCCGGACGACGGTCTCGACGATCTCGTCGGTGTCGGTGGTCGCGAGGGCGATCGGGACGGCGTCCACGCCGCCGAACTGCTTGAAGAGGATCGCCTTGCCCTCCATGACCGGGAGGGACGCCTCCGGGCCGATGTCGCCGAGGCCGAGGACGGCGGTGCCGTCGGTGACGACGGCGACGACCTGGGACTTCCACGTGTAGTCGTGGACCAGCTCGGGCCGCTCGGCGATGGCGGTGCACACCTTGGCGACGCCAGGGGTGTACGCGAGGGACAGGTCGTCCTTGTTACGGACGGGGACGGTGGCCTGGATGGCCATCTTGCCACCGCGGTGGAGAGCGAAAGCCGGGTCGAAGGGCTCCTCGGGAGCTCCTTCCGTTCCGCTCTCGCTGCGAGGATTGACGATCTCCGCTGCCATTTGGGTGAGACCCCTTTTATGTCTGTTGTCGAGGGTTTCCGCTCCTGGTGTGGAGCGGTGGGCGGGTCCCGCGGCCGCCGTGTCGGGCAGCCGCGCGGGCGCGCCGCACAACGCGCCCTGAGCCCCGGATGAGGGGTGTAAGGATCCTTCTTACCGGACAGACGGCACCGCAGACGAGTCCGTATCCGCTCGGTGACGCGACTCATACCGAGTGCTTCCGGACGCGGACGGAGAACGACTCGTCACCCGATATCAGGAAACATGCCGGCAGCGCCCGTTTGGCTCTCTTCGTGCCGTCCGAATGGCGAGATCAACCGCAGATTCTTCGGTGAAACGGGAAGGGTACGAAAGATGATCCGGCCTTGATGTACCGGCCTGTCGGGGTTCGGGCGCGACCCGTTACCCGATTTTGACATCCGTGGCCGTCGGTTTGAGGCGGTCCGAATGGCAAGATGCCGTAATCACACGAGGTCGCGACACTCGAAGATGCGTACGCGACCAGTGGCAACGCCTATGGCAACTCCCTCATACGCCGGAGGATCCCGACCATGACCGCACGCTCCACGCGCTGTACGACCGCCGCCAAGACCCGCACGTCCCGTCTTGCCGCGGTCGCCGCCATCGCGGTCGCCGGCTCCGTGCTGCTGACCGCCTGCGGCGACCAGACCGACAGCGGTTCCACGAAGGAGAGCGGCACCGCCGCCAACTCCGCCCCGCTCTTCTCCAAGCTGCCCGCCGACATCCAGAAGGCCGGCGTCATCAAGGTCGGCACGGACGCCTCGTACGCCCCGATGGAGTTCACCGAGAACGGCAAGATCGTCGGTGTCGACCCCGACATCGCCGCCGCCCTCTCCAAGCAGCTCGGCGTGAAGCTCGAGTTCACCTCGGGCACCTTCGACGGCCTGATCACCGGCCTGGAGTCCGGCCGCCACAGCCTCGTCATGTCCTCCATGACGGACAACAAGAAGCGCCAGGAGGGCCTGGACGACGACGGGAAGAAGATCGGCAAGGGCGTCGACTTCGTCGACTACTTCTCCTCCGGCGTCTCCCTGCTGGTCAAGAAGGGCAACCCGCAGGGCGTCAACTCCCTCGACGACCTCTGCGGCAAGACCGTCGCCGTCCAGCGCGGCACGATCTACGAGGACACCTTCAAGGCCCAGGCCGAGAAGTGCGGCTCGAACAAGCTCACGATCCAGGCGTTCGACACCGACGCCGAGGCCCAGACCCGCGTGAAGGCCGGCGGCGCCGTCGCGGACCTGAACGACTACCCGGTCGCCGCGTACATCGCGAAGACCTCCGGCGGCGGCAACGACTTCGAGGTCGTCGGCAACCAGACCGACGTCGGCCTCATGGGCATCGCCGTCTCCAAGGACGACACCCAGCTGCGCGACGCCGTCAAGGAAGCGCTCGACGCGATCATCAAGGACGGCACCTACGCCGAGGCCCTGAAGAAGTGGGACGTCGAGGACAGCGCGGTCAAGTCGGCCACCGTCAACGCCGGCAAGTGACCTGCCCGCTTCCCCCCTCGCACCACTGAAGGGCAGTCGTCATGACTGACAAGCTCAGCAAGGACCCGGCCCCCACGCCGGGCTCCGGCTCCCCGGCCACGCCGTACGAGGCCATCAAAGCCGTCCCCGTACGCCACTACGGGCGCTGGATCAGCGCCGTGGTGGTCGTGGTCCTCCTCGGATGGCTCGTCTACGCCTTCTCCCAGGGCAAGATCATCTGGGCCACGGTGTGGGACAAGCTGTTCGACGCGTCGATCATCGACGGCCTGTGGAACACGATCATCATCAGCGTCGCCTCGATGGCGCTCGGCCTGGTGCTCGGCATCGTCTTCGCCGTCATGCGCCTGTCGAACAACCCGGTCACGGGCGCGGTGGCGTGGCTCTACATCTGGTTCTTCCGCGGCACGCCGGTCTACGTCCAGCTGCTGGTCTGGTTCAACCTGTCGCTGATCTTCGAGTACATCAACCTCGGGCCGATCTACAAGAACGAGACCGTGGACGTCATGACGCCGTTCATGGTCGCCCTCCTGGGCCTCGGCCTGAACGAGGGCGCCTACATGGCGGAGATCGTCCGCGCCGGCATCCAGTCGGTCGACGAGGGCCAGACCGAGGCGGCGCACGCGCTCGGCATGTCCCAGACGAAGACCATGCGCCGGATCGTGCTGCCGCAGGCGATGCGGGTCATCGTGCCGCCGACGGGCAACGAGTTCATCAACATGCTGAAGACCTCGTCGCTGGTCTCGGCCGTGCAGTACACCGAACTGCTCCGCGCTTCCTCGAACATCGGCAGCACCTCCAGCGCCGTGATGGAGATGCTCTTCGTGGCCTCCATCTGGTACCTGGCGCTGACCAGCGTGTTCAGCGTGGGCCAGTACTACCTGGAGCGCCGTTTCGCCCGGGGTTCGCTCCGCAGCCTGCCGCCCACCCCGTGGCAGCGGGTCAAGACGAACCTCGCCACCTTCAAGCGCTCCCCGGAGGCGACGCGATGACCGGTCAGCTCATGGTCAAGGCGGAGGGCGTCCACAAGTCCTACGGCGCCGCCCACATCCTCCGCGGCATCGACCTGGAGGTCCGCAGCGGCGAGGTCTTCTGCCTGGTCGGCCCGTCCGGCTCCGGCAAGTCGACCTTCCTGCGCTGCATCAACCACCTGGAGCGCATCGACGGCGGCCGGCTCTCGGTCGACGGGCAGCTCGTGGGCTACCGCCAGAAGGGCGACAAGCTCTACGAGCTGAAGGACAGCGAGGTCGCGGCCCAGCGCCGGGACATCGGCATGGTCTTCCAGCGCTTCAACCTGTTCCCCCACATGACGGCCCTGGCCAACGTGATGGAGGCACCCATCCAGGTGAAGGGCGAGTCCAAGGCCGTCGCCCGCGAGCGGGCCGAGCGCCTGCTCGACCGGGTCGGCCTGAGCGACCGGATGGGCAACTACCCGTCCCAGCTCTCCGGCGGCCAGCAGCAGCGCGTCGCCATCGCCCGCGCGCTGGCGATGGAGCCGAAGCTGATGCTCTTCGACGAGCCGACCTCGGCGCTCGACCCGGAGCTCGTCGGTGACGTCCTCGACGTCATGCGGGACCTGGCCGAGTCGGGCATGACGATGATCGTCGTCACCCACGAGATGGGCTTCGCCCGGGAGGTCGGCGACTCGCTGGTCTTCATGGACGGCGGCGTGGTGGTCGAGTCCGGCCACCCGCGGGAGGTCCTGGGCAACCCGCAGCACGACCGGACGAAGGCGTTCCTGTCCAAGGTGCTGTAACGGCCGATGCGGAAGGGGCGGTGCGGGCCTGGTGCCCGTACCGCCCCTTCCGCGCGTCCGGCGGCCTACTTCACGGCCAGCAGCAGGGTGTCCGAGGGCGAGCACCAGACCGGGCGGGCCTCGCCGAAGCCGGCGGCCCGCAGGGTGTCGGCGTGCCAGCCGGCCGAGGGCATGTCGCCGTCGGCGTGCTCGCCGTAGATCTCGAAGCGCCGGGCGGTCGGCTCCGCGAGGACCGGGTCCTTCGCGGCGAGCGCCCACCACTCGGCCCAGTCGAGGACGCCGGCGGCCTTCTCCTCGTCCATCCGGGCGTGCCGACGGGCCCGCTCGGCGGCGTTGATGCGCGGGGTGGCCTGGTCGATCATGTGGTCGGCGTTCATGAAGACCCCGCCGTCCCGGACGAGCCCGGCGACCTGCCCGTAGAGGGTGGTGAGGGGCTCGCTGTGCAGCCAGTGCAGGGCGGTGGCGGTGAGGACGGCGTCGTACGTGTCGTACGGCAGCGTCTTCGTCCACTCCGGGTCCTTGAGGTCGGCCGTCACGAAGGTGACGCGCGCGTCGCCCTCGAAGGTGCCGCGGGCGATGGCGAGCAGCGCAGGGTCGAGGTCGACACCGGTGGAGACCGCGTCCGGGAACCTCCGGAGGAGCCTGTCCGTGATACTTCCCGTACCGCAGGCGAGGTCGAGGACGCGGGGCTCCGGCCCCACCAGCGCCTCGACCATGTCGAGCATGACGCGGAACCGCTCCTCGCGGTCCGGCATGTACCACTCCTGCTGACGGTCCCAGCTCTGCTGCCAGCCCGCCCAGTCGGTGTCGCCCATGTCCGTACCCTCCGTCGTCTTCACCGCGGAACACCAGAGAACGTAATACCCTCGAAGGGGCAACACCGGTTACCCCCTCGCCGCCGACCCTAGCCCGCCAGAGTAAGGACTACAAGTGGAACTGGCCTATTACTCGGATTACGCCGTGCGTCTCGTCAACACCGAGGAGCCGGCCCGCGGCAGGGACAGTCTCGGCTCCGTCGAGGCGATCAAGGAACTCTTCGGCCCCGCCGGGCAGATGGCCCGCCGGGTCACCGAGGCCGACCTGCCCCGCTTCCGCGCGATCCGGACCCGGCTGCGGGCCATCTTCACCGCGGCGGACGAGGGCGACCACACCGGCGCGGTCGACCTGCTGAACTCGCTCCTCCTGGAGTTCCCGGTCAGCCCGCAGATCTCCGGCCACGACCACCTCGACGACGAGGGGCGGCCCCGCTGGCACATGCACCTCGCCGACCACTCGTCCAACGCGACCACCGGCTACGCGGCCATCTCCGCGATGGGACTCGCCTTCCACCTCACGGAGTTCGGCGCCGACCGGCTCGGCCTCTGCCAGGCCCCGCCCTGCCGCAACGCCTACCTCGACACCTCCACCAACCGCTCCCGGCGCTACTGCTCCGACCGCTGCGCCACGCGCGCCAACGTGGCCGCCTACCGGGCCCGCAAGCGCCTGGAGGCCGAGCGGTCGGACCTCACCGGCCGCACCGCCGAGAACAGCCAGGAGAGCACCACCCCGGCCGATCGCTGACGCCCCCGCGTCACCGGCCGGTAGCGGCCCAGCACCCGCCCGAGCACCAGCTCGGGCGGCACGGCCCCGAAGACCCGGCTGTCCCCCTCGGCGCCCGGATTGTCCCCGAGCACCCACCAGCCGGCGTCCCGTCGCTCGACCAGCCGCTTCACGACGAGCAGATCCTGCTGGAGCGGATGGCGCAGCACGACGACGTCCCCGATCCGCACGCGCCCGCCGTACCGCACGAGCAGCCGGTCCCCGTGCAGCAGCGTGGGCACCATCGACACCCCCGTCACCTCGGCGATCCCGAACGGCGCCTCGGCCGCCGCGGTAGCCTCCCGCTCCACTCCTGCTCCCCTCGTCGACTCGTACACGAGTCTCAGCCGAACCCCGGACTTTTGACCTAAGCCCCAGGGGGCGCTCGCGAAAACGCCCTTCTCACCGAGTAATCTCCCACTTGAGAAGACGATCACGAGGAAGGACGGCTCAATGCTCTCCCGCCTGTTTGCCCCCAAGGTCAAGGTCAGCGCCCACTGCGACCTCCCCTGCGGCGTGTACGACCCGGCCCAGGCCCGCATCGAGGCCGAGTCCGTCAAGGCTGTCCAGGAGAAGTACCAGGCGAACGAGGACCCGCACTTCCGGGCCCGCGCCACGGTCATCAAGGAGCAGCGCGCGGAGCTCGCCAAGCACCACGTCTCGGTGCTCTGGAGCGACTACTTCAAGGCCCCGCACTTCGAGAAGTACCCCGAGCTCAACCAGCTGGTCAACGACACCCTGAAGGCCCTCTCGGCCGCCAAGGCGTCGACCGACCCGAAGACCGGTGAGAAGGCCCTCGAGCTCATCGCCGAGATCGACCGCATCTTCTGGGAGACCAAGAAGGCTTAACCCGGCCTTCCTCCCTCTGCTGCTCCGCAGCAGGTCAGGGTGCAAATGAAGCGGCCCGCCCGGTCACCCCGAGGCGGGCCGCTCCTGATTTCAAGATCCATTGGGAGAGGTTTGGGAGATGAGGTAGGGAGGCGCTACCCCGACCGGCGGTGAGCCCAGTCGGCGCCGACTTCCTCGCCAGCCGTCTGCGACGCCAGCCACAGCTTCTGCAACCCCTTGGCGATCGCGAGTTCCATCTCTGCCGAGGTGTGCGAGTACGTCCCCTCCACACCCTTGAGCTTGTGCCCCATCCGCTCCTCGACCGCAACCCGCGGGTGCCCCTGCCCGTCGAGCCACACCTTGTGCCCGTGACGGGTGCCGTGCGGAACCATCTCCTCCAGCCCCTTCACGGCTGGCAGTGCCGTCTGCGCGGGCCGGCCGCGCCTCGACGGCTCCTCGTCCCGACCGTTGATCATCGGACCCCAGAAGCGCCCGTAGAACTGATCGTCCACCCGCAACGGCTTCCCTCGCTGCGAGGGGAACACCAGCACGTCGTGTGCCGTCGAGGCGAGCGTCTCCGCCAGCAGGTCGGCGAGGAACGGCGGCAGGATCAGGGTCCGGTAGCTGGAGTACTTCGGCGGAACGAGGGTGAACCCCTTCGGTAGCAGCAGCTTGCGGCCCACCCTGAGACGGGCTTCGATGGCCACGTCGTTCAGGTCAGCGATGTCCTTGGCGCGCTTCGGGTCGGCCAGTCTCAGCTCGGCGATCGACTCGCAGGACTCCCCCTTGGCTACCTCGTGCTTGGCGTGGGTCGACAGCCACTGCCCCTGCCACTGGACGCGCAGGTGCCGGCCGTACTCCAGGCCGAGGAGGCGGAGCTGGTCGCGGCGGAGGCCCGCCACCTCGCCCATCCGTAGGCCCGTGTAGGCCATCGTCAGGATCATGACGCGCCACTGGTCGCCCCGAAGGGACCGGGCGTTCTCCGCCGCGAGGAAGGCTTGCCGCGGGGTGGGCCAGACGTACGTGTCCTCGGCATCGACTGGCGCGTGCCGGCCTCGGCGCTTCTTGGCCTTGCTCGGCATGGGGTTGAAGGGGATGAGGCGCTCATCGACGGCGTCGTCAAGGAGCATGCGCATAACGCCTTCGATGCCGTTGACGTAGTTCTTGCTGTGCCGGTCGGCAAGCTTGTTGCGCCAGGACTTGTAGCCGATGGCCGTGATGTCGCCGAGGGGGGTGTCTTCCCATTGGGGAAGGATGACGGCGTTCAGGCGGCTGAGGTAGGTGCGGTTGCTGGTCTCGGCGACGTCCATCACCTTGGCCCATTCCTCGGCCCACGAGCCGAGGGTCTGCCGTCCGTCTTTGGGGTTGACGAAGACCTTCCGTTTGACGTCGGTCTCCTGTGCCCGGCCGTGGTCGAGTGCGTCTTGCTTCGTCTCGAAGCCGCTCTCGGAGTCGTATCGGCCGTCCGGTAGTTGGTACCGGACTCGCCAGGTGTTGCCGCGCTTCTCCGCGTATGCCACTGCTCCGCCCTCCCGATGCGGACGGTGGCCGACAGGCACCCCTGACTGTCGATCACCTCATCGTGGACTGCTTACGCGGCTGGGCGGAGCGGGCAGCTCGGATGCTGGCACGCGTTGCAGTCTCCTCCTTGACGCCGGATCAGCTCCCGCACCTGCCGCCTGATGGTCGGGTCGGTGCGGACCCTGGGCGTCGCTACGCACACGATTTTCTCGCCGACCTTGCCAGCCATGGCAATGAACCCGGGCCCAGGGTCGTACGCGATGAACTCGTGCATGGGCCTCCCTTCGGTGCGCGATGGAACCCCAGAAACCTGAGCATCACACGCATCGCGTTCGACCGAAAGGCATATGCCGCAAGACCAAATCGAACCCACCGTAACGATGCCGTTACGGCGAAAGGGTTGTACCCCTAGGGGGTTGATTCTTCGTCGCTCGCCGGGATGACGCCTCGCTCGCGGAGCATGTCCACGATCCGCTGCTCCAACTCGGCCGTCTTCCCTGCCGGCGTCTCCGGGGTTACCGCGATGACGGCATCTCGGATGGCCTTGCGGGCGGTCTCGTCGACATTGAGGGCTGGGGCGAACCTAGCCCCGCCGGTCACGTCGCCGGCGAGTGGCGCTTCCGTGGCGCCTTCGAGGATGGCGTGGCATGCGCCAGGCGCCCAGCGGAACGCCTTCTCGATGGCGGCGTACGTGACGTCGCGTACGGGCTGCGCGTTCTCGACGCGCATGTACGTGGTGTGCGTGAGACCTGCCGCCTTCGCGGCGTCCACCTTGTGCCAACCGAGCTCGCGCCGTCGGTGAGCCACCAGGGTGGCGAGTCTCTGCCTGTCGGCAAGGTCGGGGGTTGCCATGCCTCGAATGATCCCAGGAACTTCTAGGCACCGCCAGGAACGGCTTTCAGCCTCTACGACTTCGTAACACCACCTTGAAGCTCTCATAAGGAAGCCGAGCAGGGTTCTAGCAACTCCTGCTAGTTACTGCCTGGTACTGCTAGAAGCTGCTAGCAACTCCTGCTAGCTTCTTCTCATGCAGGCACCCCGACCCACTTTCGAGGTGGACGGGGCGGTTATCCGGAAGATCCGCATGTCACGCGGCATCCCGACAGCCGACCTCGCCCGTCGCATCGGCATCAGTCGCAGCTACCTCACGCGGCTGGAAATCGGCGTACGTCGCCACATGCGGCCGCACACCTACGCGGCACTCCGCCAGGCGCTCGAACTTCCCACCACAGACACCCAGCTCCTCGCCGAAAGCGAGACCACACACCCGAGGTGACTCTCATGGCGCTCACCGCCGTACCCACCATCGAGGACTTCACCGACGTCACCGAGACCGCCCGGCGGCTCGGCATCGGTGCCCGCCGGCTCCGTGACGGCGTGAACCACATGGGCTTCCCCGCCCACCGCATGGGCCGCCGGCTGATGTTCAGCCCGGAGGACCGGGCGGAGATCGCGGCCATGCACCGCATCCCGGCACAGCCGAAGCGGCGCCGCCGTCTCGCGGCCTGACCCCCAGAAACAGAAACGGGGCCGCCGGACCGGGCCTGGTCCCTGCGACCCCTGAACCCCACTACAGAGGAGTGGAATCCATGAACCCCAACCCTACCCCGACGATCGGCCAGCAGGCCGAGGCGCTGCGTCTGGTGGCGCTGCTTGCTGCCGAAAACCCGCTGCTGCCCGCGCCGTACGTCGTGTTCCACACGTACTGGGCGACGAGCGTCACGTTCCAGGTCGACCACTGGGAGTTCGAGGCGTGGCGTGAGGCCCTCGGGTTCGACGTCGAAGGCGTGGAGCTGAAGTCGAACGGTGACTCGTGGCTGTCCGTGCAGGGGCTGGTCGTGCGGTCGGTGGACGGTCGCGACGTGGCGGCGACGATCAAGTTGGCGGGGTGCGGTCTGCCCGCGCTGTCGGAGCGTCCGGCGGACGAGCTGCTGGAGCGTGCCGCGTGAGCGCCCGTGAGGAGCGGCTGGTTACGGCCGACAACCTGTGGAAGATCGACGCCTGGCTGGACGCCGTGGACGTGTACGCGAAGCCGCACTTCGACTACGTGAACAGCCAGCTGGTGAACACCGGCATCAAGTTCGGGAACGGTCCGACGCGGATGACGGCGTTCATCGGGGACACGATCGTGCGCCACGAGAACGGCTCGCACACGGTCCTCTCGGCGAAGGACGCGGCGGAGCTGGACAGGCTGCGGGCCCGGGTCGCCGAGCTGGAGCAGTCGTTGGAGCGGCGTACCTCGCTGCTGCGCGACGTACAGAAGATCGCCCGGAAGCGGACGAACGAGTCTCAGGGGCGGCGCGAGTACGGCGCCAAGCTGAAGGCAAGGAACGCCGAGCTGGAGGCCGCTGCCGCGCTGGTCGCCAAGTTCTGCGCCGACCGGGCCAGCTACATCACCAGCATCCTCAACTGCCACCCGGACAACGCGCACGACTACAACCGGTGGCAGGGCCACGCGGAGTCCCGCCGTCAGCTGTCGGAGGCCCTCGGCCTGCCGGTGGGCTGGCCCGCCGAGGACAAGCTGCCGCCGGTTCCGCAGCAGCGTCAGCAGGAGGACCCGCACGACGGTCCGCTCGCCAGCCGGTACGCCGTCCCCCACGACCTGCCGGCCATCCCCCACCAGACCACCGGCCGCTGCCCGGACTGCAAGGGCACGTTCGAGGACTGCACCTGCGGAGGTGCCGCGTGAGTGACGAACCGCAGTGCCCCGAGGCCCTGTTCAACCCGGTGACCGGCTCGCTCCGTCGGTGTGTCCTCGGAGCCCACGCGGGCTTCGACCTGACCGCCTTGCATCAGACCGAGAACGGCACCCAGTGGCGTGTCTGCACCGAGCCGAAGGAGGGACCCGAATGGGCACCCCCGTTCTGACCCCGCCGGAGATGCGGGACGGTGTGCCGGCTGAGGTGTACCACGCGGACCGTTCGTCGATCTCGTCGTCTGGTCTGCGTGCGCTTCTCGACCCGTCGTGCCCGGCGCAGTTCAAGTACGACCGGGACCAGCCGCCGGCGCCGAAGAAGATGTTCGATCTGGGGCACGCCGCGCACAAGCTGGTGCTCGGTGAGGGCCCGGACCTGGAGGTCGTCGAGGGCGCCCGCTGGGACACGAACGTGGCGAAGGCCAAGGTCCGTGAGATCCGTGCCCGCGGCGCGGTCCCGCTGAAGCAGGCGGAGTTCGATCAGGTCACCGGGATGGCGGAGGCGCTGCGGGCTCACCCCCACGCGGGCCCGCTGCTGAAGTCCGGTACCGGCTTGGCCGAGCAGTCCCTGTACTGGACGGACCCGGGCACCGGTGTGCGGTGCCGGGTCCGGCCGGACTGGATGAAGCAGCTGCCCGGCCTGATCCTCGCCGTCGACTACAAGTCGTGCGCCGACGCCTTGCCGGCGGCGGTGTCCCGGGCGATCCGCGACCGGGCGTACCACCAGCAGGACGCGTTCTACGTGGACGGCATCACCGCCGTCCTCGCCCCCGAGCAGGTCCGCTTCGTCTTCGTGTTCCAGTCGAAGACCGCCCCCTACCTGATCACCGTGCGGGAACTCCACCAGCAGGACCGCGACATCGGCCGCGCCCGCAACGAGAAGGCCCTGCGCATCTACGCCGAGTGCGAGTCCACCGGCTTCTGGCCCGACTGGACCGGGCCCACCACCGAAATCCCGCAGATCGGCATGCCCTCCTGGGACACCGTCCGCCAGGCCGAGGAGTACCTGAAGTGACCGAACTCGCCACCCGCGAGGCCGCGCCCGTCGCGGTCCCCGCCAACCAGACCGTCGACTCCTCGCTGGAGAAGTGGGCCCGCGAAGCGGCCGCCATCTCCGGCATCGCCCAGGCCATCGCCAGCACCACCCTCGCCGGCGCCTACCGCGGGAAGCGCGACGAGATCGTCGCCGTCATCCTCGCCGGGCACGAGCTCGGGTTGCAGCCGATGACGTCGCTGAAATCCATCGACGTCATCCAGGGGCAGCCCGCGCTCCGCGCTCACGCCATGCGCGGCATCGTTCAGGCCCAGGGGCACGAGGTCGAGCTGGTCGAGTCGACCGACACGTACTGCAAGATGCGCGGCCGCCGGCGAGGCGCCGAGGCGTGGCAGTACACGGAGTGGGACATCCCCCGCGCCCAGCGGCTGGGGCTCCTCGGCAAGGACCAGTGGAAGAAGCAGCCGAAGACGATGCTCGTGGCCCGCGCGACGGGCGAGCTGTGCCGGCTGATCGCCTCCGATGCGCTGCACGGCATGCCGTACGTCGCGGAGGAGCTGGAGGGCACCGTGCACGCGGAGGTCGTCCCGCCGCAGGCGCCGCTCAGCATCGCCGCGGTGACCGGTCCGGCCACGCTGCCGGTCGCCCCGGCGCCGGCGGAGGCCGAGTACGCGGTGACCCGCGAGGACACCGACGACACGGTGTGGGAGGACGTCGAGGGTTCGACGGACTGGCCCGAGACCGCGCAGCCCGGCGGCGGTGAGTGATGCGTCTCCCCTTCATCTCCCGCCGCGCCTTCAACGACCTCTGCCTGGCCCACTCCCTGCTCCGGGCCGACCTCGTCAAGGAGCAGTCCGCTCGGCGGGTAGCTGAGGCCAGGGCCGAGGCCCTCGACCGGCGCCTGTACGAGATGCAGCTGGCGACCGAGCTCCACGACCAGCAGCTGCACGCGAAGGGAGAGTCGTGACCGACCTCCAGCCGTGCGGAACGAACGCCGCCTACCACCGCCACCGCGCCTACAACGAGGTCCCCTGCAACGACTGCAAGGCGGCGCACGCTGCCGACCAGCTCGCCCGCAACCAGCGCCGTGCGGCCGATCCGGCGCTGGCCGACATCGCCGGTCACGGAAAGGCGTCGACCTACCAGAACTACTACTGCCGCTGCGAGCTGTGCCGACGTGCCGGGGCAGAGAAGAACCGCATCTTCCGGAACAGGAGGACCGCGCAGTGACCACCGAGTCTCCCGTGGCGGGGCTGACCACCCGCCCCGCCACGGGCACCACCACCGAAGGCCACGGGTCGCCCACCTGGGTCTTCACCAAGAAGTGCCGCTGTGAGATCTGCCGCGCCGCGAAGAACGCCTACCAGCGGCAGGTCTACCGGCTCCGCGGCTACGGCACCTGGCAGCCGTACATCGACGCAACCCCGACGTACCGGCACCTCAACGCGCTGCACGACGCCGGCATCTCCTACAGCCAGATCGCCGAGCAGTCGGGCCTGCACGACGGGCACGTCCGACAGATCGCGTCCGGCCAGTCGAAGCAGGTCCGCCGGGAAACGGAGGCTACTGTCCTCGCGCTCACGGTCGAGGGCATGCAGCGGAAGGTCCTGCCGGTCACGGGCAGCGCGCGTCGTCTCCAGGCGCTCGTCGCGATCGGATGGCCGTTCACGACCCTGGCCACGTACATCGGCCAGAACCCGCGGGGCATCTCCCGGATCAACTACCAGCCGTACATCTTCCGGTCGACGGCTGACGCGATCGTCGCCACCTATGCGCAGCTGAGGGACGAGACGCCCGAGGACCATGGGGTCTCGCTGGTGGGTGCGCAGAAGTCCCGGGCTCTGGCTCGGCGTCGCGGCTGGCCGGATCCGGTGTGGTGGGAGGACTACGGCCACATCGACGACCCGGAGTTCGACCCCGCGGCGGCCGAGCAGGGCCTGTCCCGCAACGAGCTGGGCGACCTGCGGCGGGAGGAGATCGCGCACCTCGGCTCGTACGGGCTGAGCGACGACGTGATCGGCGCCCGGGTCGGTCTGTCCGCCAAGCACGTCCGCGAGGTTCTCCGCGAGCTGCGGACCGGCGAGCGCCGGGACAGGGGGGCGGCCGCGTGATCCCTCTCCTGCCGCTGGAGATCGTCGACGGCGCCGTGTGCGCGCAGACCGACCCGGAGTCCTTCTTCCCGGAGAAGGGCGGCTCGACGAAGGCGTCGAAGAGCGTGTGCTTCGTGTGCCCGGTGCGGGTCGAGTGCCTGGCCTGGGCGTTGGAGCACGACGAGCGGCACGGCGTGTGGGGCGGCCTGTCCGAGCGTGAACGCCGCCGCCTCCGCAAGCCGGCCGCCGTCGAGGAGCCCGAGCCCGTCCCGCAGCCGAAGCCGAAGCCGGTGTCGCGTGGGCCGGTGGAGTGCGGGACGCGCCGTGGCTACCACCGGCACCGGTCGAAGGGCGAGCCCGCCTGTGACCCGTGCCGCCACGCGAACGCGGCCGCGGACCGCCGGCTCCGCACCACCGGCTCCACCCTCCCCGCCGCCTGACCACCCGCCCGGGGCCGTCGCGCCCCGGGCCCGAACCACCCACCCCGCACTCTAGGAAGAAGCCGCACATGCCGTGGGTCCGCCTCGACGACCGCTTCCCGTCGCACCGGAAGGTCGCGCTGCTGTCCGACCGGGCCTTCCGCCTGTACGTGTCCGCTCTCTGCTGGTCCTCCGAGAACCTGACCGAGGGCCGGATCCTGGAGAAGGAACTCCCCCTCATCACCCGGGTCCGCGGGATCAAGACGGTCGCTGCCGAGCTGGAGGCGGCCGGCCTGTGGGACCGGGCCGAGGTGGGGTGGGTGATCCACGACTACCTGGAGTACAACCCCGGCCGGGCGAAGGTGAAGGCCGAGCGGGAGGCGAACGCCGCCCGGCAGCAGGCGTGGCGGGACCGGAAGAAGGCGGAGCGCGAGGCGAAGCGTAACGGCAACCGTAACGGCGTTACGCCCCCCTCGGATTCCGCCCCGGATGACGCGACGGACGCACGACGGCGACACGACGGCGACACGAACGCGCAGCGAACCGACGCCGAGAATCAGTCATCGTCGCAGGTCAGCGGGATTCGTAACGGCGTTAGTAACGGCGCCCCGTCCCGTCCCGTCCTTCCTTCTCCTTCGGAGAAGGAGAAGGAAGACGTTAGTAAGACAGACGGCCCACCCCCCGGCGCCTCCATCGCACACATCGGAGACCGCCCGCGGATCCCCGCCAGCTGCGAACCCCTCGTCACCGCCCTCCAGGCCGCCAACCTCTTCGTCGGCTGGGAACTCACCAGCAGCGAATGGCTCCTCATCGAGGCCCTCATCCGCCGCTGCGGCCTGCCGGCGCTCGTCACCTCCGCCAACGCCAGCTGGCAAGGAGCCCGGACACCTCCCCGCTCCGGCCGCTACTTCCTTCCCGCCTGGCGCCAACTCCCCGACGCCGCACCCGCGGGCACCCCCGTCCCCTCGCTGGCACCCGTCCACCAGCTCAACGGCACCGACGCCAAGGCGGCCGGCTGGCTCGCCATCGACGCCAAGTACGCCAACGACCTCTAGGACCACACGTGAACGTCTCCGAAGCGGCCAGGCTCCTGGCCATCTGCTGCGGGTTCGACAACCGGCAGCCCTCCGAACTCGCCGCCCAGGCATGGGCCGCCGCACTCCACGACGTGCCCCTCGACCAGGACGCCAAGGACGCCGTCGTCCGCTACTACTCGACCACCCCGAAGAACCCCGAGACCCGGCTGTGGATCATGCCGCACCACGTCCGGGACCTCCGCGCGAAGATCCGGGCCGAGCGTCTGGAGAACTTCGCCTACGAGGGCGACCCCGACGAGACCCCGCTCGAGTACCTCGCCCGCTACCGCGGCCAGCTCGAGGCCGTCGCCTCCGGTGCCGTACCCGCCCCGTCGACCGCGCCGATGCTGGAGGGCGGTCCGCACCCCGTTCTCGCCGAACTCATCAGCGGCGCCGTGCCAGCCGTAAACGCCGACGGCGGCCCCGAGCCCCGCCCGACCGTCGAACGCCGCGCCACGGGCCCCCTGGGCGTCATCTGCCCCGACTGCGCCGCCGCCATCGGCCGCCCCTGCAAGTCGGCCTGGCGCCGCAAGCCCCGACAGCCGCACCCCGCCCGCAAGAGGGCCGCCGCCGGCGAACCCATCCGCCTCACCGACCAGGCCGAGATCGACGCCCGCCGCCACCTCTCCGCCAACCGCCTCGACCCCATCACCGAGGAGTCCTGATGCCCATCCGCCCGGAGAACCGCAACCGGTACCCCGCCAACTGGCCGGAGATCAGCCTCACGATCCGCACCGAGCGCGCCGCCGGACAGTGCGAGTGCCTCGGCGAGTGCGGGCGAGGCACCCACCCCGGCCGCTGCCCCAACCAGAACGGCGGCACGGCGTACGGCACCGGTTCCCGGGTCGTGCTCACCGTCGCCCACCTCGACCACACCCCGGAGAACTGCGACCCGGCCAACCTCCGCGCCATGTGCCAGGGCTGCCACCTCCACTACGACCGCGACCACCACCGGCAGACCGCCGCCGCTACCCGCCGCGCTGCCCGTGAGGCCGCCGGACAGATGGCCCTGGAGCAGCCGTGACCGACATCGACGTCCGCGACATCGCAGCCCTCCGCGCCCAAGGCAGCCTCGGCGAGTTCCTCCGCCACACCCGCGAGCAGGAGGCCATCGCCAACACCCAGCGGAAGCGCCTCGCCTACCGGCACCCCGACCTCGTCGACCAGCTCCGCCTCATCGGCCAGGACCCGTGGAACGGACGCATCCCCCCCGCCGAATGGGGCGGCGCCATCAACACCAGCCCCATCCGCGCCCAACTCCTCGCCATCGTGGTCGAGGCCGAGAAGCGCACCAGCCAGCAGCAGGCCGCCGCGTGACCCCGGCCCAGCGCCTCGCCGGCGCCCGCGCCCACCTCGACCAGGCACCCGCCACCCACGTCCCCGGCCAACTCCTCCTCGACGAAGCCATCCCCGACGGCACCTTCGGCGGCCCCCACAACCCCGCCCCGTCCCCGCGGCCACCCCTCCGCCCCTGGACCCCCCAGGAGCAGAACGAGCACCGCCGCGCCCTCCTCGAAGCCCTCGACGGCTGGGACTGGCACGACGACTACGCCGAAGCCCGCCGCACCCGCGAACGCGACCGCCGACGCAAGACCGCCTGACACGCACACGGTCCCGCTCGCAGGCAGCGCGAGCGGGACCGCCCCCAGCATCCCACCAACCACCAGGAGCAGCACATGCCCATCACGCCCACGTACCGCGTCCAGTGCGACGTCTGCTTCGGCCACATGGACGGCGAGTACGACACCCGCGAGGACGCCCAGGACGCCCGCAAGGACCTCGGCTGGGACGACCCCAACGGCGGCACCGCCTGCCCCGAGCACAACACCCGCCCCTCCGCCTGACCCTCTGTCGTCGGGCCGTCCTCCGGGACGACCCCCACCACCAGGAGCCCACCGTGACCTTCGAGATCCGCGACTACTACGGCGACCACCTCACCGCCCGCCCCACCGCCATCGCCCAGCAGGCAGGTGAGCCGCCCCTTCCCGCCGTCGGCATCCAGGTCGAGAACGGCATCACCCTGTACCTGCCCACCAGCCGCGTGGAGGAGGTGGTGGCCGGGATCCGGGACGCCGCCCGCACCGCCGCCCGCCAGACCACCCCGCACGCCTGCGACAACTGCGCCGGCATCGACCCGGCGTCCTGCCTCACCAACCCGGACCGCGCCGCCCGCCAGACCACCGGACAGGACGACACCGGGGCAGCGTTCACCACCGTGCCCCTGTCCGGGTTCCAGCCCGGCCGCATGACCATGACCGCCCCCGCTGTCGGGCAGCCGGCCGAAGCACACGACACCGAGCAGTTGGTGCCCGTCGGCTGGTGGTGCTGGCGCGGCAACGACCACGGCCACCTCGCCGACACGGCCTGCCGCAGCGACAACGTCCCCATCCACGTTCCCGCCGAATGGGCCGACGAGATGCGGGCCGTCATCCAGCACCTCACCGACGACCACGACCCCGGCGACGACTGCACGTGGGTCACCCCCGAGGAGCAGGACGCCGAGACCCTGGCCGCAGCCGACACCGTGGAGGACCAGCGATGACCCAGCCCACCCCCGCCCCACTCGGCACCCGCCGCACCACCTGGGCCACCGCCACCGAACTCCAGCAAGCCGCCGACACCCTCCGCACCGCTGCCCCCAGCCTCGAAGGGCCCCTCGCCGGCCTCGCTGACCCCGTCGCGAACTGGCTCGACGAAACCGCCAACGCCCTCGCCTGGCTCGCCCCCTTCCGCGAGCACGAGCCCGGCCACCGCATGTGGCAGACCGCCACCAACGTCGCCCGCGCCATCAACGGGAGCCAGCCGTGACCCAGCCCCACGCCGTCCGCCGACAGCGCGCCACCGACCGCGCCAACCGCCATACCACCCTCCGCACCCTCCTCGACCGCCTCGACCGCCTCACCCCCGCCGACGCCGACCGCCTCCGAGACTGCGTCCTCACCGACCTCGCCGAAGCCGAGGACCTGCGCCGCACCATCAGCGGACAGACCCGAACCGTGGAGGAGATGAACGGACGCATCGCCGCAGCCGACCAAGCGATCCGCGAAGTCGAGCAGGAACGGGACGCCGCACGCGCCGACCTCGACCAGGTGCGCGCCGACGCCCAACTGCTCCTCGACAACGGCGCCAAAGCCATCAACGAACAGAACTGGGCACGACACCACGCCGAGGAACGCGCCAAGAAGGCCGAGGCCGCCATCGCACGCGTCCGCGCCGAGTGCGACCGAATCGAGTCCGCCGTCAACGACAACCCCACCAACGGCGACCTCATCGGCGGATACCTCGCCTGCCTCCGCCACATCCGCGCCGCCCTCGACAGCACCACCTGACCCGGACACCCCCCCCAGGCCGCCCCACCACCCGGGGCGGCCCGCACCAAGGAGCACCGTGACCACCACCCGCGCAGCCCTCCACCTCCTCGGCCTCCGCTGGGACGACCTCACCGACAGCCTCGGCGCCCCCACCAGCCGCACCTGGTACGGCACCGGCATCCGCAACCACCTCGCCGACACCCGCGACCCCGACACCACCACCACACCCACCCCCATCCGACAGGCCGGCGACAAACCCGTCGGCCCCCGCCCCATCCCCATCCGCCTCGACATCCACGAGACGATGCTGGCCATCACCCACGACATGAGGGACTGCGCCGACCTCATCGCCTCCCGCATCCAGATCGCCCCCCTAATCGCCAACCCCCACGGACTCGTCCTCTCCCCACGCAAAGCCGCCCGCCGAAAGGACCGAGCCGCGCACGACGCCGCCGACCCCCGCCGCTGGCCCATCGGCGCCGCCCTCCCCCTCGAATCCGCCCTCAACTGGCTCACCGCCCGCGTCAACGCCCTCCCCGGACCCTTCCGACTCCTCGCCGACACCGACCACCACGACATCCGCGCCAGCGTCCGCACAGCCCTCTGGCGCGCTGAACAAGCCCTCGACCGAGGGGAACACACCGCCCTCCCCCTCGCCCGCCCCTGCCCCCACTGCGGCGGCCAGGTCACCCTCCGCGGCCCCCGCGCCTCATGCGCCGGCTGCCACACCCAGTGGACCGACCGACCCGCCATCGCCGCCTGACCTGCGCGCTTCGGAGCGCCCCGAAGCGTCCGGGCACGCAGAAGCCCCCGCCGAACATCCGGACGGGGGCTTCGTGCTACTCGGAGGCCGGTGGGTCTGTGTCCTCGGCGAGGATCTGCCGAACGCGCCCGAAGCTGATGTCCAGCTCCTTCGCAATCTGCCGGTACGTCATGCCCCCGTCGTGCATCTCCCGCACGGCCTGCTGCCGCTCACGCCGGACCCGCTCCTGCACGGAGTTGAGCATCTCCGTGAGCCGTCTCGCCCGAACCGCCGGCGGCTGCCCCGCGGCGATGGCGTCGATCGCGTCGAGCACGCGCTGCACCTCCTCTGCCTCGTCCTCCATGCCGTCCCTCCGGTGTGTCGGGAGGCGGATCTACGTAGCCGTCTTGTGTAGTGAGCCTACACGCGTGTAGCGTGACTACACAACGGCCCGGAGCCCACCTCCAGCCGTACGCAAACGGCCCCGACCGGAGTTCGCAGCTCCACAGGCCGGGGCCAGCTATCCCACCTGACCAACCAGGAGAGACAGCTATGGCACACCGTACCCACCCCACCCAGCCCGATGAAGCCCTGCGCCAGGTCCACGCCCAGGCCCTCCACAACGTGGTCGGCTCGATCGCCGTCCTCATCGCCGACTACCTCACCGAGATCCGGCCGACGGACCGCATCGTCGAGGCGTCCCGACGGCACCTCGCCGCCTCCTACGCCGCCGACCGCGCCGGCCACGACCCCGAGCACGCCACCGAGGTTGTCGGGGCGCTCCTGCGGCTGCTCCCCTCCCCGCGGCTCACGGAGACGAGGGGCGAGTACGCCCTCCGGCTCCGCGCGATCGTCGGAAGGACGCACGTCTGATGGACACCCCCCGCTACGAGCCGGCGCCCGAGCCCGACCGCACCCCGCGGCCGAACCCCATCGTCGACGCCCCGGCCACCCACGCCGCATGCGCCCGCGACTACGACCAGGCCGCAGCCGTCCGCGACACCATGAGCAAGCAGGAGCACACCCGATGAGCCCCCGCACCCGCACCCGTACCGACTGGGTCCTCCGCGGCGCACTCGCCTGCACCCTCATCGGCACCGCCCACGCCGAGTACACCCTCGCCGTCGCCACCGGAGTGCACCCCTGGGTCGCCGCCTGCGTACCCGGCGCACTCGACCTCTACGTCATCCGCGCACTCCAGGTCCGCCGAGACGTCTTCCTCGCCGTACTCGTCATGTGCGCCGTCAACGTCGCCAGCCACCTCGTCACCGCCGGCGTACTCGCCGTCGACTGGGCCCTCATCTCCGCCGTAGGTGCACTCGCACCCCTCGTCCTGTGGCGAGTGCACGCCCTCTGGCACACCCGCACCCGCAAGGAACTCCTCTGGGACGTTCCCGCGGGCACCAGGGACCTGATCGAGGCCGGGCAGAACGCACCCGCACCCGCCGAGGTGCACCCGGCGCCTGTCGACCCCCCGCCGCCCGCACCTGAGGTCGAGAAGTGCACCCACGGCTGGCCCGTCGACTGGCACTGCACCGAGTGCACCCCCGAGCCCCCCGCCGAAGTCGCACCCGTACCCGCCCCGCCCACCACGAGTGCACTCGCACCCGAGACCGAGCCCGCACCCGAGACCACACCCGCGGACACCGAGGACGACGACTCAGACGCCGAGTTCATGGACGCCGCCCGCACCCACTGGGACGACGTCACCGCCAAGACCGGTGCACCCCCGAGTGCGCGCTCCATCAAGGCCGCACTCGCCATCGGCCAGACCCGAGCCGGACGCATCCGCACCCGCCTCCTCAACGAGAACAAGAAGGTGCACCCGTGATCTGGGCAACCCGTGGCGCCATCGTCGTCGGTCTCGCCGTCCTCGCCTGGTACCTCATCAAGCGCTGGTGGCCCGGCCTCAAGCCCCTCCAGGCCAACCCCGTCCAGCACGCCGGCCGCCTCCTCCCCTTCCTCGCCGGATGGGCCTACGGCGCCCTCGGAGTCCTCGCCGTCGGCGGACTCATCGGCTGGGCCTTCGACGGCATGCTGTGGATCACCAACTGGCTCGGCGACATCGCCCTCGTCCTCGGCGTCGACGGCGAAGCCGGCATCTCCTCCCGCGGCACCTACCTGCCCCTCACCGCCGACGGCGCCGGACTCATGGTCATCCTCACCGTCGCGTTCATCGCCGCCATCAAGGCCACCAAGAGCGGACCCGACCTCAAACTGGGCACCTGGTGCGGCCTGTCCCTCGGCACCTCGTCCAGCATCGCGGGACTCGCCGCCGTCCCCCTCGCCCAGGCCACCAACGCCTCCGGGCAGGTCCTGTTCGGGTGGATCGGATGACCGCGGCCCCTGAGCCCGTCGAGCAGCCCGCGGGGGAGCCGTCCGGCGCCTCCCGGGCCGCCGGCGGCTGCGTGGTCGCCCTCGGCATCGGTGCGGCCCTCGGCGTCGTCTACGCCTACCCGGACGTCGGCGTGTACACCGCGGGGCTCGTCACCGCCGCCGGAGTCCGCAAGGCGCGCGGCTGGGTCGCCAAGCGCCGCCGGGACGCCCCCGACGACGTCGAGCCCGAGCTGGAGCCAGTCGACATCGTGGCCGTTCTCCAGGCCCTCGGTGAGGGCGGGAACGGTGTCCTCCTCACCGCCCTCCGCGAGGCCGCGGAACTCCCCGACACCAAGACCGTTCGCCACCTCCTCGACGAGGCCGGCATCCGGGTTCGCGCGGGAGTCCGCACCCCCGCCGGCAACGGACCCGGCGTACACGCGGACGACATCCCGCCCCCCTCCCCCACCACTTCCAGCCCCTCTCAGGACCGTTGTTCTTGCAGCTCAGGGGCCGCCAACGCCAACACCAACAACGACCGTGTGGACATCGTCCAGGACCCCGACAACCCCCACCACTGGCTCGTAAAGGAGCGCGTCTGATGGCACTACGCAAGCCCAAGGTCGAGCCGTCCGACCCGCGACTGAAGGGCCACGAGACGACCTACAGCAGCAGCCGCGGAGGCTGGGTCAAGCCCCCGCAGAAGCCCACGCCCGGCACGCCGAAGGAGCGATGATGGAGCGCATGGACGACCTCGTGCAGTTCCTCCTCGCCCGCCTCGACGAAGACGAACGGGACGCCAAGGCCCGGCGCGGCATCTTCCCCTCACCGAGCGTGCAGGACGACGGCTACGTCTGGCTGCACATCCGCCCGGGCGGCAACGCCGTGATCACGCGGTACCCCCGGCCCGTCGAGGGCTACGACGACATGGCGAAGCTGCGGAACTGGGCCGACACCGAACACGGGTGGACCCAGGAGCGGGTGCTGGCCGAGGTCGAAGCCAAACGGCAGATCCTGGAGCTGCACACCGAAGGCTCCAGTCTCTTCTGCGCACACTGCGAGCACGAACCACCGTGTCCGACGCTGCGCCTCCTCGCCCTGCCGTACGCCGACCACCCGAACTACCGCGACACGTGGCGGCCATGACACCCCGTTGCCAGTCCCCGGTCGTACCGTAGGACCATCAGTGCACGCTGCTGCTCGAAGAGAAGCCCCGCCGACGTGGAACCCCGGCGGGGCTTCTTCGCGCCCACGTTGCATAGACGAGACGTCTCGTCTACAGTCACAGGCAGTTCCGGCATGCCCGGAAGCTGGCAGAGGGTGCATGGGGCAGTGCGCGAGTGGCCCCGGTCGATCCCCCCGACGACCGGGGCCACAACCACGTCACAGAACGAACACAGCCCCCACACACAGACGCCAAGCCCGGCAGGCTGACCCGATGCGCATCAAGCCCATCACCATCACCGCCGTAACCCTCCTCACCCTCACCGCATGCGGCAACGACAAACCCGCGACCCCGGCGCCGGCCAGCCCGACCGTCAGCAAGACCAGCGTGAGCCCCGAGCCCACCCCCAGCACCCCGAGCTCCACCCCGACCGACACGACCTACACGATCGGCGAGACCGCCAAGGTCACCATCGAGGACGTCAAGTTCACCGTCGCCGCCCTCAGCTACACCCAGCCGGTCAAGGGTCCCCAGCCGCCCGACCCCGCCACCCAGGGTGGCAACGTGTGGGCCACCGTCGAGGCGAAGGTGTGCAGCGAGGCCGGCAGGACCCTGACCGTCACCCAGTTCCCCTGGTCCCTCGCTTACGCCGACGGCACCGTCGTCAAGGTCACTGGCAGCAGCGGCGGCGACATGCCGAAGCCGGAGTTCCCTATGGACCAGCCCGTGAAGAACGGCCGGTGTGTCAAGGGCAAGATCTCGTTCCCGGTCATGAACGACCAGCGGCCGGCCTACGTCGTCTACGCCCCCGAGACACTGGCCGCAACCCCCATCGAGTGGGCAATCCCGAAGTAGCACTGGAGGCGCCCGTGGCCAGCAACCCCCGCAACGGGCGCCCCTACCGCCGCCTCGTAGCCGCCCAGAAAGCCAAGGGCTTCCCCTGCGCACGCTGCGGCGGCTACATCAACCCGGCGCTCGACCCGCGGTCGCCCTGGTCATTCACCCTCGACCACATCGTCCCCCTCAGCCGCGGCGGCAGCCTCCTCGACCCCGCCAACGCCCGCTCGATGCACCGCCGGTGCAACAGCGCCAGGGGCAACCGCACGGCCACCACAGCGCCACTCAGAGCCTCACGGAGGTGGTGAGCGTGGCTTTCCTCACCCGTCGGCTGACCGGCCGCTGCGAGACTCACGACAGGCCGTCACAACCCCGCATCCGCGACCTGGAACAGCAGTTCGACATCGAGCCCAGCGCCACCCCGGACAACTTCGTGGAGGCGTACAGCAACCCGGACCTCATCGACTGCGGCCACCACTGGTGCCAGCAACGGAGGTGACGTGGCCACCACGGACGCACACCTCGCCGTTGCCCTCTGGCTCATCACAGCAGCAGCCGGCATCAGCCTCGCGCTCGGTAACGGGACCGCGATCAACGGAGTGGTGGGCGCCGGCATCCCCGCCCTCGCCGCCTCAGCCGCAGCGATCCAGAGCCACCGCCAACGGAGGTGACGCCGTGCTGTACGTCGTCACCGGCCCACCAGCCGCAGGGAAGAGCAGCTGGATCCAGGCCCACGCCACCGCACGTGACATCGTCATTGACCTCGACCTCATCACCCGCGCACTCACCGGCCCCGGCGCACCAGCCTGGAACCACGAACCCATCGCCCAACGCGTCGCCCAGCGCGCCCGGTACGCAGCCATCGACGAGGCATGCCAGCACCTGGACAAGGTGGACGTCTACCTCATCCACACACTCCCCAGCGCCAAGTGGATGGCCCGCTACCGCCGCCTGGAGGCACAGGTAGTAGCAGTCGACCCAGGCGAACAGATCGTCATGCAGCGGATCGAAGCAATGCGGTCACCAGAGATGAAGGCCGTCGCGACCAAGTGGTACCGGCAGCGAGCCCGCCTCCCCCGGCCAGCCATGCCCCAGGCATCCCGCGACTGGTAACCCAACGCCACCATCACCCCACCCCCAGACACCTCACCCGTAGTCACATAGCGCCACGAACCAGGGCATCCAAGCCCCGATCAGGCAGCGCCGATACGGGCCGACCCGGGGAGGTGGGTCAAAAATCCAGCCCAGGGGCGGGCGACCCAAAAGCTCTCGTCGCCCGGTTTTTTACACGGGGCCTATCGCTAATCACCCCGGTCCTACCTTCCGGGTAAATAGCGACTCTCTGTAACCGTCACTTTGAGTCACACCCGGGGGTGATCATGACGACCAACGTCGAAGCGACCCAAGCCGAGATCGATCAACTCCGCGTCGGCGACTTGGCCCCTGGCCTGGCGCGACTCGCTCTCTCGCTTGCTGCGGCGGTTGACAACCCGGGCAACGTGACCGCTCAGTCGAACGCCGCGCGGGAGCTACGCACCGTACTGGAGGGGCTGCGAAAGCTGGCCCCGGTCGCCGAGTCGAAGGACTGGGTCGACGAGCTGGCTGCGAGGAAGCAGCAGCAGAGGGAGGGCGGCCTTGTCCGTGCTCGCCGAGCCTGAGCTGCGGGGCGTCCAGACGCCTCGCCTGCACGTCGCACCGCCCGTCTTCGCGTCGTCGGCGGCCCAGGAGGCCGTAGAGCTGGCGGCAGAAGCGGGCCTGGAGCTGTTCCCGTGGCAGCAGCACGTCCTCGACGTCGGCATGCGCGAGCGCGCCGACGGTCAGTGGGCGGCGTTCGAGGTCGCGGTGAACGTCCCTCGCCAGAACGGCAAGGGCGGGGTGATCGAAGCCAGGGAGCTGGCCGGGCTGTTCCTGCTGGGCGAGCGGCTGATTATCCACTCGGCGCACGAGTTCAAGACGTCCCGGGTCGCGTTCGAACGGATCCGCTCTCTCATCCTTGGGCACCCTGACCTGCGGAAACGTGTCAAGCGGGTGTTGAGCAACACGACCGAGACGTCCATCGAGCTGGTCACTGGGCAGAAGCTGGCGTTCCTGGCCCGCTCCGGCGGCAGTGGCCGCGGCTTTACCGGGGACTGCAACATCCTCGACGAAGACATGATCCTCGGCGACGACGCCATGGGCGCGCTCATGCCGACCATGTCGGCGGTCCCGAACCCTCAGCTCTGGTACCTGGGCAGCGCCGGCATCGGTGCCCCGTCCGTTCAGCTGGGCCGCCTCAGACGCCGCGCGCTGGCCGCCAGAGAGGCCGGCGTGCCGGACCCCAGCTTGGCGTACTTCGAGTGGTCGGTGGACCCGCACGCGGACGAGTGCCGGCCTGACTGTACGGAGCACGACAGCCCTGATGACCCCGCGGCGTGGGCGAAGGCGAACCCTTCCCTGGGCTACCTGATCAGCGGCGAGTTCGTCCGCAACGAGCGGGCGTCGCTCGGCACCTCCGGGATCTTCGAGCGGGAGCGGCTCGGCGTGGGTGACTACCCGAGCGACGAGGCGGACACCTGGCAGGTCATCGGCGAGGACGCGTGGCGGTCCCTGGCAGACCCGAAGTCGCAGCCTGAGGGCGAACTGTCCATGGCGATCGACGCGACCCCTGAGCGGGACCAGGCAGCCATTGCCGTAGCGGGCTCGTGGCGGGGCGGTACGCACGTCGAGGTCATCGCGCACCAGCCCGGTATGGGCTGGGTCGTGGAGAAGGCCAGGAGCCTGCACGAGCGGCACAAGCCGCGGTGCTGGGTGGTGGACGCAGGCGGCCCGGCCGGGTCTCTGATCCAGGATCTGGCCGACGAACTGGGCGTGGAGATCGTGCAGCCCAAGCCGCGGCAGATCGCTGACGCTACCGGGCAGTTCTACGACGCGGTCATCGAGCAGGGCGTGAGCCACCTGGACCAGCCGCCGCTCGCTGTGGCCCTGGCAGGGGCGCAGAAGCGGCCTCTGGGGGATGCGTGGGCTTGGGCTCGCCGCGGGGTGGGTGTGGACATCTCTCCGCTGGTGGCGGTGACGCTGGCCCGTTGGGGGCTCGGGGCTGAGGTCGAGGACGAGAGGGCGCCGATCCTGTGGTGAGACTGCTGTGGGCCGTCGAGGTCCTGTTTGTGCTGGTGGCCCTGGTGGGGGTCGCCATGGTGCATGTGCCGGCCGCGCTGATGCTGGCTGGGGTGCTCGGTGTGGTGGCCGTCGAACGGGCGCAGAACGAGCGGGAGAAGGGCGGTGATGGCGGGTGAGTCTCTTCGGTCTCTTCCGTCAGCAGCGGTCCCTGGAGAACCCGACGGTGCCGCTGACGGACTCGTCGCTGCTGGAGTGGATGGGTGGTCAGCCGACTCAGGCCGGGGTGTCGGTGTCGGAGACGTCAGCACTGCACATGCCGGCGGTGTGGCGGTCGGTGGCGGTGATTGCTGGTGTGTCGGCGGCGCTGCCGCTGCATACGTACCGGACGGGCACGAAGGACAAGGTCGACTCGGCCCTGTTGGCGGATCCGCATCCGGAGCTGACGCCGCTGGAGCTGTGGCGGTTGACGTATGTACACCGCGTGCTGTGGGGCAACGGGTACGTGCAGAAGCTGCGGGCGCCGTCTGGTCAGGTGAAGGAGCTGTGGGCGGTCTCTCCGGACCGGGTGCAGGTGGGCCGAGAGAAGCCGTCTGAGGGGAACCCATCGGGCAAGTGGTTCTGGGTGACGGACGACTGGGGCAAGGTCTGGCGGCTGAGCCCCCGGGACATCATGCACATCCCCGGGCTCGGCTACGACGGCCTGACGGGCTGCTCGCCGGTCCGGGCCGCGGCCCAGGGCATCGGCCTGGCGCAGGCGGCGGAGACGGGCGCTGCGCGGCTCTTCGGGGCTGGGAACCTGGTGTCGGGCGTGCTGCAGACCGAGCAGCGGCTGACGCAGGAGCAGGCACAGGCGCTGAAGTCGCGCTGGCAGGCGAAGATGTCCGGGATCCAGAACAGCCACAACGTGGCCGTGCTGGACGCCGGCGCCTCGTTCCAGCCGGTGACGATGCCGCTGAAGGACTCCCAGTTCCTGGAGTCCCGCGAGTTCCAGGTCGCCGAGGTGGCCAGGATGTTCGGTGTCCCCCTCTTCCTGCTGATGGAGTCGAGCAAGTCCACATCGTGGGGAACCGGCCTGGAGCAGCAGGCGCAGGGCTGGGTCACGTTCGACCTGGGCCCGACCTGGATCTCGCCGACCGAGCAGCGGATCACGAAGGAGCTGCTGCCCACCGGGGAGTACGCGCACTACGCCCTGCAGGGCCTGATGCGCGGCGACAGCGCGGCCAGGGCCACGTTCTACCGGGCGATGCGGGACATCGGCGCTTTCAACGCGAACGACATCCGGGCGCTCGAAGACCTGCCGCCGATTGGGCCCGAGGGCGACATCTACCTGCAGCCGACGTACATGGCCCCGCTCGGGGTCAACCCGCTGGCCGACGACGGTGGCGCTCCTGCTGCTGCTCGTGCTGCGGCTCTCATGGCTGAGGCGCAGCGGCTGCTGGCTGAGGCTGCCGATCAGGAAGGGAGGGGCGAGGATGCCCACGAAGACCATGGTCGGGGCTGAGCGGCGACGCCTGTCCCTGACCGATGCCGGCCTCACTGTCCGCGCTGACGACGACGGGGGCGGCGCCCGGTTCGCCGGGTACGCCTCCGTCTTCAACTCGCGGACGGCGATCGGGAACCCGCTGCGGTGGGGCTTCTACGAGGAGATCGCCCCGGGCGCCTTCTCGAAGACCCTGTCCGAGGGTGACGCGCGGATGCTGATCGACCACGACTCGTACTACGTGGTGTCGCGGTCGTCAGCCGGAACGCTGTCCCTGTCGGAGGACGAGCGCGGCCTCGCGGTCGACTCGGCCCTCGACACGGAACTGTCGTACGTGCGGGACCTGAAGGCGAACCTGCGGAACGGCAACGTCACCGGCATGTCGTTCGGGTTCTACGTCATCAAGGACGAGTGGAACTCCGAGACCATCGAGGTCGAAGGCGCCGACCCGGTCGACGTGGACGTCCGGGTGATCCGCGAGGTCCGCCTCATCGAGGTGTCCGCCGTCACCTTCCCCGCCTACCCCGAGACCGAGGCCGAGCTGAAGGCCGTAGCCCGCGCCCTCGACCACCGCGGCGACCCCGCCGCCGTCGAGGCCCGCGCCCGCTTCCGGCCCGAGCTGCTCGACCTCGTGCACATCGACCGCGAGCCGGGGGAACCCACTCGCGCCCAGGCGGACCCTGCTGAGCCGGCCGTGTCCACTCAGCGCCCTGGTCTGCCGATCTCGATGCGCATGAACGCGCTGGCCGCCCGCTACGGGCTCCCGCGCTAGCAACACCTACCAATCCCTGTCAGCCCCTACGCGGGGCTGTCTGGCGTGCCGTGAAAGGACACACCGCCATGAGCACTCTGCTCACCCGCGCGCTGGAGCAGCGCGCTAACACCTGGTCCCAGATGCAGGAGATCCGGGCCACCGCCGAGCGCGAGAACCGCGACCTGACCGCCGAGGAGCGGCAGGCGTGGGACCGCGCCGAGGCCGACCTCACCGCGGCGTCCGAGGACGTCGAGCGCATGGAGCGCATGGCCCGCCTCGACACCGTCCAGCGCGACCAGCTCGTCGTCGCCGACGGGCCCCCGGCCGAGGACCGCAGCAACGCGGACCCGGAGGCGGCTTACCGCGGCGCGTTCGGCCAGTACGTGCGCGGCGGCATGAGCGGCCTCGACAACGAGCAGCGGCAGCTGCTCATGTCCAACATGTCCGAGGTCCGCGCCCAGGCCACCTCCCCCGGCAGCGCCGGCGGCTACTTCATCCCGACCGACACGCTCCAGCGGATCACCGAGACGATGAAGGCGTACGGCGGCATCCTCGGCCTCGCCAACGTCCTCAACACCACGTCCGGCAACCCGCTGAACTGGCCGTCGAACGACGACACCGCGAACGTCGGCGCGATCCTCGCGGAGAACTCGCAGATCACCGAGCAGGACCTCACCCTGGGGCAGAAGACCCTCGGCGCGTTCACCTACACCTCGAAGCTCGTCCGCGTCTCTCTGCAGCTGCTGCAGGACTCCGCGTTCGACATCGACACGTGGCTGCCGCGCAAGCTCGGTGAGCGGATCGGCCGGGCGGTCGCCGCGCACCTCGCCACCGGCGTCGGCACGACCCAGCCCGAGGGCCTGTTCACCAACGCGACCGCGGGCAAGACCGGCACGACCGGTCAGACCACGTCGATCATCTACGACGACCTGATCGACCTGATCCACTCCGTCGACCCGGCCTACCGCCAGTCGCCGTCCACCCGGTTCGTCATGTCGGACTCGGCGCTGAAGATGGTCCGCAAGCTGAAGGACGGCAACAGCCTGCCGCTGTGGCAGCCGTCCACGCAGATCGGCGTCCCCGACACCCTCCTCGGCTACGGCGTCACCGTGGACAACGGGGTGCCCGTCCCGGCGGCCAACGCCAAGTCGATCGGCTTCGGCGACGTGAACGCCGCCTACGTCGTGCGGCAGGTCTCCGGCGGCCAGCTCATGCGGCTGGAGGAGCGGTACGCCGACTACCTGCAGGTCGGCTTCTTCGGCTTCATGCGTCTGGACGCGAAGCCGGATGACACCAGCGCGTTCCGCGTCTACGCCCACTCGGCGACCTGATCCCTACCCATCCTGCCGCGGTCCCCGAGAAGGGGTCCGCGGCCTGTTGAGAGGAGGCGCCGGTGGCGCGCATCCGAGTACTGCAGCCCGTCGCCGGCGTCGACTTCTCGTGGGCCCCGGGCGACGTGGTGGACCTCGACGACGAGGCGGCAGCGGCGTGGGCGGACGGTGTCCGCGCCGAGGCCGTGGAGGAGTCGGAGACCACGGCGGCCCGGTCCCGGCGGGGCGGTCGGGCGCCGAAGGCCGAGACCCGGTAGGAGGTGGGCTGTGGCCCTGCTGACGCTGGCTGAGGCCAAGGCCCAGCTGAGCATCACGACGACGACCAGCGACACAGAGCTGGAGGCGTACATCGAGGCGATCACCTCGGCGATCGAGGGCATCGTCGGCCCGGTCGAGAACCGCACGGTCATCGAGTTGGTCGAGGCCCGCGGGCCGACGATGACGCTGCTGCAGGCGCCGGTCGTCTCGCTCACCAGCTTCGTGCCGGTCCGGGACGGCGGGACGGCGCTCGACGTGGCCGGCCTGTACCTGTACGGGGCGATCGGCGAGGTGCGGCGGAAGAACGGCAGCTCGTTCTGCGGCGGGCCCTGGACAGCCACGTACACGGCCGGCCGGGGCACGGTCCCCGCCACCATCAACCTCGCGGCGCGGATCTTCCTGCAGCACCTATGGCGCACCCAGTACGGGTCAGCCCGTGGCGCTGCATCGTCGGCAGACGACTACGACGTGAACGAGCCAGTCATCGGTTACGGCTACGCGGTCCCGAACCGCGTGCTGGAACTGCTGGAGTCGTTCAAGAGCGGCCCGGGGGTGGCGTGATGGTGACTTCCCGGGTCCCGGCCGCGGTCGCGGCTCTCCTCGACATTCTGCGCGCGGCGCCGTCCCTCGCCGAGGTGCACATCGAGGACGGCCCGACCGCGGTCAACCACACCGACCTCGATCGGATCTACGTCGGCTGGCAGCCGAACGCGGATGCTGCGGTCGCGTTGCAGCAGGACTTCAACGCGGCGGGCGCCAGGACGCGGGACGAGTCCTTCACCATCGCCTGCTACGTCGAGTCCCGGTCGGGCGATACCGACATGGCGGCGCGGCGTGAGCGGGCCTTCGAGATCGTCGCCGTGGTCGAGGACGCGCTGCGGGCCACGAATGCGGCGCCGACAGCGCCCACCCTGAACGGCACCGTTCTGTGGGCCCATCTCACTGCGGGTGACCTGTACCAGCAGCAGAGCGCTAACGGGGCCGTGGTGGGTCTGGACTTCCAGGTCTCTTGCTTCGCCCGTCTCAACTAACCCTAGGAGTACAGCGATGGCGCGTGTGCGCTTCATCGGCAGCGAGCCGGTCCACGTGCCGGAGCTCGGTGGCCGTGAGATCCAGCCGGATCAGGTGGTGGAGGTTCCGGACGACAGGTTCGAGGGCTACGTCTGCCAGACGAAGTGGGAGCCGGTCGAGGAGCCCGGCTCGAAGAAGATCGCGGCCAAGTCCGCAGTGAAGGAGGCGTGACATGGCGATCGGTTCTGGTCTCGGCGCTCAGATCGGTATCGCGGCTGAGGTGACCTACGGCACCTACGTGGCGCCGACGACGTTCCCGGAGTTCACGAAGCACTCGCTGGCGCTGAAGAAGACGACCGCGCAGAGCCAGGGCATCGCGGCCAACCGGCTCATGGCGCTGTCGTCGCGGCGTGTGGTGACGCAGCGGGAGGTGTCCGGCTCCATCGACCTGGAGGTCGCCAACAAGGGCATGGGGCTCCTGCTGCAGGCCCTGATGGGGACGACGGTGACGCCGGTCCAGCAGGGTGTGACGACGGCGTACCTGCAGACCCACACCCTGGCCGACACCTGGGGCAAGTCCCTGTCGATCCAGGCCGGCATCCCGATGACGACCGGCGTCGTCACGGACAAGTCGTTCACCGGCTGCAAGGTGATCTCGGCGGAGTTCTCGTGCGAGGTCGGCGGCATGCTGACGTCGACGTACGAGATCGACGGTCGGGACTGCTCTGAGGCTCAACCCCTGGCGGTCGCGTCCTACACGCCCGCGGCCCCGTTCCACTTCGGGCAGATGGGCCTGAAGACGGGCGCGTTCGGTGCTGAGACGGCCCTCGATGGCGTCCGCAAGGTCACCGTGAAGGTGGAGCGCCCGCAGGCCGTGGACCGCTTCTACGCGAACCAGTCCGCCCTGAAGTCGCAGCCGATCTCGAACGATCTGGTGAAGGTGACCGGGTCGCTGGAGATGGACTACGTCGCGACCACGGTCGACGACCTCCACACCACCGACGGGGCGACCAGCCTGGTGTGGGAGTTCATCGGTCCGAACATCGCGTCGACGTACGACGAGACGTTCCGTCTCACGCTGCCCGCGATCAAGGTGGACGACGCGCCACCGACCGTCGACGGATACGCCGTGGTCCGGCCCACCTTCAACTTCCAGGCCCTGTACGACGGCACCAACCCGGTGGCCATCGAGTACATGAGCACCGATAGCTCTCTCTGAGCGCGGCAAGGGTCCGTATAGCGACCTGTAGCGGAGGTACACCATGGCCGTCGGCAACGTGCAGATCACGGGAACCGGTCAGCTCATCGACCTGTCCCGCCGCCTGCGCGCGGCCGGCGGCCCGCGGCTCCGCAACAACTTCGCCCGCCGGATCCGTCGGGCGGCTGAGCCGATGCATGCGGACCTGCAGTCGGCGATCCGCAACGTGAACATCACCTCGCCCGGACGGGGGCAGGGGAAGCGGGGCGGCCCGTCGCCGACGACTCGTCCGCTTCGGGCGACGATCGCGGAGGCCATCCGCATCAGCGTCCGTACCGGCGCCAACCCTGGCGCCCGAGTGTGGGTCGACAAGTCTCTGTTGCCGTCTGACCTGCGGAGCATGGCCTCCGCGATCAACGAGGGTCGGATCCGTCACCCGGTCTACGGGAACCGGCGCCGCTGGGCCACCCAGTGGGCGTCTCCGCCGTGGTGGGACACCACGGTTCGCAGGCACACCCCCCGGATGCGTGCCGAGGTCGAGAGGGTCCTCGGTGACGTACGCCGCACCATCACCTAGGAGTACCAGTGATCATCGTCCACACCCCGAGTGACGGCCCGGTCGAGCACTTCGACATCAAGACGATCCGCGCCGGCGAGGCCACGAAGATCACCGGCATGCTGGCGGAGAAGGCGTCGTGGCCGCAGGTGAAGCAGCTGCTGAGCGACGACCATCCGGACGCCATGCGGGTGGTCGCTTTCGTCATCAAGTGCCGGAACGAGCCGGGCCTGCGGATCGCCGACTTCGACCCGCTCGTCGCGGAGCTCGGTGTGCGCTTCGACCGCGAGGAGACCGACGCCTGGGGGGAGACCGCCGCCCACTTCGCGGCGGTCTTCGAGGGGCCGGAGGAACAGCTGCGGGCTGAACTGTCCCTGATCCTCGACCTGGCCGCCGATCAGGACTACGCGCGCGAGGTCATCGACCGGGTCGTCGCGGGAAAATTCCCGCCCGTCCTCGACGAGTCGAGTTCCGGAAGTCCCGGGTCGACGACCGCACCGTTGGTGAGCTCCGAGCCCAGTACCTCGGACTCTTCGCCCACCTCCTCCACATCGATGGAGTCCGTCTCGACGACCTGATGGTCGAGGACTTCCTGGCCTACGTGATGTGGATCGAGCAGCACCTGGCCCAGCAGCAAAGTGGAGGAACCGATGGCGTCTGAGCGGCTGACCTTCACCCTCGATGGCCGGGATGACCTGTCCCGGGTCCTCGGTCACGCTGGGGAGTCGGCGCAGCGTCTGCAGCGCACCATGGAGGACGCTGCGGACGGGTCGGGGCAGGCGATCCTCACCCTGACCCGGGACGCCGACGGCCGGCTGCGCGACATGGAGGGCCGTTTCGTCTCTGCCGGGGACGCTGCGGCCCTCATGGGCACTCGGGTGGAGGAGGGCGCCCGGTCGGTGACGACGTGGGCGGACGCCGCGGACCGAGCTGGCAAGGCCGGCGAGGAGCTGAAGAAGTCCCTGTTGACGCTGGCGCCGGCCGTCCTGCCGATGGCTGCGTCGATCGCTCCTCTCGCCGCATCCGCCCTGGCTGCTGGTGCTGGCATCGGCGTCTTCGGCCTGGCCGTGAAGAAGCAGATCACGGCCATGGGCGAGGCCGTGACGGCGGAGCAGAAGTACAACGACGCCGTCGAGGCGTCTGGGCGCCGGTCGGCTGAGGCCGTCAAGGCCCAGATGGCCTACGCGAAGCAGATGGCCCAGCTGCCGCCGGCTACCCGCGAGGCCGCGGCGGCGCTGTCGGTGATGAAGGACAGCTACGCGGACTGGTCGGACTCGCTCGCGAAGGACACGACCGGCCCGTTGGTCAAGGGCATGGCCACCCTGCAGGGCATCTTCCCCAAGCTCACGCCTACGGTGAAGGGTGCGGCTGAGCAGCTGGACCGCCTCATGACCCTGGCGGCCGGCGGTGTTGCGTCGCCCGGGTTCGACGGGTTCATGGACAAGGTCGACCGCTGGTCGACGGGTGCGCTGACCCGCGCCACGGACGGGCTGATCAGGCTGCTCCGTACCGCCGAGGGCGGCCAGGTCAGCGGTGGGCTGGCCGAGTTCATGGCGTTCGCCCGCGAGCAGGGGCCTGCCGTGTCCGCGACGCTCCAGGACGTCGGCCGTGCGCTGCTGCACATCCTCGACGCTGGCGCCGAGGTCGGTGTCGGCATGCTGTCTGTGGTCCAGGCGCTCGCACAGCTGGTGGCCGCGGTGCCGCCGGAGCTCATCACGACGCTGCTGCAGCTGGCTATCGCGATCCGGGCTGTGACTCTTGCGGCTGCTGGTGCTGCTGCGGCGCGGGCGGCGGTGGCTGCGCTGGGGACGTCGCTGGTGGCGATGCGGGTGGCGGCTGCTGCGGCGCCGGGTCCGTTGGCTGCTGCGGGTGCGGCGATCATGACGCTGTCGCGGACGGCGCGTCTGGCGCTGCTCGGTACTGGTATCGGTGTCCTGGCGCTGGTGATCGGCGAGATCGCGTCGGCGGGCGAAGAGGCGCCGATCGACGTCGACAAGATGACCAGCTCGCTGGCCAAGCTCGGCGACACGGGCAAGCTGACCGGCACCGCGCTCCAGGAGTTCGGCGCCGGCTTCGGCGACCTGGGCAAGACGATCGGGCAGGTCATCGACCCGTCGGTCATGGAGTCCGTCGACAACTGGCTCGCGGACCTGCCTGGCGGGCTGTTCAACGCGGGTGAGGCGACCGAGAAGTTCACGGCGCAGTCGGATGCGATCGACAAGAGCCTCGCGTCCCTCGTCAGCGGCGGCAAGGCGGACCTCGCGGCGGCGGCGCTCAAGCGGATGCTCGACAGCATGGACGCCGAGAAGGCGGCCAAGCTTCGCAGCAGTCTCGATGAGTACGACGACGCCCTCGGAAACGCCGCGTTCGAGGCGAAACTTGCAGCGGATGCGCAGGGGCTTTTCGGGGCTCAGGCTCAGGCGACGCAGGCAAAGCTGGATGAGCAGAAGGCTTCGGCCGATGGGCTGCGGCAGGCGATCTTTGCCCTCAACGAGGTCAACCGGGCCGCCAGTGGCGCGATGTCCGGCTTCGAGGCCAGCATCGACGCGGCGTCCAAGGCCGCATCTGACAACGGGCGGAGCCTGAAGGTCGTCAATGGCGAGCTTGATCTTGGAAGCGAGAAGGCCCGTGACAACGAGGCTGCGCTCCGAGACCTGGCAGCAAAAACGGAGGCAGCGGCTGCCGCAGCCTTGGAGCAGGGCAAGTCTCAGGGGCACGCCAACGGCATCCTGGACCGTGGTCATGGTGAGCTTGTCAAGGTCGCTATGCAGATGGGCCTCAACCGGGAGGAAGCCCGCCGACTGGCTGATCAGATCCTGAAGACCCCCGACAAAACGGCCAAGCTCAAGGGGAACATCGAGGACCTCGAAGCGAAGCTGAGCAGCGCAAAGACTCAGCTCGGCAAGGTCCCCGATGGGCGGAAGGCCAAGGTTCGGGCTGACATCTCCCAGCTTGAGGGCCAGCTGTCTGCGGCGCGGATGAAGTTGGACGCCCTCGACGGGAAAGTGTCCACGACCTACGTCCGTACCGTCTTCTCTTCCGACCGCGTCGTCTCCCCTGAGGGCCACAACGGTCCGGGCGGGTTCCCGAAGTACGCCCGCGGCACGGACAGCGCCGAGTCTGGCTGGGCGCTGGTGGGCGAGGAGGGCCCCGAGCTCGTCAGGATGAAGGGCGGCGAGCAGGTCTTCGACCATGTGACGTCGAAGAAGATGGCCCGCTCGATGTCCGACTTCCCGGGGCTGGTGCTCGGTCGGCAGGTCGGGGCTGGTCTGGCGTCGGGGATGCTGCAGTCCGTCGGCGACATCGGCGGTGCGGCCCGGCTGATGGCGGCCGGCGTGGATACCGGGATTCGGGCCGAGCTGGAGATCGCCTCTCCGTCGCGGAAGACCCGGCGTTCGGGGCGCGAGGCCGGGCGTGGCGTGGTCAAGGGTCTCGACGACATGAAGCCGAAGCTGGCGCAGAACGTCAAGGCCCTGATGGACGACCTCAAGGCTGGCATCGTCCGCGGCCTGACTGGCTCCCGGTCGCAGATCCAGGCCACCGCGGCTGATCTCAACAAGGACATCTGGAAAGCCTTCTCGGGGCAGCGGACCAACAGGGACTCCGACCTGGTCCGCTTCGTCAACCGGGAGCACGACAAGCTCCAGAAGAAGGCGGCGGAGCGGGACAAGCTGCGGGCACGGCTGTCATCGGCGCAGGACCTGCTGAAGAACCGGGTGGACGAGCAGGCCCGGTTCCGGGCGGACCTCAAGTCGAGGGCGCAGGATTCGGCGTCGCTGTCGAGTCTCGGCCTGGAGCGGCAGGAGGTGACGGCAGGCACGATCCGCGGCGGACTGCAGGCCAAGCTGGGCCAGCTGCGGCAGTTCAACGGCTACATCAATCGGCTGGCGAAGCGCGGGCTCCACAAGTCACTGTTGCGGCAGATCCTGGCGATGGGGCCGGAGGCTGGTCTGCCGTATGCGGCAGCTCTACTCGGCATGACGAACCAGGACTTCTCGCAGGTCAACAGCATGCAGAAGCAGATTGACACGGAGTCTGAAAGCCTTGCTCGGGCTGGGGCTAAGACGATGTACGACGCCGGCGTGCAGAGCGCGCTGGGCCTGGTCGAGGGGCTGAAGAGCCAGCAGAAGCGGGTCGAGGACCAGATGGTTGTGATCGCCAAGGGCATGGAGAAGGCGATCAAGAAGGCCCTCGGCATCAACTCGCCTTCCCGTGTCGGCTGGGCTGTCGGCGCCAACTTCGGCCAGTCCAACGCCGGTGGCGTGCTGTCAACCCTGCCGGTTGTCGGCCGCGCGGTGGATGCGGTCGCGGAGCGGATGGCGGGGATCCGGCCGATACCTGGGCGGCCGGTCGCCGGGGTCGGCGCCGGGCCGACGGCTGCGGCGCCCATCATCGCGAACATCACGATCACCGATGCCATGGACCCCGTGCGGGTCGGTCAGGAGGTTCACCGGGTGCTGCTCAAGCTGAAGCGGACGAACGGGATCAACGTCGAGCTGGGGGTGGCATGACCAGGCTGACGGTTCAGGCGGGGTTCGGGTATGCGGCGACTGACGGCTTCGACATCGTGTGGACGGACCTCACGCCGTGGGTCAAGGTCGCGGGTGGTGGGAAGGTGTCCATCACCCGCGGTGCGTCGGACGAGCGGGCGGAGACGCAGACCGGGACGCTGTCCCTGCAGCTGACGAACGCGGACGGGCGTTTCACGCCGGGGTCGGCAGCCTCGCCGTACTACCCGAACGTCCGCCGCAACACCCCGATCCGGGTGCTGAGCACCGTCCTCGGCGGGATCAACTACCTGTCCGATCCGGGGTTCACGGTGAACGACAACGGCTGGGACGGCATCGACGGGGACGAGCCGGACCTGGTCATGCTGGACACGACGCACGTCCGTTCCGGCACCTACGCCATGCGGCTCGGCTGGCGGCCGGCCGGGACGGGCGGGGTGATGGCGTGTCCGCTGTACGGGCTGAGCATCGGCGTCCCGTACACGGCGAGCGTCTACGTGTGGGTGCCGGCCGGTGACCCGGCGGTCCGCCTGGACGTGGACGGGGCGACGGTCGGCGCCGCGTCCACCCTCACCGACCAGTGGCAGCGGATCTCCGTCACGTGGACGACCACGTCGGCGTCGCACGTGCTGCGGTTCACGACGACCACGACGTCGCCGGTGGTGGGCGACACGGTGTGGATGGACGAGGCGCAGGTCGAGGAGGGCTCCACGCCGACGGCCTGGTCGTCGACTCCGGCAACCCATCACCCTCGGTTCTTCGGGGTGGTCGGGTCCTGGCCGATGTCGTGGGAGGGCCTGCACTCCACGGTGCAGATCACGGCGAGCGACATGCTCAAGTGGCCGAGCAGGCGGCCGGCGCTGGGGCCGATGCTGGTGGAGGAGATCCAGGGCGATGAGGCCCAGCTCTACTACCCGCTGTCCGAGCCGGAGACCAGCGTCTCGGGCGGGGACCAGTCGGGCCTGTCCCGGCCGTCACTCGTCATCCGCCAGTCCGGCGCCGGCGGGACGCTGACGTTCGGCACAGGGACGGGCCCGCCGTCGGACGAACTGCCGACGCCAACGTTCACCCCGGCATCGGCCGGGGCAGGCAAGTCACTGCAGTGCCTGATCGCACCGTTGCTGACAGCCTCCGGATCCAGCGGACCCCCCATCCCCGGCGACCTGGTGCTGGAGTGCTGGTTCTCCACCAGCACGGCGGGCCGCTGCATCATGCAGTGGTCGTCAGGCGGCGGCGCCGCCTTCGAGAACGGCATCAGGTTCCTGCTGGACTCAGCCACCGGCCGGCTGCAGGTCGTCGAGTACATCTCCGGCGGCTCGTCCACCACGACTGTCACGGCGACCACCCCGAACCTGGCCGACGGGCAGCCGCATCACCTGGTGTGGGACGAGGCTGGACACGACATCTGGGTCGACGGCGTCCAGTACGCGGTCGGCACCGGCATCTGGCAGGACCGGCTGATCCTCACCGTGGGATCGACGGCCGGCGATCCGGCCTACCCGGGCACCAACGGCGGCCTGCACTGGTCGGGCACCATCAGCCACGTCGCTGCCTACGTCCGTCTCGGCGGCTGGCCGGCGGTCTCCGAGATCGTCGAGCACTACGCCGCGGGCATGACCGGGCACGCAGGCGAGTCGTCGTGGATCCGCATGTACCGGCTCGGCGGGTACGCCCGGATACCCGAGGTCCTCCCGCAGGGCCTGTTCTCGGCGGTCGCGTCTCAGGGGACACTCGGGTCGTCGCCGCTGTCGCACATGCGGGACGTCGAGCGGACCGAGGACGGCAGGCTCTTCGCCTCGCGGGAGTCCGCCAGCCTGATCTTCCAGTCCCGCACGGTCCGCTACAACCCGACGTCTCTGGTGACCCTGGAGTATGCCGACCTGGAGACGCCGGGCGTGGAGTTCTCGGCGGACGATCAAAAGCAGATCAACCTGGTCACGGCCAGCCGCCCGGGCGGGGCGACGCAGCGTATCCAGGACCCGGCGTCGATCGCCCGGGACGGCATCTACGAACAGCAGCTCGACGTCCTCAAGACCAGCGACGAGCAGGTCGTGGACGCAGCCACGTGGCTGGTCCTCAGGTACGCCGATCCGCAGCCGGAGATGCGGCAACTGCCCGTCGAGGCATCCACCCTGTCGGTCGCCGCCTATCGGGCGCTCCTCACAGCGGACATCTCCAGCGTCATCACGGTGACGGGGCTGCCTGACCAGGCGCCGTCGCCGACGGTGACCGCGATGGTCGAGGGCTACACCGAGCGGATCAGCGAGAACCAGCACGTCCTCGACTTCCACACCTCGCGGGCGGACGTGTCCAGCGTGTGGGTCCTCGACGACCCCACCTACTCGGTCCTCGGCACCACCACCCGCCTCGCCTACTGAGAGGACTCCCATGGGAGTGATCACCAGGGCGGAGGACTTCTACCTTCCCCCGCCCCATCTGTCCCCGGACGCCTGGTCTCTCGTACCCCCGGCGATGCGGGTGGTCCGCTGGTGGGAGGAACGACACCAGCGCCGCATCCCCGTCGAGGACGGGATCCTCATCGGCCAGCCTCTGTACGCCCGCATCAACCACGGCCGCTGGGTCGCCGACTGCACCTGTCTGTCCGCCCAGTTCGTGACGCCGGCCGACCCGCGCATGTGGTGCGTGGAGTGCGGCACCGGCTGGTGGCAGGTCGCCTTCCCTGCCGACGTCGACGCGGTCGAGCAGCAGTTCACGAACCTGCCGCTCGACCAGCGGAACTGGTGGGCGTCCGAAGACCCCACCGACCCGGCCCGCCCCACCCTGGAGGTCTGATGGCTCTGGCAGTTCCCCGCACGTGGGTTGTCGGCGAGACGGTGACCGCGGCGTACATGAACGCGGAGATCCGTAACCAGTGGAACGACATGATCGCCGCGTGGACCCCGTACACGCCAACCTGGACCGGAAGCACTGGAAACCCGGTGCTCGGCAACGGCACGATCTACGGCCGGTCCAAGTCGGTCGGCAAGAAGGTCACCGCCGTCATCGAGCTGGTCATGGGCACCACGACGACGTTCGGCAGCGGCTACTGGCAGCTCTCCTTGCCGTCTACCGCCGCCAACCCGGCCGGGACCAGCGGCCAGTTCGCCTACCTCGGCGTCGCACGGGCTCACTCGGCGACCACCTGGTACACCGGCGTCGCCGCCATCACGAAGAACGGGGCCACCCTCAAGATCCATGAGGACAGCGCTGCCGCTGAGTGGTCGGCGACCCGGCCGCACGCCTGGGTCGGCGCCTCCACCAACTATCTACACGTCCAGGTGGACTACGAAGCCGCCTGACCCTGCCCAACCCTGCCGCCCCGCGCCGTCTGGCCCGGGGTTTCGTCATGTCTGGAGGCCCCATGGCCAAGACCGGCCCTCAGCGCTACCCCGGCGCGTCCACCGCCTACTGGTGGGGTGACAAGTACGAGGGCGCCGCGATGGAGATCAACGCCGTCGTCTGGCACACCACCGAGGGCACCACCCTCCCCACCTACGGCGCTGGCGCGAGCGCCCCGACGCTGACCGCGGTCCCCGACTTCGCCGCGAAGAAGCTCCGCTGGTATCAGCACTTCGACCTGGAGCAGTCCGCCCGTGCGCTCGTCGACCGGGCCGGCGGCATCACGACCAACCGGAACAACCTCGCGCAGGTCGAGCTCGTCGGCACGTGCGACCCGGCCACCCACAGGCAGTGGACGGCCGCCGGGCGCCAGCACATCTACTGGCCCGAGGCCCCCGAGTGGGCGCTGCGGGAGGTCGCCGCGTTCGTCCGCTGGCTCCACCAGGAGCACGGCGTGCCGATGACGTCGACCGTGACGTGGCGTGCCTACCCGGGGAGCTACGGGCAGTCCGCGCCGCAGCGGCTCAGCGCCGAAGCCTTCAACCGCTACACCGGGCACCTCGGCCACCAGCACGTCCCGGAGGGCAACGACCACGGCGATCCCGGCAACTTCGACATGGCGCGCGTGCTGCGGTACGCCGCCGGAACCCCTGAGGAGGAGCCCGTCATGGCTGGCCTGTCCAAGGACGACGTGACCCGTGTCGCGCTGCGGATCCTGGAGTACCGCAACCCTAAGGCTGACGAGGCCAGCACGAAGGCGGGCCGCCGGATCCCCGACTTCTACGGCTACGTCACCCAGACGTTCACCACCGTCCGCGGGATCGCCGCCGACGTCAAGAAGATCCTCGCCATCCTCAACGAGAAGAGCTGACCATGAACCGTCTCATCCTCGACACCCTCGAGCGGACCATCGGCACCTACGCCGTGACCTTCCTCGGCCTGCTCCTCGCGGACGGCTTCGACCTCACCGACGTCGGCGCGCTGCGGGCGGCAGCGATCGCCTCGGTGCCGGCGGCGCTGTCCGTGGTGAAGGCCGCGGTCGGCTCGCTGATCGGTGACCAGTCCACCGTCGGGTGGGTGCCCCGGGTCCGCCCGTGACACCGACTGAATCGGGGCAAGTGGCGTTGGAGCTCGAGCGGATGCGGGGCATCCTCGAGACCGGGTTCGCTCGAGTCGATGGGTCGCTGGCCCTGCTGGTGCAGCGGTCGGACCAGACCGACCGGGCGCTGATCCAGCACGGCGACGACCTCAAGTCGCTCGAGAAGCGGGTTGACGCCCTCGAGGCGGACGGCAAGGCGGCGGCTACGCACGGGCCGCGGCTGGCGGCGGTGGAGAAGGTGGCCTGGACCGCGGTTGGTGTGGGGCTGCTCGCGGTCCCGGCGGGTGGATGGCTGGTGTCCATCCTGGTGAAGTAGCCCTGATCACTTTGCGGACAGCCGCAAAGTGATCACGTTCGCGGTACCGCGCAAGTGACGCCCCCTCCTTCGGGAGGGGGCGGCTTCGTCGTGTCCGGGGTCAGTCGTTGAGAGGCTCGGCGCGGTGGGCTGCGGCGATGTCGTCGATGCGGCGGGCGAGGTCGAAGTCGGCTGCGGTCAGGCGGTGGCCGGCGTCGTGGGTGGTGATGCCGAACCGGACCCGCCCCCATCGGAGGTCGATGTCGGCGTGGTGGCTGATGAGCCGTTCGATGTCGGCGACGTGCACAATCATGGCGACGCCGCCGTGATAGCGGATGCCGTAGCTGCGGGTGATCTCGTCACCGTCGCGGCGCCACCCGGGCAGGCTGGCGAGCGCCTCCTCGATCTCGGCCTCCGACAGTGGCGTCTTCTCGTCCGACATCAGGTCCCCTCCGTGACGGGCGCCAGGGCCTCGGCCAGGTCCCGGCCTACCGGCGCATCGTGCCACGGCCGCATCGCCCGCTCCAGCGAGACCAGCTCCCGCCGCATGCGCGCGGACCGCGTCTCGACGGCGATGTCCACGACCTCGCGGGCGATCTCTACCGCCTGCTCCGGCTCCCGCGCGGTGGCCGCGGCGGTGGCGTGGCGGGCCATGTAGACCCCGCGGTCCCGGCGGGCGGTCGAGGGAACGACGGTGAGGACCTGCTCCCACAGGCTGCTTGCTTCGGTGCCGAGGCCGAGCCGGCCATAGCAGGTGGCGCGCTGCACCTCCAGGTAGCCGGGGGTACGGCGGCAGGCGTTGCCCCAGGGGAGGTCGTCGTCGACTCGGGGCAGGAGTTGGTCGGCGGCGTCGATGAGCCGGTCGACCTCGGCGCGGTCGCGCAAGAGGCTGGCGCCGTGGGCCTGCTGCTGCATGGCCATGATCCGCACCTTCGGCACGACCGCGGCCGGCTCATCGAGGGCGGCCTCGCACAGGTCGACGACGCCGGCCCCATCGCCGAGGTCGGTGCGGACCTGCGCCGAGTTGACCATGGCGTAGCCGATGAGGTGCGGGTCGCGGGCCCGGAGCGCTATCTCCTGGGTAATGCCCCGCCAGAACGCCGCGGCCGAGAGGTCGCCGGCGTCTTGGTAGAGCCAGCCGACGAGCGCGGCGTAGGCGGCGCCGACGCGGAGCAGGCCGCGGCGGGTCTCCCCGGTCGCGGAGCGGGTCAGCTTGTCGATGAGCTGGTACTGGGGGCCGAGGGTACCGATGAGGTCGTGGGGGCCGAGGAGCATGTCGGCCCGGTAGTGGCCCTCCAACTGGGCCTGGAAGTAGTCGACCAACTGCGGGTCGACCTGCTGTGGGGCGAGCGGCCCGGGGACGAGCGCGGGCGCGGTGACGGCGAGAAGCTGCGTGGTCTGCACGGTGGTCTCTTCGTGGTGCTCGGGCCGGATCCAGCCCGGCGGGGCGGTGAAGCCGAGATCCTCCGGCCACCGGCCGAGCGCGTCATGGAGGACGAGTGCGGTCTCCTCGGACGGCCAGCCCGGGCGCAGCCCCTCCCACCGGCGCCACGTGCGCGCGGACACGGTGAAGTGCGGGTCATCGAGCAGGGTCTGCCCGTGGGCTTGGAGCGCGCCAGCCGCGGCTTCAGCTGATCTCCAGCCGACGCGGAGCCTCGCGGCGCGGAGGGCGTCGTTGCGGCTCATGCCGCCAGTGTGGGGTGTCATCGCGGTCCCTCAGGGCCGTGGCCGCGACGTGGCCATGCGTGGCCACTCGATGGCCTATCAGTGCAGATGGGTGCCCACACATCATCGACCCATAGCCACTGGGGTGTGCGGCGAACTGCGGAAATGCCCCCTGACAGAGGGAGGCGAGATGAGCGGACCGACCTGCATCTACTGCCCGGCCGCGGCAGACCGGTGCATCCGGTCCCACCGTGGCGAGGACGGCGAGGTGACCCACGTCTACGCCTGCCGCGACTGCGCCGACAGCAGGGGGATACGGCCCTTGTACGTGATCATCTCCGAGCCGGCCCCGGGGCAGCGATGACGCTCCGGCCGGAGTGCCAGTTCGGGGTGCACTTCGCCTGCCGCATCGGAGAAGTGCGGACCTCCTACGGGGACCTCATCCGCCCGGCCCGCCGCTGTGACTGCCCCTGCCACAAGGAGACGACCGATGAGAACGTGCCAGCGATGCGACCAGCTGATCGTCGGCGAGGCTGAGGAGGTAGTCCCGGACTCTGCGTCCGGCGCCCGGCCCACCCTGTGGCGGCACAAGCAGCTCACCGAGTGCGAGCAGGCGCAGTGGGACGACCGGGGCACTCACTTCCGCAGCAGCCTCCGCCCCTGATCTCCTGCCCGCGGACGTGCACGGCGGCCGGCCGCGGGCAGGCTCATCGCACGAGGTCGGCAAGGTCGACGTTGAGCGCGGCTGCGATCTGTAGCAGGTCGCCGTACCGCGGGTCACTCTCGCCGGCCTCAATACGTTGGTACGTCCTGCGGTCGATATTGGTCATCTCCACGACGACTTCCTGCGTGTGCCCTCGGTTCATCCGGAGGTCGCGGATGCGCCGGCCGAGGATGCGGCGCTGGTCGCGGACCCATTCCGGTTGATCGTGAGGCACTCGACAACGCTGTGACCTGCGTGGTCCCATGTCAGCGTCAGCAGTGGCGCATTTTTGGATCTTGATACGGGCACCCTAAGACGGCCGTCCGTTCGCCGAGCACCCCCGGCGGGCGGGCGGCCTCTCCGTTTCCCGAGCTGGCCCCACGAGGGATGGGAGACGGAATGGGAGATGATCAAGAGGAGTCGATGCGCGACCCTGCCAACTCCTGCTAGTTACTGCTAGATACGGATAGGACTGCGTCGCAGGTCAGCGCCATATGTACAGGTCAGCATCCGGCGCCCGACCTACCCCAACAGATCGACCGCATCTTCTGGGAGACCAAGAAGGCCTGACCTTCGCCCTCCCCTCGAAGGGGCCCCTGCCGTCACGAGCGGCGGGGGCCCCTTCGTCGTGTCGGGGGGCCGGCCGGGGTCCGGGGTTGCGTCTCCCGTCGGGGGAGAGTGGAGGGTGGGGGCATGGACGGAGACGGGCTGTGGTCGATCGGGGAGTTGTCCCGGCGGACGGGGGTGTCGGTGAAGACGATCCGGTACTACTCCGAGCGCGGGATCGTGGTGCCGGCGGGGCGCACCCCCGGCGGGTACCGGCGGTACGGGGCGGAGGCCGCCGAGCGGGTGGCCCTGGTGCGGACCCTGCGGGAGCTGGGGGTGGGGCTGGACGTGGTGCGGCGGGTGGTCGAGCGGGAGGCGTCGCTGGCCGACGTCGCCGCCCGGCACGCGGCCGCGCTGGAGGCGCGGATCGGGGTGCTGCGGATGCGGCGGGCCGTGCTGGCGGTCGTGGCACGGGGCGGGGCGGACGTGGCGGACGCGGAGCGCCTGCACGGCCTGGTCCGGCTGTCGGAGGAGGAGCGGCTGCGGCTGGTCGAGGAGTTCCTGGACGGGGTCTTCGGCGGGCAGGGGGGTGACCGGGGGCCGCTCGGGGCCGCGCGGCGCTCGCTCGCGCCCGAACTGCCCGCGGACGCCACGGAGGAGCAGCTGGAGGCGTGGGTGGAGCTGCTGGAGCTGGCGGCGGACGAGGGGTTCCGGGAGGCGATGCGGCGGAGCGCCGAGGAGTACGCGGGCGACGGGGGCGGGGTGCCCCGGCCGGACGCCGTCGCGGTCGTGCGGGAGCGCGCGGGGGCCGCCCTGGCCGCCGGGATCGCGCCCGGGGCGCCGGAGGCCGGGCCCGTCGTCGCGGCCTGTCTGGAGGCGGGCGGGCCGGAAGGCGGGGCGGCGCTGCTGCGGCGGCTCGTGACGGCGAACGTTCCCAGCCGGGACCGGTACGGCCTGCTGCTCGCGCGCGTCAACGGATGGCCCGCGCCGGAACCCCTCGCGCCCGCGCTCGACTGGGCGGTGGAGGCGCTGCGGCTAAGGACGGTCCCCGAGTAGGCACGGGCCCGCCGTCCCGCCGGCGCGGAGCCAGGCCCGGTAGGGGGCCGAGCGGTGGGCGGCCTCGCGGTAGGCGTCGACGAGGTCGGCGTGGAGCGGGTCGAGCGGGGTGCCGGGGCGGGCGCAGAGCAGGAGGCGGACGGCGAGCGGGTCGCCGCGCAGGGGGCGGACGGCCAGGTCCTCGCGGGGTACCGAGGTCGGCTGGCAGGGGGCGACGGCCTCGCCGAGCGCGATGAGCGAGGCGGCCGTGTGGTAGTCGCCGTGGAGGAGCGGCGGGTCGATGCCGGCCGCCGTCAGCACCCGGCGCAGGCCGTCCCACTCGCCGTCCACGCTGGGGTCGACCATCCAGCGGTCCCCGGCGAGGTCCGCGAGGTCCACCACGGAGCGCGCGGCGGCCGGGTGGGCGGGGGCCAGCGAGACGAACTGCGGCTCGCGGGAGACCAGGACGCGCCGGACGAGGCCCTCGGGGACGCGGAGGGGGCAGCCCTCCACCTCGTGGACGAAGGCCACGTCGAGCCGGCCGCCCGCGACCTCCCGCAGCAGCGCGTGGGCGGAGACGTCGACGCGCAGACCGACGTCGGTGCCGGGGAACCGTTCCCGCAGCCGCCGCAGCCAGCCCGGCAGCGCCCGGCTGGCGGTGGAGCCGACGCGCAGCTCGGGTCCTTCGGCGCGGGACGCCTCCGCGAGGGTCTCGGTGACGAGCGCGGCCATGTCGGCGACGAGCGGGCGGGCGCGGCTGAGCACGGAGCGGCCGAGCGGGGTGGGGCGGCAGCCGGTACGGCCCCGGGAGAAGAGCTCGGCTCCGAGCGCGTTCTCGATGCGGCGCAGCTGGGTGGTCAACGAGGGCTGGCTCATGCCCAGTTGCCGCGCGGCCTTGTGCAGGCTGCCGGCGTCCGCGATGGCGCAGAGCGCGCGCAGGTGTCTCACCTCCAGCTCCATGGAAGCGAGCGTAGGGCGGGGTTCCGGTCCCGCACCAGACGTCCGGATCCCCCCAACTGCCATGAAACCAGCGCTGATTGAGCATCGAATCCGGTGGTGATGCGCCCGCGCTATCGGGGTTTGACATCCTTCCCCGCGGCCTCCGGCGCCCCGAGACTCTCTCCCGACCCCGATCAGGAGGAGCCCCCCATGCGACACCCCAAGGTCCTCACCCGTACCCTCACCGCCGCCCTCGGCCTCGGCCTCGCGGTCTCCCTCGGCGCCGCCGCCCCGGCCGGCGCCGCGCCCGACACCCGCCAGGCCCAGGCGGTCCCCTCGTACGCCGCCTACGCGGGTTCCGCGGAGGAGGCGAAGGCCAACAAGGCGTTCTTCGACGCCGTCATGCGGTCGGTGGCGAAGAAGCGGGCGGCGGACCCGACCGCCGCCGCGGCCGTCACGGTCGTCTACAGCGCGTCCAGTGCCCCCAGCTTCCGCACCCAGATCGCCCGTTCCACGCAGATATGGAACAGCTCGGTGGTCAACGTGCGGCTCGTCGAGGGCAGCAACCCGGACTTCCGCTACTACGAGGGGAACGACTCCCGCGGCTCGTACGCGAGCACCGACGGGCACGGCGGCGGCTACATCTTCCTCGACTACCGGCAGAACCAGCAGTACGACTCGACCCGGGTGACGGCCCACGAGACCGGGCACGTGCTCGGGCTGCCGGACCACTACAGCGGTCCGTGCAGCGAGTTGATGTCGGGCGGCGGCCCCGGCACGTCCTGCCGGAACGCCACCCCGAACGCCCAGGAGCGGTCCCGCGTCGACCAGTTGTGGCGCTACGGGCTCGCTTCCGCCTTCAAGGGCTGACCGGCCCCGAGGAGCCGGTCAGCACGGCGGCGGCGCCCCCTCCCCGGGGCGCCGTCGTCAGACGGCCGACAGGAGCCGTCGGCCGAAACCGGCGCCTTCGGGGAGCTGGCCGCGCAGCCGGGCCAGCGCCGCCTCGAAGTCGCCGCCGGCGACCACCGCCTCGAAGGCGGTGCCGCCGTAGTGCAGGGTCAGGCTGAGGTCGGCGCGCTCGCCCAGGGTGAGCAGGCAGCTGAGCGTGGCCTGTTGGGCGGTGCCGTCGGTGACGACGGGGAGCGGCAGGTCCCACTCCAGCACGCAGCCGGTGAGGGCCTCCCCGCCCTCGCCGGCGGCGGTGAGCGCGGCGAAGCTCGCGCCCGTGTACTCGATTCCCCTGACGCGGACGGTGACGTGCCCGCCGTCGGCCGTGATGACGATCGCTTCCGCACCACGGCGGTCCCGGTACCAACCGGTCCAGACTTCTGTCGACTCCGATGACATGCGCGGACTGTAGCGGTATGACCGGCTCCGGCGCGCGGCCGGTCACCCTGTGGCCGGACTTCTCCCGTTCTCGCCGTTCTTGCCGGTGACCTGCGTGGTAGTGGCTTCCGTGCCGTCCGCGCCCGGCTCCCCGGTGAGCGCGCAGCCGGGGGTGCGGCAGGGCTGCGCCTGCCACTCCGGCACCCAGGCCCCGAGGACCTTGTGCCGGGTCGCGACGGTGGCGAGGGGGCGTCCGCAGGCCGGACAGAGCGGCACGGCCAGCGGGTCCCTCAGCGTGCGGGGCGTCTCGTCACCCATGCCTCCAGCGTAGGCCGCCCCGCGGCGGCCCGCCCGCTACCGCTTCCTGGTGTACGTGCGGACCAGCACCCCGTTGCCGAAGGCGCGGACGGCACCCAGCTCGAAGTCGCGGGGCGCGAAGCCGGCGCCGAACATCGGCATGCCGGAGCCGTACACCTGCGGGTAGGTCTTGATGACCAGCTCGTCGATCTCCTCGATGAGCTCGCCGGCGACGGTGGAGCCGCCGCAGAGCCAGATGTCGAGTCCGCCGTCCTCGGCCTTGAGCTCCCGGACCCGGCCGACGAGGTCGTCGGCGATCAGCTCGACGTTCGGGTCGGGCGACTCGGCGAGCGAGCGGGTGGCGACGAACTCGCGGAGGTGGGCGTACGGGCTGGTGACGCCGACGTCCAGGCCGACGCGGTACGAGCCGAGGCCCTGGATCACGGTGTCGAAGCGGCGGTTCGGGGCGTCGGGCTCGACGCCGACGACCGGGCGCGCCGGGGCGGCGATGGTCTCCGGGTACTCGGTCGTGAGGAACTCCAGGAACTCGCCCGTGACATAGGCGTAGGTGGAGGTGGCGTCGCCCTTCGGGTCGCCGATGAAGCCGTCGATGGTGCAGGCGACGAAGTAGGTGAGCTTGCGCAAACCGGGTCCTGTTCTGTTCGGGGCGTGACCGCGAGCGCGACCACGACAGACATAGTGCTTCATCTGTAGTGGTCGCGCAACCCCGAACGGCGCCCGATGTCAGCGGGTCCTGCGGGTCACGAACTCCGCGAGCGCCAGCAGGTCCCCGGCCGCCGCGAGGTCCGGCACCGCACGCGCCAGGTGCTCGACGGCCCGGCCCATCCGGTCGGCCGCCTGGGCCTGCGCCCAGTCCCGGCCGCCGGCCCGCTCCACGGCGTCGGCCGCGGCCCGCACCGCCCGCTCGTCCAGGACGTCACGGGAGTACAGCTCGGCCAGCTCCTCGCCGGCGGGGGTGCCGGAGGTGAGCGCCGCGACGACGGGCAGCGACTTCTTGCGGGCGACCAGGTCGGCGCCGGCCGGCTTGCCGGTGCGCTCCGGGTCGCCCCAGATCCCGATGAGGTCGTCGATCAGCTGGAAGGCCAGGCCGGCCTCGCGGCCGAAGGAGTCGAGCGCCGCGACCTCCTCCTCCCCCGCGCCCGCGTAGAGCGCGCCGAGGGCGCAGGAACAGCCCAGCAGCGCGCCGGTCTTGGCGGTGGCCATGGCGAGGCACTCGTCGAGGGAGACCTCCCGGGGGCCGCGCGACTCGAAGGCGCAGTCCGCCTGCTGCCCGGCGCAGAGCTCGATGACGCAGGCGGCGAGGCGCGCGGTGGCCGCGGCGGAAGCGGGGTGCGGGTCCTCGGCGAGCAGCCGCAGCGCGAGCGCGTTCATGGCGTCGCCGGCCATCAGCGCGTCGGGGATGCCGAAGACCGTCCAGGCGGTGGGCCGGTGACGGCGGGTCGGGTCCTCGTCGACGATGTCGTCGTGGAGGAGGGTGAAGTTGTGGGCCAGCTCGACGGCGGCGGCCGCCTTCACGGCCCGGGCCTCCTCGGCGCCCAGCGCGCGGGCGGCGGCGAGCACCAGGGCGGGGCGGATCGCCTTCCCGGCCTGGCCGGCGACGGGGGTGCCGTCGGCGTCCTCCCAGCCGAAGTGGTACATCGCCACACGGCGTATCGAGCCGGGCAGGGTGTCGACGGTGGAGCGGATCTGGGGGTCCACGGCGGTCCTCGTCCGGTCGAGGAGCGCCACGGCGCCCGGCCCGTCGGTGACGGGATCCGCGGTCGTGAGCGTCACGGTCGTGATCGTCCTTCTTCGTGGCGGACCGCGCGGCGGGCGCGCGGCCGGTGGGGCGGTGGGCGGTGGAGGGCGGGGCCCCGGCCCGGCAGCCGGGGGCCGGCCGGGCCGGGGGTGGGGCCCCGGCCCGGCCGGGGCTCAGCGCCGGCGGCTGATCTCGACGTTCTCCAGGACGCCGAGCGCGTCGGGCACGAGGACCGCAGCGGAGTAGTACGTGGTGACCAGGTAGGAGATGATCGCCTGCTCGTCGATGCCCATGAAGCGGACCGAGAGGCCGGGCTCCACCTCGTCCGGGAGGCCGGTCTGGTGCAGGCCGATGACCCCCTGGTCGGACTCGCCGGTGCGCATGCAGATGATCGAGCTGGTGCCGGCGGCGGTCACCGGGATCTTGTCGCAGGGGAAGATCGGGACCCCGCGCCAGGTCGGGACCCGGGTGCCGGCCACGTCGATCGTCTCCGGCACCAGACCCCGCCGGTTGAGCTCGCGGCCGATGGCGGCGATGGCCCTCGGGTGGGCGAGGAAGAGCTTGGAGTCCCGGCGGCGGGAGAGCAGCTCGTCGAGGTCGTCGGGGCCGGGGACGCCGTCGTGCGGCTGGATCCGCTGCCCGTAGTCGCAGTTGGCGAGGAGGCCGAACTCCTTGTGGTTGACGAGCTCGTGCTCCTGGCGCTCGCGCAGCGCCTCGACCGTGAGCCGCAGCTGGTGCTCGGTCTGGTTCATCGGGTGGTTGTAGAGGTCCGCCACGCGCGTGTGGACCTTGAGGACGGTCTGGGCGAGGCTCAGCTCGTACTCGCGGGGGGCGGCCTCGTAGTCCACGAAGGTGTGCGGGACGACGGCCTCGCCGACATGGCCGGCGGAGACGTCGATGGCGGCCTCGCCGTAGCTGTTGGTGGACCGCTCCGGGCGGCCGGCGACCCCGGCGAGGTGGGAGGCGAGCGAGCCGGCGCGGGCGGCCAGCGCGGTCACGTCGGCGCGGGTGAGCTCCAGGACCGTGCAGGCGGTGGCGGCACGGGCGGTCCACTCCCAGGCGGCGTCCTCGGAGAGGAGGGCGCCCTCCCCGAAGTAGGCGCCGTCGGCGAGGACGCCCAGCACCGACTCGTCGCCGTACGGGCCCTCGCCGACCTGCTCGACGCGGCCGTGCGCGAGGAGGAGGACGCGGTCGGCGGGGGCTCCGGCGACCGCGATGATCTCGCCGGCGGCGACCTCGCGCTGGGCGCAGCGGGCCGCGAGCTCGCCGAGGACCTCCTCGTCCTCGTATCCGCGCAGGGCCGGCAGCTCGCCCAGCTCGGCGGGGATCACGGCGACCCGCTCGCCGGTCTGGACGAAGGTGACGCGGCCGTCGCCCACGGAGTGGCTGAGCCGCCGGTTGACCCGGTAGGCACCGCCCTTCGTCTCGACCCAGGGCAGCGACCGCAGCAGCCAGCGGGAGGAGATCTCCTGCATCTGCGGGGCCGACTTGGTGGTCGAGGCGAGGTTGCGCGCGGCGGCGGTGCCGAGACTCTGCTGCGGGGCCTGCCGCTCCGCGAGGACCTCGTCGCCAACCGAACCAACGGACATGGAACTCCCTCTCGTACGTCTGGCTTGCGACAGGAAGCCTTTCAGCACGGAGCGTGGCCGCGCCATTACACATTCGGGTGGGACTGTTCGGTGATCTTCGGGGCATGTCGGCCGATTTCCCGTCGGACGGCGGACGGCTCGACCCGGCCGGAGTGTCCGGATCGGCTCGCACACGGTCCGAACGGATGGCAGCGGAGGCACTGACTCCGGTACTCCGGAGGTTCGGTCCGTACCGTTGGAAGGAGCACGCCATGGCGGTTCCGCTGTCCGCGAGCAGGATCCTCGGCGCACTGCGCGGCGAGGGCCTGTCGGTCGTCGAGGTCGGCGACTGGTCCACCCACAACAGGAACCACAAGGGCCCCTGGGGGCCGGTGCACGGGGTGATGATCCATCACACCGTCACCCGGGGCACCGCGCACACCGTCCGCATCTGCCGGGACGGGTACGCGGGGCTGCCGGGCCCGCTCTGCCACGGCGTGATCGCCAAGGACGGCACCGTCCACCTGGTCGGCCACGGGCGGGCCAACCACGCGGGGCTCGGCGACGACGAGGTGCTGCGGGCGGTGATCGCGGAACGGCGCCTGCCGCCGGACGACGAGGCCACCACCGACGGCAACCGGCACTTCTACGGCTTCGAGTGCGAGAACCTCGGCGACGGCGAGGACCCCTGGCCCAAGGTGCAGCTGGAGGCGATCGCCAAGGCGTCGGCGGCGCTCTGCCGGGCGCACGGCTGGACCCACCGCTCGGTGATCGGGCACCGGGAGTGGCAGCCCGGGAAGGTGGACCCGCGCGGCTTCACCATGGCGTCGATGCGCGAGCGGATCGCCGACCTGCTGCGCTGAGCGCGGCGCACGCGCGCGTGGCGGCGCGGACGGCGCCGACGGCCGACGCGACCGGGATCGGCGCCGCCCCCGCACGCGTGGCGGGGGCTCCGGTCCCGGCCGCGTCCGCCGCCCGCGAGAATGGCCGGGTGGACACGTACGACCTCTCCGCCCTGCGGCCCCGGCTCCCCTCGCCCCTGGAGCCGGTGGAGGACGAGCGGTTCACCCGGCGCGGGCTGACGCTGCTGCTCAAGCGGGACGACCTCATCCATCCCGACCTGCCCGGCAACAAGTGGCGCAAGCTCGCGCTCAACCTGCGCGCGGCCGCCGGCCGGCCGGTGCTGACCTTCGGCGGCGCGTACTCCAACCACCTGCGGGCCACCGCCGCCGCCGGCCGGCTGCTCGGCTTCCCGACGACCGGCGTGGTGCGCGGCGACGAGCTGGCGGGGCGGCCGCTGAACCCCTCGCTGGCGCGGTGCGCGGCGGACGGGATGCGGCTGGAGTTCGTGGACCGCTCCACGTACCGGGCCAAGCACGAGCCGGAGGTGCTCGCGGCTCTCCTCGGCCGGGCCCCGGAGGGCTCCTACGTGGTCCCCGAGGGCGGCAGCAACGCGCTCGCGGTGGAGGGGTGCCGGGCGCTCGGGCGGGAGCTGTCCGGGCACGCCGACGTGGCCGCGGTGGCGTGCGGCACGGGCGGCACCCTGGCGGGTCTCGCGGCCGGCTTCGACGGCAGGTCGCTGGGGGTGCCGGTGCTGAGGGGCGGGTTCCTCGGCGGTGAGGTGCGGGCCCTCCAGGAGGCCGCCTTCGGCGGGCCTCGCGGCGACTGGTGGCTGGACGAGCGGTTCCACTGCGGCGGCTACGGCCGTTCGACCCCGGCGCTCGACGCGTTCGCACAGGACTTCGGGGCGCGGCATGGACTCGCCATCGAGCGACTGTATGTCGCCAAAATGCTCCTCGCACTGGTGTCCCTGGCCGAGGAGGACGCCTTCCCGCCGGGGACCAGGATCGCCGCCGTGATCACCGGGTCGGAGGGCGGTCAGGCCGTCTCCTCGCGGTAGGCGGCGGCCTCCTCCAGGTCGAGGCGGCGCAGCAGGCTGCGCATCATCTCGTCGTCGATCCGGCGCTCGTCGCGCAGCCGGACGAAGACCTCGCGCTCGGCCTCGATCATCTCCCGCGAGAGGCGGCGGTAGGTGTCGTCGGCGGTCTCGCCGGTGAGGTCGTTGACCGCGCCGAGGCGCTCCCAGACGCTGTTGCGGCGGCGCTCCAGGACCGTGCGGAGCCGGTCGGCGAGGGGGCCGGGCAGGGTGTTGCGTTCGTCGGCGAGGAGTTCGTCGAGGCGGGCCTCGGCGGCCCGGGACGCCTCGCTCTGGGCCTGCGCCTCGGCGAGGGTCTCCTGGTAGCGGTCGCGGCCGGGGAGCTTCAGGGCCCGGATGAGCGGGGGCAGGGTGAGGCCCTGGACGACGAGGGTGCCGATGACGGTGGTGAAGGTGAGGAAGAGGACGAGGTTGCGGGCGGGGAACTCGACGCCGTCGGTGACGACGGGGATGGAGAAGGCGATGGCGAGGGAGACCACCCCGCGCATGCCGGCCCAGCCGACGACGAGGGGCGCCTTCCAGTCCACCCCCGGTTCGCGCTCCCGGACGCGGGCGGAGAGCCAGCGGGGCAGGAAGGTGGCCGGGAAGACCCAGACGAAGCGGACCACGACGACGAAGACGAAGACCCCGAAGGCGTACCAGAGGGCCTCCCCGATGCCGTACTGGCCGAGCCCCTGCACGACATAGGGCAGCTGGAGGCCGATGAGGGCGAAGACGGCGGACTCCAGGACGAAGGCGACCATCTTCCACACCGCCTCCTCCTGGAGCCGGGTGGCGAAGTCGACCTTCCACGCCTTGTGCCCGAGGAAGAGGCCGACCACGACGACGGCCAGCACCCCGGAGGCGTGGACCTCCTCGGCCGCCGCGTAGGCGATGAAGGGGATGAGGAGGGAGAGGGTGTTCTGGAGCAGGGGTTCGGTGAGCCGGGTCCGCAGCCAGTGGATGGGCACCATCAGGAGCAGGCCGACGCCGACGCCTCCGACGGCGGCGAGGGCGAACTCGCCGAGGCCGCCGGCCCAGCTGATGCCCTCGCCGACGGCGGCGGCGAGGGCGACCTTGTAGGCGGTGATCGCGGTGGCGTCGTTCACCAGGGACTCGCCCTGGAGGATCGTGGTGATCCGGTGGGGCAGGCCGAGGCGGCGGGCGATGGCGGTGGCGGCCACCGCGTCCGGCGGGGCGATCACGGCGCCGAGGACGAGGGCGGCGGTGAGCGGCAGGTCGGGGACGAGGACGTACGCGAGCCAGCCGACGGCCACGGTGGCGAAGAGGACGTAGCCGACGGAGAGCAGCGCGACGGGCCGGATGTTGGCTCGCAGGTCCAGGTAGGAGGACTCGACGGCGGCCGTGTAGAGCAGCGGCGGCAGGATCAGCGGCAGCACGATGTGCGGGTCGAGGGTGTAGTCGGGGACCCCGGGGGCGTACGAGGCGGCCAGGCCGACCGCGACGAGGAGGAGCGGCGCCGGTACCGGCGTGCGGCGGGCGAGCCCCGCCACCGCCGCGCTCGCCGCCACCAGTGCCACCAGCCGCAGTGCGTCCATGCCACCCCTCCACCCTTCCGTCTCGCCGCTCGCCTCGTCCGCCCGGTCCGGCCGGTCCGCGACGTACCCTGGCCATCATGATCGAGTGCCCTCACGTAGCGGAAATGCCGCGCCCCGAGCCGGTCCCGCTCCACCGGACCTGCCCCGAGTGTCTGGCCGACGGGACCAACCCGGTCCAGCTCCGGCTCTGCCTGACCTGCGGGCACGTGGGCTGCTGCGACTCCTCGCAGGGGCGGCACGCCACCGGCCATTTCGGCGCGACCGGGCACCCGGTGATGCGGACCTTCGAGCCGGGCGAGGCGTGGCGCTGGTGCTTCGTGGACGAGGCGCTGGTCTGAGGCGACGCGGTCCGTCGGGGGCGGGGCGGTTCGAGGGGCGGGCCGCTGGGTACGTCACCCCTCCGCCGGTCGCCGCTTTTTTGGCCCCCGCACACCCCTGGCCACGTTCCGCACCCATGGGCCTACCATGAGTGACGGACCGGGATCGGGGGCCCGTGGGCTTGCGGCGACACGGCAGGATGGATCGCGATAGCGTCACGGCGGACCGCGCAGCCCCTGCGTGACCGCCCGGTCCGGGGGCCTTCCCCCGGGCCCCGAATGAGCTTGTGCCACCTTGGAGGTGAGGGTGTCCCAGATCGCAGGCGAGCCCGGGACCCAGGACTTCGTGGAAGTCCGGCTGCCCGCTGCGGGTGCCTATCTGTCCGTGCTGCGTACGGCCACGGCCGGCCTCGCGGCGCGCTTGGACTTCACCCTCGACGAGATCGAGGACTTGCGGATCGCGGTGGACGAGGCGTGCGCGATCCTGCTCCAGCAGGCGGTGCCCGGCTCGGTCCTGAGCTGCGTCTTCCGGCTGGTGGACGACTCCCTCGACGTGACCGTGTCCGCGCCGACCACGGACGGCCGGGCTCCCGAGCGGGACACCTTCGCCTGGACGGTGCTGTCGGCGCTGGCCGGGAAGGTGGAGTCCACGGTCGCGGAGGACAACACGGTCTCGATCAGCCTGTACAAACAGCGCGGCGCGGGGCCAGGCCCGGCGTGAGGAGCGGGGACGCGACGGCCGGCATCCCTGGGCAGCAGGCACGGCCGCATGAGGTCGCTACGGAGCAGCAGGCGGACCAGATGAGCGAGCACGAGCAGCAGCACGACGAGGCTCCCCCGGCACCGGTCCCGGCCCCGGACGGGAGCGCGGGCACCGCTGTGGCACCGCCCGCCGAGACCCCGGCGGGCGACGCCGAGGCGGACGACGGCGAGGCGGGCGAGGCCGCGGACGCGGTGGACGGCGAGGGCGCGGACGCGGGCGTCCGTCACCCGCAGGACCGCAGCGGCGCCCGCGCGCTCTTCGTGGAGCTGCGGTCGCTGCCGGAGGGCTCCCCGGAGAAGGCCGAGCTGCGCAACCGGCTGGTCCGGATGCACCTGCCGCTGGTGGAGCACCTGGCGCGGCGCTTCCGCAATCGCGGCGAGCCGCTGGACGACCTGACCCAGGTGGCGACGATCGGCCTGATCAAGTCGGTCGACCGGTTCGACCCGGAGCGGGGCGTGGAGTTCTCCACGTACGCGACGCCGACGGTGGTCGGCGAGATCAAGCGGCACTTCCGCGACAAGGGCTGGGCGGTCCGGGTGCCGCGCCGGCTCCAGGAGCTGCGCCTGTCGCTGACGACGGCGACGGCGGAGCTGTCGCAGCAGCACGGACGGTCACCGACCGTGCACGAGCTGGCCGAGCGGCTCGGGATCTCCGAGGAGGAGGTCCTGGAGGGCCTGGAGTCGGCCAACGCCTACTCGACGCTCTCGCTGGACGTGCCGGACACGGACGACGAGTCGCCGGCCGTCGCGGACACGCTGGGCGCGGAGGACGAGGCCCTGGAGGGGGTCGAGTACCGGGAGTCGCTCAAGCCGCTCCTGGAGGACCTGCCGCCGCGGGAGAAGCGGATCCTGCTGCTCCGGTTCTTCGGGAACATGACCCAGTCGCAGATCGCGCAGGAGGTCGGCATCTCACAGATGCACGTCTCCCGGCTGCTCGCCAGGACCCTGGCGCAGCTCCGGGAGAAGCTCCTCGTGGAGGAGTGAGGTCAGCTCTCCTGGCCGGGGCGCCGGATGCCGAGCGCCTCGGTCGTGGCCGGGTTGACCAGGAGGACGAGCCCGGTCACGGCGAGCACGGCGAGGACGATCCCGTACGGGATCACGCCCTCGGACTGGAGCATCTGCCAGGCGACCGGCAGGGCGAGGATCTGGGTGATCACGGCCGGGCCGCGGCTCCAGGACCGCATCCCCCACAGCCCGCGGGCGGCGGCGAGCGGGATCAGGCCGAGTGCGAGCAGCGTCACACCACCGGTCACCCCGCCGGTGAGATCCCCGCCACCGTCGGCCAGCGTCCGCACCAGCAGGTAGGCGCCTCCGGCGAGGAGTCCGAGGGCCTCGACGAGGGCCACGCCCGCGGCGGCGGCCAGGCGGGCGGGGCGGGGGGTCTGCTCCGTACTGCTCATGAAGGGCAGCGTAACGGGGGCGGCCGGGGCGCCGGGTCCGGGACCCGGGACGGGGGTCCCGGCGGAGGTGTCCGGGGATCGGGCGGGAGTGGGATCGGTACCGCCGGGTAGGTACGCTGGCGGACATGCGCGCACTTCTCGTGGTCAACCCGGCAGCCACCACCACCAGTGCCCGCACCCGTGACGTGCTGATCCACGCGCTGGCGAGCGAGATGAAGCTGGAGGCCGTCAGCACCGAGTACCGGGGTCACGCGCGCGACCTCGGCCGGAGGGCGGCCGAGTCGGGGGAGATCGACCTGGTCGTGGCCCTCGGCGGCGACGGCACCGTGAACGAGGTCGTGAACGGGCTGCTGCACGGCGGGCCCGATCCGGACCGGCTGCCGGGCCTGGCGGTCGTGCCGGGCGGTTCGACCAATGTCTTCGCCCGCGCGCTGGGGCTGCCGAACGACGCCGTGGAGGCGACCGGCGCCCTGCTGGACGCGCTGCGGCAGCGGAGCGCCCGGACGGTGAGCCTCGGGCTCGCGTCGGGGACGCCGGGCACCCCGGACGAGGAGGTGCCGGCCCGCTGGTTCACCTTCTGCGCCGGGCTCGGGTTCGACGCCAGCGTGATCGGCCGGGTCGAACAGCAGCGCGAGCGGGGGAAGCGGTCCACGCACGCGCTCTATCTGCGCCAGGTGTTCCGCCAGTTCCTGGAGGAACCGAACCGGCGGCACGGGACGATCACCCTGGAGCGGCCCGGCGCCGAGCCGGTGGAGGACCTGGTCCTCTCCATAATCTGCAACACCTCCCCCTGGACCTACCTGGGCAATCGCCCGGTGTACGCGTCCCCGGAGGCGTCCTTCGAGACCGCGCTCGACGTGCTCGGACTGAGCCGGCTGTCGACCCCGGCGGTGGCCCGGTACGCCACCCAGCTGCTCACTTCGACCCCCGAACGGGGGCCTCGCGGCAAGCACGCCACGACTCTGCACGACCTGACCGACTTCACCTTGCATTCGAAGGTGCCCCTCCCTCTCCAGATGGACGGAGACCACCTCGGACTGCGTACGAGCGTGACGTTCACAGGCGTACGCCGTGCACTGCGTGTGATTGTGTGAGTGGAAGGGCCGAAAGTCCTTGCACTCGAACGTTTAGGCGCGCATCCACCCCTTAGAAGTACGGCTGTGACCTAGCCGACACCGAGGAATCAAAAAAAACTTTCCGGAAGGGGTTGTATCCGCTGCCGAGGTTTGCGAGTCTCTTCTTGGCGATCGGGACGGCCCGCAAGACCGGCCTCCACTGAGAGCCAGAACCCCTCCTCAAACCTAGGACCACACCGGTTCATCCGGCAGTCGGCCCTTCACTTGTTGAGGGATTCGTGAAAGCGTTCACATTCACAAGCAACTTGCACGTAATAACCAAGAGAGGTAGCAGCCATGGACTGGCGTCACAACGCCGTTTGTCGTGAGGAAGACCCCGAGCTGTTCTTCCCCATCGGCAACACCGGTCCTGCGCTGCTGCAGATCGAGGAAGCCAAGGCCGTCTGCCGCCGCTGCCCCGTCATGGAGCAGTGCCTGCAGTGGGCGCTCGAGTCCGGCCAGGACTCCGGCGTCTGGGGTGGCCTCAGCGAGGACGAGCGCCGCGCGATGAAGCGCCGCGCCGCCCGCAACCGGGCGCGCAACGCCAGCGCCTGAGCCACCTGCACAGCCTGAGGCACGCGGCGCGTACACCGCGTACGCATTCACCGCCCCCGAGCCGCAGCGCGCAGAAGTAAGCAGTACCCCACAGCATTCGAGCCCCGGACCGATCATCTCGGTCCGGGGCTCGCTGCTGTGCGTCACCACCCGGGGGGTGGTGACGGGGCGTCACTTCTGCGGGCGCACCGGGATGTCCAGGACCACCTTGGTGCCGCGCTCGCTGCCGGGCCGCATGTCGAAGGTGCCGCCCAACTCCCCCTCCACCAGGGTCCGTACGATCTGGAGGCCGAGGTTGCCGGCCTTCTGCGGGTCGAAGCCCTCGGGCAGGCCGCGGCCGTCGTCCCGGACGGTGATGAGGAGCCGGGCGTCGGGGCGGGGCTCGCCGCGGACCGCGCTGACCTCGACCGTGCCGTGCTCGCCGGGGGCGAAGGCGTGCTCCAGGGCGTTCTGCAGGATCTCGGTGAGGACCATGGAGAGCGGGGTGGCGACCTCCGCGTCCAGGATGCCGAAGCGGCCGTTGCGCCGGCAGGTGACCTTGCCCGGGGAGATCTCGGCGACCATGGCGATCACCCGGTCGGCGATCTCGTCGAACTCGACCCGCTCGTCCAGGTTCTGGGACAGCGTCTCATGGACGATGGCGATCGAACCCACGCGCCGGACCGCCTCGTTGAGCGCCTCGCGCCCGCGGTCGGAGTCCATCCGGCGGGCCTGGAGCCGCAACAGGGCCGCCACCGTCTGGAGGTTGTTCTTCACCCGGTGGTGGATCTCCCGGATGGTGGCGTCCTTGGTGATCAACTCGCGCTCGCGGCGGCGCAGTTCGGTGACGTCCCGGAGCAGGACCAGGGAGCCGATCCGGGTGCCCTTGGGCTTGAGCGGGATGGCCCGCAGCTGGATGACCCCGCCGCTGCCCTCCACCTCGAAGTTCCGGGGGGCGTAGCCGGAGGCGAGGGTGACCAGCGCCTCGTCGACCGGGCCCCGGGAGGGCGCCAGTTCGGCGGTGATCTGGCCGAGGTGCTGGCCGACCAGGTCGGCGGCGAGGCCGAGCCGGTGGTACGCGGAGAGGGCGTTGGGCGAGGCGTACTGGACCATGCCGTCGGCGTCCAGGCGGACCAGGCCGTCGCCGGCCCGCGGCAGCGAGTCCATGTCGGACTGCTCCCCGGGGTAGGGGAAGGAGCCGGCCGCGATCATCTGGGCGAGGTCGGAGGCCGACTGGAGGTAGGTGAGCTCCAGCCGGGAGGGGGTGCGGACGGTCAGCAGATTGGTGTTGCGGGCGATCACGCCGAGGACGCGGCCCTCGCGCCGCACGGGGATCGACTCGACCCGGACCGGGACCTCCTCGCGCCACTCGGGGTCGCCCTCGCGGACGATCCGGCCCTCGTCGAGGGCGGCGTCCAGGAGCGGGCGGCGGCCGCGCGGGACGAGGTGGCCGACCATGTCGTCCTGGTAGGAGGTGGGGCCGGTGTTCGGCCGCATCTGGGCGACGGAGACGTACCGGGTGCCGTCGAGGGTGGGGACCCACAGGACGAGGTCGGCGAAGGAGAGGTCGGAGAGCAGCTGCCACTCCGACACCAGCAGGTGGAGCCACTCCAGGTCGGAGTCGCTCAGGGCGGTGTGCTGGCGGACGAGGTCGTTCATGGAGGGCACGGTGCGAGCGTACCCGCGGAATTAACGGCTGGTGAACCTGGCTCTTCCGGGCCGCGTGTTGGAGGATGGGCCCGGAAACACCGCGTTCAGGTGGATGGACAGACAAGAATGGTCTAGTCCACAATGAACGCATCGAACTCCACACAGCCTCCATCCTCCCCGCACAGGAGGATGGACGAGGTACCCGGCGCTCTCTGCCCTGACTGCGCCGAGACCTCCCTTCACGGCCGAGGGTCCGCACACCCCCGGCCGGGCACACCCGGGCTGCGGTGCCGGGCGGGTTGAGGGTCCCGCCAGGCGCCGCGGCCCGCGGTCGTTCCCGGAGGCCGGCCCGGGCCGGTGCTCCCCTCCAGGACGTTCCGCCCTCCGCTCCTCCGCGCCGGTCCGCGATCCACTCCGGGCCCGCCCCGGGCCGGCGCTCCTCCCCGGGCCGGCGCTCCTCCCGGGCCGGTGCTCCTCCCGGGCGGCGCGCGGGGCTCCCGTGATCAGGCCGGGGGCCAGGCGAGCATCGCCGCCTCCGCCACCGCCGCCAGCTCCTCGGCCGTCGCCCCGTCACGGGCCTGCTGGGACATGCCCTGGAGCACGGCTCCGCCGAGGCGGGCCAGCACGCGGGCGTCGGTGGCGGCGGGCAGCTCGCCGGACTCCACGTCCTGGCGGATCCGGTCCTCGATGGCGGCCAGATTGGCGTTCCGCCGGGCGCGCAGGGCCTCCTCCACCTCCGGGGTGGAACAGTTGACCGCCGCCGAGATCACCAGGCAGCCGCGCGGGTGGCCGGGCTCCGTGTAATGGAGGGCGGCCTCGCGGAGCATCCGCGCGACACCGGCGCGGGCCGTCGGCTCCTCCGCGAAGGCGCGGGAGCCGAAGGCGCCGTGCGAGAGCGCGTACTCCGCCACGACCTCCTCGAAGAGCGTCCGCTTGTCGCCGAAGGCCGCGTAGAGGCTCGGGGCGCTGATGCCCATGACCCGGGTCAGGTCGGAGACGGAGGTGGTCTCGTAGCCCCGCTCCCAGAAGGCCATCGTCGCCTGCTCCAGGGCCGTGGGCCGGTCGAAGGAGCGGGGACGCCCGCGCTGTTTCGTCGCCATGGGGTGAATTCTATAGCGCGCGTTACGGATCGTGGGGTACGGTCTTTCTGTAGCGACCACTAGGAAATGAGGGGGCGGCGTCATGGGCGTGCTCACGGGGAAGACGGCACTGGTCACGGGCGCGAGCCGGGGCATCGGACGCGGGATCGCCGAGCGGCTGGGCCGGGACGGCGCGCGGGTCGCGGTGCACTACGGGGCGAACGAGGCGGCGGCGAAGGAGACGGTCGCGGCGATCGAGGCGGCGGGCGGCGAGGCGTTCGCGATCGGCCAGGAGCTGGGGGTGCCGGGGGACGCGGCGGCGCTGTGGGCGGCCTTCGACGCGCGGGCGGACGGGCTGGACATCCTGGTGAACAACGCCGGCATCGGCGCCGCGCGCCCCTTCGAGGCGATCAGCGAGGAGGAGTTCGAGCGGGTCTTCGCGGTGAACACGAAGGCGCCGTTCTTCCTCGCGCGGCTGGGGGCGGAGCGCCTGCGGGACGGCGGCCGGATCGTCAACGTGTCGACCGGGTTGAGCCGGACGGCGCTCATGCCGGACCTGATCGCCTACTCGATGTCGAAGGCGGCCCTGGACGTCTTCACCCGCGACCTGTCGAAGCTGCTGGGCCGGCGCGGGATCACGGTCAACTCGGTGGCGCCCGGGATCGTGGACACGGACATCAACGCCGGATGGCTGCGCGGCAGCGAGGAGGCGTGGGCCGGGGCGGCGGCGCACTCGGCGCTGGGCGGGGTCGGGAGCACGGCGGACATAGCCGACGTGGTGGCCTTCCTCGCCTCGGACGACGCCCGCTGGGTGACGGGGGCCTGGATCGACGCCACGGGGGGCTCGCTGACCTGAGCGGAGGAGGGCCGGGCGGACCCGAGTGGCTGGTGGGGCGGGGGCGGCCGACGATGGAGAGGGGCCGGGAGGCGCGGGCCGTCCGGGGGGCGGAACGGCATGAGGAGACGGGCCTCACTCTGCTAGATTTGGACTTTGATTGGTCTATACCACATGGCCCCTCCCCAGCCCCTCACCAGATCGGCAGGCACAGCGTGGAAGTTGTCATCGTCAAGGACGCCAAGGCGGGCGGCGAGCTCATCGCGGACGGCATCGCCGGCCTCCTGCGCCGCAAGCCCGACGCGCTGCTCGGCGTGGCCACCGGTTCGACCCCGATCCCCATCTACGACGCCCTGATCGCCCAGGTCCGGGCCGGCTCCGTGGACGCCTCCCGGGCGCGCATCGCCCAGCTGGACGAGTACGTCGGCCTGCCCGCCGGGCACCCGGAGTCGTACCGCTCGACCGTCCTGCGCCAGGTCGTGGAGCCGCTCGGCCTCCCCGAGGACCACTTCATGGGCCCCGACGGCTCCGCCGAGGACGTCCAGGCGGCCTGCGAGGCGTACGACCAGGCGCTGGTCGACGCCGGCGGCGTGGACCTCCAGATCCTCGGCATCGGCACCGACGGGCACATCGGCTTCAACGAGCCGTGCTCCTCGCTCGCCTCCCGCACCCGGATCAAGACGCTCACCGAGCAGACCCGGGTGGACAACGCCCGCTTCTTCGACGATGACATCGAGCAGGTCCCGCACCACGTCATCACCCAGGGCATCGGCACCATCCTGGAGGCCCGCCACCTGGTGCTGCTGGCCACCGGCGAGGGCAAGGCCGAGGCCGTCGCGCAGACCGTCGAGGGCCCCGTCGCCGCGCTCGTGCCCGCCTCCGCGCTCCAGCTGCACCCGCACGCCACCGTGGTCGTGGACGAGGCCGCCGCCTCCAAGCTGAAGCTCGCGGACTACTTCCGCCACACCTACGCGAACAAGCCCGCCTGGCAGGGCATCTGATCCCTGACGCCCCGTCCCGGGCGTCCGGTCCCCGCGGGGAACGACGGAAGGGGCCCGGCACCTGATCCCAGGTGCCGGGCCCCTTCCGTCGTTCCCGCCGGCGTCAGACGCCGGTGCCGACCACGGCCTCCGCCGCGGCGCGGCCGCAGACCCGGGCGGCGCCGTGGGTCGCGATGTGCAGGGCCCCGCGGGGCTCCGCCTCGTTGAGGCCCATCTCGACGACCACGGTGTCCGGGCGGACGGCCACCAGACCGTCCAGGGCCGCGGTCATCCACGGGTGCCGGTGGAGGTCGCGGACGACCGCGACGACCCGCCGCTCCCCCGCCGCCGCGAGCACGGAGTCGACCGTGTCCTCGGCCCCGAAGGAACCGGACCCGGTGCCCGGCAGCAGCCGGTCCAGCTCGGCGGCGACGCCCCACGGGGTCTCGTCGCCGACCGCGAAGTTGGCGACCGGGGTGAACGAGGCGACGAACGGCGCGCTGGACACCGGGGTGTAGAGCTCCGCGCCCTTGGTGATCCGCAGGGCCCGGCGGGCCGCCACGAGTCCGATGTCGGCGCCGGGCGCGGTCCCCTCCTGCACTGCCGCGCCCGGCACCGATCCAGCCCCCCTCGCCCGGTGCGCCTGGGTCCAGGCCGCCAGGGCGCGCACGCGCGCCGCGGCGTCGGCCAGCCGCTCCTCGGGCAGTTCACCGGTCCGTACCGCGTCGACGAGCGCGTCGCGCAGCCGCAGTACGGTGTCCTCGTCGCACAGCCCGCCGCCGACGCAGATGGCGTCGGCGCCCGCGGCGATGGCGAGGACGGATCCGCGCTCGATGCCGTACGTCGCCGCGACGGCCTGCATCTCCATGCCGTCGGTGACGATCAGACCGTCGAAGCCCAGCTCCTGGCGGAGCAGACCGGTGAGGATCTGCGGGCTCAGGGTGGCCGGACGGTCGGTGTCGAGCGCGGAGAGCAGGATATGCGCGCTCATGACTGCTTTGGTACCCGCGGCGATGGCCGCGCGGAAAGGCACCAGCTCACGGGCGTGCAGTGTGGCGAGGTCCACATCGATCCGGGGCAGCGCGTCGTGCGAGTCGACGTTGGTGTCGCCGTGTCCGGGGAAGTGCTTGGTGCAGGCCGCGACCCCGACGCCCTGGAGGCCGTCGACGTACGCCACGGTGTGCCGGGCGACCAGGTCCGGGTCCGGTCCGAAGGAGCGGACGCCGATGACCGGGTTCTCGGCGTTGGAGTTCACGTCGGCCGAGGGGGCCCAGTTGAGGTCGATCCCGCAGGCGACGAGCCGGCGGCCGAGCTCGCGGGCGACGGCCCGGGTCAGCTCGACGTCGTCGACCCGGCCCAGGGCGTAGTTGCCCGGGAAGGACGAGCCCTCGTTGACCTCCAGGCGGGTGACGTCGCCGCCCTCCTCGTCGATGGCGACGAGGACGTCGTCCCGCTCCGCGCGGAGCTGGGCGGTGAGGCGGGCGAGCTGCTCGGGGCTGACGACGTTCCGGCCGAAGAGGCCGACGGACGACAGGCCCTCGCCGATCCGGCGGAGCAGCCAGTCGGGGGCGGTGGTGCCGACGAAGCCGGGCTGGAGCACCGTGAGCGCGTCACGGGTCAGGGTGTCCGAGCCGTGTACGAGTGTGGTCATGGGGGCCGCTATCCCTTCACCGCGCCGGCGGTCATGCCGCCGACGGCCTTGCGCTGGAGGAAGAGGAACACGATGAGCACCGGCAGGGCGAAGAGCGTGGAGGCGGCCATGGTGGCGCCCCAGTCGTCGCCGAACGCGGTCTGGAACTGGGTGAGCCAGAGCGTCAGGGTCTGGTTCGTCTTGTCCTTGTTGAGCACGAGGACCATGGCGAACTCGTTCCAGGCCGTGATGAAGCCGAAGAGCGAGGTGGACATCAGGCCCGGGGCCAGCAGCGGGAAGATGACCTTGCGGAACGCCTGGCCGCGGGTGCAGCCGTCGATCTGCGCGGCCTCCTCCAGCTCGACCGGGACGGCGGCGATGAAGCCGCGCAGGGTCCAGATGGTGAAGGGCAGGACCATCACGAAGTAGATCGCGGTGAGCAGCGGGATGCTGTTCAGCATGTCGTTGTCGCGGGCGATCATGTACATCGCGATGACCATGACCTCCCAGGGGGCCATCTGGGCCATCATCACGATGAGGACGATGCCCTTGCGGCCCTTGAACTTCATGCGGGCGATCGCGAAGCTCGCGGCGAGGGCGACGAGCAGGGCCAGGAGGACGGCGCCGACCGTGACGATCAGGCTGTTGGTGACGTACGTCCAGAACAGGTCGACGCCGGTGGCCGTCGAGTAGTTCTCGAAGGTCGGGGTGAAGAAGAAGACCGGGTCCTTGGAGAGGATCTCGCTCTGCGGCTTCAGCGAGGACGAGAACATCCAGTAGACCGGGAAGACGAAGATCACGGCCAGGACGAGCGCGGCGGCGTTCTTCGCGACGGCGCCGACGGTCAGCGGCTTGCGGGTGCGCAGCTTCTGCGGAGCCGGCGCCTGGGGGGTCTGTGCGGTGGTGCTCACTGCTCGTCCTCCTGCTTCAGGATCAGGCGGAAGTAGAAGGACATGGCCACGAGGAGCATCACGATGGTGAGGATCGAGATGGCCGCCGCGACGCCGTAGTGCTGCTGGCTCATGCCTTCGATGTAGGCGAAGACGGGGAGGGTCTCGGTGGCGCGGTCGGGGCCGCCCTGGTTCATGGCGTAGACCTGGGTGAACGCCTTGAAGACCCAGATGATCTCCAGGAAGGTGGTGATCATGAAGAAGGGCTTGAGGTTCGGGAAGACCACGGACCAGAAGGTCCGCCAGCCGTTCGCGCCGTCCATGCGGGCCGCCTCGTACAGCTCGGTGCCCACGGTGGTGAGGCCGGCGTACATGTTGAGGGCGACGAAGGGGACGGAGCCCCAGACGACGAGGGCCGTGATGATCACGAAGGTGGAGAAGCCGGTCTCGAACCAGTTGTGCTGGTCGTAGCCGGAGAAGCCGAGCGTGCGCATCAGCCAGTTGGCGACGCCGAACTGCTCGTCGAAGAGCCACTGGAAGACCGTGACGGAGGCGACGATCGGCATGGCCCAGGCGAAGGCGAGCGCGAGGGAGAGCACGAGCCGCATCTTCTTGCCGAGGCGGTTGAGCAGGAGGCCGATGCCGGTGCCGATCGCCATGATCAGCGCCACGTTGGCCGCGGTGAAGGCGACCGAGCGGAGGACGACGGTCCAGAACTCGGAGTTCCCCAGCAGCTCCGTGTAGTTGTCGAAGCCGACCCAGGGGGTCTCGCGGCGGATCAGCTCACGCCGGTTGACCGACTGGAAGGAGAGGATCAGGTTGCTGATCAGGGGGTAGAGCAGCAGCACCGCCATGGACAGCAGGGCGGGCGTGACGAGCAGGTACGGCAGTAGCCCACCAGGCAGCGAACGTCTGCCGCGCGAGGGCTGAAGGGCTTCCTTCGCGCCGGAAGGGGGTGGCGGAGTCTGCGACTTCCCTGCCGCCCTCCCGGGCGCGTCCTGGGAACCGGCGGTCGCCGTCCCCTGGGAGTCCACGGTCATGGTCTTCTTCCTCGCGGTTCTGGGGCTCCCGCGCCCACCGGGGCGCGGCCCGGGGGAGCGGGCCGCATTCACTGCAACGCCCAGGTGGCGTGGGCGGGGGGCGCCCGCCCCCCCCCCCGGGGGGAGGGCGCGGGGGCCGCCAGGGTGTGGCTGAATGGGGAAGTGGGCCCCGGCGGGGCGGGGCCCCCCCCCCCCCGGGGGGCGGGGGGGGGGGGGGGCCCCCCCCCCCCCCCCCCCCCCCGGGGGGGGGGGGGGGGCCCCCCCCCCCCCGCCACCGGGGTGGGATTACTGCTGGTTGATGCGCTCGGCGATGACCTTGTCGGCCTCTTCGCCGGCCTTCTGCGCGTCCTCGCCCTTCAGGACCTTGGTCATGTAGCCCTTGATCGGGTTGGGCTCGGTCTCGACGTTGGCCCAGCCGCCGGTGATCGGGGTGATGCGACCGACCTCGGCGACCTTCACCATCGCCTCGGCGAAGGAGCCGGCCTCAGGGGTGACCTGCGCGGAGGTGTCGACGGGGATGATGCCGCCCTTGTTGGCGGTGCCGTACGACTCCAGCTGCTTCTTGTTGGTGACGAAGGCCAGCCACTCCTTCGCGAGCTCCTGGTTCTTGGAGCGCTCGGCGACGGCGAGGTTCGAGCCGCCGAAGAAGACGGAGCCCGGCTTGTCGGCCGTCTTGCCCGGGATCGGGAAGTAGCCGAAGTCGGCCTTCTTGCCGGCCTTCTCGATGGCCGCGATCGCGCCGCCGGCCTCCCAGCCGAGACCGATCCAGGAGGAGACGCCGCCCTTGGGCACGACGTCCACGGACTGCTGCGGGGTGGCCTCGTCCTTGTCCTTCGGAGCGGTCGAGAAGGACTGCAGCTCCTTGTAGAAGTTCATGGCGGCGGCGGCCTGCGGGGTGGCCAGGCCACCCTTCCACTTGTCGCCGTCCTTGACCGCGAGCTCGCCGCCCTCGTCCCACAGGAAGCCGGCGAGGACGTACCAGCTCTGGCCCGGGAGGTAGATGGGCTGCGACTTGGCGTCGGCGGCCTTGAGCTTCTTCAGGCCGTCGATCCACTCGGTGCGGGTCTTCGGCGGGGTGACGCCGGCCTTCTTGTACGCGGCCTTGTCGTAGATCACGACGCGGCTGGCGGCCCACCACGGAGCGGCGTAGAGCTTGCCGTCCAGCTCGGCCGAGGGCAGCATGCCCTTGCTCCAGTTGTTGTAGCCGAGCTTCTCCTTGTCGCCGGAGAGGTCGGCGAGACCGCCGGTGACGGCGTAACCCGTGGTCTGGGTGTTGCCGAGCTCCAGGACGTCCGGGGGGGTGTCCTCGGAGAGGGCCGTGGTGACCTTGGTCTGGATGTCGGTCCACTGCTGGACCTCGACCTTGACCTTGACGCCGGGGTGGGCGGCCTCGAACTCCTTGTTGACTCCGTCGATCCACTCCTTGGGAGCGGAACCGTCCATCACCCAGACGGTGAGCGACTTGTTGCCGCCCTCGGCCTTGTCCTTCGTGTCACCGCTGTCGGAACCGCCACACGCAGCGACCGAGACCATCATGCCCGCGACGCCGATCGCCGCGATGAGCTTGCGCTTCACGCCACCCTCCTCAGGGATGCCTGCAACCCCTGCCCACCGCGCGAAGACATACGTCAGGTAGTGCTCGTGGGGCTGGGACCTGGTCTTTAATGGTTTAGACCAGTACCCGGAGCTTGGCCTAGACCTTTGGGGGTGTCAAGGGTGTATAAGAAGGGCAGTCGCGTCCGTTATCGGACCGACACCTGAGGGAGGCCGACGACCCGTGACCGGTCCGTGCCACCATGTGAGCCGCGACAGACGGAGGAGCCGGTGACGGCAGCAGCACAGTCGGGAAGGCAGGCCATGGCCACGGAGGCGGGCAGTACGGAGACAGAGGGCGGGCCGGCGACCCGCACCGCGCGCGTGCCCAAGTACTACCGGCTGAAAAGGCACCTCCTCGACATGACGGAGACCCTTCCGCCCGGTACCCCGGTGCCGCCCGAGCGGACGCTCGCGGCCGAGTTCGACACCTCGCGCACCACCGTGCGCCAGGCCCTCCAGGAACTCGTCGTCGAGGGCCGGCTCGAACGCATCCAGGGCAAGGGCACCTTCGTGGCGAAGCCGAAGGTCTCCCAGTCGCTCCAGCTCACCTCGTACACCGAGGACATGCGCGCCCAGGGACTCGAACCCACCTCGCAGCTCCTCGACATCGGCTACGTGACCGCCGACGACACCCTCGCCGGGCTGCTCGACATCACGGCCGGCGGCCGGGTGCTCCGCATCGAGCGCCTCCGGCTGGCGAACGGCGAGCCGATGGCGATCGAGACCACCCACCTCTCGGCCAAGCGCTTCCCCGCGCTGCGCCGTTCGCTCGTCAAGTACACCTCGCTCTACACCGCCCTCGCCGAGGTCTACGACGTGCACCTCGCCGAGGCCGAGGAGACCATCGAGACCTCGCTCGCGACCCCGCGCGAGGCCGGACTGCTCGGCACCGACGTCGGCCTGCCGATGCTGATGCTCTCCCGTCACTCCCTGGACGCCCAGGGCGAGCCGGTGGAGTGGGTGCGCTCGGTCTACCGCGGCGACCGCTACAAGTTCGTCGCGCGCCTCCAGCGCCCCAACGGCTGAAAATCGATCTGAACCCGTACCCCGGCGCATCCGTGTGATGTGTCGGGGTACGTCTGTTCCCGGGCCGCGGCACCCACGCCGAGACCCGCCCGATACACGTCCGTTATCCGGACCAGGGTTCCCAGGGACTGGACGGTCCCCTAAATTTCCACGGCATCAGCCGGTGATCAGCGAGGGGACCACTTCACCATGTCAGAAGCCGCAACCGGGAAACAACCGGTCATCACACCGCTCAGGGTCGTCATCGGGCTCTGTCTGGCGGCCCCGTTCGTGGCGATGCTCTGGGTGGGTTCGTACGCGAAGGTCGAACCCCTCGTCATCGGCATCCCGTTCTTCTACTGGTACCAGATGCTCTGGGTGCTGGTGTCGACCGTGCTCACGATGGTCGCGTACAAGCTGTGGCAGCGCGACCAGCGCGCCCGCAAGGGAGGTGACGCGCGATGAAGGACGGCGTGAACGGCGTGGCGCTCGCCGTGTTCATCTTCTTCTTCCTGGCCGTCACGGTCATGGGCTTCCTCGCCTCCAAGTGGCGCAAGGCCGAGAACGAGAACAGCCTCGACGAATGGGGCCTCGGCGGCCGCTCGTTCGGCACCTGGGTCACCTGGTTCCTGCTCGGCGGCGACCTGTACACCGCGTACACCTTCGTCGCCGTCCCGGCCGCCATCTACGCGGCGGGCGCGGCCGGCTTCTTCGCCGTGCCGTACACGATCCTGGTCTACCCGCTGATCTTCACCTTCCTGCCGCGGCTCTGGTCCGTCTCGCACAAGCACGGCTACGTGACCACCTCGGACTTCGTCCGCGGCCGCTTCGGCTCCAAGGGCCTGTCGCTGGCGGTGGCGCTCACCGGCATCCTCGCCACCATGCCGTACATCGCGCTCCAGCTCGTCGGCATCCAGGCCGTCCTGGACGTGATGGGCGTCGGCGGCGGCGAGAACACCCACTGGTTCATCAAGGACCTGCCGCTGCTCATCGCCTTCGGCGTCCTCGCGGCGTACACCTACTCCTCGGGTCTGCGCGCCCCGGCGCTCATCGCCTTCGTCAAGGACACCCTGATCTACATCGTCATCGCGGTGGCGATCATCTACATCCCGATCAAGCTCGGCGGCTTCGACGAGATCTTCGCCAAGGCCGGTGAGGCGTACGCGACGATCAACCCGGCGACCGAGAAGCCGCGCGGCGCCCTGGTGCCCGGCGAGGCCAGCCAGTGGACGTACGCGACGCTCGCGCTCGGCTCGGCGCTCGCGCTCTTCATGTACCCGCACTCGATCACCGCGACCCTGTCGTCCCGGAGCCGCGAGGTCATCCGCCGCAACACCACGATCCTGCCGCTGTACTCGCTGATGCTGGGCCTGCTCGCGCTGCTCGGCTTCATGGCGATCGCCGCCGGGGTGAAGGTGGCCAACGGCCAGCTCGCCATCCCGCAGCTCTTCGAGAACATGTTCCCGGACTGGTTCGCGGGCGTCGCGTTCGCCGCGATCGGCATCGGCGCGCTCGTCCCCGCCGCGATCATGTCGATCGCCGCGGCCAACCTCTTCACCCGCAACATCTACAAGGACTTCATCAAGAAGGACGCCACCCCGGAGCAGGAGACCAAGGTCTCCAAGCTGGTCTCGCTCCTGGTCAAGGTCGGCGCGCTCGCCTTCGTCCTCACCATGGACAAGACCGTCGCGATCAACTTCCAGCTGCTCGGCGGCATCTGGATCCTGCAGACCTTCCCGGCCCTGGTCGGCGGTCTCTTCACCCGCTGGTTCCACCGCTGGGCGCTGATCGCCGGCTGGGCCGTCGGCATGATCTACGGCACCGCCGCCGCGTACGGCGTCGCCAGCCCGACCCAGAAGCACTTCGGCGGTTCCTCGGCGGAGATCCCGGGCATCGGCGAGATCGGCTACATCGGCCTCACCGCCTTCGTCCTCAACGTCCTGGTCACGGTCGTCCTCACCTTCGTCCTCAAGGCCCTCAAGGCCCCCGAGGGCGTCGACGAGACCTCCCCCTCGGACTACACGGCCGACGCCGGCGACACCGGGGTCAGCACCGAGCTCCCGAAGGTCGGGGCCGGCACCCACTGAGCCGCCGCACCCTACGGCGAGGGCCCGGGGAGGCGGAAATCCCCGGGCCCTCGCCGTGTCCACCCGGCAGACTGCACCGCATGGACTTCACGATCAGGGCCGTACGGCCCGAGGAGTACGAGGAACTCGGCGAGATCACCGCGCGGGCCTACCTCGACGACGGGCACCTCACCTTCGGCGAGGACGACGACTATCTGCCGTTGATGAAGGACGTGGCCCGGCGGGCCGTCGAGGCGGAGGTACTGGTCGCCGTCGACGGCGACGGGACCCTCCTCGGCGGGGTGACCTTCACGACCGGCGGCGGGGAGTGGGCGGACATCGCCGTCCCCGGCGAGGCCGAGTTCCGGCTGCTGGCCGTCGCCCGCGCCGCCCGCGGCCGCGGGGTCGGCGAGGCGCTCGTCCGGGCGTGCGTCGAACGCGCCCGCGCCCTCGACGGCTGCGACCGGCTGGTGCTCTCCACCCAGGACCGGATGGCCGAGGCCCACCGGATCTACCGGCGGATCGGCTTCGCGCGGCGGCCCGAACGGGACTGGAGCCCGGTGCCCGGCCTGTCGCCGCTGCTGGCCTTCTCCCTGGACACCTGAGCGGCGGGACACAACATGTGGGGGGTGCCGAGATCGGCGCCCCCCACATGTATGCTCATCCTCGCTGTCGTCGCAGGGGAATCCGGTGCGAATCCGGAACTGTCCCGCAACGGTGTGCTTCGTGCGCTTTCGCACGGAGTGAGTCCGAACACCTGTCGGCAGTGCGCCCGGTCCGTCCGTTCCGGGTGCCGACGACGTCCGGGCCTCGCGGAATGGGCCGGTGGACGCGGGCGCATCCGCGCGTACGGGTGCCCGTCCGCGCCTCCCCCGCCGTGGCCCCGGGCCGAGCGAGGGAGAGCCCCCACGTGACCATCGCGCCTGCGGGTCCGTCAGCCACCGAGGCCGCCGCGATCGAGAGCGACGGCCCCGGGACCGTACTGCTGCGGACCCTGACCGACCTCACCGCCGACCTCACCGACACCGACCCCGGCCGGGTCGCCGCCGCCGCGCTGCGCGGCCGGCACGCCGGTTCGGACGAGGCGGAGCTGCGCGAACTGGCCACCGAGGCGGCCGCCGGTCTCATCTCCGAGGACCCCGCCTACTCCCGGCTCGCCGCCCGCCTGCTGACGCTGACGATCGCCGAGGAGGCGGCCGGCCAGGGCGCGGTCTCCTTCTCCGCCTCGGTCGCCACCGGTCACCGCGAGGGCCTGATCGCCGACCGCACCGCCGCCTTCGCGGCCCTGCACGCGGACCGCCTGGACGCGCTGATCGACCCGGCCGGCGACGACCGCTTCGGCTACTTCGGCCTGCGGACGCTCTACTCCCGCTACCTGCTGCGCCACCCGATCACCCGCAAGGTGATCGAGACCCCGCAGCACTTCATGCTCCGGGTCGCGGCCGGCCTCGCCGAGGACGACTCGGCCCGCGCCCTCGACGAGGTGGCGGCGCTCTACGGGCTGATGAGCCGCCTCGACTACCTGCCCTCCTCCCCCACGCTCTTCAACTCCGGCACCCGCCACCCGCAGATGTCCTCCTGCTACCTGCTCGACTCCCCGCAGGACGAGCTGGACTCGATCTACGACCGCTACCACCAGGTCGCGCGCCTGTCGAAGCACGCGGGCGGCATCGGCCTGTCGTACTCCCGGATCCGCTCGCGCGGTTCGCTGATCCGCGGCACCAACGGGCACTCCAACGGCATCGTGCCGTTCCTGAAGACCCTGGACGCCTCGGTCGCCGCCGTGAACCAGGGCGGCCGCCGCAAGGGCGCCGCCGCCGTCTACCTGGAGACCTGGCACGCGGACATCGAGGAGTTCCTGGAGCTCCGCGACAACACCGGCGAGGACGCCCGCCGCACCCACAACCTGAACCTCGCCCACTGGATCCCGGACGAGTTCATGCGCCGGGTGAACGCCGACGCCGAGTGGTCGCTCTTCTCCCCCGCCGACGTGCCCGAGCTGGTCGACCTGTGGGGCGAGGAGTTCGACGCCGCCTACCGCGCGGCCGAGGCCAAGGGCCTGGCCCGCCGGACCATGCCGGCCCGCGACCTGTACGGCCGGATGATGCGGACCCTGGCGCAGACCGGCAACGGCTGGATGACCTTCAAGGACGCCTCCAACCGGACCGCCAACCAGACCGCCGAGCCCGGCTCCGTGGTCCACTCCTCGAACCTCTGCACCGAGATCATCGAGGTCACCGACGACGGCGAGACGGCCGTCTGCAACCTCGGCTCGGTCAACCTCGGCGCCTTCGTCACCGGCGGCGACATCGACTGGGAGCGTCTCGACGCGACCGTCCGCACCGCGGTCACCTTCCTCGACCGGGTCGTCGACATCAACTTCTACCCGACCGAGCAGGCCGGGAACTCCAACGCCCGCTGGCGGCCGGTCGGTCTGGGCGCGATGGGCCTCCAGGACGTCTTCTTCAAGCTGCGGCTGCCGTTCGACTCCGCCGAGGCCCGCGCGCTCTCCACCCGCATCGCCGAGCGGATCATGCTCGCCGCGTACGAGGCGTCCGCCGACCTCGCCGAGCGCAGCGGCCCGCTCCCCGCCTGGGAGAAGACCCGCGCCGCCCGCGGCGTGCTGCACCCCGACCACTACGACGTGGAGCTGAACTGGCCGGAGCGCTGGGCCGCGCTGCGCGAGCGGATCGCCGCCGTCGGCATGCGCAACAGCCTGCTCCTCGCCATCGCGCCGACCGCGACGATCGCCTCGATCGCCGGCGTCTACGAGTGCATCGAGCCGCAGGTCTCCAACCTGTTCAAGCGCGAGACGCTCTCCGGCGAGTTCCTCCAGGTCAACTCGTACCTCGTCGACGAGCTGAAGCGGCTCGGCGTCTGGGACGCGCAGACCCGCGAGGCGCTGCGCGACGCCAACGGCTCGGTGGCCGGCTTCACCTGGGTCCCGGCCGAGGTGCGCGAGCTGTACCGCACGGCGTGGGAGATCCCGCAGCGCGGCCTGATCGACATGGCGGCGGCCCGGACCCCGTTCCTGGACCAGTCGCAGTCGCTGAACCTGTTCATGGAGACGCCGACGATCGGCAAGCTGTCGTCGATGTACGCGTACGCCTGGAAGCAGGGCCTGAAGACGACGTACTACCTGCGTTCCCGCCCGGCGACCCGGATCGCCCGCGCGGCCCAGGCGTCGGCGACGGCCGCCGCCCCCATCCCCGTGCAGCAGGCCGCCGACCCCGACGCGGTCGCCTGCTCCCTGGAGAACCCCGAGTCCTGCGAGGCATGCCAGTGATGAGCACCACCGAGAACAAGAACCTGCTGGACCCGGGCTTCGAGCTGACCCTGCGTCCGATGCGCTACCCGGACTTCTACGAGCGGTACCGGGACGCCATCAAGAACACCTGGACCGTGGAGGAGGTCGACCTCCACTCGGACGTCGCCGACCTCGCCAAGCTCACCCCCGGCGAGCAGCACATGATCGGCCGGCTGGTCGCGTTCTTCGCGACGGGCGACTCGATCGTGGCGAACAACCTGGTCCTGACGCTGTACAAGCACATCAACTCCCCCGAGGCGCGGCTGTACCTGAGCCGTCAGCTCTTCGAGGAGGCGGTGCACGTCCAGTTCTACCTGACGCTGCTCGACACCTACCTGCCCGACCCGGACGACCGCGCGGCGGCCTTCGCGGCGGTCGAGAACATCCCCTCCATCCGCGAGAAGGCGCAGTTCTGCTTCCGCTGGATGGACTCGGTCGAGAAGATCGAGCGGCTGGAGACGGCGGCCGACCGCCGCCGCTTCCTGCTGAACCTGATCTGCTTCGCCGCCTGCATCGAGGGCCTGTTCTTCTACGGGGCCTTCGCCTACGTGTACTGGTTCCGCTCCCGCGGCCTGCTGCACGGCCTGGCGACCGGCACCAACTGGGTGTTCCGCGACGAGACCATGCACATGAACTTCGCCTTCGAGGTCGTGGACACGGTCCGCAAGGAGGAGCCGGAGCTCTTCGACGCCGCACTCCAGCAGCAGGTCACGGACATGCTGCGGGAGGCGGTCGAGGCGGAGCTCCAGTTCGGCCGCGACCTGTGCGGCGACGGCCTGCCCGGCATGAACACCGAGTCGATGCGCGAGTACCTCCAGTGCGTCGCCGACCAGCGCCTGGTCCGCCTCGGCTTCCCCCCGGTGTTCGGCTCCGAGAACCCGTTCGCGTTCATGGAGCTCCAGGGCGTCCAGGAACTGACCAACTTCTTCGAGCGCCGCCCGTCCGCCTACCAGGTGGCGGTCGAGGGCACGGTCGACCTGGACGAGGACTTCTGACCTCCGGATGTGAAGGTTTCCCGCCGGGGAGCGGCGACCGGCCTAGAGTCGATCTTGTAACGCGTCACCACTCCCCAGGGGGAAACACCTTGACCCGCAAGACCCGCGCCCTCGCGACCGCCGTCCTCACGCTCCTGATCGTCGGCGGCACCGCCGCCACCGCCTCCGCGGGGGACATGAGCTGGCAGTCCGTGCCCGTCACCGTCCTCGGCGACATGAGCTGGCAGTAGGACGTACGGCGAAGGGCCCCGCACCGGCACGGTGCGGGGCCCTTCGTCATGGGCGCGCCGGGTCAGTCGTTGGCGACGACCGGGTAGCGCGGGGTGCCCTCTTCCATCTGGCGCAGCGCGTCCTTGCGGTCGCGCTTGGAGAGCTTGTCGATGTACAGGAAGCCGTACAGGTGGTCCGTCTCGTGCTGGAGGCAGCGGGCGAAGTAGCCCGTGCCGCGGACCTTGATGGGGTTGCCGTGCAGGTCCTGGCCGTGGACCTCGGCGAAGTCCGGGCGGGCCAGCGCCGCGTAGGCGGTGGGGACCGAGAGGCAGCCCTCGTTGGAGTCGTCGAGGTGGCGGCGGTCGGCCGGGAGCTCCTGGAGCACCGGGTTGATCACGTGGCCGGTGTGCCGGACGCCCTCGTCGTCGGGGCAGTCGTAGACGAAGACCTTGAGGCCGACGCCGATCTGGTTGGCGGCGAGGCCGACGCCCTCCGCCGTCTTCTGGCTGGCGAACATGTCGTCGACCAGGGCCGCGAGCTCGGGCCCGAACTCGGTGACGTCCTTGCACTCGTGGTGCAGCACCGGATTGCCGACGACCGTGATCGGGCGGGAGGTGCCCCGCTCGCGGTGGGCGAGCTCGCGCTCCTCGCACTCCTCCGTGTCCACGATGTAGCCGTCGTCGTCCAGGGCGTAGCCCGTGAAGGTCTGCTCGCCCGTCTCCTGCTGCGCCATGTGCCGCCGCGCCTTCCTGAAAACCCGATTCCGTCGGGGACAGCCTACGGGCCCCGGGGGCGGGGCTCAGCAGACCTCTTCGAGATCGCGCCACTCGCGGCTGTCCGGGCTGTCGGCGACCCAGCCGTCGAGGAGCCCGCGCACCAGGTTCGCCGGGGCGGCGATGCCGCACTCGCGCTCGGGGACCCACAGCTCGCCGGGCGAGCGGTGGCCGAGCGGTCCGGGGTGGCCGGGCTCGCTGTGGTCGTGCGGGTCGACGTGGTCGCCCTCGCCCTCGGCGCTGGGCATGGTCGATTCCGAGCAGGCCCGGCAGAGGAGCCGTACCGACGAGGACCAGTCCTCGGCGGCGAAGCCCGCCTCGGCGGCGAGCTGCTCCAGGGCGTCCCGGTCGGCCTCGGTGGCGGCCTCCAGGAGGACGACCCAGGTGGGGACCGGGGAGGGCGCCCACAGCTCGATCTCGTCGAAGACCGGGAAGGAGGGCCCGGCGGTGGTGGTCCGCTCGCCGTTCGGGACGCCGTCGTGGAGGACGACCTCGCCCCAGCGGCGGCCGGAGGACGGCAGCGGGATGGAGAGGACCTCGATGCGGGCCGGGTCGAGCCGGCGCCCCCACACCACCTCGGCCTCACCCTCCGGCGAGAGCCGTACGGCGGCGCTGCCGAGCTCCATCCCGGCGGGCTCGCCGGTGGCGGAGGAGGCTCCGGGGACCTTCAGTCCGTACGCCTGCCAGGCGCGGCGGGCCAGCGGCCAGTCCTGGAGGGCGGTGGCGGCGATGCCCACGTTCCACCAGTCGGGGGCGCCGGTCTCCTTGTCGAGCAGGGCCACGGCCCGCAGTCCCGCGGCGCGGGCCTGCTCCCAGTCGTGCCGGAACTTGTGGAGCAGCGCCAGGTTGAACCAGGACTCGGAGAGCCAGGGCTCCAGATCGGCCGCCCGCGTGAGCAGCGCGCCCGCGTCCTCGTACCGTCCGTCACCGATCAGCGTGAACGCGCGGTCGGTGGCCTGCCGCCACGAGGCGGAGGGCCGATGCCGTACCTTCCCGAAGATCCTCACGATTCCCGCCTGCCCGGTCGCTTCACCCTCTTGTTCGCATCCAACCATGCCGGGTCGGACGCGCGCTCATTACCCATGGGTTACCCCGTGGGGACGGAGGTCACCCCAGGGGTCGTGCCGCGGGCCAGGACCCTGGCCAGGCAGGCGACGACCTCGGGGTGGTAGTCGCGGGCGGTGCCGAGCCGGAGCAGCTCCAGGGCCTCCAGGGCGGCGGCCGCGCCCTCCCCCGCCAGGTCGTCGTAGGCGTTCACGGCGCGGACGATCCGGGCGGCCCGCGGCTGCTCGCGGTACGGGTCGGCCTGCCGCTCCACGATCCGGGCGACGGCCGCGGGGACGCCGGTCATCCGGACCACCTCGCCGCCGAGGAGGGCGATCCGCCGCTGGTCCTCGGCGGGCAGGAGCGCGGTGGCACCGCCGGCGACGGGGTCCACGAGGGAGAGCTGGCCGATGTCGTGCATGAGGGCGGCGTACTCCAGGACGGTCAGCTCGGTGCCGCCGAGGCCCAGCTCGCGGCCGACGGCGGTGGAGAGGGCGGCGACCCGGCGGGCGTGGCCGGGCGGGGTGCAGCCGGCGATCTCGGTCGCCCGGGCGAGGGACGCGATGGTCTGCCGGTTGACGGTGCGGACGGCGGCGTACCGCCGGAAGGAGACCTGGGTGAGCAGCAGCGGCACGGCGAGGACGGGCAGGGCCCAGAGTCCGGCGGCGGCGACGCCGAGGGCCATGACGACGCCGGTGGCGCAGACGGCGGAGCCGATGCCGAGGAGGGCGCGCAGTTCGTCGCGGAGGAGGGGGCCGTACGGGTAAGCGGTGCGGGCGCGGAGCAGCAGGGCGGCGAGGACGGCGTCGCAGAGGCCGGTCAGGCCGAGGACGAGGAGGAGGAAGAGGGCGTGGGCGGCGCCGAGGCCGATTCCGCCGGTGACGGCGCCGGAGTTGTAGAGCGGCTGGAAGCAGAGGGCGGCGAAGCCGACGGTGAGGACCCGGCGGGCGAGGTGGTCGGGGGCGGGGCCCCGGCCGCGGGCGATGTGGGGCACGATCCCGGCGAGTCCGCCGGCGCAGACGACGGCCACGGTCTGGAGGACGCCATGGGTCGTGGCGGCTCCGGCGTCGTCGCCGAGCAGGGCGTAGGCGAGGGCTCCGGCGGCGGCGAGCGGGGCGGGTTCGCGCTCCCCGGGGTGGGCGCCCCAGCGGGCCAGCTCGCCGAGGGCGATGAGGGTGCCGAAGGCGAGGGCGTTGCCCGGTTCGGCGACGCCGCGCCAGAGGGTGTCGCCGAGGCCGGCCAGGGCGAGGAGGAGAGCGGCGGTGTGGACGGCGCGGACGGTGGGGGTCCCCGGTCTCATGCGGGCTCCTCGGTCCTGGCGGGGAGCGGGCCGGGGGTGCGGGGCGCGGGGACCTGGCCGCCGGCTTCGTCGGCGGTGACGGCGGTCCGCCAGCCGTGGCGGGCGAGGGCGCGGGCGAGGGCGGCGACCATCCGGGGGTCGAACTGGCTGCCGGCGCACCGTTCCAGTTCGGCGAGGGCGGTGGCGACGGGCCGGGCGCGGCTGTAGGAGCGGGTGGAGGTCATGGCGTCGAAGGCGTCGGCGACGGCGACGACCCGGGCGCATTCGGGGATCTCCTCGCCGCGCAGTCCGTAGGGGTAGCCGCTGCCGTCGATCCGTTCGTGGTGGTGGAGGACGGCGTCGCGGGCCTCGCCGAGGAAGCCGATGCCGCGGACCATCTCGTGGCCGTACTCGGGGTGGAGTTCGATGATCCGGCGCTCCTCGGGGGTGAGCGGGCCGTCCTTGCGGAGGACCCGGGTGGGGACGCCGAGCTTGCCGACGTCGTGGAGGATGCCGGCGAACCGGACGGTGTCGAGCCGGTCGCCGTCCATGCCGAGTTCACGGGCGATCAGGACGGAGGCGTGGCCGACGCGTTCGCTGTGGCCGCGGGTGTAGCTGTCCTTGATGTCGACGGCCTGGACGAGGGCCCGGATGGTGGACTGGTGGGCGGCGCGCTCGTGGTGGTACTGGGCGAAGACCCAGCAGGAGATGTACATGGGGAGCATCACCAGGAGGGCGGCGGCGGGTCCGTGGGGGCTGCGCCAGAGGACGCCCATCATGAGTCCGGCGAGGCCGTGGACCAGGTGGGGGGCGAGGGCCCGGCCGAGGAGTCCGCGCCAGGCGGCGCGGAGCGGGAGCCCGTCGGCGGTGGCGCGGATGCCGCCGTCGAGGGCGGTGAGGACGAGGCAGAAGACGAGGGAGGCCGCGAGGGCGGGGAGGGCCGCGTGGGGCAGCACGGGGCCGCCGGGGCCGGAGCCGAGGGCGGCGGGGGCGCCGAGGGCGGTGGCGGTGTGGGCGGCGGCCCAGGCGGCGAGGGCGGTGGCGGAGGCGCGCCAGGCGCGGCGCCAGCCGGCGGGGGGTTCCTCGACGCGGGCCAGGAGGCCGCCGGGGAGGGCGGCGAGCGCGGCGGCGGCGGGGGGCAGCAGCAGGGCGGCGGCGAGGAGGACCGGGAAGAAGGAGCCGGTGCCCATGGGGACGGAGCCGCCGAGGGCCCGGCCGAGGAGGCGGCAGCGGGCGGGCAGCTCGCAGAGCGCGTACAGGGCGGCGAGGAGTCCGGCCGTCGCCCAGGGGGTGGGCGACGGCGGGAGGAGCGCGGGCAGGGCGCACGCTCCGGCGCCGAGGGCGGCGCAGACGATGTACGCGCGGGCCGTTCGCGGGAGGGGCTTCACGACCGTCACGCGGTCACGCTAGCGAGGACGGCGGCCGCGGAAGGCGGGCCGCCGTCGATTCCTACCATCGGGTGATACAAGCTGACGGATGCGCGGTCCGGACGGGTCCGGGTCCCGCGCGTCCGCGGGTCACTCCTGGGCGGCGGCCGGGGTCTGCGGGGCCGGGCTCTCAGGGGCGGTGGCGTCCTGCTCGGGCACCAGGTGGCCGGCGCGGATCAGGTCGATCCGGCCCATCACCTTGGCCCGCAGGTCGGTGGGCACGTCGTCGCTGCCGCAGCAGCGCTTCACGAGCTTCTTCACGGCCTGCTCCAGGCCGTACTTCTCCAGGCACGGGGAGCACTCCTCGAAGTGCACCTCGAACTTGGTGCAGTCGCTGTCGGGCATCTCACGGTCGAGGAACTCGTAGAGATGGTCCAGGACTTCCGAGCAATCCGTCTCGTGCGGGTCTCCGCAGCTCATGAGTCCGCGCCTTTCAGATCCTTGGACGACTCTCCGGCGCCGGCGGGGACGAGGCCGCGCTCGCGGGCGTAGTCCTCGAGCATGCCGCGGAGCTGGCGGCGGCCCCGGTGCAGGCGGGACATCACCGTACCGATGGGGGTCCCCATGATGTCGGCGATCTCCTTGTAGGCAAAGCCCTCGACATCGGCGAGGTAGACCGCGATGCGGAACTCCTCGGGGATCGCCTGGAGCGCTTCCTTCACGTCCGAGTCGGGGAGGTGGTCGAGCGCCTGCGACTCGGCGGAGCGCAGGCCGGTCGACATGTGCGACTCGGCGCGGGCGAGCTGCCAGTCCTCGATCTCCTCGGCGGCGCTGCGCTGGGGCTCACGCTGCTTCTTGCGGTACGAGTTGATGAAGGTGTTGGTGAGGATGCGGTACAGCCACGCCTTGAGGTTGGTGCCCTCGCGGAACTGGTGGAAGGAGCCGTACGCCTTCGCGTAGGTCTCCTGCACCAGGTCCTCGGCGTCCGCGGGGTTGCGCGTCATCCGCAGCGCGGCCGAGTACATCTGGTCGAGGTAGCCGAGGGCGTCCCGCTCGAAGCGCGCGTTGCGCTCCTCGGTCGTCTCCTCGGGGCCGTCGTCGGTCCCTGTGTCGGTCCCAGTGACCGGACCCACCTCCTCCAGCGCGGTGACGGGGCCGGTGCCGGACCCGCTCGTCTCGGAGGATAGACGAGGAACGGCTCCGCCCGCCGCCCGAATCGGGGCGGCCTTGGGTGCGGGCAGCACGGTCCAGTCGAGCTCCGCGGACCTGACCCGCTCCGGGCAGATGGTCGAACCCATGCGACGGACTCCCTCTCTCGCTTCTCACACCGACGCTCTCCACAACAGTGGCTCCGGCCCCGGCATTCCCGGGCCCCGGGCGGGTCTCAGCGCAGCCCGTCGAGCCAGTCGCCGACGGCCTCGACGATCCGTCCGACGGTCGCGTCCTGGTCGACGGGGGCCCGCTTGGGGACGGCGAAGCCGTGGTCGCCGTACGGGATCCCGACGAGCTCGTACGCCGTCCCGTCGCCGCTCACCGCCCTTCCGCCGGCGTCGTCCCCCTCGACGCCCGGGAACTCCTCCGGCCGGCCGAAGGGGTCGTTGCCGCCCTGGACGACGAGGGTGGGCAGGCCGGTGGAGAGGAGTTCGGCGGCGCGGGAGCTCTCCGGCTTCCCCGGCGGGTGGAGCGGGAAGCTCAGGGCGAGGACGGCGGCGGCGCCGAGCTCCGCGCCGGTCCGGCAGGCCACCCGGGCGCCCGCGCTGCGGCCGCCCGCGACGACCGGGAGGCCGGGCGCGGCGAGCGCCGGCCAGAGGCCGCGCCAGCCGGTGTCGAGCGTCCTGGGCGCGGGCGCGACCTTCTTCCCCGCGACCCGCCAGGGCTGTTCGACCAGGGCGACGGTGACGCCCCGGGCGGGCAGGGCGGCGGCGAGTGCGGCAAGGTCGCGGGCCTCGATTCCGCCGCCGGCGCCGTGGCCGAGGGCGAGGACGCGGCGGGCCTCCGGGGCGGTGTGCCAGGTGATGCGCGCCTCACCGGCGCCGGTGGAAACGGTCTCGATCTTCGTCACGTCCCCATCCTGCCGCCCGGGGCGGTGCCGGGAGGCGTTCAGAACAGCGTGCCGACCTCCGGGCCCGCCAGTTCGGTGAGGAGTTCGGGGCCGTTGTTGCGGACGTTGCTGACGGCGGTGGCGACCGGGTAGGCCCGCATCAGGCCCCGCGGCGGCGGGGCGAGCAGGGCGCGCAGTTCGTCGAGGCCGGTGGTGGCCGGGTCGAGCCAGGCGTCCCAGTGGTCCTCGGTGAGCATCAGCGGCATGCGGGGGTGGATCTCGGCGAGCGTGCCGGGGCCCTCGGCGGGCGCCACGCCGAGCGGGCCGGTCTCGGCCTCGGTGGTGATCACGGAGCAGGTGGCCCACCAGGCGCCCGGGTGCTCGGGCGGCAGCGCGGGGTCGCGCCAGAACTCGTAGAGGCCGGCCATGGCGAAGACGGAGCCGTCCGCCGGGGTCACGAAGTACGGCTGCTTCCGGGGCCGCTTCTTCTTCCCCTCGACCTCCAGGTCGCGCTCGGAGGCGCCGGTCACCCACTCGTAATAGCCGTCGGCGGGCAGGATGCAGCGGCGGGCCTGGAAGGCGCGCTTGAAGGAGGGCTTCTCGTGCACGGTCTCGGCCCGGGCGTTGATCATCCGGGCGGCGCCCTCCGGCGACTTCGACCAGGACGGGACCAGTCCCCATCGCAGGGCGCGCAGCTGGCGAACCGGACGGCGCGTCCGCGCGTCCTTCAGAGGGCGTTCGAGGACCGCGTGGACCTCCTTCGTGGGGGCCACGTTCCAGTCCTGGTCCAGGGTCTCCTCCGGCTCCCACTTCTCGATCCCGAAGAGGTCCACGAGGTCCTCGGGCCGCCGGCTCGCCGCATAACGTCCGCACATACGTGCCACACTGCCACGATCCCCGAGCCCGAGAGGAGCGGACCGAAGGATGGACCTCTTCAGCCCGCAGGCCGCCCCGGACGAGTGGCTGGTGATCGCCACCGGTGTCGCCGCGCTCGCCGTCACCGTGCCCCGCCGGCTCTGGCTGCTCGCGCGCAACGCGATCACCATCGCCCACGAGGGCGGCCACGCCCTGGTCGCGCTCGTCTGCCGCCGCCGCCTGGAGGCGATCCGGCTGCACTCCGACACCAGCGGCGTCACCGTCACCCGGGGCCGCCCCACCGGTCTCGGCGTCGTCCTCACCCTGGCCGCCGGCTACACGGCGGCCCCGCTGCTGGGCCTCGGCGGGGCCGCGCTGCTCGGCGCCGGCCGGGTCGCCGTACTGCTGTGGCTGGCGACCGCGCTGCTGCTCGCCGTGCTGGTGATGGTCCGCAACGCGTACGGGGTCTTCTCCGTCGTCCTCACCGGGGCGCTCTTCGTCCTGGTGTCCTGGCTGGCGCCCCCGGAGGTGCAGGCGGCCTTCGCGTACGCGGTGGTGTGGTTCCTGCTCCTCGGCGGGGTGCGGCCGGCCTTCGAGCTCCAGGCGAAGCGCCGGCACGGCGGCGCTCCCGACTCGGACGCCGACCAGCTCTCCCGGCTCACCCATGTGCCCGCGGGGGTGTGGCTGGCCTTCTTCCACACGGTGTCCCTCTGCTGCCTGATCGGCGGCGCCACCTGGCTTCTGGGCTTCTGACACCCCCGTACAGTGAGGGCATGACCGCAGCTTCCCCCGCGCACCCCGATCCGTCGCAGCCCGCAGCCCCCGCGGGCCCGGACCTCTGGCCCGCCCCGTACGCGAGCGGCCCCGTCGACGCGACCGTGACCGTGCCGGGCTCGAAGTCGGTCACCAACCGCGCCCTCGTCCTGGCCGCGCTCGCCGCCGAGCCGGGCTGGGTGCGCCGCCCCCTGCGCTCCCGCGACACCCTCCTGATGGCCGAGGGCCTGCGCACCCTGGGAGTGAGGATCGAGGAGACGGTGTCGTCCAGCTCCTCCGGCCCGGGAGGCCCGGGCGGCTCCGGCGAGGCGTGGCGGGTCATCCCCGCCCCGCCGCGCGGCCCCGCCGCGGTCGACGTCGGCAACGCCGGCACCGTCATGCGCTTCCTGCCGCCGGTCGCCGCGCTCGCCGACGGCCCGGTCCGCTTCGACGGCGACCCCCGCTCCCACGAGCGCCCGCTGCACGGTGTGATCGACGCGCTGCGCGCGCTCGGCGCCCGGATCGACGACGAGGGCCGCGGCGCCCTCCCGATGACCGTGCACGGCTCCGGCGGCCTGGACGGCGGCGTCGTCGAGATCGACGCCTCCTCGTCCTCCCAGTTCGTCAGCGCCCTGCTGCTCTCCGGCGCCCGCTTCAACCAGGGCGTGGAGGTCCGGCACGTGGGCGGCCGGCTGCCGTCGATGCCGCACATCCGGATGACCGTGGACATGCTCCGCGCGGTGGGCGCCAAGGTCGACGAGCCGGAGCACGGCGGCGAGCCGGACGTGTGGCGGGTCGCCCCGTCGGCGCTGCGCGGCCGGGACCTGGTCGTCGAGCCGGACCTGTCGAACGCGCAGCCGTTCCTGGCGGCCGCGCTGGTCACCGGCGGCCGGGTGACGGTCCCGGACTGGCCGGCCCGCACCACCCAGCCGGGCGACGAGCTGCGCCGGATCTTCACCGAGATGGGTGGTGTCTGCGAGCTCACCGACGCCGGTCTCACCTTCACCGGCACCGGCCGGATCCACGGCATCGACGTGGACCTGGGCGAGGTCGGCGAGCTGACCCCCGGCATCGCGGCGGTCGCCGCCCTCGCGGACTCCCCCTCCACCCTGCGCGGGGTGGCGCACCTGCGGCTCCACGAGACCGACCGGCTGGCGGCGCTGACCAAGGAGATCAACGGCCTCGGCGGCGACGTCACCGAGACCGAGGACGGTCTGCGCATCCGCCCGCGCCCGCTGCGCGGCGGCGTCTTCCACACGTACCACGACCACCGGATGGCGACCGCGGGCGCGATCATCGGCCTCGCCGTGCCGGGCGTGGAGATCGAGGACGTGGCGACGACCGCCAAGACCTTGCCGGACTTCCCGGGGATGTGGACCGAAATGCTCGGAGCCTGAACCATGCGGCGCTACGGCAAGCACACCGACGAGGACGACATCCGCCAGCGGCCCAACCGCAAGGGCACCCGGCCGCGGACCACCATCCGGCCCAAGCACGAGGACGCCGTCGAGGGCATGGTCCTCACCGTGGACCGCGGCAGGCTGACCTGCCTGGTCGAGGACCGGACCGTGATGGCGATGAAGGCCCGCGAGCTGGGCCGCAAGGCGGCCGTGGTCGGCGACCGGGTCTCCCTGGTGGGCGACCTGTCCGGCGAGAAGGACACGCTGGCCCGGATCGTGCGGATCGGCGAGCGGGACTCGCTGCTCCGCCGCACGGCCGACGACGACGACCCGTACGAGCGGGTGGTCGTGGCCAACGCCGACCAGCTCGCGATCGTCACCGCGCTCGCCGACCCCGAGCCGCGCCCCCGGCTGATCGACCGCTGCCTGGTCGCCGCCTACGACGGCGGCCTGGAGCCCTTCCTGGTGCTGACCAAGTCGGACCTGGCGCCGCCGGAGAAGCTGCTGGAGCTCTACGGCGACCTGGACATCCCCTTCGTGGTGGTGAACCGGGAGGAGCTGTACGACGGCGGCGCCGCGGACCGGGTGCGGGAGTACCTGGACGGCCGGGTGACGGCCTTCGTCGGGCACTCCGGCGTCGGCAAGACGACGCTGGTGAACGCGCTGGTGCCGGAGGAGAGGCGCCGGATCACCGGCCATGTGAACGCGGTGACGGGACGCGGCCGGCACACCACGACCTCGGCGCTCGCGCTGCCGCTGGACGTGGTGGACGGCTGGGTCATCGACACGCCGGGCGTGCGCTCCTTCGGTCTGCACCACGTCGATCCGTCCCGGGTCATCCACGCCTTCCCCGACCTGGAGCCGGGCACGGAGAACTGCCCGCGCGCGTGCAGCCACGACGAGCCCGAGTGCGCCCTGGACGCGTGGGTGGCGGAGGGGCACGCCGATCCGGCGCGGCTGTTCTCGCTGCGGCGGCTGCTCGCCACCCGGGAGCGCCGCGAGGGCGACTGAGCCGTCCCGGGGGCGGAGCGGTGTTTACTCCGCCCCCCAGACCGGTAAGGACATAACCGCACAAGTGCGGATGATCCGACCGGGCGGGAGGCGGGAACGATGGCGTGGCTGCTGGTGGTGGTCGCCGGGCTCCTGGAGACGGGGTTCGCCGTCTGCCTGAAGCTCTCGCACGGATTCACCCGGCTGTGGCCGACGATCGCCTTCGCCTGCTTCGCCCTCGGCAGCTTCGGGCTGCTGACCCTCGCCCTGAAGAAGCTCGACGTGGGCCCGGCGTACGCGGTGTGGACGGGGATCGGAGCGGCCGGCACCGCCATCTACGGCATGGTGTTCCTGGGCGACGTGGTCTCCACGCTCAAGATCGTCTCGATCAGTTTCGTCATCGTGGGGGTCGTCGGCCTCCAGCTGTCCGGCTCCGCGCACTGACCCTCCGGCGGCAGGGCCGGGGCGACCACGTGGCTGACGGCGAGCCGCAGGGCCAGCTCGCAGCCGGCCGCCCACCGCTCCCCCGCGCAGAGCGCGGTCGTCGCGAGGAGTTCCCCCGGCGCCGGCGGCCCGGCGTCGGCCCTCCGCTGCGCGGGTACGGGGGCGGGGCGGGCGCCCGGCCGGGCCGGACGGGGCCGGGGCAGGCCCTCGGTCCAGGCGCCGGTGAGCAGCGAGCGCAGTATCGGCCGGTCGCCGGCGCGGACGACGGTCCACTCGGCGACGGCGGCGAGGGCGCGGGCGGGCGGCTGGGGCGTGTCGAGCAGCCGGCGCACCCCGTCGAGGTAGGCGTCGGCCTCGTGGCGGACGAGGGCGCGGGCCAGCCCCTCCTTGCTGCCGAACTCGTTGTAGAGGGTCTGGCGGGAGACCCGGGCGGCGACGGCGAGGTCGGCCATCCGCACGGCGGACCAGGAGTGGCGCGCCAGAGCGGCGAGGGCGGCGGCGAGAAGGGCCTCGCGGGCGGTCGGCATGGGCGGCTCCGGGCCGGACGGTGGGCCCCCCAGGGTCGGCAGAGGCGTCGGCCCTGTCAAGGGCGCGGCGGCCGGGCGCCGTCCCTGGACGGTCCACCGGCCCTCCGGCGCGCGGCGCTAGAGTGCCGGACATGGCCGATTACCACGATGACCTGCGTCTTGCCCATGCCCTCGCGGATGCCGCCGACGCGGCCACCATGGCCCGCTTCCAGGCCCTGGACCTGAAGGTCGAGACGAAGCCGGACATGACCCCGGTGAGCGAGGCGGACCGGGCCGCCGAGGAGCTGATCCGCGCGGGGCTCCAGAAGGAGCGGCCCGAGGACGCGATCCTGGGCGAGGAGTACGGCGTGGAGGGCACCGGCCCGCGCCGCTGGGTGATCGACCCGATCGACGGCACCAAGAACTACGTGCGCGGGGTGCCGGTGTGGGCGACCCTGATCGCGCTGATGGAGGAGGGCGAGGACGGCTTCCAGCCGGTGGTCGGCGTGGTGTCGGCGCCGGCGCTGGGCCGCCGCTGGTGGGCGGCGAAGGGCCTGGGCGCCTTCACCGGCACCGGCCCGGAGTCGGGGACCCGGATCGGTGTGTCCCAGGTGGCCTCGCTGGCCGACGCGTCCTTCGCGTACTCCTCGCTGAGCGGCTGGGAGGAGCGGGGCCGGCTGGACGCGTTCCTGGACCTCACGCGCGCGTGCTGGCGGACCCGGGCGTACGGCGACTTCTGGCCGTACATGATGGTCGCCGAGGGCACCGTGGACCTGTGCGCGGAGCCGGAGCTGTCGCTGTGGGACATGGCGGCGGTGGCGGTCGTGGTGCAGGAGGCCGGCGGCTCGTACACCGGCCTGGACGGACGGCCCGGCCCGCACAGCGGCAACGCGGCGGCCTCGAACGGGCTGCTCCACGAGGCGCTGCTGGGGCACCTGGGGCACTAGGAACCGGAAGGGCCCCGCCCCGGTCCGGGCGCGCCCCTGACCGGTCCGGGGCGCGCCCCCGGCCGCCCCCGGGCGCGCCTCGCGCGCCCCCTTGTCGGGCCCGTTCTCCGGTGCGACTCTGAGAGCCCCCCACTTGTGCATTTGTGAACCGCCTCACGCGGGCGGTTCGCCGAGGAGGTGGCTCCATCCATGCTCGTCCGTGACGCCATGAGCACGGTGGTCCTCACCGTCGGACCCGCCCACACCCTCCGTCAGGCCGCCCGGCTGATGTCCGCCCGCCGGGTCGGCGCGGCCGTCGTCCTCGACGGCGACTCCGGGATCGGCATCCTCACCGAGCGCGACATCCTGAACTCCCTGGGACGCGGCGAGGACCCGGACCACGAGACGGCCGGCTCCCACACCACCCACGAGGTCGTCTTCGCCGCGCCCGGCTGGACGCTGGAGGAGGCGGCCGAGGCGATGACCAGGGGCGGCTTCCGCCATCTGGTCGTCCTGGACCATCTCGGGCCGGTCGGCATGGTCTCGGTCCGCGACATCATCCGCTGCTGGCTCCCGGCCCACAGCGTGGCCGACTGACCCCGCCCCTCCCCCACCTGGGTCCACGGGGTGGAAGCCCGCTCCGCCCCGTTTCCGCCCGCTGTTACCCTGGCCCTCATGAGCGACCTGTTGGAACGACTGCGCGGACGCGGCTGGCGGATGACCGCGCAGCGCCGTGTCGTCGCCGAGGTCCTCGACGGCGACCACGTGCATCTCACCGCGGACGAGGTGCACGCCCGCGCCGTCGAGCGCCTGCCCGAGATCTCCCGCGCGACCGTCTACAACACGCTGGGCGAGATGGTCACGCTCGGTGAGGTCATCGAGGTCGCCACCGACGGCCGCGCCAAGCGGTACGACCCCAACGCCCACCGGCCGCACCAGCACCTGGTCTGCGCCGGCTGCGGCGCGATCCGGGACGTCCACCCGGCGGGCGACCCGCTGCGGGACCTGCCGGACGCGGAGCGCTTCGGCTTCACGATCTCGAACGTCGAGGTCACGTACCGGGGCCTCTGCCCGAACTGCGCGACCGCGTAGCCGACCGCGGCGGAGTCACCACCGAAGGGCGTCCCGGAAGGGGCGCCCTTCCCCGTACGCCCTTCGCCCTCGGCCCTTCGCGTTTCCCGCCCGGGGGAACGCCGAAGGCCCGGATCGTCTGGGACGATCCGGGCCTTCGGGCTACTGAGTAGCGGGGACAGGATTTGAACCTGCGACCTCTGGGTTATGAGCCCAGCGAGCTACCGAGCTGCTCCACCCCGCGTCGGTGAACCCAACCTTACGGGACGCGTGTGACAGGAGCAAATCGCTTTACGCCGTCAGCTCCTGGTGGAGCGCCTCGCTGAGCCGCGCCGCCCGCTCGGCGACCTCGGCCGGGCCGAGCTCCACGGCGCGGGCGCACCACTTGCGGCCCTCGGACAGCTCGCCCCGGCGGGCGGCGAGCAGCGCGAGCCGGAGCGCCGCGCGGCCGTGCCCGGCCCGGGCGGCGCGGGTCCACCAGAGGGCGGCCTCGCGCTCGCTGCCCTCGCGGGCGAGGAGCAGTCCGAGGTTGAAGGCGCCGTTGCGGCTGCCGGCCTCGGCGGCCTCCCGGTACCAGCGGGCGGCCCCGGTGAGGTCGCCGCGCCCGGCGGCGAGCATGCCGACCCGCACCTGGGCGCGCCGGTGGCCCTGCTGGGCGGCCCGCTCGTACCACTCCTCGCACTCGGTCTTCTGGTCCACGGGGGCGCCGAGGACCACGGGTCCGGGGTCGGGGCGGCGGGCGTCGAGGACGGTGGCCAGCCGGAAGGCGGCCTCGGCGCTGCCGCCGCCGGCGGCGCAGCGCAGGTGCCGCTCGGCGGTCTGCTCGTCGCCGTCGCGCAGGGCGGCGATGCCGACCTGGAGGGCGGCCTCGGTGTGCCCGGCGGCGGCGGCCCGCTCGTACCAGACGAGCGCGGCGCGGTCGTCGTCACGGCCCGCGTGGATGATGCCGAGGTTGAAGGCCGCGTCCACGGACCCGGCCTCGGCCGCCTTGGAGAACCACGGCTCGGCGCCGCCCGCGTCGCCGGCCTGGAGGAGCAGCACGGCGAGCGCGTTGGCGGCCTCGCGGTGGCCGGCGTAGGCCGCGCGGCGGTACCACTGCTCGGCCTGCGGGAGGCGGTCCTGGGCGGCACAGAGCAGCCCCAGGTTGTAGGCGCCGTTGACGTCGCCGGCGTCCATGGCGGCGCGGTACCAGCGCTCGGCGGTCTGCTGCTCGCCCCGGGCGGCGTGCAGGGCGCCGAGGGCGTTGGCCGCGTTGCCGTCGCCGTCCTGCGCGGCGCGCAGCCACCAGACGGCGGCGCTCTCCTCGTCGCCGGCGTCGCGCAGCAGGAAGCCGAGGGCGCAGGCGGCCTTGGCCTCGCCCTCCTTGGCGGAGCTGAGGTACCAGCGTCCGGCCTCCTTCAGTTCGCCGCGCTGTTCCAGGATGGCTCCGAGGTGCAGGGCGGCCCGCCGGTGTCCCCGGGCGGCCGCCTGCCGGAACCACTGCTCGGCCTCGCCGAGCGGCCCGGCACCGGCGGTCTCCCCGGCCCGCGGCGGGGCGGCCTCCGGGCGCGGGACGGCGACGGCGGGCGCGCGGTCGCCGTTCCGGAGGGTGTCGGCCGCGCGGAGGCGGCCGGCGGTGTCGTACGCGTGGCCCGCGCGGCCGGCGGAGGCGGCGGGGCCGTAGGCGTGCGGGCCGCGGAGGGTCTCGGTGGCGCGCCGCTCCAGGGCGACGGCGAGCCGGTAGGCGGCCTCGCGGTGGCCCTGTTCGGCGGCGGCGCGCAGCCACCGCTCGGCGCCGACGTCGCTGCGGTGCTCCAGGAGGTCGGCGAGGGCGTAGGCGCCCAGCGCGTGGCCCTGCTCGGCGGCCTGGCGGAGCCAGTACTCGGCGGCGGGCTCGTCGCCGCGCTCGCGGTGGTGGCGGCCCAGCGCGTGCGCGGCGGGCGCGGAGCCGGCGACGGCGGCGACCCGCCACCAGCCGGCCGCCTCGTCGGGGTAGCCGCGCTGGTGGAGCAGGACGCCGAGGTTGTTGGCGGCGGCGCGGTCGCCCTCGGCGGTGGCGCCGCGCAGGAAGGGCTCGGCGGCGTCGAGGTCGCCGCGGCGCAGCAGGAGGGCGCCGAGGGCGCTCATCGCGTCGGTGTCGCCGCGCTCGGCGGCCTTGCGGTGCCGGCCCTCGGTCTCGGCCTCGGTCTCGGCCTCGGTGTCGGGTCCGGCGTCCGGGAGGGTCCCGGTCCTGGCGGCGGTGTCGACGACCGCATCGACGGCCGGAACTGCCTCGATGATCTCGTCCGCGGCATCTCTGGCGTGCCGCTGCACAAACCGCCCTGTCTCCAACAGAGTTGCCCTGTCCCCCATAAATACCATCGTCGCACCACCCGCAACCCGCGCACACCCGGTATACCGCAGCCCGTGAGGTCACCTCAGCGTTTTGTCGACATGCCCACAGAGAGACAAGTCAAACACGAGACGCCTCAACTCGCCCCTTCCGTACCGCTCTTCGGCACCCCCCGTCACCCCGACACGCGACGAGGGCCCGGATCCTTATGGATCCGAGCCCTCGTGTCAGTAGCGGGGACAGGATTTGAACCTGCGACCTCTGGGTTATGAGCCCAGCGAGCTACCGAGCTGCTCCACCCCGCGTCGATGAAGTAACACTATCACGACGCGGGGTGAATCCCGCAGGTCAGCTGCCGGAGCCCTCCTGGGGCTTGATCTTCGCCCCGGCCTCGGCGGCCTTCTCGAGGGCGTCCTGGAGGTCCTCCTGGGCCTTGCCGTAGGCCGCCCAGTCGCCCTTCGCGAGGGCCGCCTCGCCCGCGTCGTACGCCTTCTGGGCGTCCGCGATGGCCGCCTTCAGCGCCGCGTCCGCCGAGGCCGGCGGCTGCGGGGTGGTCGGCGGCTGCTCGGTGCCCGGCGGCGTGGTCGGCGGGGTCGCGCCCTCCACCCCGAAGACCGCGTTGAGGGCGTCCGTGAGGTTGTTCTCGAACACCGTGGTGTCCTTGGTGGTGTCGCCGTCCGGCTGGTCGGCGTCCACGTACGACACCGCGACCTTCTTCAGGAGCGGGTAGAGCGCGTTCCGTCCCTGGGCGTAGACCGGCTCCACGTAGAGGAACCCGCCGTCGAGCGGCACGGTGAGCAGGTTGCCGTACTGGATGTCCGAGTCGGCGCCCTTCATGTCGCGGACGAAGGTGGCCACGTCGGGCAGACCGTTGAGCTTGCTCTGCACCTGCGCCGGTCCTGGCACGTCCTCGGTGACCCGCAGCAGTCTCAGCCGGCCGTACTCCTTGCTGGTGGCGTCGGCGTCGACCGCCATGAAGCCGCCCAGGTTGGGCCGCCCGTTGGGGGTGAACGTCGTGGTCAGCGAGAAGCGCTGCTCCGTGTCCCCGGGCATCTTCATGCTCAGGTAGTACGGCGGCACGGCCACGTTGTCCTTGTTGGTCGGGTCGTCCGGCACCTGCCAGGCGTCCGAGCCGCTGTAGAACTGGGCCGGGTCGGTGACGTGGTAGCGGGTCAGCAGCTCGCGCTGGACCTTGAACATGTCCTGCGGGTAGCGCAGGTGCTCCAGGAGGTCCGCCTTGATGTCCGCCTTGGCCTTCACCGTGCCGGGGAACGCCTTCATCCAGGTCTTGAGGACCGGGTCCTCGGTGTCCCACTGGTAGAGGTTGACCGTGCCGTCGTACGCGTCGACGGTGGCCTTCACCGAGTTGCGGATGTAGTTGACCTGGTTCTGCTGGGCGACGACCGCGCGCTGCTGGTTGCCGACGGTCAGCGAGTCGGCCGTGGTGTCGCCGAGCGTGGTCCGCGAGGCGTACGGGTAGCCGTTGCTGGTCGTGTAGGCGTCGACGATCCACTGGATCCGTCCGTCGACGACGGCCGGGTAGGCGTCGCCGTCGATCGTCAGCCAGGGGGCGACGGCCTCGACGCGCTGCTTGGGCGTGCGGTTGTACAGGATCCGCGACCCGTCGCCGATGGCTCCGGAGTAGAGGATCTGCGGCTCGCTGAAGGCCACCGCGTACGCGGCGCGGTTGAAGGCGTTCTCCAGGCTGACGCCGCTCTTGCCGCCGTAGCTGGTGGTCTTCTCGCCGTTCTCCTCGTAGTCCAGCTCCTTCTGGGGGCCGCCCACGATCGAGTACTGGTCGGTCTTCTCGCCGTAGTAGATCCGCTGCTCGTACTTCCCGAGCTCACCGGTGGTCGGGAGGCCCGACTCGGTGAAGACCGGGGAGCCGTTGGCGTCGGTCTGGGTGCCGCGGGCCATGATGGCGCCGTAGCCGTGGGTGTAGGTGAAGTGGTCGTTGATCCAGTTCCGCTTCGGGATGCCGCGGATGTTCAGCTCGCGCAGACCGATGACGACGTCCTGGCCCTTGTAGCGGTCCACGTCGAGCGTCGTCGGGAACTGGTAGTACTTCCGCTTCTGCTCCAGCTGCTGGAAGGTCGGCGAGACGATGTTCGGGTCGAGGACGCGGTAGGCGGCCGCCGAGTCGGCGTCCGTCCGCAGCTTCTGCTTGTCCTTGACCGTCGACTTGCCCGAGTAGTTCTCCAGCTTGGTCTCGTCGATCGCGTACGCCTTGCGGGTCGCGTCGATGTTCTGCTGGATGTACGGGGCTTCCTTGGCCTGCTCGTTCGGCTGGACCTGGAACTTCTGCACGATCGCCGGGTACAGGCCGCCGATCAGCACCGCGGAGAGCACCATCAGGCCGAAGCCGATGACCGGCAGCTGCCAGGTGCGGCGCCACAGGGTGGCGAAGAAGAGCACGGCGCAGATGACGGCGATGCAGAAGAGGATCGTCTTCGCGGGCAGGTAGGCGTTGGCGTCGACGTACCGCAGGCCCGTCCAGTTGCCGGTGGCCTTGAAGTCGCTGGACTTCACCGCCAGGCCGTACCGGTCGAGCCAGTAGGCCACGGCCTTCAGCGCGACGAAGACACCGAGGAGCACCGAGAGGTGGCCGGTGGCGGCGGCGGTGGCGCGGGCACCGGGGCTGGTGACGCGCAGACCGCCGTAGAGGTAGTGCGTGATCGCCGCGGCGATCAGGGAGAGCACCACGGCCGCGAAGCCGAACGCCAGCAGGAACCGGTACCAGGGCAGGTCGAAGGCGTAGAACGAGACGTCCTTGCCGAACTGGGAGTCCTTCTCGCCGAAGTCGACACCGTTGACCCACATCAGCCAGGTGCGCCACTGACCGGAGGCGGAGGCACCGGCGATCAGGCCCACCAGGGCGGTGACCGCGAGCAGCACCCACTTCTTGAAGGGGGCGACGCCCATCCGGTACCGGTCGAGGCTCTGCTGCTCCAGCGACATCGCGCTGAGCGGCGGCCGCAGCCGGTACGCCAGCCAGATGTTGAGGCCGACGGCCAGGCCCATGAGCAGGCCGAAGACCGCGAACAGCCCGATCTTGGTCCACAGGGTGGTGGTGAACACGGACGAGTAGTGGACCGAGCGGTACCAGAGCCAGTCCGTCCAGAACCCGGCGAACATCACGAACGCCATGGCCAGGACGGCCAGCACGCCCAGTGTCATCAGCAGGGTGCGGGCCCGCCGGGACGGCCGGCCGACTCTGATCCTTGGCCCGGACGGGCCTCCGCCACGGTCAGGCATCTGGAAAGCCAACGTGCGCCCCTCGGTGTTGATGCGTCGGAAAGCGGGCCCCGCGATCGTAGAGCCCACAGATGCAACTTACTGACGCTTTACCTAGTTCCCGTCTCCGGGGGAAGAGGAGGCAGGATATTGGTCATGTCCAACCTTTCCCCCTCGGGCCCGCCGATGGCCTCCAGTCCCCTCACCCGCGCGGTGCTCGAGATCGACGAGTACGCCTCGGGTCTCGGCTGGGACCGGCCCGCCCGCCTCTTCGCCCTCGTCGACACCGCCCGCCTGCGGGCCCAGGCGCCCTCCCTGAAGCTCGGCGAGGACGCCACCGCCTACACCCCCATCGAGCAGGAGGAGATCCCCAAGGGCAAGCCGCTGGACGAGTTCCTCGGCACGATCGCCTGGCCCGACGGGGTCGCCGGCTGCGCCCTGACCGTGGAGCGGCTGATGCTGCCGCCGTCGGCGGAGGCCCAGGTCCCCAAGGACCTCAGCGGCGCCGCCCTCAACAAGTGGGTCGCCCGGCACCCGGACCGCCAGGAGGTCCGGATGACGGTCGCCGTGCTGAGGAGCGGGGCCCGGGAGGCCGCGATCCGGCTGCGCGAGAAGGACTCGCCGACCGAGGTGCTGACCGGCCCCGACCTGGTGCCGGGGCTCGCCGACGCACTGGCCGCGACCTTCGAGGGCTAGGCGAGCCCGGCACGATCCGAAAGAGACGGGCTGAGCCCGCACGGCCGCGGGACCCCGCCGGGGTCCCGCACCGGCCTCAGCTCTTCGAGCAGCTCGGCAGGCCCGCCGTGTCGCCCTTGCGGAGCTTCTCCAGGGACCGCGTCGCGTCGTCGATGGTGTCGACCTTGATCAGGGTGAGCCCGTCGGGGGTGTCGCCGGCGGCGGTGGCGCAGTTGTCGGCCGGGGTGAGGAAGTACTCGGCGCCCGCGTCCCGCGCGCCGACCAGCTTCATCTGGATGCCGCCGATCGGCCCGACCTTGCCGTCGTCGTCGATGGTGCCGGTGCCCGCGACGAATTTGCCGCCGGTCAGGCTCTCCGGGGTCAGCTTGTCGACGATGCCGAGGGCGAACATCAGGCCGGCGCTGGGGCCGCCGACGTCGGCCAGCTTGATGTCGATGGTGAACGGGAAGACGTGGTCGGTGCCGGCCTGGATGCCGACGATCGCCCGGTCGCCCTCCTCGGACTTCACGGTGGTGATGACCACCTTCCGGGTGACGGTGGCCTCCTTGTGCGCCTTCTCGGCGGCCGCCGCCTCCTTGGCCGGGACGACGGTGAACTCGACCTTGTCGCCCGGCTTCCGCTTGGTCACCTGCGCGGCGACGTCCGCCGGCTTCGTGACCGCCACCCCGTCGACGGCCTTGATCACGTCACCGGCGTGGAGGGTGCCCTCCGCCGGGGAGTCCTTCACCACGGAGGCGACGACGACCCGGGTGGTGAAGGGGATGCCGAGCTCGTCGAGGGCGGCCACCTTGGCGCTCTCCTGCGACTGGCTGAACTCCTCCGCGTTCTCCTGGCTCGACTCCTCCTCCGTCTTCCCGTCCGGGTAGAGGGTGTCGTGCGGCACGACCACGTTGTCGTGCGCGAGCCAGCCGTAGACCGCCTCGACGGCGTTCATCTTGTAGTCCGCGCTGGTGACCCTGACCGTGGTCATGTTGAGGTGGCCGTCGGTCGGGTAGGTCTTGCGGCCGGAGATCTGGAGGACCGGCTCGCCGCGGGCCTCGCCCAGCGTGTTGACCGTGGGGCCGGGGCTCATCTCCGAGTACGGCACCGGGATCAGGACGCCGGCGATCAGCAGGCAGATCAGGACCAGGGTGGAGGCGAGCATCGTCGCGGTGCGGCGTGGCATGGAACGACAGTACGGGACTCGCCTGTGCGCGCACCCCTGGGGCGGGCCGTACGGGACGCGGCCGGCGGGGCGGACCGGAAGGCCGTCAGGACTCCGCGGGGGCCGGTTCGTGGACCGGATGGAGCGGAGCGGGGCCGGGGGCGGCGGTCGGGTGGGAACGCTCCATGGCGTCCCTGAAACGGGCGTAGCCGGCGAGCTCGGCCACGTCACCTATGGTCTTGTTCCTCTGGACCCAGCTTCCCCATATCGCCGCGCCGACGACTGCGAAAAGCGGAATCAGCAACCAGGCCAGCGCTGCCATCCCGACCTCCCATCCCCAGTGAGTTGATCAGCAGATTATTCATCTGTGCCAACAACGCTCGTGCCTGGGGGCCGGTTACGCAAATCGGGCGTTCGGCTACGCCGTGTCGGCGCGCCTTCTTGCGGTCTCGGGGCGGACGCTCAGCAGGCCCCCACCCTCCCCCGGACTCCGTCCGGGGGACCCCCAGTCTCGGGGCGGACGCTCAGCAGGCCCCCACCCACTCCTCGGTGCCGTCCGAGAAGGTCTGGTGCTTCCAGATGGGGACCTCGTGCTTGAGGTCGTCGATCAGCTTGCGGCACGCCTCGAACGCCTCGCCGCGGTGCGGGCAGGAGACGGCCACGACGACCGCCAGGTCGCCCACCGCGAGGTCGCCGACGCGGTGGACGGCGGCCAGGGCGCGGACCGGGTAGTTCGCCACGACCTTCTCCGCGACCCGGCGCAGCTCCGCCTCGGCGCTCGGGTGGCAGGAGTAGCCCAGCGCGTCGACGTCGGCGCCGCCGTCGTGGTTGCGCACGGTGCCGACGAAGAGGGTCGTCCCCCCCGCGGCGGCGTCGCCGACGGCCCGGAAGACCTCGTCGACCGAGAGCGGGGTGTCGCGGATGGCGAGCAGCTTGATCGGGTCGTCCGCGGCCTGCTCACCGGGGTGGTCGTGCGTCGTGGTCATGCCGTCCATGGTGCCGCACGCCGCCGGCATCCCGGAATAGCGCTTTCGACCGGTGGACCGGGACCCTCCGTAGGAGGGTCCTACAGGCCGCGCCGCTTGCGCATCTGCCGCACCAGGGCCGCGGTGCCCAGGAGGGCCACCGTGGCACCGGCCGCGCCCGCCGCCGTCGCGTCCTTGCGGCCCAGCCGGCGGCCCGCGACCGTGTGCCGGCCCTGGACCTCCTCCAGGAGCGCCGCGAGGACCTCCTCGTTGGTCCACCGCGGCCGCCAGCCCGCGTCGTGGAGCCGGCCGACGCTGACCACCCAGGGGTGCATGGTGTAGGCGAGGTCGCCGGCCGGGGACGGGGTGAGGCCGATCCGGTGCAGCCGGGCCGCGGCGCCGAGGGCGACCGCGGAGGGCAGCTCCATGCGGCGGATCCCCGACAGCTCCTCGACCTCCTCCTGCTCCAGCCAGCCCTCGCAGCCGACCGCGAACTCGCCGTCGACCTTCTCCAGCGCCGCGTACTCCAGAGCGCTGACGAGGTCCTCGACGTGGCAGAACTGCCAGGTGGGGCGGGAGCCGGCGACGACCAGGAGGCGGGGCGACTCGAAGTAGCGGGTCAGCGCCGTGTCCGTACCGCCGACGAGGACGGCCGGGCGGACCACGGTCACGTTGAGGCCGGGGTGGGCGCGGGAGCCGCGGCGGCCGAGCCGCTCGATCTCCAGCAGGTCGCCGACGCCGGTGGCCTCGGCGGTGGCCCGCAGCTCGGCGTCCTCGGAGAGCGGGATGTCGTTGTCGGGCAGGGCGCCGTAGACCATCGTCGAGGTGCACAGGACGACCCGGTGGACGCCGGCCGCCGCGGCGGCCGTGAGGACGGTCTGCGTGCCGCGCACGTTGTAGGCCGTCCGGGCGGCGGAATCCGACTCCAGGTCGAGGTCGACGGCGAGGTGCACGACGACGTCGGCTCCGCGCAGCTTCTCCGCGATGGCCGGATCCCGCACGTCGAGGACATGCCAGGTGGCCTCCGCCACCTCGCCTCGCCGCTCGTCGATGGCGACGACCTGCCGGATCTCCTCCGAATCGGCAAGACGCCTGGTCAGCAGGGCGCCGACACCGGTGGCGGCGCCGGTGACCGCGACGACGGGGCCGCGCACGGCGGACCGGGTTGAGTGGTTTCGCGCTCCGCGAACCTGCGGATCTGGGGAACTCACCGACCGACTCCAGTGGTTGTCTTCAGTACGTACGGGGATGACGCGTACGTACCAGGTGGCGTCCATCCTGCCGCAGGGCACGGCCCGGCGGAGACTTGAGCCCATATCCGACCCGGATGTCTACGCTGGTGTTGTGCAGCGGGCAGTCGCCACCGGCAGAAGCCGGTGGCCCTAGGAGCCGAGGAAACCTGTGAGTGACACCCCATTCGGATTCGGCCTTCCGCCGGAGGAGCCGGAGGACGGCGACGAAGGCAAGAAGAAGGACCCCGCCGGAGGTGGCCAGGGGTCCGGCGGCCAGGGCGGCGGCAATCCGTTCGGGGCGAACCCGTTCGGATTCGGCGGTCTCCCCGGCATGGGCGGCGGCCAGGGCGGCGCGGACAATCCGTTCGCCGCGATGTTCGGGTCGATGAACCCGAACGATCTGGGCGCGGCCTTCCAGCAGCTCGGGCAGATGCTCAGCTACGAGGGCGGTCCCGTGAACTGGGACATGGCCAAGCAGATCGCCCGCCAGGTGGTCGCCCAGGGCACCGCCGACGGCGTCAAGGACGCCAGCGTGGGCCCGGCCGAGAAGTCCGCGGTCGAGGAGGCGGTCCGCCTCGCCGACCTCTGGCTCGACCAGGTCACCTCGCTGCCCTCCGGGGCCAACACGGCGGTGGCGTGGAGCCGCGCGGAGTGGGTCGAGGCGACCCTCCCGGCGTGGAAGGAGCTGGTGGACCCGGTCGCCGAGCGGGTCGGCACGGCCATGGGCGACGTGCTGCCGCAGGAGATGCAGGCCATGGCCGGCCCGCTGATCGGCATGATGCGGTCGATGGGCGGCGCCATGTTCGGCCAGCAGATCGGGCAGGCCATCGGCGCGCTCGCGGGCGAGGTCGTCGGCTCGACCGACGTCGGCCTGCCGCTCGGCCCGGCCGGCCGGGCCGCGCTGCTGCCGCTGAACGTGGAGTCGTTCGGCAAGGACCTGAGCGTGCCCTTCGACGAGGTGCGGCTCTACCTGGCCCTGCGCGAGGCCGCCCACCAGCGTCTCTTCGCCCACGTGCCGTGGCTGCGGGCGCACCTCTTCGGTGCCGTCGAGAGCTACGCGCGCGGGATCAAGGTCGACACCTCGAAGCTGGAGGAGGCCGTCTCCCAGCTCGACCCGACCCACCCGGAGCAGCTCCAGGAGGCGCTCCAGTCCGGCATGTTCCAGCCGCAGGACACGCCCGAGCAGAAGGCGTCCCTGGCGCGGCTCGAAACGGCGCTCGCGCTGGTCGAGGGCTGGGTGGACGCGGTGGTCCACGAGGCCGCCAAGTCCCGGCTGACCTCGGCGGACGCGCTGCGCGAGACGCTGCGCCGGCGCCGTGCCACCGGTGGCCCGGCCGAGCAGACCTTCGCCACCCTGATCGGTCTGGAGCTGCGCCCGCGCCGGCTGCGGGACGCCTCCCGCCTGTGGGCCTCGCTCACCGACGCGCGCGGTGTCGACGGGCGCGACGGCCTGTGGGAGCACCCCGACATGCTGCCGACGGCGACCGACCTCGACGACCCGGACGGCTTCGTCCACCGCGAGCAGATGGACTTCTCCGAGCTGGACAAGATGCTCGGCGAGGCGGCCCGGGGCGACGCGCCCGAGGACGGGGACGACGAGAAGTGAGTCTGCACGACGACGCGGTCCTCGTCCTCAAGGAGTACGAGGACCAGCCGGAGCTGCGCGACCTGTACCTGGAGCACCTGGCGGCGCATCCGGACGGCATGTACAAGCCGTGCGGGGCCGGTCACCTCACCAGCAGCGCGCTGGTGATCGACCCCTCGCGCGGGCGGGTGCTGCTCACCCTCCACAAGAAGCTGGGCATGTGGCTGCAGATGGGCGGCCACTGCGAGGAGGGCGATCCGACGGTCGAGGCGGCGGCGCTGCGGGAGGCCGCGGAGGAGTCGGGCGTCGCGGGTCTGACGCTGCTGCTGGGCGGCCCGGTGCGGCTCGACCGGCATTCGATCCCGGCGCCGTGCCACTGGCACCTCGACGTGCAGTACGCGGCGCTCGCCCCGGCGGACGGGGTGGAGCGGATCAGCGAGGAGTCGCTGGACCTCCGGTGGTTCGCGTACGACGAGGTGGCCTCGGTCGCGGACACCTCGGTGGTGCGGCTGCTGGAGGGCACGCTGGCCCGCCTGTGAGGTGACGGCGCACGCGCGAAAGGGCGGCCGCCCCGGTTCCGACCGGGGCGGCCGCCCTTCGCGTGCGGTGGCGCGGGCTCAGTTCCAGGCGTTGTTCTGGTTCTGGCCGTGGGCGCCCTGCTGGCCGACGCCGAACTGGGCGGCGACGCCCTGCCCGATCGCCGCGTTCTGCGGGGGCATGACCTCGCTGGGCTGGACGAGGGCGAAGCCCTGCCCGAGGAAGCTGAGCTCCCAGCCCTCGCCGGTGGAGCCGCGGCGGCTGCGGACGCTGCTGTTGTGCGTCTGGGCCTGCATCTGGACCCGCAGCGAGGTGGACCAGGCGACGATCGCGTCCGCGTCGGCGCTGACGTACTTCTCCGGGGTGACCTGGAGCATCAGCGGCTGCCCCGAGGTCATGAGGGCGACCTTGCCGCGGCCGGTGATGTTGAGCTGGTACTTGCCGGTGCCGGAGACCCCGTACTGGCTGTCGACCGCGATGACCTCGGTGTGGAGGCTGGTGTCGAGCGCGAGCACGTAGGAGCTGTCCACGGTGAGGCCCTCCTGCTCGACCTCCACGACGTGGATGTACTGGGCGAGGTTGGCGAAGTAGACCGTGCCCTGGCCGGAGCAGCGCATCAGGTCGAGGCCCTCGCCGGTGCGGGCGCGGGCCTGCCGCTGGCTGGAGCTCTGGTACTCGCCGTCGAAGTCGACGAGCCCCTGGTAGGCGACCATGGCGCCCTTGCGGGCGAGGATGTCGTCGTGGCCGGTGAGGCTGACCCGCAGCAGCTGCGGGTTCTGGATGACGTACCGCTCCTGGCTCTGCTGCTCGGCGTGGTTGAAAAGCGGGCTCTGCATGATGTTCTCGCTCCCCCTCAGCCCCGGACCCGCAGGCGGTCGCTGCTGTCCTCGCTGGGCTGTACGACGACGATGCCCTGGCCCGAGAAGGCCATCTGGTATGCCTCGCCGCTGCCCCGCCCGATGAGGGAGGACGCCTTGAAGCTGCGCTTGCCCTTGACCTTGAGCGCCGGCGACCAGGCGACGAGCGCGTCGGGGTCGACGTACGTCTCGTCCTCGCCGCGGCCGCAGTCGACGACGATCGGGGTGCCGCGCGAGGTGAGCGCGACCCAGCCGGTGCCGGCGATCTCCACGTTGAACAGGCCCTGGCCGGCGAACTTGGCGAGGCCCTTCACGCGCTCGACGCCCCACTGGAGGTGCGCGTCGAAGGCGAGGAGGTTGCTGCCGTTGACGGAGATCGAGTCGTTCTGGAGGTTGATCACGACGACGTCGGCGCCGTAGTCGGCGAGGTAGAGCAGGCCGTCGCCGGTGCACTTCATGATCGGCGTGCCTTCGCCGGTGGCCCATTCCTTGGCGACCTGGCGGACGGCGGGCGGGTTGGGCTCGTAGCTGATGAAGCCCTCGTAGGCGACCATCGAGCCGGCCCGTGCGTAGAGGTCCTGGCCGGAGGCCATGGCGACCTTGAGCATGGTGCGGCCGTGGTTCTCCATGCGGGCCGCGATGGGGGTCGGGGCGAAGCCCGCGAGCTGCTGGTTCATGGTGTCGGGCTCCCTCAGACCTCGTACGGCTGGACGACGATGAAGTTGCCGGGAGCGCCCCGGAACTGGAGGTTCACGGTCTCCCCGCTGTGGCCGGGGAAGGCGTTGCGCCGGAGCCGGACCTGGCTGGAGAGAATGACCTGTGAGGCGGCGGACCAGGCGACGACCGCGTTGCAGTCGGCGAAGGTCGTCGGCGTGACGGGCAGGACCACGGGGACGCCGTGGGTCTTGACGATCACGGTGCCGGAGCCCTGGAACTGCATGGTGAACAGCGCGCCGCCGGGGATGCCGTGGCCCTCGACGCGGCGGACCTCGTACTGGAGCGTCTCGTCGAACGCGAGCACGTTCTCCGCGGAGACGCAGATGGCGTCGCCCTGGAGCTCGATCGGGTGCAGATGGGCACCGTTCTCGGCGAGGAAGACCTGGCCGCGGCCGGTGCAGCGCATGAGCTGCATCTCCTGGCCGGTGGCGTTGCCGACGATCCGGCCGGCGAAGCCCGCGCCCTTGTAGGAGAAGTCCACCTTGCCCTGGTACATGACCATGGAGCCCTGGCGGGCCAGGACGGGCGTGCCGCCCATGGCGAGGTCCACCCGCATGAGCTGCTGGTTCTGCGGGGTCCAGCGGGCGCCGGTCGCGGTCTCCTTGAACGGGGCGAGCGCGGCGGCGAGCCCGGCGCCGCCCGCGGGCGCGCCCTGCGGCACCCCCTGCGGCGGCATGCCCGGAGGCATGCCGGGCTGCTGGCCGTACGGGGCCGGCTGGCCGTAGCCGGGCTGCTGGCCGTACGGCGGCGGGGTCTGGCCGTAGGGGACACCGGGCGGCGGGGTCTGTCCGGGCACCTGGCCGTAGGGGGCCTGCGGCGGCTGCCCGTACGGACCGGGGGCGCCGGGCGCGGGGGCGGGCGGCGGCACCGGGGCGGGGGCCAGCGGCGCGACCATCGTCGGCTGGGTGTGCACCGGCTGCGGGGCGGGCGGCGGGGTCGGCGGCTGGGCGCCGTAGCCGGGCTGCGGGGTGCCGTAGCCGGGTGCGGGGGCCGGGGCGGCGGGGGCGCCGAACGCCGGCGGAGCCGCGGCCGGGGCGGGAGCGCCGAAGGCCGGCGCGGCCTGCTGGGGGGCGGCGGGCGGCTGGGCCGCGGGCTGCTCCTCCTCCATGACCTCTCCGCCGAAGTTCCGCAGCAGCGCTTCCAGGCCGCCGTCGAAGCCCTGGCCGACGGCGGCGAACCGCCACACGTCCTTCAGGTAGAAGTCGCCCAGCATGACCGCGCGCTCGGTGGAGAACTCGGCACCCGTGAAGGCGTACCGGGCGACCTCCTCGCCGCCGGCGACGATCCGGATCCAGCCGGGGCCGACCTGCGACATCTGGCCGTCGCCGTCGATCGTGGCGGTGAAGGAGAGCTTGTGGATCTGCGGGGGGATCCGGTCGAGGGTGACGCGGAAGGACTCGGTGTCGCCGGACTGCGCGCCGAGCAGCTGGATGGACTCCTCGGGCGACTTCGGCTGGTTGAAGAAGACGAAGTAGCGGTCGTCCGAGAGCCGCTCGTCGGCGTCGAGCCCGAAGCAGCTGATGTCGAAGGTGAGCCCGGGCGCCGCGATCTGCACGCCCACGTACAGATCGGTACCCGCGGTCAGATCACTGATCTTGGCCTTGTGGCCGCGTTGGAATTCCCTGGCCATGCGTAACGACCGTCCCCCATCCCGATGGCGAATGACTCGCGTCAGGCTAACCGCTGGGAACGACATTGAGACAGGGCGGGTCGGTTCCGGTACGGAATCGGTAAATCGGACCTCAGGCCGCCGGGTCCCCCTCCGGAGGGTGCGGGAGGCGGCCGGCGGCGGCCACTCCTTCGAGGTAGCCGCGGGCCCGCTCGGTCCTCGGGTACGCCTCCAGGAGGCGCCAGAAACCGGGGCCGTGGCCGGGCACGAGGAGGTGGGCGAGCTCGTGCAGGAGCACGTAGTCGACGACGTACTCGGGCATCCCCTGGAGGCGGTGGGAGAGCCGGATGGAGCCCTCGGCGGGGGTGCAGGAGCCCCAGCGGCTGTTCTGGTTGGTGACCCAGCGCACCGAGTCGGGGCGGGCCTTCCCGTCGAGGTACCGGCCGGAGAGGCGGCCGGCCCGTTCGGCCAGCTCGGTGTCGCCGCGGGTGGCGCGGCGTTCCTTGTCCTTCTCCTTCGCGGCGAGCTTCTCCAGCATCACCCCGACCCAGCGGCGCTCCTCGGCCTCCGACATCCGGGCCGGGATGAGGACGATCGTGCGGTCCCCCTCGCGGTACGCGGAGACGGATCGGGTGCGGCGGGCGCTCCTGCGGATCTCGACTGGCACGCCCTCGACGGTACCCGGCGCGCACAAAGGAATCCCCTTCGTATGACCTATATGACTTTCGGGCGGGCCTGTGGACAACTTTGGGCGCCGTTCCGCGCCGGAGGGCAGCCTGGTCCGGGAAGAGGACGCGGAGCGGGACGGGGGCGGGGATGCATCCGATGGTGAAGCCGGCGCTGCGCCGGGCGTGGCGGAGTCTGACGTGTGTGCAGTACGGGGTGGCGCCGGCGCACGCGGTGGTGCTGGACCCGGTGGACGCGGCGACGGGCCGGCTCCTCGGGCTGATGGACGGGACGCGCGGCACCGCGCTGCTGCGCGGGGAGGCGGCGGGCCTCGGGCTGCCGGAGGGGCGGCTCGACGCGCTGCTCGCCCGGCTCGCGTCGGCGGGGCTGCTCGTGGAGGCCGGGGCCGGGCGTCCGGGGCGGGCGGGCCCCGAGGCGGGGGCGGTGGACACGGCGCTGGACCCGCTGCGGGCGGATCTGGCCGCGCTGTCGGTGGTGTGCCCGGAGCCGGACCGGGCACTGCGGACCCTGGCGGCCCGGCGGGAGCGGCGGGTGCGGGTGCGGGGCGCCGGACGGGTGGGCGGCACGGTGGCGGCGCTGCTCGCCGCGGCGGGCGTCGGGACGGTGGAGGTGGTGGACGGCGGCCGGGTGGAGCCGTGGGAGACGGCGCCGGGCGGACTGCCCGCCGAGGCGGTCGGCGAGCGGCGGGTGGCGGCGGCGCGGCGGCTCGTGGGGCGCTGGGCCCGCGGACCGGTGGCCGCGCGGCGGGCGGGCCGGCGGACCGGAGGGGGTGACGGGGACGGCGGGGTGCCGGTGTCGCTCGTGCTGGTGACGCCCCGGGACGGGCTGGGGGTGCTGGTGCCGGACCCGGTGGCGGCCGAGCCGTGGATGACGGCGGGGGTCCCCCACCTGTACGCGGGGGTGCTGGAGGCGACCGGACTGGTGGGTCCGCTGGTGCTGCCGGGCGGGACGGCGTGCGCCCGGTGCCTCCAGGAGGAGGCGACGGACCGGGACCCGGCGTGGCCGCGGCTCCTGGCGCAGTGGCGTTCGGGGGCGCCGCATCCGCTGCCGGCCTGCGACGTGGCGCTGGCGGCGGCGGTGGCCGGGCTCGCCGCGGCGCACGCGCTGGCCTTCCTCGACGGGGAGCTTCCGGCGAGCACGGGGACCCGCTGGGAGGCCGCGGCGCCGACGCTGGCGTGGCGGTCCCAGCGGCTGGTGCCGCACCCGGCCTGTCCCTGCGGCGCCGCGCGCGGCAGGGTGGGGGTGGGCGTCTCGGCAGCCGGGGAGGCTCGGTCCACAATGGCGGGGCGCAGCCCTGCGCGGCACGACAGTCTGGGAATTGGAGGGGCGCATGTCTGATCTTCCCCGGAAGGCGGTCACCCGGACCGCCAAGTTGGCCGCGTTGCCGCTGGGCTTCGCGGGCCGCGCGACCTGGGGCCTGGGCAAGCGGATCGGCGGCAAGTCCGCCGAGTTCGTCGCCCGGGAGCTCCAGGAGCGCACGGCGGAGCAGCTGTTCAAGGTGCTCGGGGAACTCAAGGGCGGGGCCATGAAGTTCGGCCAGGCGCTGTCGGTCTTCGAGTCGGCGCTGCCGGAGGAGATCGCCGGGCCGTACCGGGCGGCGCTGACGAAGCTTCAGGAGGCGGCGCCGCCGATGCCGGTGCGGACGGTGCACGGGGTCCTGGAGGAGCGGCTCGGGGCGGAATGGCGGGAGCTGTTCCTGGAGTTCGAGGACAAGCCGGCGGCGGCCGCGTCGATCGGGCAGGTGCACCGGGCGGTCTGGCACGACGGGCGCGAGGTCGCGGTCAAGGTGCAGTACCCGGGCGCCGGGGAGGCCCTGCTGTCGGACCTGGCGCAGCTGAGCCGGTTCGCCCGGCTCCTCGGGCCGCTGGTGCCGGGGATCGAGGTGAAGCCGCTCATCACGGAGCTGCGGGAGCGGGTGACGGAGGAGCTGGACTACGCCCTGGAGGCGCGGGCGCAGCGGGAGCACGCCGAGGTCTTCGCGGACGATCCGGACGTGGTGGTGCCGGCGGTGGTGCACCAGGCGGAGCAGGTGCTGGTGACGGAGTGGATGGACGGGATCCCGCTGGCGGAGGTGATCGCGGACGGCAGCCAGGAGCAGCGGGACCGGGCCGGGCAGCTGCTGGCCCGGTTCCTCTTCTCCGGGCCGGCCCGGACGGGGCTGCTGCACGCCGATCCGCACCCGGGGAACTTCCGGCTGCTGCCGGCCGGCGGCGACGGCGACGGCGACGGCGACGGGGCGGAGGATCCCGCGGGCTGGCGGCTCGGGGTGCTGGACTTCGGCACCGTGGACCGGCTGCCCGGCGGGCTTCCGGAGACGATCGGGACCTGTCTGAGGATGACGCTGGACGGCGAGGCGGAGCAGGTGTACGCGCTGCTGCGGGAGGAGGGCTTCGTGAAGGAGTCGGTGGCCCTCGACCCGGACGAGGTCCTGGAGTACCTGCTGCCGATCATCGAGCCGGCGGAGGCGGAGTCCTTCGTCTTCACCCGGGGCTGGATGCGGACGCAGGCGGCCCGGATCGCCGATCCGCGCTCCCCCGCGCACCAGCTGGGGCGGCAGCTGAACCTGCCGCCGTCGTACCTGCTGATCCACCGGGTGACGCTCTCGACGATCGGGGTGCTCTGCCAGCTCAACGCGTCGGTCCGGCTGCGGGACGAGCTGTCCGCCTGGCTGCCCGGCTTCGACCCGGCGGCCTGAGGGCTCACCACCAGGAGGAGTCGAGGCGGCCCTCGATGGCCCGGATGTTGGCCCGGGCGCACTCCTCGCAGAAGTACTCGCGGCGGCCGTTCTCGACGGAACAGGTCCAGGTGATCGGGAGGGTGTCGGCGGTCCTGCCGCAGCGTGCGCAGGCCACGGGCTCCTCCGCGGCGCGGGGCTCGTTCATCCTCGTGACGATAGCCCGGCGGGGCGGCCGCGGCGGGGCAACGCACCGCGGGGGCCGGTCCGTTCGGACCGGCCCCCGCGGGGACGCCTGGTGGGGCGTCAGTGCATGACGGCCATGGCCAGCGCGCGGCGGGCGCGCAGCGAGACGCGCTCGGCGCGGCGCTGCATGCGCCGGGCGGCGATCAGGCGCACGGCCTGACGTTCCGCGTCGGCCTCACGCTGTCGCTCGTGCATATGGGCACGGGCCAGGGCTTCTGGGATGAGTTGCATGTCACGGGTCCTGTTCTGACGCAGCGCGGGGGCGCCGGTGGTGGAGAAGTCGGGGGTAGCGGAGCGGATGGGCTCGGTGGCGGGCGTGGTCATCGGGGCCTGCTTCTGGGGATCGTGCGTGAGGGGGTGGTCGATCGTTCCGGTACGCCTGGGGGCCTTGTGGGGTGCCTCCCAGGTGACGGCGGTCATGCCGCGACCGGGTTCTTGCGCGGACGGCCACGGGGCCGCTTGCGGGCGACGACCACGCCCTGGACGAAGAGCTCGCCGCCCCAGACACCCCAGGGCTCACGGCGCTCCTTGGCACCGGCGAGACAGGCCGCGACCAGCGGGCAGGTCTTGCAGAGGGACTTCGCGTACTCGACGTCGGCCGGGGACTCGGCGAAGAAGACCTCCGGGTCGTAGGCACGGCAGGGGACGGGGACGCCGAGGTTCTCGATGGCGTCGTCGAGCGCGGTGAGCGATGTCAGGGGGGTCAAGGCGTGGTCCTCCGTGAGGCCGGACGGGGGGATCGTTTCGGAAGGCGGTACGGACGGGGCGTGCGCTTCGAGTTGCACGGGTGTCTTTCCTCGTCTGGTCGTTCCGGCCGGTGGGCCGGGTCTTCGGCTGGTACCGGGTTGCTTGTCCCGAGGCCCCTTCGTTCCGTCGCCCCCGTTCGGGGACAAACAGAAGGGCCGCGGATCCCGGGTGGGGTTCCGCGGCCCTGAAGGCGCCGGCCTGATCAGGTCAGGCTGGATCACTCCAGGGTTCGAGCCCACGGAAGGCCCACATCGTGTGGTGCTGCGTCGTCTGCTGCTTGCCGGCACCGGCCGCCGCGAAGCCATAGGCCGTGATTCCGGCCTTGCCCTCTTCAGCCACCCGTGCCTTGGTCGGTCGCTCATCGCGCTCGATGAGGGCCACGCCGCGACCGGACAGACCGGTGACGGGCAGACCACTGCCAAGGAGCGCAAAGGCGGAGAGGCCGAGCGAGCAGGCGGAGACGACCGAGCGATCGGTCATTTTGGCGGTGCTGACGACGGTGCTGACGTTGCTGCTGATGACGTTGATGTTGCTGATCACTGGAATCGCCTCCTCTCGGCGTCTCGGAGAGCTCGGGTGCGAGCCGGGCTCTCGATGTTTATTTGGACAAGTACAGCACGAGACAGGGCTTCATAAGAAGCCGCTGTTGCGTGGTTAAGAACCTATGGGGCTTGACGGGGCGGGCGCAAACTATTTTTCCCACGAGTTTCGATCAGACGTCCTCCGCGCTCGCGGCACCCTCTTCATCCGGGTCCTCACCTGCGCAGATGGCGAGGACGTCGGCTCCGAACCGGTCCAGCTTCCGGGCGCCGACCCCGGCGATCACGGCGAGCTCGCCGCCGGAGCCGGGGACGCGCTCGGCGATCGCCATGAGCGTCTTGTCGGTGAACACGCAATAGGCCGGCTGGCCGAGCTCGTGGGCCCGGACGGCCCGCCAGTCGCGCAGCCGCTCGTACAGGCCCTCGTCCATGTCGGAGGGGCAGTCCTCGCAGCGGAGCAGCTTCATCGCGCCGGCCTCGGTGAGGGTGGTGCCGCAGACCCGGCAGCGGACGGGGCCGCGCGGACGGCGGCGGGCGCCCTCGCCGGAGGGGCCGGAGCCGCCCCGCTCGATGCCGCCGGCGGCGGCGCCGTGGCCGGTGCCCCGGCTGCCGGAGCCGGGGCGGAGCCCCTTGAGGAAGCGGCTGGGGACGCGGCCGGGGCGGCCGCCCGGGGAGCGGGAGAGCGCCCAGGAGAGCGTGAGGTGGACGCGGGCGCGGGTGACGCCCACGTAGAGCAGCCGGCGCTCCTCCTCGACCTGCGCGTCCGTCTTCGCGTAGGTGATCGGCAGCATGCCGTCGGTGAGACCGACCAGGAAGACGGCGTCCCACTCCAGGCCCTTGGCGGCGTGCAGCGAGGCGAGGGTGACGCCCTGGACGGTGGGGGCGTGCTGGGCGGCGGCCCGCTCGTCCAGCTCGGCGACCAGGTCGGAGAGGGTGGCGCCGGGGCGCGCGGCGGCGAAGTCGTCGGCGAGCCGGGCGAGCGCGGCGAGCGACTCCCAGCGGTCCCGGACCGCGCCGGAACCGGCCGGCGGCCGGCTGCTCCAGCCGTGGCCGGAAAGCACCGCCCGCACCTGGGCCGGCAGGTCCTCGGCGCCGTCGAGGAGCGCGTCGTTCGCCCCGAAGCGGGCCGCGCCGCGCAGGGCCGCGCCCGCCTCCCGTACCTCCTGGCGCTCGAAGAAGCGCTCGGCGCCGCGCAGCTGGTAGGGGACGCCGGCGTCGGCGAGGGCCTGCTCGTAGACCTCCGACTGGGCGTTGATCCGGTAGAGGACGGCGATCTCGCCGGCCGGGACGCCGGAGGCGATCAGGTCGCGGACCCGGCGGGCGGTGCCCTCGGCCTCGGCGGGCTCGTCGCCGTACTCGGTGTAGACCGGCTCGGGGCCGCGCTCGCGCTGCGAGACCAGCTCCAGGCGGGCGTCGGCGGCCCGGCCGCGGGCCTGGTCGAGGAGGCCGTTGGCGAGGTGGACGACCTGGGGCGTGGAGCGGTAGTCGCGGACCAGCTTGACCACGGTCGCGTGCGGATGGCGGCCGCGGAAGTCCAGCAGGTGGTCGGGGGTGGCGCCGGTGAAGGAGTAGATCGTCTGGCTGGCGTCCCCGACCACGCAGAGGCTGTCCCGCTCCCCCAGCCACAGCTCCAGGAGGCGCTGCTGGAGCGGGGAGACGTCCTGGTACTCGTCGACGACGAAGTGCTGGTACTGGCGGCGGATCTGCTCGGCGATGTCGAGCCGGTCCTGGAGGATGCCGACGGTGAGCAGCAGCACGTCCTCGAAGTCGATCACCGAGCGCTCGCCCTTGAGCTGCTCGTACATCGCGTAGAGCTGGCCGATCTCGGCCGGGTCCCGGGGGGCGTCGCGCCGGGAGCGGGCGACCGCCGCCGGGTAGTCGGCGGGGACGGTCTGGGTGACCTTGGCCCATTCGATCTCCGCCGTGACGTCCCGCAGCTCGTTCCGGTCGAGCCGGACGCGGCAGCGGGCCGCGGCCTCGGCGACCAGCTGCGCCTTGCGCTCCACGAGCCGGGGCAGCGGGCCACCGATCGCTTTCGGCCAGAAGAACTGGAGCTGGCGGAGGGCCGCCGAGTGGAAGGTGCGGGCCTGGACGCCGCCCGCGCCGAGCTGCCGGAGCCGGCCGCGCATCTCGCCCGCGGCGCGGTTGGTGAAGGTGACGGCGAGCACGCTGGAGGGCGGCAGCACGCCTGCCCGGACCCCGTAGGCGATCCGGTGGGTGATCGCCCGGGTCTTGCCCGTGCCGGCGCCCGCGAGGACGCACACCGGGCCGTGCAGGGCCGTGGCGACCTCGCGCTGCTCCGGGTCGAGCCCGTCGAGCACCGCGTCGGCGGTCTCCGGGACCCGCGGGAAGAGAGGGGAGTGCGTTGCTGCTGTCACTCCGCCATGCTGCCAGGTCGGGCGGGGTCGGTGCGGCGCGTCGTCCACAGGCCGGGGGTCGTGGTCGTACCGTCGCATGATCGTCCCGGCCGCGGGGGGCGGGGAGCGGCGCAGCTCACCCGGGGTGCGGGAATGGACGGCCGGGTGGCGTACGTTCTCCCTTCGGCACCGACCCCCGAACCAAGAGGAGCGCCTGGCGATGCAGGGCACTGTGACGATGTACAGCACCGAGTGGTGCGGCTACTGCCGCCGGCTGAAGGGCCAGATGGACCGCGAGGGCATCGCGTACACCGAGGTCAACATCGAGCTGGACCCCGCGTCGGCCGAGTTCGTGGAGAAGGCCAACGGCGGCAACCAGACCGTCCCGACCGTCCTCTTCCCTGACGGCTCGACGCTGACGAACCCGTCGCTGGCCCAGGTCAAGCAGAAGCTCGGCGCCTGACCGCCCGGCCCGTACGTGCGAGGAGCCCCCGCCGGACCGTTCCGGCGGGGGC